>NZ_JBVJFF010000005.1:350848-641331 GCF_055587985.1 Streptomyces sp. NPDC046335 | reverse complement strand
GTACTGCAGGGGGGACCCTGTGGGAGAGTAGGACGCCGCCGAACTAATTTTAAGGGAAACCCCCGCACCAATGGTGCGGGGGTTTTCTGCGTTCCGGGCCGGAAAGCCAGCGGCGGCCTATGACGGCCGTACAAGCTTCGTGTCGTACGCCAGGATCACCGCCTGCACACGGTCCCTCGCTCCCGTCTTCGCGAGAATGCGGCCCACGTGCGTCTTCACCGTGGATTCCGCGAGGTGCAGGCGTGACGAGATCTCCGCGTTCGTCCAGCCCTGGCCGATGACCGTCAGTATTTCGCGTTCGCGGTCCGTGAGGGAGGCCAGCCGGGGATGGTTCGCCGGGTCGGCGGGCAGGGCGCCGGCCACCGGCAGACGGGACGCGTACGTGTCGAGGAGGCGGCGGGTCAGGCTGGGGGCGACGACCGCGTTGCCCGAGGCGACGGTACGTATGCCGGAGAGGAGGTCCTCGGGCAGGGCGTCCTTGATGAGGAAGCCGGAGGCGCCCGCGCGCAGGCCTTCGTACGCGTACTCGTCGAGGTCGAACGTGGTGAGAATGAGGACGCGGGTGCGGTCGCCGGAGGCGACGATGCGGCGCGTGGCCTCGATGCCGTCGAGGCCGGGCATGCGGATGTCCATCAGGACCACGTCGGGATGGTGTTCGGCCGTCATGCGGACCGCCTCGCTGCCGTTGCCGGCCTCGCCCGCCACCGTCATGTCGTCCTGGCTCTCCAGGAGCATGCGGAAACCGAAGCGCTGCATGGGCTGGTCGTCGACGATGAGCACGGTCGTCACGGTGTCTCGCTGTCCTTCGGGAGATGGAGGTGGACCCGCCAGCCGCCTGCCGGTCGAGTCAGCGGCCCGGCCTCAAGTGTGCCGTCGTACAACGATGTTCGCTCGCGCATTCCCGTCAGCCCGCGGCCCCGGCCGTCGGCGGGAAGCGCGGGTCCGCCGCTGCCCGTGTCGGTGACCTCGACCGTGACGCCGTCATCGGCGTAGGAGATGTCGACGGTGGCGGTGGCGTCGGGCCCGCCGTGCTTGAGGGTGTTGGTCAGGGCTTCCTGGACGACGCGGTAGACGGTCAGCTGGCAGCCCGGGGGGACGGTGTCCGGCTGGCCGTGGACCGTGCTGCGGACCGGGAGGCCCGCGGCCCGTACGCCGTCGATGAGCCGGCCGAGGTCGGTGAGGGCGGGCTGCGGGGAACGCTCGGCCGCCGCGGGCTCGTCGTCGCGCAGGACGTCCAGGAGGCGCCGGAGCTCCGAGAGCGCCTGGCGGCTGGTGGAGCCGATGGCTTCGAGGGCCTGCGTGGCGCGCTCGGGGGACTTGGCGGCGGCGTACGAACCGCCGTCCGCGAGGCCCGTGATGACGGAGAGGTTGTGGCCGATGATGTCGTGCATCTCGCGGGCTATGCGGGTGCGCTCGGTGGCCGTGGCGAGCTGGGCCTGCTGGTCGCGCTCCACTTCGAGCCGGCGTGCGCGGTCGACGAGCGCCTGCGTGTAGTCCTGGCGGGAGCGCACGGCGATGCCGAGGAGCGCGACGAGGGCGTATGCCCATACGTTGGGGATGATCTGCTGGTCCCAACTGCCTTTGGGGTAGCGGATGGCGCCCACGATCAGCGGGGCCATCATCATGAGGCCCGCCCAGCCGAGCGTCTTCAGGGGCAGCCGCATCGCGATGCTGAAGAGGACGAGCATCTGGATCAGGGCGGCCTGGAGCATGGCGCCGCTCCAGCTGTTGACCAGGCCTGTCGCGACCATGAGCGTCAGCACGACCATGGGGTGGCGGCGGCGCCACAGCACGGGCAGTGACAGGCCGAGGCTCATCAGCTGGATGAGCGGGTCAGGCACGTCCGTGTTGGGAGCGTTGTTGCGCCAGCCGCCGTCCGCGTCGATGAGGGCGGCGCTCACGAAGAACGAGGTGACCAGCAGGTCCCAGACGAGCGGGCGGCGCCTGTCGAAGGCGCGCGCCCGCTGTGTCATGCGCTGGAGGATCTGAGTGAGGGGATGCGGCTCGGTCACGGCCTCATCCTCGTACAGGCGCGCCGTGGGTGGGGGTCATACGTCGCGCCGCTTGAGCAGTACGGACGCGCCCGCGATGATGGCGGCTGCCCAGAGGGCGAGGGTGAGCAGGGCCGTGCCGGGGGCGATGGTGTTCTCCACCCGGGCCACCGAGCCGAGCGATGCCGCCGCCTGGGCGGGGAAGTACCTGATGGCGGTCTCGACGGCGCTGAAGGGCAGCATCGAGAGGACCTCGGGCAGGATGAGGACGGCTCCGACGAACGCGCCGATGGCGCCGGGCACCGAGCGGAGCAGCGCGCCGAGGCCGAGCGCGATGAGGCTGAGCAGGGTGAGGGAGGCGGCGCTCGTCGTGAGTGCGCCGAGGACGCCGTCGTCGGCGAGGGAGAGCTCCTTGTCGCTGCCGGAGAGCCAGATCTGGGCGACGAGGAAGGTGACGATGTTGGTCACCAGGGACACCGTGAAGGCGATCGCCGTGAAGATGCCGGCCTTGGACCACAGGACGGGCAGCCGGGTCGGGACGGCGGTGAGCGAGGCGCGGATCATGCCGGTCGAGTACTCGCCCGCGGTGACGAGGATGCCGAGGACGGCCAGGCAGATCTGGGCGAGCTGGGTGCCGAACAGGATGAAGACGATGGTGTCGATCTCGGAGTCGTCGCCGTTGTACGTGGCCCCCATGGTGATGCCGACGGCGACGACCAGGGCGAACGCCGTGACGAGGGTGATCCAGGTGGAGCGGAGCGTCCACAGCTTGTGCCACTCCGAGCGCAGGATGCCCCTGGTGCTCAGGCGGTAGGCGGAGGAGGCGGGCGCGGTGGGGGCGGTGGTGAGGGTGCTCATGCCGCGGCTCCTTCCGGCTGGGGGACGCTCGTCGAGGCGATGTAGTCGACGGAGTCCCGGGTGAGGTCCATGAACGCCTGCTCCAGCGAGGCGCTGTGCGGGGTCAGTTCGAAGAGGGGGATGGCGTGGGCCGCGGCGGTGCGGCCGATGTGCTCGGCGTCGGTGCCGCGGACGTCGAGGACGCCGGGGGTCTCGCTGGTGATGTGCACGTCGGGGGCGGCGAGCAGCTCGGCGAGGCGGCCTGCCTCGGGGCTGACGACCTTGACGGCGCCGGTGCCCGACTCGCGCACGAACCGTTCGACGGTGGTGTCCGCGAGCAGCTTGCCCCGGCCGATGATGATCAGGTGGTCGGCGGTCAGCGCCATCTCGCTCATGAGGTGCGAGGAGACGAGGATCGTACGGCCCTCGGCGGCCAGGGACTTGAGGAGGTTGCGGATCCACAGGACGCCCTCGGGGTCGAGGCCGTTGACCGGCTCGTCGAGGATGACCGTGCCGGGGTCGCCGAGCAGGGCGGCGGCGATGCCCAGGCGCTGGCCCATGCCGAGGGAGAAGCCCTTGACGCGCCGGTGGGCCACCTCGCTGATGCCGGCGAGCGCGAGGACGGTCTCGACGCGGCTCCTGGGGATGGAGTGGGTGTGGGCGAGTGCCATGAGGTGGTGGAAGGCGGAGCGGCCCGGGTGGACCGAGCGTGCTTCGAGGAGGGCGCCCACCTCGTGCAGGGGTGCGGGATGGCTCGCGTACACGCGGTCGCCGATGGTGGCGCGCCCCCGGGTGGGGGCGTCGAGGCCGAGGAGCATCCGCATGGTGGTGGACTTCCCGGCGCCGTTGGGGCCGAGGAAGCCGGTGACGGTGCCCGGCAGGACCTCGAAGCCGAGGTCGTCGACGACGGTCTTGTCGCCGTAGCGTTTGGTCAGTCCGGTTGCCCTAATCATGTCTTCGATGCTGCCGTTCGCGGGGCCGCGGATCGTCGGACCGGGGGCGGGACGTGGCGGCCGGGCGTAGTACCGGGGTACGACGCGCGTCTAGGGGGGATCCCGGGCGGGGGCCCCGTCCAAAACCTAGGATCACGGCATGGAACACGACTACGTCATACGGGCCGTCCGTGCCGAGGAGTGGCCGCTGGTCAAGGAGTTGCGCCTGGCCGCGCTGCGGGACCCGGCGGCGCCGGTCGCCTTCCTGGAGACGTACGAGCAGGCCGTCGCGAAGCCCGACTCCCACTGGCGGGCGCGGGCGGCGGGCACCTCGCACGCCACCCGGGCCCGCCAGTTCGTGGCGGTGGCGCCGGACGGCGACTGGGCGGGGTCGGTCACCGTGCTCGTCGAGGAGCCGGGGGCGGAGGACGTCTTCGGCGGGGTGATCGAGCAGCGGCAGGCCCATCTCGTCGGGGTCTACGTGCGGCCCGGGCACCGCGGCAACGGGCCGGCGCGGGGCCTGTTCGACGCGGCGGTCGCGTGGGCGTGGTCTCTGGAGGGCGTCGAGCGGGTGCGGTTGTACGTCCATGAGCGCAATCCGCGGGCGATGGCCTTCTACCGGCGGTACGGCTTCGTACGGGGCGGAGGGGTCGCCCAGGTGCCGGGCGACCCCTCTTCTCAGGAGTACGAGATGGTGCTCAAGAAGCCCTGACCGGGCGGGGAGTTCAGCGGTACGGGTTCTCCGTGCGCGCCGTCCGCAGGGCGCTGCCCCACCAGGCCAGCTGGTCCAGCATCACCTTGGCGGCGCCGGCCGCGCCCTCCTCCTCGTGCGCCCGGCCGCCCTCGCCGAAGTGGTCCCAGGCGCCGTGGAAGCTGACCCCGTCGCGGACGGTGACGCAGTGCAGCTCGGCGAAGACCAGGCGGAGCTGCTCGACGGCGCGCAGACCGCCGCTCACGCCTCCGTAGGAGACGAAGCCGACGGCCTTGGCCACCCACTCCGTGCGGTGCAGGTCGATGAAGTGCTTCAGGGCGGCGGGGAAGCTGTGGTTGTACTCCGGGGTCACGACGACGTACGCGTCGGCGGCCTCCACCCGCTCGGCGAGCGCGGTCAGGGCCGGGGTGCGCTCAGTGCCCCAGTCCGGGTGGGCGGCGGGCAGTTCGAGGCCGGCCACGTCGATGACGTCGACGGTGAACCCGGAGTGCGACTCGGCGAGGGCCGTGAACCAGCCGCCGACGGTGGGGCCGAAGCGGCCCTCACGCGTGGAGCCGACTATCACGGCGAGGCGGAGGGGTTCGGCGGCGGCGTTCGGGGTGGTGGACATGGTGTGCTCCTTGAGTGGGTGTGCTGGTGAAGGTCTGGACAGGTCGGTGCGAAAGTCGTTGGGCGAGAACGTAGTTGGCCGGCGCGGAGGCCGATCAGTGAGTCTGCGCCGTCGTGCGTTTCGACAGGACGGCCGGGGTGCTCTTCGGGGCATCGGCCGTACGGGGCCGGGGCCGGAGCAGTGCGTGGACGAGGAGCGCGAGGGCGGCGCTGAGCCCCGCCACGGCCCAGAGGGTGATCCGCCAGGCCTCGGTGAACTGTTCGGCGTGGCCGCCCGTGCCGGCCGTGACGCGGCCCGCGAGCTCCGCCGAGCCGACCCGGGACTCCACGAGGGCGAGCAGCAGTGCCCCGAAGAGGGTGAGCATGACGGCGCCGGTGCCGCCCCGGACGGTGTTGAGGAGGCCGGATGCCATACCGACCTTCGAGGGCTCGACCATGCCGAGGGCCTGGGCGTCGATGATGCCGAGGGACAGGCCCTGGCCGATGCCGACGGTCAGCAGGGGCCCGGCGAGCGCGGCCGTCGAGATGCCGGGGTGCAGGGTGGTCAGCCAGGCGTTGCCCGCGGCGATCAGGAGCAGGGACAGGACGAGCAGGTGGCGGGCCGGAACGCCGCGGTTGACCAGGCGGGCGCCGAGCGGGGGCAGGGCGAGGACGGGCGCGGTCATCAGGAGCAGGGTCAGGCCCGCTTCGCGTGCCGTGGTGCCGCTGGTGCCCTGGAGGTAGGTGGGCAGGAAGACGAGGACGCCGGTGCTGCCCGCGCCGAGCCCGAAGGAGCCGAGGGACCAGCCGAGGAAGGCGGGGTCGCGGGCCAGGGAGAGGTCGAGGATGGGTCGGCCGCCGGCCGTGGCGAGGCGCTTCTCGACGCGTACGAAGGTGGTCAGCAGCGCCAGGCCCACGGCGAGCGGCAGAAGCGTGTGCCCCGATGCCCAGCCGGACTTGGAGCCCTGCGTGATGGCGAACAGGGTCAGGGACAGGCCGCCGATGAAGGTCGCGGCGCCCGCCTTGTCGACGCGCGGCGGGGTGTCGGCGCGGGATTCGGTGAGGAAGCGGGTGCCGCCGAGGATGAGGGCGCCGGCGGCGGCGAAGGCGAGGAACGTGGTGCGCCAGCCGAGACCGTCCACCATCCAGCCGGAGAAGGTGGGGCCGATGGCGAGGCCGACGCCCGCCGTGGTGCCGAGCGCGGCGAACACCCTGGTCCGCGAGGGCCCGGTGAAGGTGGCGGCGAGCAGGGAGCCGCCGCTCGCCATGACCCCCGCGGCGCCCACGCCCGAGAGGAGGCGGGCGGCGTCCAGGAGCAGGATGTGGTGGGCGAAGGCGGAGGCCAGGGTGGAGGCCGAGTAGAGGGTGGCGCCCGCGGCGAGTATCCGGCGGCGGCCGTGGATGTCGCCGAGCGAGCCGGCGACGAGCATGAAGGAGGAGGCGGCGAGGAAGTACCCGACGACCACCCACTGGAGGGCCGCGCCTGACGCGTCGAGGTCGGAGCCGATGCGGGGCAGGGCCACGGTGGTGCCGGACATCGCCATCGGCAGCGTGAGCATGCCGAGGAGAACGACGACGAGGGTCAGGGCGGGACGGGCCCCGCGGGTGGACTGCGGGGCCTGCGGGGCCTGCGGGGCGGTCTCGGTGGGCACGCGAGTAAAGTACAACGAGCGTTGTAGCAATTACAACGGTCATTGTAATTTTTCGTCGTGCTCTTTCTGATCGGGTCCTTCCGGTCAGATCTTTCTGGGAGAGGTGAGATGCCGGAGCGGGAAGAACAGTGCGAGGGCGAGCGGAAGCCCCTGCGCAAAGGGATGTTGGAGAAGCGCCGGGCCATTACGAGCGGCGCCCGCACCGTCTTCGGCCGCGAGGGCTACACGCGCGCGAGCATCGACGCCATCGCCGCCGAGGCCGGCGTGTCCACGCGCACCATCTACAACCACTTCGGCGGCAAGGAGGGCCTCTTCCGCGCCGTCCTGCTGGAGAGCGCGGAGTCGGTGACGGCGGCGACGGAGGCCCTCTTCGAGCGGCATCTGCGCAAGGTCCGCGACATCGAGGAGGACCTCCTCGACCTCGCTCGCGAGTGGGTCGGCCAGGGCGAGGCGCACCCCGGGCACTTCTCCGTCGTACGCCAGATCATCCCGGAGAGCGGGCGGCTGCCCGCGGACGTCCTGGAGGAGTGGCAGCGGCTCGGGCCCCGCGCGTCCCAGGAGGCCCTGGCGCGCCGGCTGCTGGACGTGGGGCGGCAGGGGAAGATCGCCGTCGACGAGTCGAACGCCCGCAGGGCCGCGCGCCACCTCGCCCTCTTCGTGGGCGGCGGCGTGACGGCCGAGTCGTACTTCGGCGCGCTGCCGCTGGAGCCCGCGGAGGTCGAGGAGATCATCCGCGACGGCGTGGGGATCTTCCTGCGGCTGTACGGGGTGGAGGGCGTGGGCCGGAAGGGGACGCCCTAGACCGGGAGTTCGCCGTCCGGCCAGCGGGCCCTGCCCTGTTCGCGGGAGCGGAGCAGGGCCAGGGTCGGCAGGCCCTGGTCGGCGCCGGTCAGGAGCAGCTCGGGGAGCTGGGGCAGCGGGGCCACCGCGGCGGCGTCGTCGAGGACCAGCGTCATTGGTGGGTCGAGCCGACCGGAGGATGACCGTTCGGCCATGCGCCGGCCGTGCTCGACCACGCTGGAGGCGAGTGCCGTGAGGAGGGGCATGGCACCCGGGCCCTGGCGGGACTTGGGATCCTCGATCGCCTCACCCACCACAAAAAGCGTGCCCCCTTCATGCACAAAGGAATCCAGGGTGAGCGCATCAGTTCGGTTTGGGGTGCACGATTCACGTACGTGGACGGTGAAGAGCGCGGAGAGGGCGCGGGCCGTCAACTCCTGCGCGATGTCCCGCCGTTCCGGATAGGCGGTGAGGGCCGCCTCCAGCTCGCCCGCGGCGCCCGACGCGGCCTTGGGGTGCGTACGCAGGATGCGTACCGCCTCCTGGACCTGGGTGCCCTGCGACCAGCGGTGCACGTTCTTGATCGGCTTGTCGCCCACCGCGGCGGCGTGCAGGAAGCTGCGGAGCAGCAGCTCCGCCGTGTCGGCCACGGCGGCGTCGAGCCGGGCGGAGGGCCTGATCGGGGCGAGCAGCGCGGCGGCGCGCCGGGCGGCCGTCGCCTTGTCCTCGCAGCCGGAGGCGGGCGACCAGTGCATGCGGGCCGGGGTGTCGCAGAGGTGCGAGGGGTCGTACAGGAGGACAGGGCCGAGCTTCGCCCGCGCGTCCTTCGTCTCCTCCCACAGGGTGGGGTCGGAGGTCAGCACCAGCGCCGCGCCCTCGGCGTCCCGCACGGCCTGCACGGCATGCGGCCGCCGGGCGTCGGGACCGCCGAGGACGAGGGGCGAGCGGGGGGCGGGAACGGCCACCGGCGGCGGTACGGGAGCGACTGCCGCCAGCGGGGCGGTCTCTACGGGGGTGTCTACGGGGACAGCCTCTACGGGGGAGGCCTCTACGGGGGCGGCGGCGGGAGCCGCGGAGGGGACGTCAGCCGCAGCGGGACCGGGAGCCGTAGCCGGGCCGGGAGTCGTTGGGGCCGACGGGGCCGCGGCACGCCGCGCCGCGGCCATGTCCAGCCGCAGGGCCCTGCGCACCGCACGCCACCGCGCGACCGTCCCCACCACGAACACGGTCAGGACGCACAGCACCATGAGCTGCCCGATGAACAGCCCCCAGAACAGCCCGTACCCGGAGAGCTGATCGGCGGGCGTCTCCGGCCAGGCTCCCGCGAGGTCCTGCGGGTGCCCCGCCAGGTGCCGTACCGCCAGCGGCGTATGCCCGAACGTCACGTTCTCCGGCCAGGCCCCGCGCGAGAATCGGCCCGCGAGGCCCGTGGCGGACCAGGCGAGCACGGTGGCGCCGAGGAGGAATCCGAGGACGCCGAGCAACAGCGCGTCGGGAACCCCCCGTTCACCCCGCCCGCCCCGGTCGGGGCCGCGCCCTTGGCCGGCGGATCTGTCCCGCTCCCACTCATCCCGCATGCTGCTCCATGTACGCCGCCCGCTGCTCCGCCTCCAGTTCGGCCGCCCGCAGGGCGTCGTCGGCGAGGCGGTCGGACGACGACTCGGTCATGGCCCGGTCGGTGAAGACCAGCGGCCGTTCCGTCTCCGTGATGAGGTGCTTGACCACCTGGACATTGCTGTTCACGTCCCAGACCGCGATGCCGGGGGTCAGGGACGGGATGATCTCCACCGCCCACCTGGGCAGCCCGAGCACCCGTCCCGTCGCCCTCGCCTCGTCGGCCTTCTGGGCGTAGATCGTCCTGGTGGAGGCCATCTTGAGGATCGCGGCCGCCTCCTTGGCCGCCGCCCCGTCGACGACGTCGCTCAGGTGGTGCACCACCGCCACGAACGACAGGCCCAGACGTCGCCCGAACTTCAGCAGGCGCTGGAAGAGCTGCGCGACGAAGGGCGAGTTGATGATGTGCCACGCCTCCTCGACCAGGAAGATGCGCTTGACGCGGTCGGGCCGGATCCAGGTGTGCTCCAGCCAGACGCCGACGATCGCCATGAGGATCGGCATGGCGATGGAGTTGCGGTCGATGTGCGAGAGGTCGAAGACGATCAGCGGCGCGTCCAGGTCGATCCCGACCGTCGTCGGCCCGTCGAACATGCCCCGCAGGTCACCGTCGACGAGGCGGTCCAGGACCAGCGCCACGTCGAGACCCCACGCCCGTACGTCGTCTATGGCCACGTTCATGGCCTCGGCCGACTCCGGCTCCGGATGGCGGAGCTGCTCGACGATGTCGGTCAGGACCGGCTGCCGCTCCACGATGGTCTCGTTCACGTACGCGTGTGCGACCTTGAGCGCGAAGCCCGAGCGCTCGTCCAGGCCGTGCCCCATCGCGACCTCGATGATCGTGCGGAGCAGCGCGAGCTGGCCGGTCGTGGTGATCGACGGGTCCAGGGGGTTCAGCCGGATGCCCATGTCCAGGGCGGCCGTCGGGTCGAGCCGGACGGGCGTTATCCCCAGCTCCTGGGCGATGAGGTTCCACTCGCCGACGCCGTCCTCGCCCTGCGCGTCGAGGACGACGACCTGCCGGTCCTTGAACCGGAGCTGCCGCAGTACGTACGTCTTCTCCAGCGCCGACTTGCCGTTGCCCGACTCGCCGAGCACCAGCCAGTGCGGGGCGGGCAGTTGCTGCCCGTAGAGCTGGAAGGGGTCGTAGATGTAGCCCTTGCCGGAGTACACCTCACGGCCGATGATCACGCCGGAGTCGCCGAGGCCCGGCGCGGCCGTCGGGAGGTAGACCGCCTGGGCCTGCCCCGTCGACGTACGCACCGGAAGCCTGGTCGTCTCGACCTTCCCGAAGAGGAAGGACGTGAAGGCGTCCGTGAGGACGGTCAGCGGATCCCGCATCGCAACAGCCTGCCTCTACGTCGATACCGTCTAGCGTCGGATGCCGGTCGCGAACGGCAGCGTGTTGACGAAGGCCCTGTGGTGCTCGCGGTCGCACCACTCCAGCTTCAGATACGACTTGCCGGCTGAGGCCCGGATGGTGCGCTTGTCGCGCGCGAGGGCCTCGGGGGAGCGGGACGAGACCGTGATGTAGCCGACCAGGTTGACGCCCGCGGCGCCACTCGCCAGGTCCTCGCCTCGCTGGTCGAGGCGGGAATGCGAGGCGATGTCGCGGGGGTCGACCGTGCGGTTCATCTTGGCCTGGCGGCTCGCCTCCGCCTCGTCGTTCGTCTTCTCGGTCAGCATCCGCTCGATGGCGACCTCGGTGGGTTCGAGGTCCATGGTCACCGCGACCGTGCGGATCACGTCCGGGGTGTGGACGAGCAGCGGGGCGAGGAAGTTGACGCCGACGGGCGTCATCGGCCACTCCTTCACCCAGGCCGTGGCGTGGCACCAGGGCGCGCGGGTGGAGGACTCGCGGGTCTTGGCCTGGAGGTACGTGGCCTCCATGGCGTCCAGCTCGGCGGGCCAGGCGTTGCGCTTCGTCATCGCCTGGATGTGGTCGATGGGGTGGTCCGGGTCGTACATGGAGTGCACGAGCGAGGAGAGACGTCCCTGCCCAAGCGGCTGCCGTACGCGGATGTCCGCCTCCTGGAGCCGAGAGCAGATGTCGGTGAGCTCGCGGGCCATGACGACGGCGAGACCGGAGTCCTTGTCGAGCTTCCTGCCGCCGTGCGGGCGGGCCGCGCGGGCCATCGCCTGGGCCTCGGCGGCCAGGTCGCGGGAGTAGTGCATGCAGGCCACGAGGTAGGCGCGGTGCTGCTCGCTGCTGGTCGACACCATCGACTGGAGCTGGTCGTAGGACTCTTGGAGCCACGGCAGCGCCCGGTCGTCGCCGCGTACCGTGACGTCCTTGGCATGGGCGTCGGGGTCGGCGGGGAGGGTGCGGGCGAGCATCTGGAGCCGGGTCACGAAGCCGTCGCCGTTCGCGACGTGCTTGAGGAGCGTCCCGAACCGGTCGACCAGCGCCTCCTGGTCCTCGGAGTCGCGCAGGCCGACGCCGGGGCCCTCGATCTCGATGGCGGCGGTGACGGTCCGCCGGTCGGCGTGGAGCAGCACGGCGATCTCGTCGGGGCCGAAGGGCGCGGCCAGCCAGCTGATGCGGCCGATGCCGGGCGGCGGGCCCACCTCGACCTCGCGGCCGTCGAGGGCGATGCCGGCCTCGGCGGCGCCGGAGCGGTAGGCGGTGCCGCGCTTCAGGGAGCGCTTGTAGCTGCGGTTGATCTCGAACCACTTGTAGAAGGTGCGGCCCTTGTACGGGACGTACACCGCCGCGATGGCGATCATCGGGAGGCCGGTGAGCAGCACGATGCGCAGGGAGAGGACGGGGACGAGGAGCCCGCACATCATGCCGAGGAACGCCCCCACGATGATCAGGGCGATCTCCCCTGTCTCGCGGTTCTTGCCGACGATCGCGTTCGGCCGCGCGCGGCCGATCAGATATGTGCGGCGGGGCGCGACCGGATGGGACACGTGGGACTGGGTCGTCAACGCCCTTCACCTCCCGTGCGGTTGGAGCTGCTGTTGCCTGAACCGCCGCGGCTGCCCGCGTGCGGCGTGTCCGTCGCGCTCTTGCGCGGCGGGGGTGCGGCGGAGGGGACCGATCCGCCGCCGCCGGAGGAACCGCCGGCGGAGCGGCCGCTGTGCGCGGCGACACCGCCGCTGACGGGGTTGGCGGGCCGTGCCTGGCTGTTGCCGCCGCCGCCGTCGCCGTTGCCCCGGGAGCTGTGGGTCTTGATGCCCTGGGAGACGAGGGACGCGGGGGAGCTGATGACGGCGGCGGCCTTGTTCTCGGCGCCGCGCATGATGCGGTTGTTGCGCGACCCTGCGATGTCGTCGCCGAAGCCGGGCACGAACCGGTAGATCATCGCGCTGGCGAAGATGGCGAGCAGGATGATCGAGAGTCCGGAGACGACCGCCGAGAAGGAGTCGGGCCCGTCGTCGGCGGAGAGCGCTCCCGCCAGGCCCAGCACGATCACGATGATCGGTTTGACCAGAATGACCGCGATCATGATGCCCGCCCAGCGGCGGACGTGCGACCACAGGTTCTTGTCGACGAGGCCCGCGTAGACGACCGTGCCGAGGAGCGCGCCCACGTACAGCAGCGCCGCTCTGATCACGAGCTCCAGCCAGAGGACGCCGGCGGCGAGGATCGACACGAGCGAGACGACGATCAGCATGATCGGGCCGCCGCCGATGCCGTCGCCCTTCTTCAGGGCCTCGGAGAACGTGCCGAAGAACTGGTCCGTCTGACCGCCCGTCGCCTTCGCGATGACGTCCGACACTCCGTCGGCCGCGGACACGACCGTGTAGAGGATCAGCGGCGTGAACGCGGAGGCGAGGACCGTGAGCCACAGGAAGCCGATGGCCTCGGAGATCGCGGTGGTCAGCGGCACGCCTCGCACGGCCCTCTTCGCCACGGCGAGCAGCCAGAGGAGGAGGGTGAGGATGGTGGACGCCGCGAAGACGACGGCGTACTGCTGGAGGAACTTGTCGTTCGTGAAGTCGACGCTGGCGGTCTCCTTCACGGCGTCGGAGAGCTTGTCGACGGTCCAGGAGGCGGCTTCGGCGCAGCCCTTGGCGAGGGAGCTCAGCGGGTCGGCGCCGTCGGTGATGGGGGGGTCGGTGGGGTAGTCACTGCCGCCGCCGCTGTCGCTGCCGCTTTGTTGGCCTTTTTCGCAGTACTTTTTGGCGGGGCCATGGATCAGGTCACACGCGTCGTCCTTCGGGTCCGGCGCGGCGAAGGCATGCGTCGCGAACAGGACCGCAGCGGTCTGTACGGCCGCGACGGCGACGCCGAGTCGGAGTACGTGGCGGCTACCGGGCATAAGTGAACCCTCCGTACCCTTCGACTGCCTTCGAGATCTCGTCGGACCCGGACGCACGGTCATCGCCCGGGACAGGGGCGGGACCTTCCTTCTGGGTATGGGTGACGGCCTTCCAGTCACCGTCGATCCACGCCAGCTCCATGGTGATGGTGAACCAGCTGCTGGTGACCGGCTTGGTCGACTTCTCGCCCGACAGGCCGAGCAGGCCGCTGCACCAGACTTCGACGGTCGCCTTCCCCTTCGAGAAGTCGGTCACCTTGGTGCCGATGGGGGTGGTGCGGGAGACGAACTGGTAGCCGCTGGGCGTCGAGCCGTCTTTGTTCAGGCCCACCTTCTCGAAGAACGCGGGACTGTACGCCTTGTCGAGGTCGGTCCGGAACTCGGGCACGCTGGACGGAGCCATGACGGCTTCAAGGATGGTGTCCCGCTTGCCCTTGTCGAACATTTCGGCGGAGCCGAGGGGGCCGGCGAAGTTCGCCGCCGCGCTCTGCGCGCCCTGCTCGGTATCCGCGAACCCCGAGGGAATCCCCCCGTTCTTGCCCTCGACAGGCTTCTCCCCCGTAGGGGCCGTCGACGTCGCCTGCGGCTTCTTCTCGTCGCTGCCGCCGCCCTCGGAACCCCCGTCGCCGCGGTTGGCAAAGGCGATCGCCGCGATCAGCAGGACCACGACGCCGACCACCGTCACCAGGCTCCGCGAGGACGACCGCCCCGAACGGGAGGTTCTGCGGGTGTCGCCCTCCCCCTCGGGGAGTCTCGTCCTGGTCTCTCCCGAGCCGCCGAAGGGGCCGCTGTTCCGCTCGTCGTCGAGACTCATGCCGCGTACGCCCCCTCGACCTTTCGCGTGACCGTCACCAAGGACACGTATGACGGTAGCCGTGCTGGTTCCCGCGCGGGCGCGGTGTGGTGACTCGACATCAGGGAGCAGCAACCTCTGCCGGTGGGCACGACGGACGGATGAAGGAGGAGGGGACGTGGGGGAGGAGGGGGAGGAGGGGGGAGACGGGGAGCAGGGGGACGTGGGGAGTGTGGAGGAGTGAGTGGGAGGGATGGGGGCCGTTAGACCGCCATGCCGTACACGATCGTGAACAGCGTGCCCAGCGATCCGATGATGAAGACACCGGTCAGGCCCGCGATGATCAGACCCTTGCCCTGTTCCGCGCTGAAGGTGTCGCGCAGCGCCGTCGCACCGATGCGCTGCTTCGCCGCGCCCCAGATGGCAATGCCGAGACAGAGGAGGATGGCGATCGCCATCACGACCTCGATCATCACGCGTGCTTCGTTGCCCAGGTTCCCGAAGGGACCCCAGTCGGGGGCGATCCCGCCGATGATGGTGGTGATGTCGCCCTTTTCGGCTGCCATAAGCATGTATAACTCACCGCCCCTAGTGGGTTGTTCTGGCACCTCTGCCTACCTCGACGCAGAGGACAGTTCATTCTCGCCGACAATCAGGCCTGCGTGTGCCGCCTTGGCGTCATTCCTTGGCTGACTTCGTACGTTTCCTCGCGCGCGAGGTCTGGTCACTCTGTGTATCACGCGGTAGGACGCCGGGCAATGACGGCCCGGCGCGCCTCTGACCAGGAGTTAAGTGAGCCCGAGCCCGGCCGCCCCACGGGTCACGAAGGAGCAGTCGGTGTAGCGGTAGGCCGTGCTGAGCGTCGCGCCGTCGGCTCGATTGCGTACGGTCGACCGCTTGTAGAGGAAGTGGTAGTCGCCCGCGGGTAGCCGCAAGGTGGTCTTCGGGTACTTCGAGACGCCCGCCCGGCATGCCTTGTCGCCCGCTGTCTTGGTGGGGTATATCCCGCAGGACGCGCAGGCCTTGAGCTTGACGGTGCCGGTGGTGGGGCCGGTGTAGAGCACCTCCAGCTCGCCGGGGCCGAGGTTGGCGACGACCAGGTCGACCTTGCCGCCGCCTCCGGGGCGGGACGGGGGCAGGCGGCGGCCGGCGCTCGGGCGTTCGGCCGCGATCTCGGCGGCTACGGCGATGTCCTTGGCGCGGTCGTGCCTCTTGTTGGCCGGGTAGTCCTTGGCGAAGCCGTTCAGGGTCGCGGCGGCCTCGGTGTAGCGGCCGTCTTCGAACTCGTCGACACCGCAGGCGTAGACGCCGCTCTCCACGACGCGGTCGGCGGCTCCGCGCAGGGCCTCGCCGTCGACCTTCCCGGCGGGCAGGGCGTCCGCGGTGGTGCGGATGGCGCGCACTTCGCCGACGGCGGTGCAGGGGGCGGAGCCCTTGAGTGCGCTCTCGCGGCTCGTGACGGCCGCGCGGAGGGCGGGTTCGACCTTTCCGGCCTGGCCGGAGTCGGGGAAGGTGCGGAGCAGCGTGCCGAGGGTGCCGGCGCCCGCGGTGCGGCCTAGGCCCGCGATGCCGCACTCGTAGAGCGAGGTGGCGAGGCGGTCGTCGGGCCAGGTGGCGAGGGAGCCGAGGCGGTCCTTGGCGAAGGTGTCGGGGACGGTGCGCAGGTGCTGGAGCGGGGTGACGGCGTCGCAGTACTGCTTGGCGGCGTACGGGGCGGCGACGGACTTGTAGTAGGCGTCGAGGCTTTGGGGCAGGCGGTCGGCGGCCTTGGAGTCCGGGTGGTCGTCGGCGAGGCCGCGGTAGATGCGGAGCGCCTTCTCGTACCGAGCTTTGGCCGTGCCGCCGTCGAAGGCCGCTCCCTTGAGGCCCGTGACGATGCGGTCGGCGGTGTGGAGGCGGTCGAGGAGCATCCGCTCGACGGCCTCGTCCCGCGCGTTCTCGTAGGCGTAGGCGCCTCCGGCCGGTACGGCGAGCAGCGCGACGGCCAAGGCCACGGCGAGCGGTGCCCGCAGCGGCCAGGGGCGGCGGTCGCGGGCCGCGCGGTACGCGCCGTGGGCGGCGGCAAGGAGGAGCAGGGCGCCGTAGCCGATGAGCAGGCCGCCGGGTACGCCGTCGACGTCTGCCGGCAGCGCGACGACCAGCAGGGCGATGGTGGCCGCCCAGCACACTGCGGCGAGCAGCCACCGCCGGACGAGCAGATAACCGAGCCCGAGGCCCGTCAGGTTGAGCAGGGCAACGGTGAGCGGACGGAGAGGCCCGAGCCTGGGCCCGGCGTCGGGCGAGCGGGTGGGCATCGGGGGGAGGGGCGGCGGGCTGGCGACGGCGTAGGGGTTGGTGGGCGAAGGCGGGGGTGGGGGCGGAGGCGGAGGCTGCGGTCCGGGCAGTGGCTGGGACTGCGGCAGGGCTTGGGGCTGCGGCGGACCCTGGGGCGGGTACGGGGCCGGATACTGGGGCGGTGGACCGAAGCGGCCCGGCTGGGCGCCCTCGGGGCCGGTGGCGTACCCGCCTCCGGGGCTGCGCCCGGCGGGACTTCCGTCTCCGGGGCTGCTTCCGGTGGGGCTTCCGTTTCCGGGGCGGTCGCCTCCGGTGGGGCTTCCGTCTCTGGGGCCGCCTCTGGTGGGGCTTTCGTCTCTGGGGCTGTGGCCGGTGGCGTCCTCGCCTCGTCCGGTGGCGCCTCCGGTTCCGGGGCCACGTCCAGCGGCGTCCTCGCCTCCGGCGGTGAGTCCGATGGCATCTCTGCCTCGGGCGCTGCGTCCGGTGGCGTCGTCGCCTTCGGGTTCGCGTCCAGCGGCGTATCCGCCCCCGGGGCCGCGTCCAGCGGCATCCTCGCCTGCGGCGGTGTGACGTGCGGGGACCCCGTCTTCGGCGCTGCCTCCGGTGATGTTCTCGCCCCGGGTGCCGCGGCCGGCGGCGTCACCGCTTCCGGGGTCGAGGCCAGCGGCGTTCCCGCCTGCGGGGCTGCGTCCAGCGGCGTCCCCGTCCCCGGCGCTGGGCCCGGTGGCATCCCCGCCCTCAGGGCCGCGTCCGGTGGCGTCCGCGTTGCCAGGGACGCGTCCGGTGGTGTCTCCGCCTCCAGCGTTGCGTTCAGCCGCAGCCTCGCCGCCGGCGCTGTGGCCGGTGGTGTTTTTGCGTGGCTCTTCCATGGTCGGCTCCCCCCAGCCATGCGTCTGCGGTGTGCCGCTTCGGGTGGCGGCGGTCGCATAGCGCGCAATTCCCCTACGATCGGGGCTGCTTGCGGGGCGCGTCAATCAGGCGCGGGACGGTACGGAGCCCCCTGTGGCCGGTGGGTTTCCCTGGGCGCAGGGGGCGCTTCCGTTTCTCGGCCGGCGAGGGGAGTCGCTCAGCCGGCGGGGGAGTCGCTGACCTTGCCGACCGGGGCGATCGAGAGCTTCGGGCCGGCCGAGGCGTCCTCGCCGCCCACCGGGAGGGTGCCCGCGGGCCAGGCGACGGTGACGGTCTTCGTCTCGTTCGG
The DNA here is from genome assembly GCF_055587985.1 of Streptomyces sp. NPDC046335. NCBI lineage: Bacteria > Bacillati > Actinomycetota > Actinomycetes > Kitasatosporales > Streptomycetaceae > Streptomyces > Streptomyces sp. NPDC046335. The sequence continues at coordinate 623,692 of NZ_JBVJFF010000005.1, read as the reverse complement.
CGGGGTCACCAGGAGCTTGGCGATGCGGATGCCGGAGCCGCCGCTGTTGTTGACCGGGAACGTGATGTTGAAGGCCGCGGTCTCGCCGTCCTTCAGGATCTCGCGGCGCGGCTGCTCGCCGTTGCGGTCCACGGACAGCGTGTCGCCCGCGGAGGTCTGAAGGTCGACGCCCGCGTAGCCGTTGATGGCGCAGTCCCGGCCGCCGCCGTTCGTGAACGCGACGGTGACGACGCCCTCCTCCTTGCCCGTGGTGTTGTCGGCGGCCGTGACCTCCAGCTCGTCGCTGCGGCAGATGCCGACCTTGCCGTTCTCGTTCGACCCGGTGCCCGCGACGCTGCCCTCGGCGCTGCCGCCGGTGCCCGAGCCCGAGCCGGAGCCCGAGCCGCTGTCCGAGGAACCCGAGCCCTTGTCCGAGGAGCTGGAGCCAGAGTCGGAGCCGCCGCCGCTCTGCCCGGAGTCCGCAGGAACGCTCACCGAGGGCTCGGGCCGGGCACCCGCCTTGTCCGAACCGTCGTCACCGTTGTTGCAGGCGGTGAGCGAGAGCGCCCCGAGGAGCGCGAGGCCGGTGAGCAGGGTCTTCGAGGCGGTCTTCGAGGCGTGCTTGAGCTTCATGTCGGGTCCCCCGTGAGGTGTGTCGGTGTGTCGGTTGCGTGGCCGTCGTCCGTGGCCTGGCAACAGATAAGCCCGCGGCGGTCGGCACGGGCAAGGATCGCCGTGGGATCAGGGACGCTGGAATGCTGGAACGCCTCTGACCTGCGGAAACAGTCCTTCCCTGGAATGCCGCCGTGGGACGCGGACGGCGCCGCCGCGCTGCCGGGTCTCTCGGAACCCACGGGCTCGGACGGGGGATCGGACGGCCGCTCGCCCCTCGGTGACACCGGCACCGGAGACAGCGGCTCCGACACCGGCGCCGGCTCACGAGAACCCCGCCCGCACCGGCGGCACCACCGGCCCCCACGTCCGCCAGAAGCGGCAATCCAGCGCTTCACCACCTGCGAGCGCTACAGCATCGACCCGGGACGATCCGTGATCTCTCCTCGTCGGGCCCGGCCGACGGGTTCGTCAGCTGAGGCGCGGCTCCCCGGGGTCGGCCACGCCCTCCACGAAGTGGTCGAACTCGCCCGCCTGCACGCCCAGTACGAAGGCGTCCCATTTCTTGCGCGTGGTGGTGACGACGTTCTCCGGGTCGCTGGTCTCCCGGAGGTGGACGGCGTCGTCCTCGCCGAAGGCGATCTCGATCCACGGGCCGGGGCCGTCCTCGCCCTCGGGGGCGGCGCGGATCCAGTCGAGGCCGGCGGGAATCTCGGGGCGTGGCGTTGCCTCGCCGGGGACGTCGGGCATGGGCTCTCCCTGTTCGGGCATGGGCTCTCCCTGTATCGCGGTGCGGTAATTGTCGGTGAACGCCGGCCGGGCGTCCCCCGCGGTGCGGATCGGCGCGGCGAAGGACGGCGGCGTGGTGTCGAGTATCGCGTTCGCGCCGGTGGCGCCCCCTGGATCTGTGAATGATCACCGCCACTTCCGCTCGCGCCCTCTACACTGAGCGGCGGCGTACTCCCGGTCGGCGAGGGGTGGTTGACGGTGCGTAAGGCCTGGCTGATCGCCTCCGTCGGGTTCGGTGGTGCCCTCGGCTTCATCGCGCTGCTCGTCTTCGGGACGTACATGGCCGCGGGGAGCATGGCGAGCGGCGCGGGCGGCGGCGCTTCCGTCGGGCTCGCCAAGGGCGCCGTACCCGCGACCTACCAGCCCCTCGTCCAGAAGTGGGGCAACCTCTGCAAGGCCATCAACCCCGCGCTGCTCGCCGCCCAGCTCTATCAGGAGAGCGGGTTCAACCCGCGGGCCAAGAGCCCGGCCAAGGCGCAGGGGATAGCGCAGTTCATCCCGGGGACCTGGGCCGCGCACGGCCTCGACGGCGACGGTGACGGCGACCGCGACGTCTGGGACCCCGAGGACGCCATCCCGTCCGCGGCCAGTTACGACTGCAAGCTCGCGGGCTACGTGAAGGACGCCCCTGGCGACCCCACGAAGAACATGCTGGCCGCGTACAACGCGGGGGCGTACGCCGTCCTCAAGTACGGCGGCGTCCCGCCGTACCGCGAGACGCAGAACTACGTGCGGATCATCACGGACCTCTCCAAGAGCTTCGCGAAGCCCGTGGGGCGCGTGCAGCCGTCGCAGCAGGCGGCCGCCGCCATCTACTACGCGCAGAAGAAGCTCGGCACCCCCTACCTGTGGGGCGGCAACGGCACGCCCGAGCAGGACGGCCGCTTCGACTGCTCCGGCCTCACCCTCGCGGCCTACCGCTCGGTGGACATCACGCTGCCGCGCGTCGCCAACGACCAGTACAACGCCGGACCGCACCCCAAGCGCGAAGAACTGCTCCCGGGCGACCTCGTCTTCTTCTCCGACGACCTCACCAACTCCCGCGCGATCCGGCACGTCGGGATCTACGTGGGCGGCGGCTACATGATCAACGCCCCGCGCGCGGGTGCCGTGATCCGGTTCGACCCGATCGACACCCCGGATTATTTCGGCGCGACCCGAGTCACCGAAGATGGCGCGAAAGCAGCCCCCGTGAAGCCGACGGAGGTCTGAAAAAAGGGGCCTGCGGAATGTGCGCCGGGGCGTGCGCTCCGGGTGACATGGCTTGAACCCTCCGTAAAAACACTCCCCTGAGCTGCGGCGATGTATCTCTCTTCGGTAACGTCTGGGTGATCTTTCGGTGGAGAGTGGAACGTAGGGGTGGGGACTGCACGTTCCCTTGACTGGACCGACCACGGGGGCTGATGGAAAGGGGTGCGCGGACGGCGCGCCCACGGGCTAAAGACAAGGGGCCGCAGCGCCATGGCTGGACTCGATGAATCCGGGTCGAACCCCGACGTCAGCCTGCTCTACGACATCAACGGCCTGACGCGGGAGACCCCCCACTGGCTCGATCGCGCCCTCGCGTTCGTCGGGGAGTACGGACTGCTGATCGCCCTCGTGCTGCTCGTGGTGTGGTGCTGGTGGGGCCAGCGGAAGCGGGGCACGCTCGACGAGGCCGCCTCCTCGGTCGCCGCCGTCGTCTGGGCGCCGCTCGCCGCCGGTATCGCCGTACTCGTCAACGTCCCCATCCGCGGCTTCGTGGAGAGACCGCGTCCTGCCAAGGACCACAGCGGGCTCGACGTGCTGGTCGACGGAAAGAACGACTTCTCCTTCGTCAGCGACCACGCGACGCTGGCCATGGCCATGGGTGCCGCGCTCTTCGTCGCCAACCGCAGGTTCGGGTTCGCCGGCCTCGCGCTCGCCGCGTTCGAGGGCTTCTGCCGGGTCTTCATGGGCGTGCACTACCCCACGGACGTCATCGGCGGCTTCGCGCTCGGCACCGCCGTCGCCCTGCTGCTCTCCCCGCTCGCGATGGCCCTGCTCACCCCGCTCGCCAAGGCCGTCGGGCGGTCGGGGAGCCTCGGCTGGCTGGTGCGCGACCGCCGGATCGGTCCCGTGCCCGCGCCGCTCGGCGGCACGGCCTCGTCCTCGCAGGCGGCGGACCCGGACGAGCGGGACCTCGCCGCCTGACCCGGCGGGACCTCGCCGCCTGACGTGACTGGCCATCAGACCGGTGAGCCGTCAGGCCTGGCGGTGCGTCAGAGAGCCTGCGGGAAGTCGAAGAAGCGGTTCGGGTCGTACCGCTTCTTCAGCTTCTTCAGGCGCGGCGCCGCGTCCCCGTAATAGGCCTCGCGCCAGTTCGTCAGCGTCGAGTCCGTGTAGTTCTGGTACGCCGCCCCGGACGCGTACCGTCCCATCGACCCGTGCGCCTTCTTCAGCCACGCCCGGGCGGCCGAACCCGACGTGCCCGCGCGCCACGACGCGATGTACTGGGCCAGCATGCGCGAGCGGCGGTGCACGAAGGCCGTCGCCGTCGGGTCGACGCGGTTGATGGCGCCGCCGAGCGCGGTGAGCGCGATGCTGCCCGCGCTCGCGCCCGTCACGTTCTCGATCTGCGACAGCATCGCGCGGATGCCCGCCGCCGACAGCGAACGGTCGAAGAAGTCCGAGCCCGCCGCGTACGTCTCCCGCTGGAGCGCGCCCTGCGTGTCGCGGCCCGGCGTCGCACCCGGCAGGTGGCACTGGTCGTCCGCCGCGAAGGACGAGCAGCCCGCGTACACCTCCATGGCCTCCTCGTACGTACGCCGCTTCAGGGAGACGCTGCGGGCCGAGGCGCCGATCTTGTCGGCGAGGCGGTCGACGGCGTTCTGCAGCTCGCCGTAGGTGCCGAGCGAGAAACAGGCGACGGAGACGGTCGGGGTGCCGCCTGGGGTGTTCGCCAGGTGGGCGGAGGACCATATCTCCTCGGGCTGGTCGGGCCCCCACTCCTGCCAGGCCTTGATGACGGCCGCCGCCTTCGACCAGGGCCAGGTCATGTACGCCGAGACTCCCTGGGGCGCGGCGTGCGTGCGGTAGGACAGCTCGGTGACGACACCGAAGTTGCCGTTGCCCGCGCCGCGCAGCGCCCAGAACAGCTCCTTGTTCTCCGACTTGGAGGCCCTGAGCTCCTTGCCGTCCGCCGTGATCAGCTTCGCGGAGGTGAGGCTGTCGCAGGTCAGACCGTACGCGCGGGAGACCACGCCGTGGCCGCCGCCTAGGGTCAGGCCCGAGATGCCGACGGTCGGGCAGGAGCCCGCGGGGATGGTGACGCCCTTCGCGGCGAGCGAGCGGTAGACGTCGATGAGTTTGGCGCCGCCGCCGATGGTCGCGCTGCGCCCGCTCGCCCGTATCCTGCTCAGCTTCGACACGTCGATGACGAGCCGTCCGGTGCCGGACGACCAGCCCGCGTACGAGTGGCCGCCGTTGCGTATCGCGACCGGCGTGCGGTGCGCGCGGGCGTAGGCGAGGGCCGTGCGGATGTCGTCCGGGTGCGCCACATAGGCGACGGCGGTGGGCCTCAGATTGTCGAAGCGGGTGTTGTAGAGCTGCCGGGCCGCAGCCCACTTGGCCTCGCCCGGCTGTACGAGGATGCCGTCCAGGTCCCTGGCGAGCGCCTTGAGCGTGGCGGGGGAGGTGGCCGCGGCGCTCGTCGTCCTGATCGGCGTGCCCCCGGGGCTCCCGCTGCCGCTCGTCGCCGCGCCCGTGCCGGGGGCCGCTCCCTGGCCCCCGCTCGAACAGCCCGCGACCGTGGCGGTGGCCAGCGTGGCCGCCGTGGTGCCGATGAACGTACGTCGTTCCATGAGCGCCTCCCGTTGCTTCCCGGAGAACGAGACGGTGTGCGCGGCGGCCGGGTTCCCCGGATCGCGGCGCTGTACGTCGGGCGGCTTCTACGTCGGGGCGCTCCCGTCAGGGGCTACGGGGACGCCTCGTGTTCGGCGGCGTCCGTGCGGGCCTTGCTGCGGGCTCTGCGGGCCGGGCCGCGCCAGCCGCAGGAACAGTGGGCCGCCACGAAACGGCCCTTCTCGACGGTCGACGTGCGGTGGGTTGCGAGGTCTTCCTGATCGGCCACGCGGACACGGTACCGACCGCGGGCGGACCAGGGGGCGTCATGGTGCGGCCCGGCCCCTGGGCCCGGCGTGACGGGTCAACGTACCGGTCGTTAGAACGAGGGGGGAATGACGGGGGATCGACAAGCGCGGACACGCTTGGGGGTACAGGCGATGGGTCAGCAGCGCAGGCGCACCGGCACAGCGGGCGCCGCGGTCGCGGTGGCGGGCCTGATGGCCGCCGCCACCGGGTGCGTGGGCGGCGGCGCGGCCGCCGACAGCGGCGGGGCCGAGGACCCCGCGAGCGCGCGGCAGGCGGTGCGGGGGGCCGCCGCGGCACTTGTCGGGGCGGGCAGCGCGAAGGCCAGTACGTCCATGGAGATGGACAGCGGCGGGACGCGCGTGACCATCCGGGGCGAGGGGCGCTACGACTTCGTCCGGCAGCGCGGGGAGTTCGAGGTGGTGCTCCCGCGGGACGCGGTGGCCCGCGGCACGCACCGGCCCATCACCGAGCTGATGGCCTCGGGGGCGCTGTACATGAAGAACCGCGGGGCCGGGGTGCCGGCCGACAAGTGGGTGCGGATCCAGACACGTTCGCTCTCCGACGGGAACCTCGTCACCGGGGGCGCCACGGACCCTCTCGCGGCGGCCGAGCTGCTGCGCGGGGCGCGGGACGTGTCGTACGTGGGGGAGGAGCGGGTCGGGGGCGTCGAGGTACGGCACTACCGCGGGGTCGCCGATCTGCGGGCCGCGGCCAAGGCTGCCTCCGCAGGTCAGCGCGGTGCGCTGGGGATCGCGGCGGCGAAAGGGTTCAGCAAGAAGGGGGTGCCCTTCGACGTCTACCTCGACGATCGGGGGCGGGTGCGGAAGCTGCGGCAGCAGTTCACCGTGGCCAACGGCGATGTGGCGTCCACCATGCTGCTCTACGGCTTCGGGGCGCCGGTGCGGGTGCGGCTTCCGGCCGAGAAGGACATCTTCGCCGGTGAAATCGCGGGGTCGTAGTCGCGTACGGCTGGTGGAAATGGTCCGTCCGTGCCATGCGCGGTGTGTAGGCCGCTCCCTACTCTAGGAAGTCGGTGCCGCGCCGGACGGGACGGGCGCGGGCCGTGCGGATCAGGAAGAGGTGATGGACGTGGCTCCGGTGCGTGGTGGTACGGCGGTTCAGGACCACGTCGCCCTCGCCGAGATCGAGCTCTGCGGTGACCTCATCATCGCGGCGAGTGCGGCGGCCGAGCGGCTCAGTTTTGACCGGATCGACGAGGTTCTGAGGGTCACGGACGGGCGGGAAGGCGGGGCCCGGGGCGACGACCGCGCCTAGCCCCTTCCCCTCGCCAGGGCCGCGGCGCCCCCTGCCCGCTGCCGCGGCTTCGCGCTTGCCGGGGGCGTTCCTGTCCGCCGCTGCGCGGCGATCTTTCCCACCCGCCCGCCCGGCACCCCGCATCGAGCGGCCAGGAACCGGAGTGGGTGTCGCTGCCGGTCAGCGGGCGGGTGGGTGGGAGAGAAGCCCGCGCAGCGGGACGCGTTCCCGCGCAGCCAAGCGCAAGGCCACCTCCGGCACGGCGGCCGCAGCCGCAGAGCACCCCCCCCGGCCACGGCGGCGGCAGCCGCAGCGCGCCCTCCCCCCCCAGGGCGGCAGCAGCCGCAGCGTGCCCTCGGGCTCCGGGGGCCGACAGCGCCCCGCAGGGGACCGTTGCCGCTCAGCGGGAGCGTTACGTTCGGAGCATTCGGGCGATCGCCTTCGTCGCCTCTTCCACCTTGGCGTCGATCTCCGTGCCGCCCTTGACCGCCGCGTCGGCCACGCAGTGGCGCAGGTGTTCCTCGAGGAGCTGGAGGGCGAAGGACTGGAGGGCCTTCGTGCTCGCCGAGACCTGCGTGAGTATGTCGATGCAGTAGACGTCCTCCTCGACCATGCGCTGGAGGCCGCGGACCTGGCCCTCGATGCGCCGCAGCCGCTTGAGGTGCTCGTCCTTCTGCTTGTGGTACCCGTGCACGCCGTGCGCGTGGTCGGAGGCCGCTGCGGGCTCCCCCGGGGTCGGCACGGCCGCGTCGGCCGCCTCGGTGGTCGTCATCGCGTCCTCCTCTGGGACTTATGTTGTGTTTCTGCAGTTCCGTATACCCCTGGCGGGTATATTCTAGCCGATTTTTCGGGGGGTGTGCTGATCACTGTGCCTGATGGGCGACACTGGGGAGCGGCCGGTTAGCCGTGGCCGGATGATGCGCCTAGCATCAGCCTGACCGCATCCAGAGCACCCCGAGGACCCCACGTGCGCTTTCGTCTGACCCCCAGGGAGACGAGCTTCTACGACATGTTCGCCGCATCCGCGGACAACATCGTCACGGGCTCGAAGCTCCTCATGGAACTGCTCGGAGCGGACTCGTCCGCCCGAGCCGAGATCGCAGAGCGTATGCGGGCCGCGGAACACGCGGGAGACGACGCGACGCATGCGATCTTCCACCAGCTGAACTCCTCGTTCATCACGCCCTTCGACCGCGAGGACATCTACAACCTCGCGTCGTCCCTGGACGACATCATGGACTTCATGGAGGAGGCCGTCGACCTGGTCGTCCTTTATCAGGTCGAGGAGCTTCCCAAGGGCGTCGAGCAGCAGATCGAGGTCCTCTCGCGGGCCGCGGAGCTCACGGCCGAGGCCATGCCGAACCTGCGGACCATGGAGAACCTCACCGAGTACTGGATCGAGGTCAACCGCCTGGAGAACCAGGCCGACCAGATCCACCGCAAGCTCCTCGCCCAGCTCTTCAACGGCAAGTACGACGCCATGGAGGTGCTGAAGCTGAAGCAGATCGTGGACGTCCTCGAAGAAGCGGCCGACGCCTTCGAGCATGTGGCGAACACCGTGGAGACCATCGCGGTCAAGGAGTCCTGAGCCTCGCCATGGACACCTTTGCTCTGGTCGTGACCATTGGCGTCGCGCTCGGCTTCACGTACACGAACGGCTTTCACGACTCCGCGAACGCCATCGCCACATCCGTCTCCACCCGCGCGCTGACGCCCCGCGCGGCGCTCGCCATGGCCGCGGTGATGAACCTCGCGGGCGCCTTCATGGGCAGCGGCGTCGCCAAGACCGTGAGCGAGGGGATCATCGAGACCCCGCACGGCGACAAGGGGATGTGGATCCTCTTCGCGGCGCTCATCGGCGCCATCGTGTGGAACCTCATCACCTGGTACTTCGGGCTGCCCTCGTCCTCGTCGCACGCGCTCTTCGGCGGCATGGTCGGCGCGGCGCTCGCCGGCGGCATCGGCGTCATCTGGTCCGGGGTCGTCGACAAGATCGTCATCCCGATGTTCCTGTCCCCGGTCGTCGGTCTCATCATCGGCTACCTGGTCATGTGCGCGATCATGTGGATGTTCCGCAGGTCCAACCCGCACAAGGCCAAGCGCGGCTTCCGCATCGCGCAGACGGTGTCCGCGGCCGGCATGGCCCTGGGCCACGGTCTCCAGGACGCGCAGAAGACGATGGGCATCGTCGTGATGGCCCTGGTCATCTCCGACGTGCAGAGCGCCGACGCCCCCATCCCGATCTGGGTCAAGATCTCCTGCGCGCTGATGCTCTCGCTCGGTACGTACGCGGGCGGCTGGCGCATCATGCGGACCCTCGGCCGCAAGATCATCGAGCTGGACCCGCCGCAGGGTTTCGCGGCGGAGACGACCGGCGCGGGCATCATGTTCACCACGGCGTTCATGTTCCACGCGCCGATCTCGACGACGCACGTCATCACCTCCGCGATCATGGGCGTGGGCGCGACGAAGCGGGTGAACGCGGTGCGGTGGGGTGTCGCCAAGAACATCATCCTGGGCTGGTTCATCACGATGCCCGCGGCCGCGCTCGTCGCGGCGGTCAGCTTCTACATCGTGAACTTCGCGTTCCTGTAGCGGCCGGAGCGGCATCCAGCGGTACGTGGAAGGCCGGCGGTACATGGAAGGGCCCGCCCCCGGGAGCCAGGGGCGGGCCCTTCTTGTTGTCCCTGCGGTGGCACCGCCATGCAGCACCGCGGGGAGCCCGGGGGCCGGGGCTCAGCCGAAGCGGCCCGAGATGTAGTCCTCGGTCGCCTGCACCGAGGGGTTGGAGAAGATCCGCGAGGTCTCGTCGATCTCGACGAGCTTGCCGGGCTGGCCGACCGCGGCCAGGTTGAAGAAGGCCGTACGGTCCGAGACACGGGCGGCCTGCTGCATGTTGTGCGTCACGATGACGATCGTGAAGCGCTCCTTCAGCTCGCCGATCAGGTCCTCGATGGCGAGGGTCGAGATGGGGTCGAGGGCCGAGCACGGCTCGTCCATGAGGAGCACCTGCGGCTCGACCGCGATGGCCCGCGCGATGCACAGGCGCTGCTGCTGGCCGCCGGAGAGACCGGAGCCGGGCTTGTTGAGGCGGTCCTTGACCTCGTTCCAGAGGTTCGCGCCCTTGAGGGACTTCTCGACGACGTCGCTCAGCTCGGACTTCTTGTACGAGCCGTTGAGCTTGAGGCCCGCGGCGACGTTGTCGAAGATCGACATCGTGGGGAACGGGTTCGGGCGCTGGAAGACCATGCCGATCGTGCGGCGCACGGCCACCGGGTCCACGCCGCGGCCGTAGAGGTCCTCGTCGTCCAGGAGCACCTTGCCCTCGACGCGGCCGCCGGGGGTGACCTCGTGCATACGGTTCAGGGTGCGCAGGAAGGTGGACTTGCCGCAGCCGGACGGGCCGATGAACGCCGTCACGGAGCGGGGCTCCACGGTCATCGAGATGTCGTCGATCGCCTTGTGGGAACCGTAGAAGGCCGTCAGGCCCGATACGTCGATTCGCTTGGCCATGGGAATCACTGCTTCTTTCGGAAAGCTCTGGGGGCGGGGCGAGAGGGCCGCTGGCATGGCCTCCGTCGGCGGGGCCGACGGGGGATGCCTAGCGGCCCGTCTTGGGGGCCTTCCAGCGGGCCACGCCGCGGGCCGCCAGGTTGAGGATCATGATGAAGCCGATGAGGGCGAGCGCCGCCGCCCAGGCGCGGTCGTACGAGGCGTCGGTGCCCGCCCCGTACTGCTGGTACACGTACAGCGGCAGCGAGGCCTGCGAACCCTCGAAGGGGTTCGTGTTGATCAGGGGGTTCACCCAGACCAGGAGCAGGACCGGCGCGGTCTCACCGGCGATGCGGGCCACCGAGAGCATGACGCCCGTGGTGATGCCGCCGATGGCGGTGGGCAGGACGACCTTGAGGATGGTCCGCCACTTCGGCACGCCGAGGGCGAGCGATGCCTCGCGCAGCTCGTTCGGGACGAGCTTGAGCATCTCCTCGGTGGACCGGACGATGACCGGCATCATCAGGATGGCGAGCGCCATGGCGCCGGCCCAGCCGGAGTAGTCGAAGCCCAGGAGCAGGATCCAGAAGCTGAGGACGAACAGGCCCGCGACGATCGAGGGGATGCCGGTCATGACGTCCACGAAGAACGTGATGACCTTGGAGAGCTTCCCGCGCCCGTACTCGACGAGGTAGACCGCGGTGAGCAGGCCGATCGGCACGGCGATCACGGAGGCCAGGAGCACCTGCTGGAGGGTGCCGACGAGGGCGTGGTAGATGCCGCCGCCGGTCTCGTCGTCGGCGACGACGCCCATCGAGTGGGTCAGGAAGTAGACGTCGAAGACCTTGATGCCGCGGTTCAGCGTCTCGTAGATCAGCGAGGCCAGCGGGACGACGGCCAGCAGGAACATGACCCACACCAGCGAGGTGGCGAGGCGGTCCTTGGCCTGGCGCGTGCCCTCGACGGCCGCCGCGAGGGCGTAGGAGCCGCCGATGAAGAGGACCGCGGCGATCAGGCCCCACTGGATGCGGCTTTCGAGGCCGGCTCCGGCGCCGATGCCGATGGCCACGGCGGCGGAACCGAGGGCGACGGCCGGGGACGACCAGCGGGGCAGGCTGGCGGCCTTCAGCGTCGAGGGACGCTTGACGAGCGGGGCGGGCGGGGTCGGTGTCGGTGTCGTGGTGCTCATGCGTTGGCCCCCGAGTACTCCTTGCGGCGCGCGATGATCAGGCGGGCCGCGCCGTTGACCAGCAGGGTGATGATGAAGAGCACCAGGCCGGAGGCGATGAGCGCGTCCTGGCCGTACTCGCTGGCCTCGTTGAACTTGCTTGCGATGTTCTGCGCGAAGGTGCCGCCGCCGAGGTCGAGCACGGACGCGCTGATGAGGAAGGTGGGGGAGAGCACGGTGGCCACGGCGATCGTCTCGCCGAGCGCGCGGCCGAGGCCCAGCATCGAGGCGGAGATGATGCCGGAGCGGCCGAAGGGGAGCACCGACATGCGGATGACCTCCCAGCGCGTGGCGCCGAGGGCGAGCGCGGCTTCCTCGTGCATCTTCGGGGCCTGGAGGAAGACCTCGCGGCTCACGTTCGTGATGATCGGCAGGATCATGATCGCGAGCAGGATGCCGACGGTCATCAGGGAGCGCGGGGCGCCGCCCTGGTACTCGAAGATCCCGGTCCAGCCGAAGTAGTCGTCGAGCCAGGTGTAGAGGCCCGTCAGCTTGGGTGCGACCACGAGGGCGCCCCACAGGCCGTACACGATCGAGGGTACGGCGGCCAGCAGGTCGATCACGAACGCGATCGGGGTGGCCAGCTTGCGCGGCGCGTAGTGCGAGATGAAGAGCGCGATGCCGATGGCGACGGGCACCGCGATCGCGAGGGCGATCACCGAGCTCACGACCGTGCCGAAGACCAGGACCGCGATGCCGAAGTACGGCTTGCCGCCGGTGCTCGCGCCGGCCGGGTCCCACTCGAAGGTGGTGAGGAAGTTGCCCGTGTTGTCGGAGAGCGCGAGCGTCGTGCGGTACGTGAGGAACGCCGCGATGGCGGCCATGATCACGAGGAGCGCTATGCCGGAGCCCCGGGAGAAGCCGAGGAAGATCCGGTCGCCCGGGCGCGTGGCACCGCGGGCGGCGGCCTTGCTCGCGGGAGCGGCGGGCCGGCCGGGGTCGCCGGGGGGTGGTGCCGTGGTGTTGCTGCTTGCTATGTCCATGGAGTTCTCCGGTCTGCGGAGCTGCCGTGCGCGTGGCGCGGGCGCTCCGTGGCGGCGGTGCACCGGACGGTGCGGCCGACCCTGTCCTGCGGGGCCGGCCGCACTCGGTTCAGCTAGCTCAGGGCCGCGACGGTGGTGCGGACCTTGGCGATGATCTCGGCCGGGATCGGCGCGTAGTCGTTCTCCTTGAGGACGTTCTGGCCGTCCTCGCTGGCGATGTAGGTCAGGAAGGACTTGGTGGCGGCGAGCGTCTCGGGCTTGTTGCCCTTCTCGCAGACGACCTCGTACGTGACCAGGGTGATCGGGTAGGCGCCCTCGGCGGTCGGCTTGTAGTTCAGCTCGAGCGCGAGGTCCTTGCCCTTGCCGACGACCTTGGCCTCGGAGATGGCCTTGGAGGCGTTGTCGACGGTGGCCTTCACCGGCTCCTTGGCGTCCGTCTTCAGGTCGACGGTCTTGATGCCGTCGCCCGCGTAGGAGAGCTCGAAGTAGGAGATGGCACCGGGGGTCTGCTTGACCTGGCCCGCGACACCGGCGGAGCCGTTCGCGGACTGGCCGCCCTTGGGCTCCCAGGACTTGCCCGGCTCGTACGGCCAGGCGTCGGGGGCCGCGCCCTTGAGGTACTTGGTGAAGTTGTCCGTGGTGCCGGACTCGTCGGAGCGGTGGAACGCCTGGACCTTGGTGCTGGGGAGCTTGGCGTCGGGGTTGAGCTTCGCGATCGCCTTGTCGTCCCAGGTCTTGATCTTGTCGTTGAAGATGTCGGAGAGCGTCTTGGCGTCCAGGGTCAGCTTGTCGACGCCGGGTACGTTGAAGCCGATGGCGATCGGGCCGCCGACCATCGGCAGGTCGATGGCCTGGCTGTCCTTGCAGACCTTCTTCGACTTCTCGATCTCCTCGGGCTTCAGCGCCGAGTCGGAACCGGCGAACGCCGTCTGGCCCTGGAGGAACGCCGTGATGCCCGCGCCCGAACCCGTCGGGTTGTAGTTGAGCTGCACGTCCTTGCAGTTGGTCGTGTAGACCTTCCGCCAGGCGTCGACGGCGTTCTTCTGCGCGGACGAGCCGGAGGCCGCGAGCTGGCCCTTGGCGTCGTCGCACTTGATGTTGGCGTTGGCGTTGGTCTCCTTGCCGCCATCGCCGGAGCTCGTGTCGTCGGAGCCGCACGCCGTGAGGGCCAGGGCGCCGGAGACGGCGATGGCGCCGAGGGAGAGGGCGCGGAGCCGGTTCTTGCGCTGAAGCTTCACTTTCGGGTGTTCCTTCCGGGAGCCGCCGGCCCGTTGCTGGCGGCGTGCGATGTCTGTCTTGCGCTTTTCTGTCGTGCAAGGCCGAAATTAGGCAGGACAGGTGAAGCAGCCGACTGGCACGAGTGAACGGGGGGTGAACCTCGGCGGTCGGCCTGGTGCGACATTGCATTACGGAAAGTACCCGAACGATTACTATCGGCTGAGTACGTTGAGCAGGGCGTCGACAAGCTGCTGGTCACGGAGCTGGGTGAGCCGGTCGCGGGCCTCGGCGGGCGGCAGCCAGCGGACGCGGTCGACCTCGCCGCTGGGCTCGAAGTGGCCGCCGGTCGCCTCGGCCGCCCAGTAGTCGACGCGCTTGGGGCGGCCCTGGACGGCGTAGTGGACGGTGGGCAGCCGGCTTCCGGGCGCGCAGCGTTGGCCGGTCTCCTCCTCGACCTCGCGCACGGCGCCGGCGAGCGGATCCTCGCCCCGCTTCAGCTTGCCCTTGGGGAAGGACCAGTCGTCGTAGCGGGGGCGGTGGACCAGGCAGAGCTCGAGGCCGCCGTCGACGGGGGAGCGGCGCCACAGGACGCAGCCGGCCGCCAGGACGGGCGCCCCGGCGTTGACGGACGTCATCGGGTGACCACCGCATCGTGCTGCCAGATCCGCTGGAAGGCGAAACGTGCCGCCTCGACCTCGTGGCGCTGGTCGGCGTGGAGCACGCCGAGGGCGTACGCGGTCGCCGGGGCGATACGGGGTGTCCGCGCGGCCTGGGCCGCCGCCTGGGCGGCTGCTGCGGCCTCGCGGTGGACGTCCAGGGCGTGGCCCGCCTCGACGATCCGGGGGTCGGGGCAGGCCTGGCCCAGCAGGGCCTCCTGGGCGTACCGGTGCAGGCGCAGCAGGGAGCGGACCTTCAGCCAGGGGGCGTCCTGGGCGTCGGGGACGGCGTCCGCGGCGAGGCCGTGGGTCAGCGCGCCCGCGTTGTACGGGTGGCCCGCCTGGCCCAGCGGGAGCGCGGCGACGGCTTCGGCGAGGTCCGCCTCCGCCCTGGCCGCGAGGTGCTTCGGGTCGTCCTCGGCGTCGGTGAGGGGCACCTCGCTGGCCAGCACGGCGATGGTGTCCGCCACCGCGTGGAACCGGGAGGAGCCAAGGGCCTGGAGGGCGGTGGAGTGGGCCCGCGTGCGGGCCAGCGTGAGCTGCCGCTCAAGCAGCGCCGCGGCCTTGGCCGCGCCCACCGTCAGGCCGCGTGAACCCCTGCCCGGCTCATCGGCACCCTGCGGCGGGAGCCGCTCCCACCCCTCCCCGAGCTCTCGGTCCCGTTCGAGCAGGGGAGAGCCCGGCCGCCGCGCGGAACGCCTGCCCGCGGCGGGGACGGAAGCGAGGCCGCTGTCCCCCGGCGTGGTGAGCGAGGCCGCGGCGGGCGCCGGCACGGGTGTCCCCGAGAGGCGGTGCAGGGCCCCCAGGAGGCGGTTCAGGCGGGCGGCGCAGGCGTACTCCTGGGCGAGTGTGCCGCGGAGCCAGGCCAGTTCGGGACGGAGCGCCGCCGCCCACTCGGGGTCGAGCAGCGGGCGGAACGTGTGCAGCGAGCCGCCGATCCGGCGGGCCGCGCAGCGCAGGGAACGGGCCGCCTCCAGGGAGTCCTCCGCGCCCCGCGCGTCCGTCGTGGACTCGCGGTGCATCCGCAGCGAGCGCAGGAACTCCGTGGCCTGCCCGCGCAGGTAGGCCGGCAGGGCCCCGTCCGCCGCGCCGGTCGCCGCCACTGTCGTCTCATGGTGTTGCTGTGCCACGCCGGCGCCTCCGGGCGTCTATGAGCATCTCCTGTACGTTCCGCAGGGGCTGGCCTTCCGGATCCAGCGAGTGGCGGGTCCAGTTGCCGTCGGCGCCCAGGTGCCAGGAGGCGGTGGTGTCCGACATGCCGGTCTCCAGGAGCCGGCTCAGGGCCGCACGGTGCGCCGGGTCCTGGACCCTGACGAGCGCCTCGATGCGGCGGTCGAGATTGCGGTGCATCATGTCGGCGCTGCCGATCCACACCTCCGGTTCGCCGCCGTTGCCGAAGGCGAAGACGCGGGAGTGCTCCAGGAAGCGGCCGAGGACGGACCGTACGCGGATGTTCTCCGAGAGCCCCGCGACGCCGGGCCGCAGCGCGCAGATCCCGCGCACCCACACGTCCACCTCGACGCCCGCCTGCGAGGCGCGGTACAGCGAGTCGATGACGCCCTCGTCGACCATCGAGTTGACCTTGACGCGGACGTAGGCGGGGCGGCCCGCGCGGTGGTGCTGGGCCTCCTTGTCGATACGGGCGACGAGCCCGTCGCGCAGGGACCTGGGGGCCACGAGGAGGCGGCGGTAGGTCTCCCTGCGGGAGTAGCCGGAGAGGCGGTTGAACAGGTCGGAGAGGTCCGCGCCGACCTCGGCGTTCGACGTGAGGAGGCCCAGGTCCTCGTAGAGCCGTGCGGTCTTGGGGTGGTAGTTGCCGGTGCCCACGTGCGAGTAGCGGACCAGAGTGTCGCCCTCCTGGCGCACGACCAGGGAGAGCTTGCAGTGGGTCTTCAGGCCGACGATGCCGTAGACCACATGGCAGCCCGCCTCCTCCAGCTTCCTCGCCCACTTGATGTTGGCCTGCTCGTCGAAGCGGGCCTTGATCTCGACGAGGACGAGGACCTGCTTGCCGGACTCCGCGGCGTCGATCAGCGCGTCCACTATCGGGGAGTCGCCCGACGTGCGGTACAGCGTCTGCTTGATGGCGAGGACGTCGGGATCGGCCGCGGCCTGCTCCAGGAACGCCTGGACGGAGGTGGAGAAGCTGTCGTACGGGTGGTGGAGCAGCACGTCGCGCTCGCGGAGTGCGGCGAAGATGTCGGGCGCGGACGCCGACTCGACCTCGGCGAGGTCACGGTGGGTGCCCGCCACGAACTTGGGGTACTTCAGCTCAGGCCGGTCCAGCTTGGCGATGCTGAAGAGCCCGGTGAGGTCGAGCGGGCCCGGCAGCGGATAGACCTCGGCCTCGCTGATCTTCAGTTCGCGCACCAGGAGGCTGAGGACGTTCGGCGCGATGGACTCCTCCACCTCCAGGCGCACGGGCGGCCCGAAGCGGCGCCGCATGAGCTCCTTCTCCAGGGCCTGGAGGAGGTTCTCGGCGTCGTCCTCCTCGACCTCCAGGTCCTCGTTCCTGGTGAGCCGGAACATGTGGTGCTCCTGGATCTCCATGCCGGGGAACAGCTCCTGGAGGTGCGCGGGAGCGGCGATGACGTCCTCTATGGGGACGTAGCGCTGGGGCGAGGCCTCCAGGAAGCGCGAGAGCAGCGGCGGGACCTTGACCCGCGCGAAGTGCTGATGCCCGGAGACCGGGTTGCGCACGACCACGGCGAGGTTGAGTGAGAGCCCCGAGATGTACGGGAACGGGTGCGCGGGGTCGACGGCCAGCGGGGTCAGGACGGGGAAGATCTGCTGCCGGAAGAGCGTGAAGAGGCGGGACTGCTCCTTGTCGGTCAGTTCCTGCCAGCGGACCAGCTGGATGCCCTCGTCGGCGAGGCCGGGTGAGACGTCGTCCTGGTAGCAGGCGGCGTGCCGGGCCATGAGCTCGCGGGAGCGGTTCCAGATGAGTTCCAGGACCTCGCGGGGCTGGAGCCCCGAGGCCGAACGGGTGGCGACACCGGTGGCTATACGGCGCTTGAGGCCCGCCACGCGCACCATGAAGAACTCGTCCAGGTTCGAGGCGAAGATCGCGAGGAAGTTCGCCCGTTCGAGGAGCGGGGTGTGCGGGTCCTCGGCGAGTTCGAGCACCCGCTCGTTGAAGGCGAGCCAGCTTCGCTCCCGGTCGAGGAACCGGCCCTGGGGCAGCCCGTGCCCGTCGTGCCCCGTCTGGCCGTCCTCGTCGTAGGAGTCCAGGTCGGCATCGATGTCGGGGGCGAGGTCGGAGACGGTGGCCGCGATGGTGTGCGGCCTGTGCGCGGCGATGGAACCGACGGACGGCTGGGCGTGCTGTACCTGTCCCGGCGTGTTCTGCTGGCTCATGGAGCCATTCTTCCGCGAGGGCACGCCGATAGGCGCGTCGGAGAGCGCGGGAGTGAGACGGCGCTTCCCGTCCTTCGGGGACGGCTTGCCGTTCTTCCGGGACGGCTTCCCCGTCTCCGGGGACGGCTTCCCGGTCTCCGGGGGTGGGTCGGGCACGGCGGGCTGCATTGCCTGAGCGTCGCAAGCTTGTCTGAATCAGCGGTTACGGCGACATGACGTGCGGGACATGGACCGAAGACCCCCGGGGGTTCTGGCCGGGGGCCTTCGACACGGTGCGCCGGCTCAGGCGGTGCGCCGGCGCAGCACCCGGAAGGCGGCGTAGACGGCGGCGGCGGTGAGGGCTAGGAGGATGCCGGTCTCCACGAGCTGGAGGGGCCAGAAGTGCGACGCGGGGTGGTAGTCGTTGTACCAGCCGGTGACATGGTGGTCGGCGTAGCACCGCTCCGAGTCCTTGGCCGGGGCCCAGCACAGCGACTCCGGCAGCCGGCCGCCGTCGGAGGTGAGCATGCCGCGCTCCACCAGGAGGCCGGAGGACGGCGTGGCGATCGGCTCGGTCCGCGACCAGGTGACCGTCTCGGTCGGCCACAGGTGGGGCCGCAGCAGCGGCAGCGTGAGGACCGCTCCCATGGTGACGGCCAGCGCGGCCGCCATCGCCGGCAGCGTACGGCGCAGCAGGATGCCGGTGAGCGCGCCGACGGCCAGGCCCAGCAGCGCGTACCCGAGAGCGACGGGGCCGACCGATCCGTACATCGGGCGCTCGTACCAAGAAGCCGCGGAGTACTCGAGCTTCGGACCTGTCGTCCACGCCCAGCGCTGGACGGCGACGAGCAGGACCACCCCGGTGGTCACGACCGCGACGCACAGCGTGAGCCGGTCGGCGAGCCAGCGGGCCGGGGAGAGCGACTGGGTCCACGCCACCTTGTACGTGCCCGTCTCCAGGTCCCTCGCGATGAGCGGGCCCGCGGCGAACGCCCCGATCAGACAGGGCAGCGCGAGAACACCCGCCCCCAGGTAGTCGAGGTTCCTGCCGAACTGGAGCTCGGCGTCGAGGTAGCCGCGGACCGGGCCGCCGCAATCCGCCATGCGCTGCCTGATCGGACAGCCGGTCGCCGAGAAGACGTCGGCCGCGTGGGCGACCCACAGCCGGTCCGCGGCCAGTGCCGCGGCGGAGAGGGCGAACAGCCCCAGCGCGACCCACAGCGCGGTGCGGTGCTGGCGCAGGACGGCGCGGTACGGGCCCGGCAGGGTGAAGGCGGTCCGGCGGGGCGTTGCGGCGGCCACCGCCGGCGACGCGGTCACGCGGTCACCACCGGCTGGTCGGCGGAGGTGCCCGGGGTGAGCAGCGCGGGGGCGTCCGGTGCGCGGAGATGGGCGAGCAACAGCTCCTCCAGGGAGGGTTCTTCGACGTCCCAGTCGTCGCCGACCGGGCCCTCGGGACGGATCAGGGCCGACAGTCCGCGCCCGGTGGCGCGGGACTCGACGACGGTGTGCGGGTGCAGGCGGTCGGCCGGTCCGCGCCCGGTGACCAAGCGGTGTGCGTCGATCAGGTCGTCGATGCCGCCGCCGAGCCTGACCTGTCCGGCGGATACGAGGAGCAGGTGGTCGCAGGCGTCGGCGAGTTCGCCGACGATGTGCGAGGACATGACCACGGTGGTTCCGTGCTCGGCGGCCTCCGCCATGAGCGTGCCCATGAGCTGGTGGCGCGCGAGCGGGTCGAGGTCGGCCATCGGCTCGTCCAGGAGCAGGAGTTCGGCCCGCTTGCCCAGCGCGAGGGCGAGCGCGACGCGGGTGCGCTCGCCGCCGGAGAGCGTGCGGACGCGGGCGTCCGGGGCCAGGCCGCTGCCGCTGATGACGCGCTCGGCGACCGCCATGTCCCAGCGCCCGGCGTTGAGTTCCGCACCGAGCCGCAGGGTGCCCGCGATGGTCAGCTGCGGATGGAGCGGCTTGTCCTGGGCGACGTACGCCACGCGGGCGCGGGCCTCCGCGGGGCTCGTGCCGAGGACGGTCAGCGTGCCCGCGCTGGGGCGGTCGAGCCCGGCGGCGAGCGCGAGCAGCGTGGACTTGCCGGCGCCGTTCGGGCCGACGACCGCGCAGACGCGCCCTGTGGGCAGCCGGAACGCGCAGTCGCGCAGGGCGTGGCGGTGCCGGCCGTAACGTTTGGTGAGGGCGTGCGCCTCGATGGCGGTGCCGGTCATGCGGGGTCCCCCTCGGTCGCTGAAGCTCGCGGTGCGGGCCGCTCCGCGAACTGCTCCTCAAGTACGGCGGCGAAGAGCGCCGCCACGTCGTCCTTCTCCAGGCCCGCCGTCCGGGCCCGCGCGGCCCACTCGACGAGCTCCCCCCGCAGCGGCGAGTCCGCCGGTGCGCTGCCCAGTGACTTCCGTACGAAGGTGCCGAGGCCCCGGCGGGCTTCCACCAGGCCCTCGCGCTCCAGCTCCCGGTAGGCCTTCAGGACCGTGTTCGGGTTGATGGCGGTCGCCTCGACGACCTCGCGGGCCGTGGGCAGCTTGTCGCCGGGCTCCAGCAGGCCGAGGCGGAGCGCCTGGCGGGTCTGCTGGACGATCTGGAGATAGGTGGCGACGCCACTGCGCCGGTCGATGCGGAACTCGACCACTGCTGCACCACCCTTTCACTAATTGAGTAGTGAAAGGGTGGTGCAAGAGAGGGGCGGCGTCAAGTGACGCCGCCCCTCAAGGACTTGGGCCGGGCCCCGCGAAGGACTGACCGGGCCCCGCGAAGGACTTGACCGGGCCCGCGCTTTGGCGGGAAGTCGCAGGTCAGGACTCCGTGCGGTACATCAGGTCCGTCTCGTGGGTGACGAAGCCGAGGCGTTCGTAGACGCTGACGGCCGCCTTGTTGTCCGCGTCCACGTACAGCATCGCGGTCGGCAGGCCCGCCTCGGCGAGGTGGCGCAGGCCCGTCGTGGTCAGGGCCTTGCCGAGGCCGCCGCCCTGGGCGCCGGGGCGGACCCCGAGCACGTACACCTCGCCGAGGCGCTCCTGCTCGTGCACCTTCGTCCAGTGGAAGCCCACCAACCGGCCGTCGCTCTCGCGCTCGGCCAGGAAGAAGCCCGCAGGGTCGAACCACGGCTCGGCCTTGCGGTCGTCCAGGTCGCGCTGGGTGAGGGAGCCCTGCTCGGGGTGGTGCGCGAAGGCCTCGGCGTTCACCGCGAGCCAGGCCGCGTCGTCCTGGCCGGGGACGAAGGTGCGTACGGAGACGCCCTCGGGGAGGACCGGCTCCGGCAGCGCCAGGTCCGCCAGGGGGCGCCGCATCTGCCGCAGTTCGCGGAAGAGGGAGAGGCCGAGCACCTGCGCCAGGTGCCGGGCCGCGGAGTGGCCGCCGTGCGCCCAGACGCGCAGCCGCCGCCCGGACTGCGCGAGCAGCGCGGAGCCGAGCGCCCTGCCGTGGCCGCGGCCGCGGTGCGAGGGGTGCACGACCAGCTCGGCGGCGGGGGCCTCCACGGGGTCGGTGTCCTCCAGCTGCGCGTACCCCACGAGGTCGTCGCCGACGCTGAGCAGCAAGTGCTCGACGCCCTCGCGCGCGCCGCCGCGGAGCTGTAGCCGCCCCTGCTCGGACACCGCCTGCTGCCCGTCGTTGCGCGCGGCCTCGGCGAGGAGCCCGAGCACGGCATCGGCCTGCGCGGAGGTGAGGGTGGCGAGGGTGTCGATCTTCCGGAGGGGAGCGGGGGCCTGGGCCTCGGCGGGGCGGTCGTCAGTCATACGTCAGACGGTAACCGGCGGGGGCGGTGCCTGGCGGCGGCCTTGGGCGCCGGGTTCTCGCGCTCCGCGCTCGTCCTCAAACGCCGGACGGGCTTGATTTCCATGCCGCGCAACCAGGCTGTAACCCGTTACCCCCTGTTGCGCTACGCGCGTTGACCTTAGGCTCCGAGCGTTTCGTACCTCTCCGCATCCGACCCTTGGGGGAACGCGTGACCGTCAGATCCACGAACCGACGGCCCAGGCGCCGTGCCACCCGTGTCCTTGCCGTGGCGGCGGGGCTCGCGACCGCCGGGGCGCTGGTCGCCGCGTTGCCCGCCAGTGCGGGGCAGGACCAGGCAGGACAGGGCAAGGGTGGCAAGAAGCGCACCGTCGATGTGCAGCTGCTGTCCTTCAACGACTTCCACGGCAATCTTCAGCCGCCCGCGGGTTCATCGGGCCAGGTGACGGAGGAGCACGCCGACGGGAGCGAGACGAAGATCGACGCCGGTGGCGTCGAGTATCTGGCGACCTCCCTGCGCACCGCCCGCAAGGCGCACCCCTACAGCGTGACGGCCGCCGCCGGTGACCTCATCGGCGCCAGCCCGCTGCTCTCCGGTCTCTTCCACGACGAGCCCACGGTCCAGGCGATGAACAAGCTGGACCTGGACGTCACGAGCGTCGGCAACCACGAGTTCGACGAGGGTGCCAAGGAACTGGCCCGTATCCAGAACGGCGGCTGCCACCCCAAGGACGGCTGCTACGAGAAGGACAAGCGGGGCAAGGACAAGAAGTTCGAGGGCGCCGACTACCCCTACCTCGCGGCCAACGTCACCGACGAGAAGACCGGCGAGCCCATCCTCAAGCCCTACTACGTGTGGAAGCACAAGGGCGTCAAGATCGGCTTCATCGGCGTGACCCTTGAGGGCACCCCCGACATCGTCTCCGCCGACGGCGTCAAGGGCCTGAAGTTCCACGACGAGATCGAGACGGTCAACAAGTACGCCAAGATCCTCGACAAGCAGGGCGTGAAGTCCATCGTCACGCTCATCCACGAGGGCGGCGTGCCCACGAGCCCGGCGTACAACTACGACTGCGACTCGCCGGGCGCCGGCGACGGCATCTCCGGGCCGATCACCGACATCGCCAAGGGCATCACGCCCAAGGTGGACGCCCTGGTCACGGGCCACACGCACAGCGCGTACGTCTGCACGGTCCCCGACCCGGCGGGCAAGCCGCGCATGGTCACATCGGCGTCCTCGTTCGGCAAGCTCTACACCGACACGACGCTGACGTACGACCGCGCGACCAAGGACATCGTCCGTACGAGCGTGAAGTCCGCGAACCACGTCGTCAGCCGTGAGCAGGCCAAGGCGCCCGACATGACCTCGCTGATCTCCCGCTGGGACAAGCTGGCCGCGCCCGTCGCCAACAAGGCGGTCGGCTACATCTCCGCGGACATCCCCGGCCGCGGCGCCACCACCCCCGAGTCCCCGCTCGGCGACCTCATCGCGGACGCGCAGCTCGCGCACGCCAAGTCCCTGGACCCCGAGGCCGATCTGGCGCTGATGAACCCGGGCGGCATCCGCTCCGACATCGTGCACAAGGCGAGCGGCAACGAGGGCGACGGCGTCGTCACATACGGCGAGGCGTTCACCGTGCAGCCGTTCAGCAACACGGTCAACCTCGTCGACCTGACCGGTGCTCAGCTCGTCACCGCCCTGAAGCAGCAGGTCAGCGGGGCCAACGCCAACTCCCCGAAGATCCTTCAGATCTCGGACGGGCTGACGTACACCCTCGACATGACCAAGACCGGCGCCGACCGTGTCGTCACCGGCACGATCAAGCTGAACGGTCAGGCGCTCGACCCGGCGGCCACCTACCGCGTCGCCCTGAACTCCTTCCTCGCCGGCGGCGGCGATGGCCTCCCCGAGCTGGGCAAGGGCGCGAAGCCGCTGGTCGGCGCGGACGACCTGAAGGCGTTCAACGACTACCTGAGCGCCAACTCCTCGGCGGACAAGCCCATCGCCCCGCCGAAGGCCGACCGGATCACGGTCGTGAAGTGACCTCCCGGAAGTGACGTAGATGACGTCCCGGTGAACTTCAACGCCCTGACCAGGGGCGGGATCGGCGCGGTAAGCCGCCGAAACCGTCGCTTACCGGGAGTCAGGCTTGGGGTGGGGTGTGAACGTATGGTGAGATCGACCGATGCGTTCCCCCCACCGCATAGCCACGCATCCTTCGGATGCCCCTCATGACCACTCCGATGTCCCACTCGACCACTCCGACCGCGGCCACGACACCGCTCGGCTCCCGGCCACCCCGTACACCAATCCGTACGACGAGCTGGCCGCCCTCGCGCCCAACCCGCTGGAGGAATTCCTCCACGAGGACAAGGCGTCACCGGGTCCGGACGGGCCCGACGGCGAGGACGACTCCTGGGAGCCGCCCAACCACCGTCGGCGCCGCCGCAGCCGTCGCCGCAACCGCTTCACAGGCCTCCCGCTGGCCGCGAAGGGCCTGGTCGCCCTGGTCGTCGCCGCCGCCTTCCTCGCCCTCGGCGACCGCTGGGCGCTGCTCTACGCCGAGCACGAGGCCGCGGACAAGCTCAAGGACCAGATGAACCTGAGCGCGGCGCCCGAGGTCGACATCGAGGGCTTCCCGTTCCTCACCCAGGTCCTCGACAAGCGCCTGGACCGGGTGAAGGTGACCGTCCCGGACGTCGCGGCCGACCGCGTCTCGCTCGCCAAGGTCTCCGCGACCGCCACCGACGTCAGGATCGACGGGGACGGGCCCACCTCGGTCAAGGGCGCGCGGATCGGCGCCATGAACGGCGAGGTGCTGCTCTCCTTCGAGGACCTCAACCGCGAACTGGGCGCATCCCAGGTCACGTTCACCGGCAAGGGCCGCGACCAGGTCCTGGCGCGCGGCACGCTGCCCGTGGCGGGGCACGACCTGAAGGTGCGCGCCGACGCCCGCATCCAGCGCAACGGCGACCGCGGCATCTCCACCGACATCGGCGGCATGAGCCTGCAACTCGGCGACCTCGCGACGTACCGTCCCGGCACGCGCGAGAAGGAGGGCCTGCACCTGTCGGAGAAGTCCGCCGACCGCGTCGCCGAGGAGACGTCGAAGGCGAAGGCCCTGCTCTCCGTCCCCGCGATCGTCGAGCGGCTCGGCGTCCCCGAATCGGTCGTCCGCGAGGCCCTGAAGAGCGACACCAAGCTGAACGAACTCACCGGTTCCGCCCGCTTCGTCGACGACGTGATGAGCCTCAACCTCATCGACGTCGCGATGGGCCACCCCTGGCTGCTCAAGAAGCTCGGCCTCGACCCCGCCCTGCTCAAGGGCCTCTCCGGCCTCACCCGTCCCGTCCTCGCCGACCGCCTGACCCTCGCCTTCCAGCTCCCGAAGCCGCCGGGCGCGGGCACGGTGACGCTCCAGGACGTGACCGTGGAGAAGGAAGGCATCCGCGTACGGCTCACCGGCTCGGGGCTCGGCATCGGCGGCTAGGGTTTCGGGGGGTTTCGCCGGGTCAGTCCCCGGAGTGCGGGCGCCCGTCCCGTACGGAGAGCCGCCTGCCCCGGAAGCCGGACCGGAGCCGTCTGTCGTGGCTGACGATCACCAGCGTCCCCCGGTAGGCGGCGAGCGCCGCCTCCAGCTCCTCGACCAGGGCGGGCGACAGATGGTTGGTGGGCTCGTCGAGGAGGAGCAGGTCCAGGGGGCGGGTGACCAGCTCGGCCAGTTCGAGGCGGCGCCGCTGGCCCACCGACAGGGCACGCACCGGGAGACCGAGGTCCGCCTCGCGGAACAGCCCGAGGGCGAGCAGCTCCTCGCGCCGCTCCGCACCGAAGACGGACAGCACCGACCGCCGCTCGTCCCAGCGCGAACCGTCCTGCCGCAGATGACCCACCCTCGCCGGACGCCGGACCTCGCCGCCCTCGGGGGTCAGGTCCCCGGCGAGGAGCCGCAGCAGCGTCGACTTGCCCGCGCCGTTGGGGCCGGTCACGAGCAGCCGTTCGCCCGCCTCGATCCGCAGCGTCCCCTCGACCGTCAGCCGCCCCGGCACCCGCACATCGGTCAGCTCCACCGCGCCCGCGGCCTCCCCCTCGACGAGCGCCGCGAAGCGCAGGGGCCGCGGGGGCGGCGGCACCGGCCTCTCGGTCAGGCGTTGCAGCCGTTCGCGGGCGTTGCGGATGCGCCCCATCGCCCCGTGCGCCCGTGACCTGGCCCGGAAGGCGCCCGCACCGCTGAACGCGCTGGGGGCCTTGCGGGGGATCGCCGAAAGCAGCCCGATGTTGGACTCGGCGAGCGCGGAGTGCCGGGCCACCTCGGCACGCCACTCCTCGTACTCCCGCTCATGACGTGCGCGTTCGGCCGCCCTCGCGGTCAGGTATCCCGCGTAACCGTTGCCGTAGCGGCGCACGGTCCGGGTGGCGCCGTCCACCTCCAGGATGGTCGTGGTGACCCGGTCCAGGAAGGTCCGGTCGTGCGTGACGGCGATGACCGTGCCGCGGTGCGCGCGCAGCCGGTCCTCCAGCCAGCGCACGGCCTCGTCGTCCAGGTCGTTCGTCGGCTCGTCGAGGAGGAGCAGCTCGGGCGAGGAGGCGAGGGTGCCTGCCAGCGCCAGGCGCGAGCGCTGCCCGCCGGAGAGCGTGGCCAGCGGGCGCGCGCGGTCCAGCGGCTCCCGCTCGCCGAGGCGGCGCAGCGTGACCTCCACGCGGCGGTCGGTGTCGTGGCCGCCGCGTGCCTCGAACTCGGCGACCAGGGCGGCGTAACGCTCGTACGCCGCCGTGTCCGCGCCCTCAAGGGATGCCTCGGCGGCCCGTATGCGCCGCTCCAGGGAGCGCAGCTCGGCCAGGGCCACGTCGACCGCGTCCCCGACGGTGGCGGTGCCCGGCAGTTCGATCGCCTGGGCGAGGTATCCGACGCCGCCGGGGGCGGCGACGGTGACGGTGCCGTTGTCCGGCAGCTCCCGCCCGGCGAGGAGGCGCAGCAGGGTCGACTTCCCCGACCCGTTGTCCCCGATGACGCCGGCTCTCTCGCCGGGCCGGACGGTGAGGGACACGCGGTCGAGGACGACACGGTCCTCGTAGCGCTTGGTGAGGTGGGCGAGGGTGAGCTGGGAGCGGGCGGCGGCCGTGGGGGCGGGTGCTGGGAACAAGTGGGTGGCCTTTCGTCGGCTACGGGGGGCATTGAGCGGGGTCAGTGACGGGGCGATACGGTTCGTCTCGCGCCTTGACGGGTCGACGGTAGCGGGTTGCGTGAGGCTTGGCAAGACGTATCGTCTCGTTGGGTTGCGCGTCGGGGGCCTCAGAGCAGGCCGGGGCGTCTCAGGGCACGTCAGGCAGTTCGCTCGGCGGTGGGGTCGCCGCGCCCGGCAGCCGTACCGTCGCCACCGTGCCGCCGCCGTCGGCCTGGCCCAGCGTCACCTCGCCGCCGGACTGCCGCACCGTGCGGGCCACGATGGACAGGCCGAGGCCCGAACCCGGCAGGCTGCGGGCCGACGGTGAGCGCCAGAAGCGGTCGAACACGTGGGGGAGTTCCTCGGCGGGGATGCCGGGGCCGTGGTCGCGTACCGTCAGCTTGCCGTTCTTCAGGGCGACTTCGATGACGGAACCCGCCGGGCCGAACTTCACCGCGTTGTCGAAGAGGTTGACCACCGCGCGCTCCAGGGCCGCGGGCTCCCCGCGGACGAACCAGGGGTCGACGTCCGCCGAGAACGTCAGCTCGGGGCCGCGCAGCCGGGCCCGGTCCAGCGCCGCGTCCACGATGTCGTGCAGGGCGATCACCTGCACCCTCGCGTGGCCCGCGTCGGGGCGGGACAGCTCCTGGAGGTCGCCGATCAGCGAGGCCAGCTCCGTCATCTGCGCCTTGACCGAGGCGAGCAGGGCCCTGCGGTCGTCGGGCGGGATGGCCCGGCCCGTGTCCTCGCTGCGGCCCAGCAGCTCGATGTTCGTGCGCAAGGAGGTCAGCGGGGTGCGGAGCTCGTGGCCCGCGTCGGCGATGAGCTGCTGCTGGAGGTCGCGGGAGGTGGCCAGCGAGGCGGTCATGGAGTTGAACGACGCGGAGAGGCGGGCGATCTCGTCGTCGCCGTCCACGGGGATACGGAGGTCGAGGTCCTCCGTGCGCGCGACGTGCTCCACGGCTTCGGTGAGCCGGTCCACCGGGCGCAGACCGGTGCGGGCCACCCAGAGGCCGGCGGCGCCGGCACCGAGGATGCCGATGCCGCCGACGAGCGTGAGGATCAGGGTGAGGTTGTCGAGGGTGTCGTCGACCTCGCTGAGGGGGCGGGCCACGGAGACGGCGAGCTGGAGCTCCGGGTACTCCTTCAGCGGATACGTGTAGACCCGGTACTTCTCGCCGTTGGACGCGGTGGTGTCATGCCGGCTGTCCTCGACCTCGCGGCCCGCCACGGCGGTGTCCGAGTCGGTGACCTTGATGGTCTGCCGGCCCAGGATGACGCAGCTCGTGCCGTTCTGGGCCACCACTTGGATGGTCTGCTTGTACAGGTCGGGGTTGTCCTGGCCGGGGATCTCGCGCAGGCACCTGGCCCCGCCGCCCAGCGAGTCGAGGTCGATCTGCTCGACCACGTCCTCCGGCTTGGGGCGGTTGCTGCTCAGCGCGCTGTCCAGCGAGTCCATCAGGGCGTTGCGCACCACGAACCAGCAGGTCACCGCCGCCGCCGCGACGGCCACCGCCACAGCCGTGGCCACCAGCAGCGCCAGCCGTGAGCGCAACGGCAGTGAACGGAACCGCCGCATGGGCCCGGTCATTCGCCGCCCCGCAGCACGTACCCCACGCCCCGCACCGTGTGCACGAGGCGCGGTTCACCGGCCGCCTCCGTCTTGCGGCGCAGGTACATCACGTACACGTCCAGGGAGTTGGAGGACGGCTCGAAGTCGAAGCCCCAGACGGCCTTGAGGATCTGTTCGCGGGTCAGGACCTGCCGGGGGTGGGCGAGGAACATCTCCAGGAGGGTGAACTCCGTACGCGTCAGCTCGACGGTGCGTCCGCCCCGCGTGACCTCCCGCGTCGCCAGGTCCATCCGCAGGTCGGCGAAGGCCAGCGTGTCGCCCTCCTCGGCCTGGCCCGCGGCGGTCGCGTACGAACTGCGGCGCAGGAGCGCCCTGATGCGGGCGAAGAGCTCGTCCAGCTCGAACGGCTTGACCAGGTAGTCGTCGGCTCCGGCGTCGAGTCCCGTGACGCGGTCGCCGACGGTGTCGCGCGCGGTCAGCATGAGGATCGGCGTGGTCACACCGGTGGCGCGGAGCCTGCGCGCGGCCGTGAGGCCGTCCATGCGCGGCATCTGGATGTCGAGGACCACGAGGTCGGGGCGGTACGCGGCGGTCTTGTCGAGCGCGTCGGCGCCGTCCACGGCGACCTCGGTGCCGTACCCCTCGAAGGCGAGGCTGCGCTGGAGCGCCTCCCGCACTGCGGGTTCGTCGTCCACGATCAGGATGCGCTGCTGCTCGCGGTCACCATCGGCGGGGCTCATCGTGACAGGTCCTCGGAAGTGGTCGGGGCGGGGCGGCAGGTATCAGCCTCGCATGCGGGCGCGGGGTGCGCGGCGTGCGGCGGGCCGTGCGTCCGGGGCGGCGGAGGTCGCCACCTCGGGGGCGCGGGCCGCCCGGCCGCCGTGCAGTTCCCTGGCCACGGAGAGGGGCGTCATGACTGCGACCCGGCCCGCAGCTTGCCGAGGTCGTCCTTGACCGTGTTGACCGGGATGGCGAAGCCGAGGCCGACGCTGCCGGAGCCGGACTCGGAGCCGGCCTGCGAGGAAGCGGGCGAGTACATCGCGGAGTTGATGCCGACGATGTTGCCGTTCATGTCGATGAGGGCGCCGCCGGAGTTGCCGGGGTTGAGCGAGGCGTCGGTCTGGAGCGCCTTGTACGTGGTCTTCGAGGACCCCGTGTCGCCGTTGAACTCCTGCCCGCCGAACTCGAACGGCCAGCCGCCCTGCTCCTGCTCGGGCTGCTGCTGCTGCCCCTCGCCCGTCGACACGGTGACGTCCCGGTCGAGCGCGGAGACGATGCCGCTGGTGACGGTGCCGGTGAGGCCCTCGGGGGAGCCGATGGCGACGACCTCGTCGCCGACCTTGACGTTGTCGGAGTCGCCGAGCGTCGCGGGCTTCAGCCCCGAGGCGTCCTTCAGCTGGATGAGCGCGAGGTCCTTCTTGCTGTCGGTGCCCACGACCTCGGCCTCGTACGTCTTGCCGTCGTTCGTCCGCACCTTGATCGACGAGGCGCCGGAGATCACGTGGTTGTTGGTGATGATCTCGCCGTCGCTCTTGGTGATGACGCCGGACCCGGTCGACTTGCCCTGTCCCGAGGTGGCGCTGATCTCGACGATGCTGGGGCTGACCGCCTGCGCGACACCGGCGACGGTGCCCTTCTGGCTGGTCGGCACGACGTCCGTGCTGGTGGCCGAGGAGCCGCCGCCCTGGTGGGTGAGCGTCTGCACCGCGTACGCCGTGCCGCCGCCGACCGCCGCGGCCGCGATGGCCACGGCCGCGAGCAGGGCCGCGGGGCCCCTGGCGCGGCGGCGCCTCGGCACCTCGTGGACCGCGTCCGGCGCGAAGCCGGGCGGGGGCGGATACGCGCTCTGCTGGTACGCACCGTGCTGGTACGTGCCCTGCTGGTACGCGTCGCCCTGTGTACCGCCGGGGTGAACAGGCGCGGACGGCTGCTGCTGGGGGTACTCGCCGCTCGGGCGGAAGGTCTCGGTCATGACTACGAGACTGGCCGCCGTACATGAGAGCTGTCTGAGTACGTCCTGAGAAGCCCGGCAGAAGTGCGTATGCCCCTTATAAAGGCGCTGCGGGCCCGCTGGGGCCGGGTGTTACTCGCAGCCGCAGGACTGCCGTACGACCAGCCGCGAAGGGAACAGCTTCAGGCGTTCCCGCCGCGATCCCGCGACCCGCAGCCCGTCGTCGAGGACCAGGTCCACCGCCGCGCGGGCCATCGCGGGGCGGTCGGAGGCGACCGTCGTCAGGGGCGGGTCCGTGAGGCCCGCCTCCTTGACGTCGTCGAAGCCGGCGACGGCCAGCCCGCCCGGCACGTCGATGCGCAGCTCGCGGGCGGCCCGCAGGATGCCGATGGCCTGGTCGTCCGTGGAGCAGAAGATGGCGGTGGGCCGGTCGGGCCGCGCGAGCAGCTCCAGGCCGACCTGGTACGCGTCATAGCGGTTGTACGGGGCGTCGAAGAGCCGCCCCTCCACGGACCGCCCTGCCTCCCGCATCGCGCGCCGCCAGCCCTCGACGTGGTCGGAGACAGGGTCGCCGACGGTCGGGGTCTCGGCCGTGCCGCCGACACACGCGACGTACTCGTGGCCGTGTTCGAGCAGGTGCCGGGTGGCGAGCTGCGCGCCGCCGACGTCGTCCGTGACGACCGCGACGTCGTCGATGGCCTCGGGCCGCTCGTGCAGGAGCACCACGCGCGCGTCCCACACGTCGATCTCGGCGGCGGCCTGGTCGGTCAGGCCGTGGCTGACGAGGATGAGGCCGGAGACCCGCATGCCGAGGAAGGCGCGCAGGTAGTGGGTCTCGCGCTCCTCCACGTAGTCGGAGTTGCCGACGAGGACCATCTTTCCGCGCTCGGACGCGGCCTGTTCGACGGCGTGCGTCATCTCCGCGAAGAAGGGCTGACGCGCGTCCGGCACGATCATGCCTATGAGGTCCGTACGCCGGGAGGCCATGGCCTGCGCGACCCGGTCCGGGCGGTAGCCCAGCTCCTTGATCGCGGCGAGTACACGCTCGCGCGTGGCCGGGGCGACCGGCCGGGGTCCGTTATTGATGACATAACTGACGACAGCGGTCGAAGTACCCGCCAGTCGCGCCACATCGTCCCGCGTCACCTTGGCCACGCGCGCAGTCTACGCGGATGGACCCCGGGCCCCTACGAGAGTTTCTGGGCAGCCTCGGGCCGCGGTGTCGCCGCCTTCGCCTTCTCCTCGTCGGCCGCGCGCTCCACCTTCTCCGGGGTCACGAAGCGATATCCGACATTGCGGACCGTGCCGATCAGCGACTCGTGCTCGACGCCGAGCTTCGCGCGCAGCCGCCGCACGTGGACGTCGACCGTGCGCGTGCCGCCGAAGTAGTCGTAGCCCCAGACCTCCTGGAGCAGCTGCGCGCGCGTGAAGACGCGGCCCGGGTGCTGCGCGAGGTACTTGATCAGCTCGAACTCCTTGAAGGTCAGGTCGAGGACCCGGCCCTTCAGCTTCGCGCTGTACGTCGCCTCGTCCACGGAGAGGTCGCCGTTGCGGATCTCCGTGGGGAGCTCGTCGGCGGTGATCTGGCTGCGGCCCATCGCGAGCCGGAGCCGCGCCTCGACCTCGGCGGGGCCCGCCGTGTCCAGGAGCACGTCGTCCACGCCCCACTCGGCGGTGACGGCGGCGAGACCGCCCTCCGTCACGACGAGGATCAGCGGGCAGCCGGGCCCGGTGGAGCGCAGGAGCTGGCAGAGGCTGCGCACCTGCGGCAGGTCGCGGCGGCCGTCGACGAGGATGACGTCGGCGCCCGGGGTGTCGACGAGGGCGGGGCCCTCCGCCGGGGCGACGCGCACGTTGTGCAGGAGCAGGCCGAGGGCGGGGAGCACCTCCGTCGAGGGCTGGAGGGCGTTGGTGAGGAGCAGCAGAGAGCTCATCGCGTGGCTCCCTCGGTCCGGTGGCCTCGGTCTGTCCTGCGGTCGTGCACGTTTCGCTCGCCCATAACGTCGGTTCCTCCTCGGTTTCTGCGAGGACGTTTACGGCACTGCTTCGTACGTAAGCTGCTGCGTTTTCGGGGGCCCGCGCCCGGGGCCCACACGCCGACAGGCATGGCGCGCTTGAAAGCACAAAAGGACCCGGGGGCTTCGCTGCCCGGATCCTCTGCCCAGCAGAATAGCCCACATGAGTTCCGTTCCGGCAGGTCAAACGGCGCGATCTTCTGTGCAGCCGCTCACTTACGCGCAGTCTCCCGTTCGACAGCGCGTCACGCTGCGTACACAGGACGGGGTCGCCATCGAGGCCGCGTACGAGCCGGGGCCGGGCCCGCGCGGGGGCCCGGCGATCGTCCTCGCGCACGGCTTCAGCGGGGCCGCGGACCGGCCGCACGTACGCCGCATCGCCGCCGTCTTCGCCCAGCGTGCGGCCGTGATCACCTTCTCCTTCCGGGGGCACGGGGCCTCCGGCGGGCACTCCACGGTGGGCGACCGCGAGGTGCTCGACCTGGCGGCGGCCGTGGAGTGGGCGCGTTCGCTGGGGCACGCACACGTGGTGACCGTCGGGTTCTCGATGGGCGGTTCCGTGGTGCTCCGGCACGGTGCGTCGCACAGGGGGCGCACGGAAGCGCGGGCGGACGCGGTGGTCGCGGTGAGCGCCCCGGCGCGCTGGTTCTACCGGGGGACCGCCCCCATGCGGCGGCTGCACTGGGTCGTGACCAGGCCCGCGGGGCGCGTGGTGGGCCGCTTCGGACTGCGGACGAGAATCCACCCGCACGAGTGGGACCCCGTGCCCCTCTCCCCGGTCGAATCCGTCCCGCTCATCGCGCCCGCGCCGCTGCTCGTCGTGCACGGCACGCGGGACCCGTACTTCCCCGTCGACCACCCCCGGATGCTGGCCGCCGCCGCGCGGGAGGGGGCCGGACTGTGGCTGGAGGAGGGCATGGGACACGCGGAGCACGCGGTCTCCGACGAGCTGGCCGGACGGATCGCCGCGTGGGCCACGGCATCATGGACGTCGGCAACCGCCGACTGAAAGGGGAGTCGCATGGTGAACGGCACCATTCGCTACTGGGCCGCTGCCAAGGCGGCCGCGGGCGTCGCCGAGGAGCCCTACACCGCGGCGACGCTCGCCGAAGCGCTGGACGCCGCCCGCGAGCGGCACCCCGGGGAACTGGCCCGGGTCCTGCGGCGATGCTCCTTCCTGATCGACGGCGACCCCGTAGGCACCCGTGGGCATGAGACCGTACGGCTGGCCGAGGGCGGCACGGTCGAGGTGCTCCCGCCGTTCGCAGGAGGATGAGCACCATGTCCAATCAGCCTTACGAGGGCTACGAGGGCCATGAGCCTCGGCAGGGGTACGACGGGTACGAGGGGTACGAGGGGTACGCCCCGCGCGCGGGTCAGCCGCAGCCCGGGCAGCAGCCGTACCCGGACCAGCAGTACCCGGGGCAGCAGTACCCGGGTCAGCAGTACCCGCCGGGCCAGCCGTACCCGTACCCGGAGCAGCAGCAGTACGCCCAGCCGTATCCGCAGCCGCAGCAGCAACACCAGCAGCCACAGCCACAGCAGTACGCCGCGTACCCGGACCAGCAGCAGTACCAGCAGCCGCAGCAGTACCAGCAGGCCCAGTACCCCCAGCCCCAGCCCTACGCGCAGGACCAGTACACCCAGCAGTGGGAGGGGCAGACCTGGGAGACGCAGGTGCAGCCGCCCATCCCCGCGGTGGACATGACGGAGACCTCGTACCTGCCCGCGCAGGCGCCGCAGGCCCAACCCCAGCCCCAGGCACCTCAGCCCCAGGCGCCCCAAGAGCCCGCGGTGGTCACCCCCGCCCCGGCCCCCGGCGGCGCTGACACCTCCTACGGCCCCGCCACCACCACCGGCAACACCCGCGTCACCGACGCCCAGCGGGCCCGCGCCGAGGGGCGCTCGCCCGTCATAGAGCCGGGGATGCAGCCCGCGGCGCTGACCGCGCTGCTCGGGCTGCTGCTCGCCGGTGGTGCCGCCGTCGGGCAGTACGCGCTGCTCGTGCCGCTGGTCATCCTCCAGGCCGTGACGGCCGCGGGCTGGTTCCGGCTGAATGGCATGTGGCCCGCCCGGCAGGGCATCGCGCTCGCCTTCCTCGGCGGACTCGTCGCGGACGCCGTGCTGCTCACCGTCGGCGAGGGGCACGGGCCCGCGGCCATCCTCGGCACCCTCGGCGTCTGGGTGCTGCTGGTGCTCGTGCTCCAGTTGCGCAGCCACGCCGGTGCCGACGAGCGGATGTACGGGCTCATGGCCACCGTCGTCTCCGCGGCGCTCGCGATCATCGCCGCGGGGCATCTCGCGGCCGTCCCCGACGCCGTGACCGTCGGCGGCGTCGCGGTCGCCGTGGCGGTCCTGGCCCGCGCGCTGCCGCTGCCCACGCCCGCCTCCGTCGTCGTCGCGCTGCTCGCGGCCACCGGCAGCGGGATCGCCGTCGGCGGCATGACGGACTTCGGCGGCGAGGGCGCGCTGCTCGCCCTCGGCGCGGGTGTCTGCGCGCTGATCGGGCACCGCGTGGCGAGCTACGACTACCCGTCCAGGTTCGTGCACATGACGGCGGGCGTCGCGCTGCCGCTCGCGGCGGCCGCCCCCGCGGTGTACGTCTTCGGCCGCGCCTTCGGCTGATCCCGTGGGCGAGCGCCCGCACCTCGTACGGGATCGTCACAGCTGATCGACAGGTCCCCGGCCGGGCCCGGCCGCCGGGGGCCCGTCCTTTAGGCTCGCGGCATCGACAGTGAGGCGGGGGACAACGTGGGGGAACTCCGGACATGAGCAAGCGCGCGATACGCATACTCCTGATCGTCGTGGTCGTCCTGGGAGGCCTCTTCGTCGCGGCCGACCGGCTCGCCGTGAACTTCGCCGAGGGCGAGGCGGCCGAGAAGCTGCGCTCGAACGAGGGGCTCAGCGAGGCACCCGACGTCTCCATCAAGGGCTTCCCGTTCCTGACCCAGGTCGCGGGCGGCGAGCTCGACGACGTCGAGGTCGGCATCAGCGACTACGACGCCAGGTCCGGGTCCGACTCGATCCGCATCGCCGATTTGACGGCCCACATGAAGGGCGTGAAGTTCTCCGGCGACTACAGCTCCGCGACGGCGGCGACCGCCTCGGGCACGGCCCACGTCACGTACGACGAGCTGCTCAAGGCCGGCAAGTCCGAGCCCGTCGGGCTGCCGCTCGGCGCCACGGGCAAGGTCGTCGGCCTCTCCGACGGCGGCAACGGCAAGATCAAGGTCGAGATCGAGGTCAGCAAGGGCGGCACGAAGCTGCCCAAGCCCGTGTACGTGCTCAGCACGGTCCGCGTCGAGGGCGACAGCATCAAGGTCCACGCGGACGAGATCCCGAAGAAGATCGAGGTCCTCGGCCTCTCCATCCCGCTCCCCGAGGACATGGCCCGCGACGTCACCGACTTCGAGCAGAAGATCGACGACCTGCCGGCCGGCATCAAGCTGGAGAAGGTCGACGTGGCGTCCGACGGCGTGGACATGTCGGTGACGGGGGAGAACGTCAGCCTGACGGGCTGAACCACCGCCTCCCAGGGGACGGGCCCGTGCGGCCGGACCCCACCGCCGGGCGCGTCCGTCCGCAGTGCGAGACGGACCCGTCCGGCGGTCGGATGTGACGGGGCGGACGCCGGGCCAGGGGCCCCGCCGGGCCGCTTGCCCGGTTCAACCATTCTCATATCGTGGACGATCGTGTCTCAGCATGCGGAGCACCGGTGACACACCCGCCTCCGCGTCCCTACGATCGTCCCCATGAAGCGACAGGCGGACCTCACGAAGCGGCGGGCAGTAGACCTGTGCCGCGTCGCCGCCATGCTCTGTCGCACCTTCTGACGGGAGCTCCGACCCCCGTTCGCCCCAGGCCCGTCGACGACGACTTCGGCTGGGCCGCCCCGTGCCACGTACGCCGCGCCTCCCCGCGCGTCAGAGCCGTACCCGCACGCCCCCTCGCAACGCCGCACCGCCGTAACTGCCCCGGAGGAGAAAAGCATGAGCCGCAGCGACGTCCTGGTAGACGCCGACTGGGTCGAGGCCCACATCGAGGACCCGAAGGTCGTCATCGTCGAGGTCGACGAGGACACCTCCGCGTACGACAAGAACCACATCAAGAACGCGATCCGCATCGACTGGACCAAGGACCTCCAGGACCCGGTCCGCCGCGACTTCGTCGACCAGGAGGGCTTCGAGAAGCTCCTCTCGGCGAAGGGCATCGCCAACGACTCCACCGTCGTCCTCTACGGCGGCAACAACAACTGGTTCGCGTCGTACGCCTTCTGGTACTTCAAGCTCTACGGCCACCAGGACGTGAAGCTCCTCGACGGCGGCCGCAAGAAGTGGGAGCTCGACTCCCGTGACCTGGTCGACGGCGCCGAGGTGCCCAGCCGCCCCGCCACCCAGTACAAGGCCAAGCCCCAGGACACCTCGATCCGCGCCTACCGCGACGACGTCGTGGCGGCCATCGGCGCGCAGAACCTGGTCGATGTGCGCTCGCCCGACGAGTTCAGCGGCAAGCTGCTCGCCCCGGCGCACCTGCCGCAGGAGCAGTCGCAGCGCCCCGGCCACGTGCCGAGCGCCCGCAACATCCCGTGGTCGAAGAACGCCAACGACGACGGCACCTTCAAGTCCGACGACGAGCTCAAGGCCCTCTACGAGGACGAGCAGGTGGACCTCGCCAAGGACACCATCGCGTACTGCCGCATCGGTGAGCGCTCGGCCCTGACCTGGTTCGTCCTGCACGAGCTGCTCGGCCAGACCAACGTCAAGAACTACGACGGCTCGTGGACCGAGTACGGCTCGCTCGTCGGCGTGCCGATCGAGCTCGGCGCCAACAAGTAAGCCCGCCCGACCTTCCTTCCTTCCCCTCCCCAGTCCCCAGGAGTACGCATGTGTGGAGCAAAGGCCGGCGGCCCCGACGCTTCGACGATCAAGCCCGGTGAGACCACGATCCAGGGCCAGGTGACCCGCGACGGCGAGCCCGTCACCGGTTACGTGCGCCTGCTCGACTCGACCGGCGAGTTCACCGCCGAGGTGCCCACCTCGGCCACCGGACAGTTCCGCTTCTACGCCGCCGAGGGCACGTGGACCCTCCGGGCGCTGATCCCCGGCGGCACGGCGGACCGCACGGTCGTCGCCCGGACGGGCGGCCTCGCGGAGGT
Organism: Streptomyces sp. NPDC046335; assembly: GCF_055587985.1. Taxonomy (NCBI): domain Bacteria; kingdom Bacillati; phylum Actinomycetota; class Actinomycetes; order Kitasatosporales; family Streptomycetaceae; genus Streptomyces; species Streptomyces sp. NPDC046335. The sequence goes on along the minus strand of NZ_JBVJFF010000005.1, from coordinate 586,443 downwards.
GGCGATCGCGGTCTGATCCGCGCCGCGCCGTGATCGGCCGAAGGGCCGCACCCCAGGGGGTTGGACGCCACTGGAACGGGGTGCGGCCCTTCGGCTACGTCCGGTGCCGCCCTTCGGCTACGGCCGGTGCCTGCCGTCGGTCACGGCCGGTGCCTGCCGTCCAGTTCGTCCCACCACTCGTCGGACTTCGGGTCACCCGAGGGGTCGTCCCACCAGCGGTCCTCGGGGCCGCGCCGGTTCGCCACCATCGCGGCCACCGGCGGGATCACCATCGCCACGACGCACATCCCGACGGCGACGGGCATCGACCACAGCCGCACCACACCCCACGCCAGGACGAACAGCGTGACGCACGTCCCCATCATCACGAAGTACACATGGCGCCTGCGCGCGTACATACGTCCAGCGTACGGCCGGTGCGGCTCAGCGGTGCGGCTCAGTACACGAGCGCCTGGACCCCGTCCGTCATCGCCTCCTGCACGAACACCTGCGCCCCCGCGATCCGCACGCCCGCGATGACGTCCTTCTCCGTGATGTCGCGCCGGGCGGCGCACTGCGTGCAGAGCGTGATGCGGCCCGCGGCGATGATGGAGTCGATGAGATCCGGCAGCGGCGCGGCCTGCGGAAGATCGAATTCCGCCGCGCGGCCCGGCAGTGCGAACCACGACGACTCGCCGGTCAGCCAGAGCGAGACCTCCACCCCGCTGGCCACGGCCACGGCCGCCACCGTGAAGGCCTGCGAGCAGCGCTCGGGGGCGTCGGCCCCGGCGGTCACCTTGATCACGAGCTTCTTCGCCATGGGCGCATCGTAAGGCCCCTCGCCAAGAGGTACGGGCGCCGCCCGACTACAGTGGGACCGGCTCTGATACCTGCCCCGACCGCTCACCGAGGAGCACCCCGTGCTTGAGGCCTTCTTCTCCGCCCTGCTGGTTCTTGTCTGCGTCGGCGTCATCGCCTTCGCCGGGCTCACCGTGAAGAAGCTGTACCAGGGCCAGCGCTGACGACTCCCGACCCCACAGATCCCGCCACCACAGATCGCCTGAGCATCCCATGATCGAGATTCCGTCCGACCTGAACCCCGACCTCGTCCCCCTCGCCTTCCTCCTCGGCAACTGGGCGGGCGCGGGTGTCACCGACTTCCCCGGCGCCGAGAAGGCGAACTTCGGCCAGGAGGTCTCCTTCACGCACGACGGGCGGGACTTCATCGAGTACCGCTCGTACACCTGGGTGCTCGACTCCGAGGGCAACAAGGTCAAGCCGCTGGAGTCCGAGTCCGGCTTCTGGCGGATCGACAAGGACCGCAAGGTCGAGGTCGTGATGGTCCGCGACGACGGTGTCGTCGAGGTCTGGTACGGCGAGCTGGCCGACAAGAAGCCGCAGATCGACCTGGCCACGGACGCCGTCGCGCGCACCGCCGCCTCCGGCCCCTACACCGGCGGCAAGCGGCTCTACGGCTATGTGAAGGGCGACCTCATGTGGGTCGGCGAGAAGCAGACCCCCGAGGTGCCGCTGCGGCCGTACATGTCGGCCCAGCTCAAGAAGGTCGTGACGCCCGAGGATGTCGCCGACATGGCGCGCAACCTCGGCGATCTGCCGGACGACGGAATCGCTTTCTTCAAGTAGACCGCCGGACGACAGGGCCTAGAATCCAAGGTGTGGCGAGCACCGATGCGGACTGGAAGAGCGACCTGCGGCAGCGCGGCTACCGGCTGACGCCGCAGCGCCAGCTGGTCCTCGAAGCCGTCGACACCCTTGAGCACGCGACCCCCGACGACATCCTCTGCGAAGTGCGCAAGACGGCGTCGGGGATCAACATCTCCACGGTCTACCGCACGCTTGAGCTCCTGGAGGAGCTCAAGCTGGTCTCGCACGCCCACCTCGGGCACGGCGCCCCGACGTACCACCTAGCGGACCGCCACCACCACATCCACCTGGTGTGCCGGGACTGCACGGACGTCATCGAGGCGGACACCGGGATCGCCGCGGAGTTCACCGCCAAGCTGCGCGAGACCTTCGGCTTCGACACCGACCTGAAGCACTTCGCGATCTTCGGGCAGTGCGAGAAGTGCGGGGCCGGGGCCCGGGAGCGCGAGCCCCGGGCGGCGGGGCGCGCGGACGGGGAATAAGCGGCGCCGCGACCAGGTCGTAGTGTGGGTGAACATGAAGAGCCCCCTGTTGTCCCTGCCCGGCGCCGTCCCCGCCGAGGGCGTGGACGAAGGCGTCGCCGCCCACTACGGCGAACTGTTCCGCGAGCAGCGCGCCCTCGCCGACGGCACCGGCTTCGTCGACCTCTCGCACCGCGGCGTCATCACCGTCACCGGCTCCGACCGGCTGAGCTGGCTGCACCTGCTGCTCACCCAGCACGTCAGCGAGCTGCCGCCGAACCATGCCACCGAAGCGCTGATCCTCTCCGCCAACGGGCACATCGAGCACGCCCTGTACCTCGTCGACGACGGCGAGACCGTCTGGGCGCACGTCGAGCCCGGAACGCAGGGCGCCCTCCTCGCGTACCTGGAGAGCATGAAGTTCTTCTACCGCGTGGAAGCGGCCGACAGAACGGACGACTTCGCGGTCGTCCACCTGCCCGCGGGCTCGATCGCCGCCGTCCCTAAGGGCGTCGCCGTACGCGAGACGCCGCACGGACGCGACCTGTTCCTGCCGCGCGCGGACCTGGAGGCGTACGCGGCGGGGAACGGCCCCGCGGCCGGTCTCCTCGCGTACGAGGCGCTCCGCGTGGAGGCCCACAGGCCGCGCCTCGGCTTCGAGACCGACCACCGCACCATCCCGCACGAGCTCGGCTGGATCGGCAGCGCGGTGCACCTCCAGAAGGGCTGCTACCGCGGGCAGGAGACCGTCGCCCGCGTCCACAACCTGGGGAAGCCGCCGCGCCGCCTGGTCTTCCTGCACCTGGACGGCAGCGAGGTACTCCTGCCGCCGGCCGGGACCCCGCTCCACCTCGCGAGCGAGGGCGCCGAAGGCCGCAAGCTGGGCTTCGTCACGACGTCCGTACGCCACCACGAGCTGGGGCCGATCGCGCTCGCGCTGGTCAAGCGCAATGTGCCGGTGGACGCCGAGCTGGTCGCGGGGGACACGGCCGCCGCGCAGGAAGTCGTGGTCGAGCCCTGACGCCTGCCGCGCGGGCGGTTCAGATGTCCAGCAGGACCGTGAACGGGCCGTCGTTCGTCAGGCCCACCCGCATCCGCGCCCCGAAGCGGCCGGTGGCCACCGTCGCGCCCAGCGAGCGGAGGCGGGCGACCACCTCGTCGACCAGGGGCTCGGCGACATCGCCGGGGGCCGCCGCGTTCCAGGTGGGGCGGCGGCCCTTGCGGGCGTCTCCGTAGAGCGTGAACTGGCTGATGACCAGCAGCGGCGCGTCGGTGTCGCTGCACGATCGCTCATCGGCCAGCATGCGCAACGTCCACAGTTTGCGGGCCAGTTGAGCGGCCTTCTCCTTGGTGTCGTCGTGCGTGACGCCCACCAGGACGCACAGGCCCTCGCCGCTGATCTCGCCCACCGTCTCGGGGCCGTCCTCGCCCTCGACGACCACGCTCGCGCCGTCGACCCTCTGCACCACAGCTCGCATACGGTCATCATGCCGTGCCCCGTACCGAGGCACGCCGCGGCCCTCGGAAGCTCTGGATCCCCCCATCTGGGGCCGATTCCGGGCACTCGCTCACATAGCGGCCACTTCGAGTGGCACGATGCATCGACGCGGTGCACCGCGTCGGCCGGTCGAGGGGACGGGTAGAGGCACATGAGCACACCAGAGGCAGGGCAGGCGCCGGGGCGCATCATCTCGCTGCGGCGCACGGCGGTTCCGCGTCCGCCCACACAGCGCACGGCGGGCACCCGGCTGCCCGACGTGCCCGAGATCGACCTGGCCGCGCGGCGCCTCGGCGAGCTCCGCGGGCTGCGCAGGGCGGCGCAGCAGGACGAGGCCGACCTCAGTTACGTACGGCGGCTGCTCCAGGGCCGCATCGACATCCTGCGGGCCGAGCTCGCGCGCCGTAAGGACCCGAGCGATCCCCTGGCGTCCTCACCGGACGCGGCGGTCGTCGACCGGCTCTCGGAGATCCTCGCGGACGCCCCGGCCCGGCACCGCTCATCGGCACGCCACGTCACGCTCGGCACCCCGCACGGCGAGGAGTACCGCCGCCTCGCCACGGACATGCTCGCCGAGGTCGAGCTCTCCGACCTGGCGGCGCGCACGGACGAGGAGCTGCACACGGCCATGGGCCGCCTCGTCCGCTACGAACAGCAGGTCTCACGCCGTCGCCAGCTCCTCCAGCGCACGGCCGACGACTGCAGCGCCGAGATCACCCGGCGCTACCGCGAGGGCGAGGCGCAGGTGGACGACCTGCTGGTGTGAGCGCGCGCCGGGCACCCGGCCCCGGCGGCAAACCACGTGCGGCGCGGCCGGTCCGCTGCCTAGCGTGGGCGCATGAGCGACGACATCGAGATACGTGCGGTCACCGACGCCGAACTGCCGGTCTGGCTGCGGGCCGTCCAGGCCGGGTTCCTCCAGGCGCGGGCGGCCATGTCGGACGAGGCCATCGCCAACGGCCGCGCGCGCGACGACACCGACATCTTGCGGGGCGCCTTCGACCGGGGGCGCTGCGTGGGCACGTACCGCTCCTATCCGCAGGAGCTCACCGCCGTGGGCGGCGCCGCCGTCGCCGCCCACGCCGTCACCGCGGTCACGGTCGCGCCCACGCACCGCCGCCGCGGCATCCTCAGCCGCATGATGACCGCCGACCTCGCGGCGGCGAAGGAGCGCGGCGCCGTGGTCGCCACGCTGATCGCCTCCGAGCACCGGATCTACGGGCGGTACGGCTTCGGGCCCGCGACCTCGACCACCGAGTGGACGGTCGACGTACCGCGTGCGGGGCTCGACCCCCGCTGGTCGGGACCCGACGAGGCCGGCGCCCGCATCGACCTCGTCGACGGCGACGACGTGCGCAAGCTGGGCCCCGAGCTGCACGACCGCTTCCGCGCCGTCCAGCACGGCGCGATCGACCGCGACGAGCGGTGGTGGCTGCGGAACACCGGGCAGCAGGCCACCACCGAGTTCCCGTGGCAGGAGCCGTTCTACGCGCTCTACCGCTCGCCCTCCGGCACGGTCGACGGCCTCATGGCGTACCGCTCGACGAACAACCGGTACGACGCGTCCAGGCTGCCGGTCAACTCCGTCTCCGTACTGGGCACGACCACCACCACGCCCGCCGCCGAGCGCGCCCTGTGGCACTACGTCTGCTCGATCGACAAGGTCATCTCGGTCGAGTCCGGCCACCGCGCCCCCGACGACGTGCTCCCCGACCTCCTGCCTGACCCGCGCGCCGCCAGGGTCACCACACATGCCGACTGGCTCTGGGTGCGCGTCCTGGATGTCGTACGGGCCCTGGAGGCGCGTACGTACGCCGGTACCGGCACGCTCGTCCTTGAGGTCGCCGACGAGGGCGGGCTCGCGGGCGGCCGGTACCGCCTGGAGGCCGCGGCGGACGGAGCCGCGCGGTGCACGCCGACCGGGGACGCGCCCGACCTCGGCCTGGGGATCGGTGAGCTGGGGCAGGTGTGGCTCGGTGACGGCTCCATGACGCGGCTGGTGGCGCTGGGCCGGGCGGCGGAGGAGCGGGCGGGCGCGGCGGCGCTCGCGGACACGCTGTTCCGTGCGCCGCGGCGGCCGTGGTGCCCGGACATCTTCTGAGGTCTGTCCGTCTGTGGCCGCAGGCCCGTCGGCCATGGCGTACATGAGCCCCGGCTCCCCGTAGCCGGGAGCCGGGGCTCGTTTTCATCAGCGGCTGACCGGACTTCCGGCTCCCCTCCGGATGGAAGCCCGGTCAACCGGGTCTGTGGTTCGCCCGGTTCGGTTCGCCCGGTTCAGTTCGACTGGGCGAGGAGCAGGATCAGGAGCGCGGCTCCGGCTCCGCTCAGCTTGGTGTTCCTGGCCTTGACCCCCACGGTGAGAAGAACGAAGGCGATGATTCCCAGCGGCCCGTACTTCCACTGGATGAGCTGCTCGAATCCGATGACGAGGGCGGCGACGACGATGGCGATGAGCGGCATGACGTTCCTCCTTCGGGATCGGGGTGGCGGACCCCGTTCGGCTGGTGACCAACTGGCTGCCTTCGGCGGGACTTCGCGGCGGCTGCCGAGGGGTGGTGGCCAAGCCCGGAAGGGTCTGACCAGGTCGCCCAAGTTGGCTACCAACTCCTCCTGGGTTATCTCCGCGAGAGTCGACTCATAACCACCTTCCTGACAACTCCCGGAAGATGGCGCGAAGTTGTACGGTTTGGTTGTGACTACGGACCACGTCCCGGTCAACGGGAACAAGAGGCGGCAGCGCTCTCACCACGAGGTGGCGGAGGTGCTGCGCGACCGGATCAGGTCCGGGTCGCTGCGGCCCGGGCAACGCATGCCCACGCAGGCCGAGCTGGCCGACGAGTTCGGCGTCGAGCGCGGTGCCGTCCGGGAGGCGCTGCGGATACTGCACCGTGAGCACCTCCTGTCCAACGTGTCCAAGGGCAGCCCCGCCACGGTCGCGGAGGCGCCCGAGCGTGCGCTCACCGACCCCGGCGCGGTGCGCCCGCAGCCGACGATGGTGGGGCTCGCGCCACGCATCGCGGCCGCGTTCGAGGCGCCCCACGTGGAGATAGACGCCCTGTGCCTGACGTCGATCTCGCTCACCATGGCGATCGGCGAACCGCTCCGGCAGATCCACGCCGGGCAGCGCAAACCGGCCAAGGTCGATGTCCGGGTACTGCTGCCGAGCCGCACCATCGACCTGGCCTTCCCCGCACCGGTCGACGACCGGGACGACGAGGGCGGCGAGGTCCACCGCAGGTGGCTCGACCAGCGCAACGCGCAGGGGCAGGTCCTGCGCCACAACCTCCTCGCGCTGCGCGCCTCGCACGGCATCGACGTGTCCGTGCAGTTCCGGGCGCTGCCGTTCACGCCACCGGTGAAGCTGTACCTGCTCAACGGCTCGGAAGCGCTCTTCGCGTACTACACGCTGACCAAGCGGGGCGAGGAGATCGGCGAGGAGTCCCTGGAGATGTACGACGCGCAGGGCACGCAGTCGATGCTCTTCCCCTTCCATCAGGGGGACGGGCTGCGGGACACGACGTTCGTGGAGCAGTCCCATCTGTGGTTCAACGCGCTGTGGAACACGATCAGCCAGGACCTGTACCTGGCGGGCTGAGAGCGGCCCGCCGGGCGGTCGCGGGGCAGGTGATCGCGGGGTCGTTACAGGGCGGGGCCGGTCACCATCAGGGCGAGGACGCCGGCGCCGATGGAGCTGCAGGCCGGGCTCTTCGCCTTGACGCCGATGGTCAGCAGGAAGAGGCCGGCGATGCCCATGGGGCCGTACTTCCACTGCACGAGCTGTTCGGCGGCGACGGCGGCCACGGCTGCGAGGAGGGCAATGACGGGCATGGTGGTGCCTCCTTCTGCCATCTTGAGTCAGTTGGCAACCAACTCTGACTAAGTTGTCCCCGCTTGGTAAGCCGGAATAAACAACTCCCGCACAACTCCCGTAAGATGGCCGCCAGTTGTATCGTTTGGTGGTGACCCAGGAGAACGTTGCAGTGAACGGCAGCCGAAAACTCTCACCCCAGGACATCGCCGACACCCTGCGCGAACGCATCCGGGCCGGCGAGCTCAGAGCGGGCGACCGCCTGCCGACCCAGGCCGAGCTGGCCGAGGAGTTCGGCGTGGAGCGCGGAGCCGTGCGGCAGGCGATGAAGAAGCTCCAGAGCGAAGGCCTGCTGTCCAACGTCAGCAAGGGCAGCCCGCCGCGGGTCGCCGAGGCGGGGCCCGCGCCCGCGAGCCGGGGCCCGCAGCCGTCCATGGTCGCGCTCGCCCCACGCCTCGCGGCGGCGTTCGCGGAGCCGCAGGTGCGGATCGACGTCGTGTCCTACACCGCCGAGACCCTGATGGTCGCCCTCGGGGAACCGGTCCGCCTGATCCACGAGGGCCGCATCCGCCCGGACTCCATCGCGGTACGCATCCTGCTGCCGAGCAGCGACATCACGCTGGCCTTCCCCGTACCGGTCGAAGCCGACCCCACGAGCACCGACCGCCTCCACCGGCGCTGGCTGGCCCAGCGCAACGCCCAGGGCCAGGTCCTGCGCCACAACCTCCGCGCCCTGCGCTCCTCCCACGGCATCGACGTCTCCGTCCAGTTCCGCGCCCTGCCGTTCACGACCCCGGTGAAGCTGTACCTGGTGAACGGCAGGGAGGCGTTGCTGGCGTATTACACGCTGGGGCGGGAGCAGGTGATGCTGGACGACAGCGGTGGCGTCGAGGCGATGGACATGTACGACGCCGGGGGAATCGCGGCCCCGTTGTTCTCCTTCGAGAAGGCGGGCCCGGCCTCGCGGGACGCCACGTTCGTCGACGAGTCCCAGAAGTGGTTCGACGCCCTCTGGGCAACCATCACCTCGGACCTGACACTCTCTTAAATGAATTCCGACTCGATGCGGTCCGAAGCGGCACAAGCGGAGCAAGTGGCGGCGGAGGCTCACGCGGCGGGGGAGCTGATCGCCCGGGCGCGCTCCGTCCTCCTCGACTTCGACGGCCCCATCTGCCGCCTCTTCGCCGGGCACTCGGCACCGCGGATCGCCGAAACACAGATCCACTGGCTGGCCGACCGGGGCCTGCACGGCCTCCTGTCGGACGGCGTGCGCGAGGAACGGGACCCGTTCCAGGTGCTGCGCGCCGTCGATGCCAGGCACCCGGACAGCGACCTCGTGACCGAGCTGGAGGCGAGGCTGACCCGGCAGGAGCTGAACGCGGTGGCCAGCGCCTGGCCGACCCCCTACGCCGACCCGGTCATACGGACCTGGTCGGCCGTCGGCGTCCGGCTGGCGATCACGACGAACAACTCCCCGCGGACCGTGGCCCGCTACCTCGACGGCCGCGGCCTGACGGAGTGCTTCGCACCGCACATCTACGGCCGCACCCGGCACCTGAACCTGCTCAAGCCCCACCCGGACTGCGTGCACCGGGCCCTGAACGCCCTGGGCGCTGCCCCCGCCGAGACGGTGATGGTCGGCGACACCCCCTCGGACCTCCGGGCGGCCAGGGAGGCCGGCGTGCACTTCGTGGGCTTCGCTCGGAACGAGCGCAAAGCGGCCCTCCTGAGGAACGCGGGCGCCGACGCCCTCGTACCGGACTGGCGCCCCGTCCTGGACCGGCTCTGGGGCAGAGGGGCGACCAGCCCGGCGTGAGCGTCCCCTCCCGGGAGCCGAAGCCGGTGGACAGCACGCGGCGGATCGCGGCGCGCCCGTGTTCACAATGTGGCAAGTAGCAAGATCGGCTGCCCGATTTCGATACCCTCTGCGCTCATGCCGTCACCTCCGCCTCGCTCCCCCCACGAGGCGCCGAAGAGCGGTCGCCGCGAGACGTTGATCAGACGCCTCGCCGACTCGCACAGGGACCACCCGGACCGTGAGGTCATGGCCGGTCACCACAACGTCAACCACATCGTGCCCCTCGGCTTCACGCTCGCCCTGCTGCTCGGCACGATGCCGTTCAGGGCCCGCGTCAAGTGCCGGATGCCGCGCGAGGTCGTGGAGGTGGTGCCCCGCATCTGGCCCAGCGAGCCCGAACTGCTCGGCGTGGTCAGCCGGCATCTCAGAGAAGTGCCGCGCTGTCTGCGGGACTTCGGTGACTGGTCGCTGCACTCCTACCGGGCGGGACGCGCGCTCTCCGAAGCGGACCCGCGCGAGCCCGTCGGCGAGGCGCTGATGGGTGAACTCGCGGCGTTCTTCGCCAGGACCGCCGGCGTGCCCGTCGAGGAGCTGCCGCCCAGGCCCGACGGCTGGCCGGAGTCCCCGCGGAGCCAGGACTTCCTCCACTGGCTGGTCGACTTCGCCGAGGAGAAGGTGCACCGGCCGAACCGCTGGCGGTTCGAGGAGCTCTTCAGCGACGTGGGCATCCACGCCGACGTCATGCGGACCTTCCGCGACGATCAGCAGCGCCGGCCGCTCACCCCCCGCCCCTTCTGCCTCATCCACACCGACGTGCACCGCGCCAACATCGTGGTCGACCGCCGCAGGCTCGCGGTGATCGACTGGGAGCTGGCCTCGTACGGCGATCCGCTGCACGACCTCGCCACCCACCTCGTACGCATGGACTACGAGAAGGACGAGCAGATCCGGATGACGGCGCTGTGGGCCGCCGCGATGCGGCGCGCGGGCCACGGCGACATGACGGCGGGCATGGCCACCGATCTCCCCGCCTACCTGGACTTCGAGTACGCCCAGTCCGTCTTCCCGGACATCATGAGAGCCGCGCTCGCCCTGACCACGTTGCCCTGGGAACCCGTCACCGAGGACTACGCGGACGCCGCGTCCAAGGTCTGCCGGGCACTGCTGCGCGCCGCCGAGCCCCTGAAGCTGGACGTGGTGCCGGACCGGAAGCAGGCGGAGCGGGCGCTGCGCGACTGGTGCGCGGGGCCGTTCGGCCGGGCCTTGGCGCAGGCTGCCGCGAGGGGCGTACCGGATCTCGGCGTACCGGATCGTGGGGTGAAGGACGCGCCGGGCGGCGGAAGCGACGCCGTGGCGGACTCGTGGGCACCCGAGCTGACCGAGGTGGGCCGCCTCCTTGAGGCACCCGACAGCGGCTGCGTGCTCCTCGACTTCGATGGGCCCATCTGCACGCTGTTCCCGGACGGGGCGTCGGAGCGCGTCGCCGATGACCTCCGGAAGATGGTGAGCGACCGCGGTGCCCTTGGGCTGCTCCCCCCCGGGGCCGAGCGGTCCAGCGACCCGTACGACATCCTGCGGGCCGTGCACGCCCTGCGCGGGACCGGGCGGCTCCAGGACCCCGGCCTGGTCGCCGGCCTCGAGGCGCTCCTCACGGCCGGCGAGGCGACGGCCGCGCACACCGCCCCGCCCACCGCGGGCGCCCACACGCTCATCCGCGAGCTGCGGGCGCGGCGCGTACGCATGGCCGTGGTCACCGGCAGCTCACCGCGCGCCGTCCGCGCGTACCTCCACCGGCACGGTCTGGCCGACGCGTTCGGCCCGCACATCTACGGCCGTACGGACGGCCCCGGCCTGCTCATGCCGGACCCCGACACGCTGAACCGGGCCCTGCGCGCCCTGGCGACCGAGCCCGGCGACGCGCTGATGATCGGGGACACGGCCACCGACGTGGCGGCGGCCGAGAAGGCGAAGGTCCCCTTCCTCGGGTACGCGCCCGACGGCCAGGACGCCGATCTCCTGCACGAGGCCGGCGCCAAGCTCGTCCTGCCGTCCCTGCGTCCGCTGCTCGACCTCCTCGGGTCGCCTCACGAGGTCTCTTCCTGATCCGTCCCGCCGTGGGCACGATGGTCCCCCGCCGTCGGGCGGGCGACCCAACGGGCTTGTGGTGAGGGGGACTTGATGGTGAGTGGCCGTGGCCGGACGGTACGGGCGTGGGGCGCGGAACGCTGGGCGAGCGCCGAGAGCGCGGTGACCAAGGCGGCGCTGCTCGGGGTGTTCTGCCTCGGTCTCGTCGCGCAGTTCGTGCGGCCGGTGGGTGACGCCTTGGAGGGCAAGGCCTTCCTGGGCGGCGCTCTCCTCAGCCTGGTCGCCTACGTCCTCTACGCCGAGGTGCGGCGGCTGAACGACGCCCTGCGCCCCGCGGCCAGGGACGAGGTGCGGACCACCGAGCTGCGGCAGTACTTCGACCGTGCCCTGGCCGCGAGGAGGGCCAGGCAGACCCGGATCGATGCCATCGGGTTCACCGGCGAGACCGTGCTGTATCCGGTCAGCCGCAGCCTGGAGGCGCTCGACGACGGGGCCCGGCACGAGGTCGTCATCCGGATACTCGTACCGGACTTCACCGCCCCGATGGCGATACCCGGCATGCTCGACGAGCAGGGCAAGGCCGTGGACGATCCGCGGTTCCGCGCGCTGCTGCTCGAGAAGGTCCACGAGCACGCCCGGAACATGGAGAGCCTCACGCGGAGCCTGCTCCACGACGGCCGGGCGGAGCTGCGGACGGACTTCCGTGTCCTGCACATCACGCCGCTGCTGAAGTTCTGTCTGATCAACCGCGAGGAACTGTTCGACGGCATCTACGACAAGGTCGTGCGGAAGCCCGCGGTGACGCCCCCGGAGCGGCAGGTTCTCGACCTCATGGGCTATCAGACGGTCCTGCGGCGCTGGCACTCCGCTTCGGGGGCCGAGGCGTGGGAGAAGGTCACGCAGCGGCAGTGGCTGTTCGACACGCTGTGGGAAGTCGCGTCACCGCTGGCCGCCGCGAACGCCTCCTGAGCGGCGCGCCCGAGCGGGTCCGTGAAATCGGGCGTCCTCACGCATAGCGCGCCAGCCCCGACCTGAGCTGGGCGAACGCCCTGTTCGCCGAGGTCACCGCGTCCGGCCACACCTCGTCCGCGCTCTCGCCCGTCTTGATCCTGCGCATGTTCTCCTCCGCGAGGATCCGCCGCACGGCCACGATCTGGCCGGCGGCGAGCCGGGCTTCGAGGGCGTTGCCGCCGTGGGCGGTGAGCAGTGCGTCGGCCAGGGCCTCCTCGGAGCGGCCCTGGTACCCGTACAGGCGGGCCACCAGCGCCGGGGTGCCGTAGAGGAGCCGCAGGTAGGAGAGGACTCCGGGGGCGTCGTTGAGTCCGGTCACCGGGTCGTGGCGTTCCAGGCCGTCCAGGAAGTGGCGTTGCAGCGCGTCGAGCGCGGGGCGCTTGGCGGGGCGGTCGGCGACCACGCGGGCGGTCTCGTCCTCGTGGTCGGCGAAGCGGTGGAGGACCAGGTCCTCCTTGGACGCGAAGTAGCGGAAGAGGGTCGGCTTGGAGATCTCGGCCGCGGCTGCCACCTCCGCGACGGACACCTTGTCGTAGCCCTTGTCGAGGAAGAGGGTGATCGCCGCCTCGGAGATCGCCTGGTAGCGCTGCGCCTTCTTGCGTTCGCGCAGGCCGGGGGCGGAGCCGGGGCCGGGGGCGGTGGAGTGGCCGTCGGTGCTGGTGCCCGTAGTCATGGGGCGAGTCTAGGCCGGGGTGAGACTCGGTTACGTTATGGGCGTTACTCAGTCACGAACATCACCGGGGATCAAATGTAACCCGGTTACGAAGTTTACCGAGTTGCGTTAGTCTCGGCTCATGAGCGCCCGCACCGAGACGACCCCCCACCCCCCGACCGCCGAGACGTCGGAACTCGCCCGAGAACGCCGCTATCACGACACCTGCCGCGCCGCCCTCCACGGCATGATCGAAGGTGCCCAGGAGCAGGTCGTGACCGGCGTCGACGTGTCCGCTTCGGGGGCCGACGCCGAAGTGCTCGGGTACCGGTTCCGCAGTCACGCCAAAGCTCTGCGGGAGCTTCCCGAGGCGCCGCTGTTCTTCGGGCGGCTCGACTTCGGGGACGCGGGGGCCGGGGAGCACCAGGGGCAGCGGTACTACATCGGGCGGCTGCGCGTCACCGAGGACCCCGCGGCGCCGCCCCTGGTGGTCGACTGGCGGGCGCCCGTGTCGCGGGCGTTCTACCAGGCAGGCGCCCGCGATCCGCAGGGCGTGGCCGTCCGGCGGCGGTTCGGCTGGGCGCCCGGCAGCAAGGGCGACTCCGCCGACCTCACCGGCATGGAGGACGAACCCCTCGGAGAGGAGGACCAAGCGGCACAGGTACAGGTACAGGCACAGGCACAGCCGCGGACAAAGCCGCAGCCGCAGACACAGGCACAGCCGCAGACAAAGCCGCAGGCACAGCCGCAGCCGCAGGCACACCCGCACCCGCCCCGCGCCAGCCGCATCCTCGCCCGCGAGATAGAGCGGCCCCGCCTCGGCCCCATGCGGGACATCGCCGCGACCATCCAGCCCGAGCAGGACGACCTCGTACGCGGGGAGCTCGCCGCCTCCCTCTGCGTCCAGGGCGCCCCCGGTACCGGCAAGACCGCCGTGGGGCTGCACAGGGCGGCGTATCTGCTCTATACGCACCCCCAGCGCGTACGGCGGTCCGGGATGCTCATCCTCGGGCCGAACCGCACCTTCCTGCGCTACATCGCGGAGGTACTGCCCTCGCTCGGCGAGAGCGGGGTGCGGCAGTCCACCGTGGCGGACGAGGTCGGGCGGCATCCCGTGCGAGCGCGGGACGACGAGGCCGCCGCGGTCGTCAAGCACGACGCCCGCATGGCCGAGGTGCTGCGCCGCGCGCTCTACTCCCGGGTCACGCCGCCCACCGAGGAGCTCGCGGTGCCCGACGGCTCGTACCGCTGGCGGGTGCCGCTCGGCGACCTCGCGGGCATCGTCGAGGGGGTGCGGGACGAGGAGCCGCCGTACGCCACCGGGCGTGAGCGCGTGCGCAGCCGGGCCGTGCGTCTCGTGCGGGAGCAGGCCGAGCGGCGCTCGGGGCCCCGTAACAACACCTGGCTGCGGAGGATCTCCGGGGCGCGTGCCGTCACCGCGTTCGTCGACGGGAGCTGGCCGAAGGTCAGGGCCGACGAGGTCCTCGCGGGGCTGCTCGCCGACCCGGCGGCGCTGGCCGAGGCGGCGGACGGCGTCCTCGACGCGGGGGAGCAGCGGGCGATCGGCTGGGCCCGGCCCCCGCGCTCGTACAAGTCGGCGAAGTGGACCGCCGCCGACCTGGTGCTGATGGACGAGATCGAGGGGCTGCTCGAACGGCCCGCGGGGTACGGGCACATCGTCGTCGACGAGGCGCAGGACCTCTCGCCGATGGAGTGCAGGGCCATCGCGCGCAGGGCGGACTTCGGCTCGCTGACGGTGCTCGGCGACCTGGCGCAGGCGACGACGCCCTGGGCGGTCCGCGGCTGGCCCGAGCTGCTCGGCCATCTCGGGAAGCCCGAGGCCGAGGTCACCCCGTTGACCACCGGTTTCCGTGTGCCCCGGGCGATCATCGGGCTCGCGAACCGGCTGCTCGGGCAACTGGACGTCGACGTACCGCCCGCACGTTCGATGCGCAGTGACGGGGAGCTGACCGTCCGCGAGGTGCCGGACGTGCTGACCGCCGCGGTCGGGGCCGTGCGCGCGGCGCTGGAGCGGGAGGGCTCCGTCGGCGTCATCGCCGCCGACGGCGCGGCCGAGCGGCTGCGCGCCGCCCTCGCCGCGGCCGGCATCGAGTCTGCGGACCCCGACGAGCCGGGGGCGCGCGTGACGGTGCTGCCCGCCTCGCTGGCCAAGGGCCTGGAGTACGACCACGTCGTCGCCGTCGAACCCGCCGAGATCGCGGAGGCCGAGCGGCGCGGGCCGCACCGGCTGTACGTGGTGCTGACGCGGGCCGTGTCCCGCCTGGACGTACTGCACAGCAGGCCGCTCCCCTGGGAGCGCGGGACGTGAGCCCGGAGCCCGGCGGTCCACAGGTCACCGCCCGGAGGGGCGTCACCGCTCCAGGACCGCCTCCATGACCGCCTTCGCGATCGGCGCGCCCAGTTTGCCGCCCGCGATCTCCGAGCGGGGGATGTCCATGTTGGACGGGTCGACGAAGACGGCGACGGCGACCGGTGACTCGCCGTCGTCGCCGCCGGGGATCTTGGCGTAGGAGACGAACCACGCGTACGGCCGCTCGTCGTTGACGTCCGCGCCGTGCTGCGCGGTGCCGGTCTTGCCGCCGACCGTGACGCCCTGGATCTTCGCCTTGTTCGCGGTGCCGTTCTCGACGGTGTTCTCCATCATCTCCTGCACCGCCTCCGCGGTGTCCTCGGAGACGGCTTGGTTGAGCTCGTCCGGTTCGGCCTTCTCGATCGTCGACAGGTCGGGGCCGCGCAACTCCTCGACCATGTAAGGCTTCATGACCTTGCCGTCGTTGGCGAGACCCGCCGTGACCATCGCCATCTGGAGCGGGGTGCTGGTCAGACTGCCCTGGCCCATGCCGGTCAGCGCGGTCTGCGGCTTGTCGAGGTCCGTCGGGTAGCTGCTCGCGACAGCGCGTACGGGGATGTACTGCTGTTCGTTGAAGCCGAACTGCTCTGCCGTCTCGCGCATCTTGTCCTTGCCGACCTTGTCCGCGATGTCGAGGAAGACGTTGTTGCAGGACCACTGCATGCCGGTCTTCATCGAGACCTTGTCGCAGTTGGAGTCGGGCACGTCGTTGCCGATGCGGGTGGAGCTGAGGGGCAGTTTGTACGGGGTCTCGGCGCCGGTCGGCTTGTTGATGTCCGTCACGACGCCGTGCTCCAGGGCGGCGGCAGCGGTGAGGATCTTGAACGTGGAGCCGGGCGGATAGATCTCGCGCAGGGCCCGGTTGCTCAGCGGCTTGTCCTTGCGCTCGTCGAGCCGCTTGAAGACGCGCCCCTCGTCGGCCGAGATGCCCGCGAAGGACGAGGGGTCGTACGAAGGGGTGCTGGCCAGGGCGAGCACCTTGCCGGTGCGGGGGTCGAGCGCGACGACCGCACCCTTGGCGTTCAGCTTCACCAGGCCGTCGTACGCGGCCTTCTGCGCCTTCGGGTCGATGGTGGTGACGACGTCGCCGCCCTGCTGCTTCTTGCCGGTCAGCATGTCCAGGGTGCGCTTGATGAAGAGCCGGTCGTCGTTGCCGCTGAGGATGCCGTTGTGGACGCCCTCCAGGAAGGTGGCGCCCTGGGCCTGCGAGAAGTAGCCCGTCACCGGCGCGTACATCGGTCCTTCCTTGAAGGTCCGCTTGTACTCGAAGTCGGTGCCCGACGTCTTCTTCGAGCCGGTGATGGACTTGCCGCCGACGATGATGTCGCCGCGGGGGTGCGAGAAGGCCTCGATCTGCACGCGGCGGTTCTTCTCGTGGTTGGTCAGCTTGTCGTTCTGGGCGAACTGCACCCAGGTCGCCCGCAGCAGCAGGGCCAGCGTGAGGATTCCGCAGAAGACGGCGATGTGCCGCAGCGGACGGTTCATGGTGGCTTCCCCCAGTGCCGGCGACGGTCGAACGGTTCCGGTCCATCCTGGACGTTCTCCGTCCGGACCGGGGCGGAATCCTTCGATCCGGCGCCGGCCGGCTACCGGTGGTCCGCCTTCGGCGGCGGTCCGGCGAGGGAGTCGAGCGCGGCCAGGATGTCGGAGGGCTCGGCCCGCACGGAGTAGTCGGCGTCGACGAACGCCCAGCGGACGGCGCCCGCACGGTCGATGACGTAGGTGGCGGGCAGCGGCAGTGTGCGGGCGTGGCCGCCGTTCACGCGGTGCAGTTCGAAGCCGAGCCGGTCGTACAGGGCGCCCAGTTCGTCCGAGAGGTCGAAGGCGATGCCGTACTGCTTGGCGACGTCGGAGCCGAGGTCGCTGAGCACGTCGAAGCCGAGCCGCTCCTTCTCGGTGAGGGAGAGGCTCTCGTCGGCGATCTGCGGCGAGACGGCCACGAGGCGGGCGCCGCGGGCGGTGATGTCGTCGTGGTGCTGCTGGAGGGCGCGCAGGGCGAGGTTGCAGTAGGGGCACCAGGCGCCGCGGTAGAAGGTCAGGACGACGGGCCCCTCGGCCAGCAGGGCGTCGAGCGACACCTCTGTGCCGGTGGCCGAGGGGAGGGTGAAGCGGGGTGCCGGGTCCCCGGTGCCGAGCGCGCTCTCGGCGATGCGGGTGGCGAGCAGTTCGGCGGCGCCGCGGTCCATGACCTCCAGGACGTCGGCGGGGAGCTTGCGGTGGCCGTTCTCGTACAGGTCGCGGAGGTCGTCTCTGAGCGTCATGGCGGTGGCCTTCCGTGGGTGAACTTGAAACGTTCGTTCCAGGTTGCTCGGTGAGTCCAGCATGGTGAGGTGCCGAGGGACCGTCAAGAGGTATCTTGGAATCACCGTTCCAAGAATGTGGGAGACTCCAACTCGTGGCCGACATCAAGCACTTCGACCCGGACGAGGCACTCGATCGCGTCGTCCGGCTCTTCTGGGAGCGGGGCGCGGCCACGACCTCCATCCAGGCCGTGGCGAGCGCGACCGGGCTCAACCGCTCCAGCCTGTACGCCACGTTCGGCGGCAAGCGGGAGCTGTACCTGGCTGCCCTGCGCCGCTACCTGCGCGACCACTCCCACCGGGCGTTCAGCTTCGTGGCCGAGGACGGCCGCGGGCTCCCCGTGATCCGCGAGTTCTTCGCGGGACTCGTCGAACTGCGCTGCACGGGCCCGTACGCGGGCTGGGGCTGCATGGCCGTCAACGCGCACGCGGGCGGCGAGCGGGACGACCCCGAGGTGCGGGCCCTGCTCGACGACCACCACGAGCGGCTGCGGGGAGCGATGCGTACGGCGCTCGCGGTGGCGCGGTCGCAGGGCGAGCTGAGCCCCGCGACGGACGTCGACACCGCCGCCGAGATCCTCGCGCTCCTCGCGTACGGGGTGAACCTGCGGTCCCGGGCCGGGGCCGACGCCCAGGAGCTGCGGCGGACGGTGGACGCGGCGCTGCGGGCGCTGGGCTGAGCGCTGCCGGAGCCTGCTGGCGGGCGGGCGGCGCACGGTGGGTCAGGTGACCAGGCCCTGGCGGTAGGCGTAGACGACGGCCTGGACGCGGTCGCGGAGGCCGAGCTTGGTGAGGATGCGGGACACGAAGGTCTTGACGGTCTCCCGGCTGATCAACAGCGTCGCCGCGATCTCGGTGTTGGACAGGCCGTCCGCGATCAGCCGCAGCACCTCCAGCTCCCGGGGGGTGAGCGGCAGTTCCCGCGCCGGGCCGCCGTCGGCTGGCCTGATCCGGGTGGCGTACCTGCCCACGAGCTGGCGCGTCACCTCGGGGTCCAGCAGTGCCGCGCCGCCGGCCACGGTCCGGATGCCGAGCAGCAGCCGGTCCGGCGGGGCGTCCTTGAGCAGGAAACCGCTCGCGCCCGCGCGCAGCGCCTCGTAGACGTACTCGTCCAGGTTGAACGTCGTCACGACGAGCACCTTGACGGGGTGCGGCACTCCGGCGCCCGCCAGTACGCGGGTGGCCTCGATGCCGTCGAGGCCGGGCATGCGGATGTCCATCACCACGACGTCCGGGCGCAGCCGTGCGACGAGGTCGATGGCGGCCTGCCCGTCGCCGCACTCGCCCGTCACCTCCATGTCGGGCTGGGCGTCGATGATCGTCACGAGGCCGGTGCGGATCAACGCCTGGTCGTCACAGACCAGGACCCGGATCGGCGCGGAGCCGCCGGCCACGGCCGACGTCGCGGCGTTCATGAGGGGCTCCCCGAGGGGATGCGTGCTCGTACGACGAAGCCGCCGCCCGTGCCCGGGCCCGCGCTGAACTCGCCGCCCAGGACGTCGACCCGCTCCCGCAGACCGGCCAGGCCCCGCCCGCTGCCGCCGGGGGACACCGCCCGCGGCCCGAGCGCATCGGTGCTGACCTCCACGGTTATCTCCTTCTCGCCGTGGCGGACCAGGACCGAGGTCTGGATGCCATGGGCGTACTTGAGGGCGTTCGTCAGAGCCTCCTGCACCACGCGGTAGGCGACCAGATCGGCACTGCCGGTCGACTCCGCCGGGGTGCCCGCCTCGGTGAACTCCACCGGCTGCCCCGCCCTGCGCGTCTGCTCGACCAGCGTGACGACCCGCCCGACGTGCGGCGCCCTGTCCTCCGCCGCGCCTGCGCCACGTACGGTGCCGTGGCGGGTGCCGTACGTGATGGCATGCCTCGTGCCGTGGTCGGGGTTGAGGAGGTCGAGCAGGTGACGCAGGTCGCTGATGGCCTGCCGGCCGGTGTCCGTGACGGCGGTCAGGGTCTGGTCGAGGCGTTCGGGCGCGGCCGTCAGGTAGCGGGCCGCCTCCGCCTGCACGACCATCGCCGTCACATGGTGGGTGACCACGTCGTGCAGCTCGCGGGCGATACGGGTGCGTTCGGCGGTGCGGGTCTCCTCGGCGACGTGGCGCCGGCGCTCGGCCTCCGCGAGCCGGACGGAGCGCAGCCACGTTCCCATGCCCCACACCAGGGCCGTCGCCCCGTAGAACAGGACGAACTCGCCCGCCGGTTCGCCCGATCCGAGCCGGGAGAGGGCGACGGCCAGCGGCACGTACGCCACCGAGAGGGCCAGCGCGGTGACGCGCCGGTGGCGTTCCAGCCGGGACCCTGCGCCCAGCAGCGCGAAGGCCAGGCCCGTGCCCGCCAGTGAGTGGTAGCCCCGGAGCTGGTCGGCGGCGAAGCCCAGTGACACCAGGGTCACGCAGGCCACGGGCCACCTTCGGCACACCATCAGGGGCAGGCACTGGAGGGCGATGGCCACGACCGCCAGCGCGTCGAAGGAACGGCCCGGCACGCCGCCGATCTGCGTGCCGTGGTTCTGCATCGACGGTATGAACGACGCGGCCATCATCACCGGGCCGAGCAGGAGGTACCAGGCCGTCACATCGAACCGGCGCCATCCGTCCGGCCATTGGCCCAGCCGGGCTCGGGCGGCGTTCCGGAGTTCGATCACCGGACGAGCGTAGTGGGGGCGGTGACCCGGTCGGCACGGCGACGGCGCACCAGCCGGCCGCGCCGGTGGGCCAGCCACATGAACGCGATCGTCACCAGCACGCCGAACAGCACCGAGTACACGCTCCCCTCCGGGCCGAAGTCGCCGCCGGTGAGCAGCACCGGGCCCGACGTCGCGGAGTCGAGGAGGCCCTGCGGGGTGTCGTTGCCCGAGACCTCGGTGCTGAAGATGCCGGACGCGGCGAAGTTCCAGCCGAAGTGCACGCCGATCGGCACCCACAGCCTGCGGGTGGCGACGTAGGCGGCGGTGAGCATGCCACCGGCCTCGATGGCGATGGCGAGCGCGCCCACCAGGCTGGCGTTCGGGTTGAGCAGGTGCGACGCGCCGAACACGAGCGAGGTGAGCGTCAACGCGATCCAGGTGCCGGTGAGCTGCTCGACGAACCGGAACAGTACGCCGCGGTACAGCAGTTCCTCCGTCACGGCCGCGGCGGCCATGAAGCCGAAGAGACCTGCCGCGCCGGACGGCGACGCCAGGCCGTCGACCTCGTAGTACCCGGCGGTGAAGAGGTTCGCGACGACGGCGCTGAACATCGCGACACCGATCAGCAGCCCTCGTCCGAGCGCGGGGGCGGCGCCCTCCCGGGACACCTCCGTGGACGGGCGGTGCTCGGTGCGGCGTACCACCCACCCGTAGGCGACCACCGCGAGTACGGCGGCCAGGCTGCCGAAGGCCAGTTGCAGCCACGGGGAGTCCTCCACCGCGGCGACAGCCTGACCGCCGACGAGGGAGACCGCCAGGACGGTCAGCAACTGCCAGACGAACCTCATGTGAACTCGACTCCTCAAAAAGACCGAACCGACCGGTCAGCGCTGGTTGTTGTCGGTGGCCTGTGCGGTGACGCGCCGCACGGCCGCGACGGCGAGGTCGGGCCGGTCGACGTAGATGTAGTGGCCGCTCTTGGCGGCGGTGGTGAGCTTGCTGCGGGAGGAGAGCCCGAGCCACTGCTTCTGGCCCTTGGACCACATGTCTTCCAGGGCGGGCCCGTATTCGGGCACCTCGGCGTACTGGCTCTCGTGCTTGATGATCTCCACGGGGATGTCTCCGGCGGAGGCGACCTTCGCGTCCTTGATGACGAGCCGCTCCGGGTTGTCGCCGCCGTTGGCCGCGAGGGCCTGCGTCCGCAGTTCGGCGCCCGGGCCGGTGGCCGACTCGGGGATCACCTTCGAGAAGCCGGCGTTCAGCTCCGGGACCGTGGCGTCCAGGAGGACCAGGCCCTTGACCCGGTCCTGGTGGTCGGGAGCGTACCGGGCGGCGATCAGTCCGCCCAGTGAGTGGCCGGCCAGGACGGCCGGGCCGTCACCGGCGACCCGGTCGAGCACGGCGGTCAGGACCTTCGCGATGTCGGCCTGGTGCTGGACGCCGGCCGGCTTGTCGCTCACGCCTTCGCCGAGCCGGTCGTACGAGCAGACCTTGGCGCCCTTGCTCAGGGTCTTCTGGAGCCCGGCCACCTTGCCAAGCCCGTCACCCGCGCCGGCCAGCAGCAGCACGACCGGCCGGTCCTTCTCCGCCGCCTTGCCGGAGCAGGAGACGTTCACGGACAGGTCCCCGACCTTGATCTTCTTGGTTCCGGAGAACGTGTCGCCGCCGGGTCCGCCGGGTCCGCCGACGGCGTCTTCGACGGATTCATCGACGGCGTCTTCAATGGATTTGTCGGCGGCCTTCTCGGCGGCCGACTCCTCACAGCCGACGAGCCCCGCGCCGGCCACGGCGCAGCAGAGTGCGGCCATGGTGGTTGCCCTGATGGTGCGCATCATGACGAACTCCAAGGAGAGTGGGGGGACCACGAGGTGCGGTGGCCACGAGGTGCGGTGGCCGCGGGGCGCGGTGGCCATGGGTGAACGCTATGGAAGCGGCGATCCGGAATCGTCACCCCCGGGAGCGCACTTGCGTGTGGCTCACGTGGGGGACAGCGCGAGGCAGCGGTGACTCGTCAGGAGACGTAGAGAGGCAGGCTTCGGCGAGAGCCGAGCGTCACGCCGGCGGTCAAGAGCCGAGCGTCACGCCGGCGGTCAAGAGCCGAGCGTCACGCCGGCGGTCAAGAGCCGAGCGTCACGCCGGCGGCTGGGTGAGCTTGGTGGCGACGGCGTCGAGGACCCAGTCCAGACCGGTCGCGAAGGACGCCTCGGCGTCCACGTCCGTGCCGTCGTGCACGGCCTTGGCCAGCGCCGGGAAGCGGCCCGTGGCCAGCATCTTCGTCACATGCGGGCCGGAGGCGCGCTGCCAGTCGTGCTTGGACAGGCCGGTGACCCGCTCGGCCCGCAGGTTGGTGATCTCGCGCCTGATCGCACCGGTGAAGTAGGAGCTGACGGTCTCCACGGCGCGCATGGCCGTGTCGATGTCGGCGAGGCCGTCGAGGGCGGTCAGCGTGGACTCGGCCACGGCGAGGCCGTTCGGGCCCAGAGCCGGACGGCCGCCGAGCAGGTCGGCCAGCCATTCGTGACGGAGAGCGGCCTGCCTGGTGCGGTGGGCGAGGGCGTGCAGCGCCTCCCGCCAGTCACCGGCCTGCTCCTCGGGCAGGATCTCGGCGTAGACCTCGTCCACCATGAGGTCGAACAGCTCCTGCTTGGTGGAGATGTATCCGTACAGCCGCATCGGGCCGGCGTTCAGCCTGGCGGCGACCTTGCGCAGCGATACCGCCTCAAGACCGCCCTCGTCGGCCAGCGCGATGGCGGCGGCGACGATCCGCTCCCGGTCGAGCGACACGGGGCGAGTCGGCGGCTCCGGCCGGTCCCACACAGTCATGGACACATCGTACTGTTGCGATACAGCGTATCGAGGAAATACGGTGTATCGCCATGAGACGTCGCATCGCTGTCGTCGGCAGCGGCCCCGCCGGCCTTGCCTTCGCCCATGTCCTGCACCGCCACGGCTATCCGGTCACCGTCCTCGAACGCGACTCCGCCCCCGACGCCCGTCCTCCGGGCGGCACGCTGGATCTGCACGAAGGGCTGGGTCAGCTCGCGCTGGAGAAGGCGGGACTGTTGGCGGAGTTCCAGGCGCTGTCCCGCCCCGAGGGGCAGGCCATGCGCATCCTGGACACGGACGGAACCGTCCTGCGCGACTGGCGACCCCGTCCGGGCGACCGGGCCAATCCCGAGATCGACCGCGGGCAACTCCGTGACCTGCTGCTCGGCCCTCTCGACGTCCAGTGGGGCCGGGGCGTGACGCGGGTGGTGCCGGGGGCCAGGGACGGCGTACTGGTCCATTTCGCGGACGGGCGTCGGGAGACCTTCGACCTCGTGGTCGGCGCGGACGGCGCCTGGTCGCGTACCCGCCCGGCAGTCTCGTCGGTGAGGCCGCACTACACCGGCGTCACGCTGGTCGAGACCTCCCTCGACGACGTGGGCACCCGCCACCCCGACCTCGCCCGGTTGATCGGCGACGGTTCCTTGGCCGTGTACGGCGTGAACCGAGCGCTCGTCGCCCAGCGCAACAGCGGCGGTCACGTCAAGGTCTACGCCCAGTTCCGCACGCCGCTGGACCGGCAGGCGAAACTGGCCGCGGCCGAGGTCGAGGCCGTGGCCGGAACCGAAACCGAAGCTGAAACCGAGGGTGAGGTTGAGGTCGAGGCCGTGCGATCGGGCCTGCTGACCCTGTTCGACGGCTGGGCAGCTCCCGTCCTGGACCTCCTCCGCCAGGGCACCGCTTTCGTCCGCCGCCCCCTCTACGTCCTGCCCGGGGCCCACACCTGGACCCACGTCCCCGGGGTGACGCTCCTGGGCGACGCCGCCCACCTGATGCCTCCTTTGGGGGCGGGTGCGAACCTCGCGATGCTGGAAGGCGCCGAACTCGCCGAGTCCATAGCCGGCGATCCCGGAGACCTGGACGAGGCCGTTCGCGCCTTCGAGGAGCGGATGTGGGCACGGGCCGGCAGGTGGGCGAGGATCACGGCGGCCGGTCTTGAACGACTCGTGAGCCCGGACCCCGCCGAAGCCCTCGCCCTCTTCGACCAAGTCCAGCCATCCTGACCGCCAAGCGCGAGAGAGACATCGGTGGCCACCACCGGCCGTCACCGGCCGTACGAGGAAGAAGGAGAACCAGCATGGCGATTCAGAGGATGGACAACGTCGGCATCGTCGTCGAGGACATGGATGCCGCCATCGCGTTCTTCGTGGAACTGGGTATGGAGCTGGAGGGCAGGGCGGAGGTCGAGGGCCCCGTCGCCGACCAGTGCACCGGACTCGACGGCGTCCACTGTGACATCGCGATGGTCAGGACCCCGGACGGCCACAGCCGGCTCGAACTGGCGAAGTACCGCAGCCCCGCGGCGATCAGCGACGGGCCGCGCGATCGGCCGCACAACGTTCTGGGCACGCACCGCGTCATGTTCGCCGTCGACGACCTTGAGGACACCGTGGCCCGCCTGCGCCCTCACGGCGCCGAACTGGTCGGCGAGATCGCCCGATTCGAGGACAGCTACCTGCTCTGCTACGTCCGCGGCCCGGAGGGCATCATCGTCGGACTCGCCGAGCAACTGCGCTGAGTGGGCTTCAGGGGGAGAGTGGGGTGTGCAGTCCGTGGCCGTGTCTGTGTCTGTGGCCGACGCCCGGGTTCGCCACCACCTGAGAGAAGGAAAGGCTCATGAACGGATCGACCTTGCAGACTTTCGCCGCCGAGTGCGCGGAGGAACTTCCCGGAGCGCGGCTGGAGCATCCCTTCGGCCCGGACTGGGAGGTGTTCAAGGTGCGGGGCAAGGTGTTCATGCTGATGACCGAGGTACCCGGGCGCCCTGTCGTCATCCTCAAGGCGGACCCCGGCGAGGCCCGCGCTCTCCGGGAAAGCAACAGCCACATCACTCCTGGCTACCACATGAACAAGAAACACTGGATCACGCTGGAGGGCGGGACAGGCGTCGACAAGGAGCTCGTCAGGGAACTCGTCACCGACTCCTACCTGCTCGTCGTCGCCCACCTGCCCAAGGCCGAGCAGCCCGTCGACCCGCACACCTACGGCGCCGGCGCGCGGGCGGCCCGGTGAGCGCGGCCGGTGACCGCCTCCAGGACACCGCCCGCAAGGCGGCCCTCGCCCTCCCCGACGTCAGCCACGGCCGCCCCTTCACCCCGGGGCTCGACGTGTACAAGGTCGCCGACAAGGTGTTCCTGATCGTCACCGACGACCCGGACGAACAGATCATCACGGTCAAGTGCGAGCCCGAGCACGCACGGGCACTGGAGCGCGGCTACACCTCGATCACCCCGGGCCGCTACCTCGACAAGAGGCACTGGATCTCGCTGGGGCCCGGGCCGGGCATCACGAAGAGGCTGATCAACGATGCGGTCGAGCACTCCTACGACCTGGTCGTCGACGGCGGGAGTGGCGTGGCCTAGCGCACTTTTGCAAGCAGGCGCTTGCAAGAGTTAGCAAGGGTGGTGCACCATCGGGGCATGGCATCACTCAACGTCGGCAATCTCGGCGAGTATCTGCGTGAGCAGCGGCGCACCGCGCAGCTGTCGTTGCGGCAGCTCGCCGACGCCGCCGGGGTGTCCAATCCGTATCTGAGCCAGATCGAGCGTGGTCTGCGCAAGCCGAGCGCTGAGGTGCTTCAGCAGGTCGCCAAGGCCCTGCGGATCTCCGCCGAGACGCTGTACGTGCGTGCCGGGATCCTCGACGAGAAGGAGCGGGACGAGCTGGAGACGCGCGCCGTCATCCTCGCCGACCCCTCCATCAACGAGCGCCAGAAGCAGGTGCTGCTACAGATCTACGAGTCGTTCCGCAAGGAGAACGGCTTCGAGACCACCCCGGCGTACGCGGGTGGGTTCGAGGACGCCGCGGGCGAGTCCGTAAACGACGCGGATCAACCTGCGGGCCATGCGGATCAGTCCGTGGGCGACGCGGATCAGTCCGTGGACGCGGATGTGGACACCGGGGCCGTCGAAGGCTCCCGTAAGGCCGACGGCAGTGCTGCCCGACCGAAGCAAACACCCTCAGGCTGAGGCGAGCCGAACCAGGCTGGACCAGCTGACGCGAATCCGGGAGGACCATCGTCATGGCCATCACCGATGACCTGCGCAAGACCCTCACCACGACCACCCCCGCCTACTTCGTCGCCGGGTCCGCGGACCTCGCCCTCCAGCAGGCGAAGAAGGTGCCCGCCATCGTCGAGCAGCTCATCGCCGAGGCGCCGTCCCGCTTCGAGGCGGTCCGCAACGCCGACACCAAGGCCGTGCAGGACAAGGCCGCCGCCCGCGCCAAGGAGGCGCAGGAGACCATCCAGGCCAAGGTCACCGAGGTGCTCGGCACCATCGACACCGACCTGAAGAAGCTCGGCGAGACCGCCCAGGACCTCGCGCTGCGCGGCGTCGGCGTGGCCGCCGAGCTCGCGGTCAAGGCGCGCGAGAAGTACGACGAGGTCGCCGAGCACGGCGAGCAGACCGTGAAGACCTGGCGCGGCGAGGCCGCCGAGGACATCTTCGACTTCGCCGAGACGGTCGAGCCGGACCCCGAGCCGGCCGCCGAGCCGGCGCCCGCGAAGAAGCCCGCCGCGAAGAAGAGCACGGCCGTCAAGTCCACGGCCGCCAAGCCGACGGCCGCGAAGCCCGCGGCCGACACGAGCGCGGCGAGCAAGACGACCGCCAAGAAGAACACGCCGCCCGCCAAGTAGCGGGAACCAGGCGGTTGGGCCGGGCACTCGTGGAGTGTCCGGCCCGTTGACCGGGTAGCGGGTACCGTGGCCGCGTAATCGATGCGTCGAGACTGGTGGTGGACGTTGTGCTGATGCAGGGGTTCGCGAACTTCATGTGGCTGCTGTCGCTGGCCCTGATCGTGTTCAGCGGATTCGCGCTCATCGACGCCGCCGTCCGGCGCGAGGACGCCTATCGGGCCGCGGACAAGAAGACCAAGCCGTTCTGGCTGGTCATCCTCGGGCTCGCCTTCGTGGTGAACCTGATCTTCAACGTCCTGTCGTTCCTGCCCATCATCGGCCTGATCGCCACGATCGTGTACATGGTCGACGTACGGCCCGCGCTCCGGCAGATCACCGGCGGTGGCGGCGGCCGGCGCGGCGGCTCCAGCAGCGACGGTCCCTACGGCCCGTACAACGGCGGCCGGTAAGCCGCAGCCGCACGGCCGCCGTTGGGTGACGGCCGCGCGAGCCGCCGTCAGCCGCTGCCCGGAGCCCGGTCGAGGAGCAGCACGGCCACGTCGTCCGTGAGGTCGCCGCCGTTGAGGTCGCGCACCTCGTTCACGGCGGCCTCGAGGAGTTCGTCGCCGCGCAGCCCGGCGGCGATCTGGCGGCGGACCATCTCGACCATGCCCTCCTGGCCGAGGCGCTGGTTGCCCTGGCCGATGCGGCCCTCGATCAGCCCGTCCGTGTAGAGCATCAGGCTCCACTTCCCGCCGAGCTCCACCTGCCGGCGCGGCCAGCGGGCACGCGGCAGGAGGCCAAGGGCGGGGCCGCCGTCCTCGTACGGAAGGAGTTCGGCGAGGCGGCCGTCGCGGGCGATCAGCGGCGCCGGGTGCCCGGCGAGGCAGAGCCCGGCGCGGCGGCCGTCCGGGGCGATGTCGACGGTGCAGAGCGTCGCGAAGATCTCGTCGTCGGCGCGCTCGTGCTCCAGGACCTTCTGCAGCGTGGACAGCAGTTCGTCGCCGCAGAGCCCGGCGAAGGTCAGGGCCCGCCAGGCGATCCGCAGCTCCACGCCGAGCGCGGCCTCGTCGGGGCCGTGGCCGCAGACGTCACCGATCATCACGTGCACCGAGCCGTCGGGGGTGCGCACGGTGTCGTAGAAGTCGCCGCCGAGCAGCGCGCGGGAGCGGCCGGGACGGTAGCGGGCGGCGAAGCGCAGCGGTGAGCCGTCGAGGAGCGGCGTGGGAAGGAGACCCCGCTCCAGGCGGGCGTTCTCCTGGGCGCGCAGTCTGGACTCGGTGAGCTGACGCTGGGCGGCGTCCGCGCGCTTGCGCTCCACCGCGTAACGGACGGTGCGGCTGAGCAGCCTGCCGTCCAGCTCGTCGCGGAACAGGTAGTCCTGGGCGCCGACCCGTACGGCCTCCGCGCCGCGCTCGGCGTCGCCGGTCGCGGTGAGGGCGAGGACGGCGTGCCGGGGCGCGAGACGCAGCACGTGCTTGAGCGCGACGAGCTCGTCATCGTCCGCCTCGCCGCCACCGGAGCCGCCGGGCGCATGGGAGCCCCCTGAGCCGCCGGAGCTGCCGGAGCCGCTGGAGCCGCTGGGCGCATGGGACCCACCCGGGCCGCTGGAACCGCCGGGCGCGTGGAAGCCACCCGGGCCGCCGGACGCACCGGAGCCGCCGGGGCCGCCAGACACCCCGGGGCCGCCGGGCACGCCGGGCCGGCCAGAGCCGCCGAAGCCACCGGACGCGCCGAGGCCACCGGACGCCCCGGGCCCACCGGACGCGCCGGACCCACCGGACATCCCGGAACCACCGGACACCCCGTAGCCGCCGGGCCGGCCCGAGCCGCCGAAGCCGCCGGACGTCCCGGACCCACCGGATACCCCGGAGCCACCGGATACCCCGTAGCCGCCGGGCCGGCCCGAGCCGCCGAAGCCGCCGGACGCCCCGGACCCACCCGTTCCGCCGGACACCCCGGACCCGCCGGGCCCCGGCAACGCCAGGTCGAGCAGGATGCAGTGCACGTCGTCGGTGAGGAGGCGCTCGGCCTCGGTGAGGTTGCGGGCCGTGCGTACGCGGATGGGGTTGCCCGCGGAGTCGAGAAGCGCGGGCACGCTCAGGGAACCCGCCGGGTCGTCCTCGATCACCAGCAGGGTGAGCGGTGAGCCGTTGGGGCCGCCGTTGGTCTGGCCGGCCGTGCCGGACGCGTTCAGGGCGCGCGCCCCGGTGTCCTGGTGGGGTGCCGCGTGAGCCTGACCGTCTTCCGCGGCCGGGAGCACTCTCTGCCGCGGTATGGGTACGGGCATCGCTTGGTTTCCTTCCCTCCCCCCGAGGGCGTGGTGCGACGCAGGTCGACGCAGCACCGACGACGGACCATAGCGGTAGCCCGGGCTCGATTGGAATGGCGCCGGGCAAACGGCCACCGTCATATGCCGCAACCAGGAACGCACTTGGGCACGTTGCGGTCCCACCGGGATGACGAACATCACGCCCCGGAGGCCGTCCGCGAGCCAGGACCGTGCACTGGGTCACACCGGGCACACCGGGCACACCGGACACATGGCTTCGGCTCACGGGGGCACCGCACGGCTGCTTGCCGGCCGCGCCCACCCCAAGGCCGCGCGGCTACTTGTCGGGCCGCACGACCCCCAATATCCGCATGGAACCCGCCCCCGCGATCGTGACGTCGCGGCCCGGCCGCGGGGCGTGCACGATCGTGCCGTCGCCCACATACATCCCGACGTGGCTGGCGTCCGAGTGGTAGATGATCAGGTCACCGGGGCGCATGTTCTTGACGTCGACGTGCGGCAGCCGCTTCCACTGCTCCTGCGAGGTCCGCGGGATGCCCTGCCCGGCCGCAGCCCACGCCTTCGAGGTGAGCCCGGAGCAGTCGTACGAACCGGGGCCCTCGGCGCCCCATACGTACGGCTTGCCGATCTGGGCCGTGGCGAACTCGATGGCCTTCTTGCCCCGCGGTGTCGCCTTGGCGCCGATGTCCTTCAGGACGCCCGAGTCCACCCACGCCGACTGCTTCTTGAGGGCCGCCGCCTTCTCCAGCTCGCGCAGCCGCTCGCGCTCCTTCTTCTCCAGCCTCGACTCGAGCTTCTCCGCGTCCGCGATCTTCTTCTTGATCTTCTTCTTCGACGCGGCCTTCGCCTTGCGGTTGGCTTCCAGCTTCTTCCAGCGTGCCGTGGCGTCCTCGGCGTATATCCGCAGGTCCTCCTGCGTCCTGGACAGCTCGGTCAGCATGCCCTTGGTGGCCTTCGCGCCCTGCCGCATGCGTCCGGCGCCGTCCAGGAACTGACCGGGATCGTCGCTCAGCATCAGCTGGGCCTCGTCCGGCATGCCGCCGCCGCGGTACTGCGCGCGGGCCGCGGCACCGGCGCGGGCCTTGAGCTTCTTCAGCTTCGCCTGGCCGTCGGAGATGTCCTTGGCCAGCTTCACGATCTGCTCGGACTGCTTGTCGGCCTTCTCCTCGGCCGCGTTGTACGCGTCCGTCGCCACGCCCGCGTCGTGATAGAGCGTCTCGATCTCCTTGCGGACCTGTTCGAGGGAGCTGTCCGATCTGGGCGCCGGATCCGTCGGTCTCGTCGGGGATGGAGGGCTCGCATAGGCCACTCCCGGTGCGGTCACCACCACTGCCGTCGCGCAGATCAGCGCCACGGTCGCCGCCGTCGAGCATCGCTTGCCGGTCACGCCCTGCCACCCCCAAAACCTGATTTACCGTCAGTAACTTGCGGTCGCTCCCGGGATGGTGCCATGCCTGCGCCCATTGCGACAGAGCACGACAGCAACTCCGATCTCCCCACCCGCCACATGTGACGAACGGCACGCGAAGTTCGTTCCCCGCAGGTCACGGCCCCGGACGCGCGCCCCGCCCGGGGCCGAGTTCACCCGGCTCGCGGCGCCAACGCGTCCCAGCCCACCGTCAGTTCCCCCTGCCGCCACCGCGAAGTCCCGTCGAGTACCGGCCAGTCGGCGCCCAGGTCGCGCGCCGTCCTGATCCAGCGCTGCCGCGCGCCGTAGGAGGCATACGGGGCCGCCGCCGCCCAGGCCCGGTCGAAGTCCCGCAGGAACGCGTGGACCGGCTCGCCCGGCACGTTCCGGTGGATCAGCGCTTTCGGCAGCCGTTCGGCGAGATCGGAGGGCCGATCGAGGGAGCCGAGCCGGGTCGCGAAGGTCACCGAACGCGGCCCCTCCGGGCCGAGCGCCACCCAGACGTGCCGCCGCCCGATCTCGTCGCAGGTGCCCTCGACGAGCAGCCCGCCGGGTGCGAGGCGCCCGCGGAGCCGCTCCCAGACGGCGGCGACCTGGTCCTCGTCGTACTGGCGCAGGACGTTCGCGGCCCGGATCAGGGCGGGGCGGCCCGGCAGGGGCACCTCGAAGCCGCCGTGGCGGAACGTGAGGCCCTCGCGCTCGTACGGCTTCGCGGCCGCGACCCGTGCCGGTTCGATCTCGACGCCGACGACACGCGCGCGTGGAGCGGCGGTGCGCAGCCGCAGGAGCAGTTCCACGGCGGTCCAGGGGGCGGCGCCGTAGCCGAGGTCGACGGCCACGGGGTCGGGGGAGCGGCGCAGGGCGGCGCCGTGCGTGGCGGCGATCCAGCGGTCCATGCGGCGCAGGCGGTTCGGGTTCGTGGTCCCGCGCGTCACCGTTCCCACGGGGCGGGAAGGGGTGCGTGGGGCCATGGGGAAAGGGTATGCGGGCCGGACGGTTGACAAGGCCGGGTAATGCTTTGGCAAAAAGGGCCCGGAAGGAAATGGAGCAGAAACCTCCGGTGTTCCCCCCTCTGGAGGTACGTACGCCCTCCCCGTCGTCATGCCCGTACGCAAGGAGGACCGCCACGTGAGCCAATACGTGTCCAGGCTCGGGCGTCGCTCTCCATCGGCTCCCCCACGGCTCCGCATGCCCGGTACTCCGCGGCGGCCCCGGCGTGTGGCCGTGCTGAGCGTGCACACCTCGCCCCTGCACCAGCCCGGCACGGGCGACGCGGGCGGCATGAACGTCTACATCGTCGAGCTGGCCAAGCGCCTCGCCGCGATCAACATCGAGGTGGAGATCTTCACCCGCGCCACCACCGGCGCGCTTCCGCCCGCCGTGGAGCTCGCACCCGGAGTCCTCGTCAGGCACGTCGACGCGGGCCCCTACGAAGGCCTCGCCAAGGAGGAGCTGCCGGCCCAGCTCTGCGCCTTCACGCACGGTGTCATGCAGGCCTGGGCGGGCCACCGGCCCGGCTACTACGACCTCGTCCACTCCCACTACTGGCTCTCCGGCCACGTCGGCTGGCTCGCCGCCGAGCGCTGGGGCGTGCCCCTGGTGCACGCCATGCACACCATGGCCAAGGTCAAGAACGCCGCGCTGGCCCAGGGCGACACCCCCGAGCCGGCGGCCCGCGTCATCGGCGAGACGCAGATCGTGCGCGCCGCCGACCGGCTCGTCGCCAACACCTCCGAAGAGGCCGACGAACTCGTACGCCACTACGAAGCCGAGGCCGGCAAGGTCGCCGTCGTCCACCCCGGCGTCAACCTCGACCGCTTCCGCCCCGCCGACGGCCGCGCCGCCGCCCGGCACCGCCTCGGTCTGCCGCAGAACGCGCTCGTCCCGCTCTTCGCGGGCCGCATCCAGCCCCTGAAGGCCCCCGACGTGCTGCTGCGCGCGGTCGCCGTCCTCCTGGACGAGCGTCCCGCCCTGCGCTCGAACATCGTCGTGCCCATCGTCGGCGGCCCCAGCGGCAGCGGCCTCGCCAAGCCGGAGGGCCTCCAGAAGCTGGCCGCGAAGCTGGGCATCGCGGACGTGGTCCGCTTCCAGCCGCCGGTGGGGCAGGACCAGCTCGCGGACTGGTTCCGCGCGGCGTCGGTCCTCGTCATGCCGTCCTACAGCGAGTCCTTCGGCCTCGTCGCCATAGAGGCGCAGGCGGCGGGTACGCCGGTCCTCGCGGCCTCGGTGGGCGGCCTCCCCGTGGCCGTGCGGGACGGGGAGACGGGCTTCCTGATCCGCGGCCATGAACCGGCCCACTACGCGCGCGTGCTCCGCGATTTCGCCGACCGGCCGCACCTCGCGGACACCATGGGCGATGCCGCGGCCCGCCACGCGCAGGCCTTCGGCTGGGACACGGCGGCCTCCGCCACGGCGGACGTCTACACCGCTGCCATGCATGACTTCCGTCGTCACGTACGCTCGCATCATGGCTGAGCGGACGGGTCTTTCGGCAGGTGGGAACGGTTCCGCGGGCGGTGGCTCCGCCGCGGATGATGTCATCCGGCAAACGCTCGACGACGCCGAACTGGAATGGGAGAGCCCCGAACCGGGCTCCTACGTAGTGAAGCTTCCGGGCACCCGGAAGCTGTCGACCACCTTGTCGATGATCGTCGGCAAGCACTCCCTCTCCCTGAACGCCTTCGTCATCCGCCATCCGGACGAGAACCACGAGGCGGTGCACCGCTGGCTCCTGGAGCGGAACCTGCGCCTCTACGGCGTGAGTTACGCGATCGACTCCCTCGGCGACATCTACCTGGCGGGCAAGCTCCCGCTGTCGGCGGTCACCCCGGAGGAGCTGGACCGGCTCCTCGGGTCGGTGCTCTCCGCCGCGGACGACTCCTTCAACACGCTGCTCGAACTGGGCTTCGCTTCGGCGATCCGCAAGGAGTACGAGTGGCGGGTCTCGCGTGGTGAGTCCACGCGGAACCTGGACGCGTTCACGCATCTGACTCGCCGAGAGGGATAGCCAGGGGGCGGCGGCCCTTCCCCTGCGCGCCTCTGCCAGCCTCTGCCCGTCCGCCCTCTTCCCCGCGCCCTCCCAGCCGTGGCATGCTCCCGCCCATCGCGAACATGAACTCCGTTCACACATGCGGACGGCGTGGAGCGAAAGGCGGCAGCATGGCGTACCCCAGCAGGCGAGGCGTACTCGGCGGCGCGATAGCCGTAGCGGCGGCAGCCACGACCGGCAGCGGCACAGCCCACGCCGCCGCGCCCCGCGGCGGCAGCGCCCGAACCCCGGCCATCTGGACGGAGTTCACCCGCGCCCCCTACACACACCCCCAGGTCCCCTACATCGGCCACGCCGGCTACCGCACCGGCCGCCACGCCTTCCCCCGCTCCCACCACAAGCGCGTCTTCGACACCCGTCACTACGGGCTGAAGCCCGGCAGCACGGCGAACGCGGCCCCCGCCATCAACCGAGCCCTCGCCGACGCGGGCAAGCAGGGCGGAGGCACGGTAGTCGTCCCGCCCGGCACGTACCGCGTCGACGACGTCATCCGCATGGCCCACGACAACGTCACCCTCCGCGGCGCCGGCAGCGCCCGCACCACCCTCCTCGCCACGAAGAGCCTCACCGAGCTGATCGGCCCCTACGGCTCCCGCTACGGCGGCGACAAGTCGAGCTGGTCCTGGGCCGGCGGCCTCATCTGGCTCTGCCCGCAGGCCCGTTACGACTCGCTGATCACCGCCATCGAGGCCAAGGCCTGGCCCTTCGAGGGCTGGACGGGCAACAAGCGCGACGAATGGCGCACACTGACGCCGCTGGGCGCGGCTCGGCGCGGCTGCTGGTCCGCCCGTGTCGCGGACGCGTCCCGACTCCGTGCGGGAGACCTCGTACTCCTTCGTCTCTCCGACGATCCCGGGCACACCCTCCTGGAGCACATGGCGGGCGGCGGCCCCGGCCCGGAGGCGTACACCTGGGACGACAAGACGAAGCTCACCTCGTACGTCCCCTACGAGTGGCCCGTAAGGATCGCCTCCGTCGACCGGCGCAGGCGCAAGGTCACCTTCGAGCGCCCCCTGCCGCTCGACGTGCGCCCGGAGTGGGATCCCCGTCTCACCACCCACGTCAAGGCGTTGACCGGTTCCGGCGTCGAAGGGCTCACCCTGGAGGCCGTCGAGACCCCGCAGTCCCCGCACCTCCTCGACAAGGGGTACAACGGCGTCACGTTCCAGTGCGCGTACGACTGCTGGGCCGACGACGTCGTCGTACGCCACGTGGACAACGGCTTCGGCCTGGTCGCCGCCTCCGCCTGCACCCTGCGCCACACGCGCGTGACGGGGCGCGGCTCGCACCACCCGTACTTCTGCCGCGAGGGCTCGCACGACAACCTGATCGAGGACTTCCGGATCGACGCGCGCACCACCCCCGCCCCGCCCGGCACCCAACTGCACGGCATCAACGTCGAGGGCCTCTCCTCGCACAACGTCTGGTCGCGCGGGCACATGGAGATGGGCACCTTCGACAGCCACCGCGGGATGCCCTTCGCGAACGTACGCACCGACATCACCGTCGAGAACAACGGCCGGCACGGCGGCGACGCGAGCGCGGGCCCCCTCTTCGGCGCCCGCTTCACCCACTGGAACATCCGCGTCACCAACGAGCGCGCGGGCCTCATGAAGATCGACGGCCTGGCGCCCCACAGCGCCACGGTCGGCCTCAACACCGTCCGCGAGTTCGACCAGACCGACGTACCGGACTTCACCGGCGACCTGAACTCGCGGCTTGAGCTGTACGGGACTACGGACGCGGTGCGGCCGCGGAATCTGCACGAGGCGCAGCGGGGGCTTTCCCGGGCGTCACTCCGGCCTCACCCTCCGCGGGCAGCTTCCGCATGAGCCCCCAGTAGCCGAGCGCCGCCGCGGTGCCGAGCACCGCGCACGCCCCCCACAGCCACTGCGCCCCGAACCGGTCGATCATGAAGCCGGACATCAGAGGGGCGACGAGCGCGGCCACCGACCACGACGTCGTGTACATGCCCTGGTAACGCCCGCGCCCGTGGACGGGGGAGAGCCGCACGACCAGGGTCGTCTGCGTCGGCGCGTTGACGATCTCGGCGAGCGTCCACACGCACACCGTCAGCGCGAAGACGCCGACGGACCCGGCGAAGGCGGTGAGCCCGAAGCCGTACCCGGCGACGATCGACGAGATGATCAGCAGCCGCCGCGGATCCCGGTGCTCGATGAAACGGGTGACCGGGATCTGGAGGACGACGATCAGCACGCCGTTCACGGCGATGGCGAGCCCGTAGTCGGCGGGCGTGAACCCGGCCTCGCCCATGGCGACCGGCAGTCCCAGGGCTCCCTGCTGAAAGATGAGAGCCACGAGGAACGACAGCCCGACGACCCCCATGAACCGCCCGTCCCGCAGCACGGTCCCGAGCCCGACCTCCGGCTCCGCGGCCTTCTCCAGCGCGGTGCGCACCGGCCGGGACTCCGGCAGCTTGACGAAGACGAGGATCGCGCACGCCATGGTCATACCGGCCTCGATGAGGAAGCCGGCCCGATAGCTGTACGAGGCGATGAACCCGGCGGCCGCGGAGGAGATGGCGAAGCCCAGGTTGATGGCCCAGTAGTTGAGCGAGAAGGCCCTCACCCGGTCCTCGGGCCGCACGATGTCCGCCATCATCGCCTGCACGGCGGGCCGTGAGGCGTTGCTGGCCATCCCGACGAGGAAGGCGACCCCGGCGATGGCCACCGGATGCTCCATGAACCCGAGCACGGCCACCGTCACGGCCGTCGAGGCCTGCGCGATCAGCAGCGTGGGCCGCCGCCCGAGCCGGTCGGTCATCACCCCGGCACCCAGCGAGGAGACGACCCCGCCGAGCCCGAGCAGCGCGGCGACGAGCCCCGCGTACGAGGCCGAGTACCCCCGTTCCAACGTCAGGTACAGCGCCATGAACGTGGCGACGAACGCCCCGAGCCGGTTGACCAGCGTGCTCAGCCACAGCCACCAGAAGGCGCAGGGCAGCCCCGACACGCTCTCCGTGACGGCACGTCTCATGGCGGTGGCAGGCATGGTGGTCCCCCGGGGCGGTGTAAGTGACTCGCGCGTGCAAGTGCCGCTCGCATCGCATGTAAGTGCCTCTAGCGGCATGGACACATTACGAGCCGCCGCTTCCGCCTCGCCAGTCGATTGACGGAACCCGTCAACCGGTGCGTCCGCGCCCGCGCGAGCAAGGCCCACGGGGGTTGGATTACGCTCAGGGGCATGGCCGACGCACCGTACAAGCTGATCCTCCTCCGCCACGGCGAGAGCGAATGGAACGCGAAGAACCTGTTCACCGGCTGGGTGGACGTCAACCTCAACGAGAAGGGCGAGAAGGAGGCGGTCCGCGGCGGTGAGCTGCTCAAGGACGCCGGCCTGCTCCCCGACGTGGTCCACACGTCGCTCCAGAAGCGCGCGATCCGCACGGCGCAGCTCGCGCTGGAGTCGGCCGACCGCCACTGGATCCCCGTCCACCGCTCGTGGCGCCTGAACGAGCGGCACTACGGCGCCCTCCAGGGCAAGGACAAGGCCCAGACGCTCGCCGAGTTCGGCGAGGAGCAGTTCATGCTGTGGCGCCGCTCGTACGACACCCCGCCGCCGGCGCTGGACCGCGACGCGGAGTACTCCCAGTTCTCCGACCCGCGCTACGCCACGCTCCCCCCGGAGCTGCGCCCGCAGACGGAGTGCCTGAAGGACGTCGTCGTCCGCATGCTCCCGTACTGGTTCGACGGCATCGTCCCCGACCTCCTGACCGGCAGGACGGTCCTGGTAGCGGCCCACGGCAACTCGCTGCGCGCCCTGGTCAAGCACCTGGACGGCATCTCGGACGAGGACATCGCGGGCCTGAACATCCCGACGGGCATCCCGCTCTCCTACGAACTGGACGCCGACTTCAAGCCCCTCAACCCGGGCGGCACCTACCTCGACCCGGAGGCCGCGAAGGCGGCGATCGAGGCGGTCAAGAACCAGGGCAAGAAGAAGTAGCCCTGCCTTAGCTTCACGCCCCCTGCCTGCGGGTTCTCCGCGGGCAGGGGGTTTGTCATCGCACCCGGACCGCGTCTGGGCCGCCAGGTGTGCCCCCTCAGTCAGGCCACGCATCGGCCATCAGGAAAGCGACCGCCGTCCCGCCGA
Organism: Streptomyces sp. NPDC046335; assembly: GCF_055587985.1. NCBI lineage: Bacteria > Bacillati > Actinomycetota > Actinomycetes > Kitasatosporales > Streptomycetaceae > Streptomyces > Streptomyces sp. NPDC046335. The sequence continues at coordinate 548,662 of NZ_JBVJFF010000005.1, read as the reverse complement.
ACCGGCTTGGCCCGGCGTGCCAGGACTGGGCGATGGAGTCGACCAGGAGCAGCCCGCGCCCATGGGCGTCGTCGGCGTCCGGCCGGCGAAGGCGTACGTTCGCCGGGAAGCCGGGGTTGTGCACCTCCACACGCAGCGAGGTTCCGTCCCGGAACCACTCCACGCGTACGCGCCACTCCTCGTCGGCCCGCCCGTACGCGATGGCGTTCGTCACCAGCTCGGAGATCGGTGATTCCTCGCTGGGACAGCGGTTGAACCGGTAGGTCATCCGCGCTCACTCTTTGCCGCTGCTGTCGGAGCCGAGGCAGCGTCGCTTCGATGCAACGTGCCTCATTCCAGGAAGTGGCCTTAGCCACTGAGTGGATAGTGGCTTCGTCCACTTGCGTCGCGCAAGCGGTTCACGCAACTGGCCGCCTGTCAGGTCACGTCAGCGGGTAGCCCTGCTCAAACGCCCAACGGTGGGGAGGGTACGTGGCCTCGGCGAACTCCAACGGCCGGTCCTGCGAGTCGTAGACGACGTGGTGAACGACCAGCACGGCGGAGCCCAGTTCGAGATTCAGGTCGGCGGCCTCTTCGTCGGTGGCACCCCGAGCACACATGCGGTCCTCGGCGTAACTCCCCTGCCGTCCCGTCGCGTTCTCGACGTACATCAACGTCCCCTCCTCGATCCGCTCGCGCTCCGTGAGCCTGGGTGCGCGCTGACCGATATCGGGAGCGAACCAGGAAGTGGACGACGTGATGGGCCCGTCCTGGTTGTTGGTCACGCGCCGGCGATGCACCGCCCGGCGATCCTTCGCCAGCCCGAGAGCTTCAGCGACGTGATCCGGAGCGTCCGTCCAGCCGGCCGAGGTGATCACGGCGTACTCGCCGGGCGTGTAGATCTTCCCGGTCTGACGAGCCCTGCCGTACAACTCCCGCGCACGCCGGTTGACTTCCAGGCTCCGCACGTACGTACCCGAGCCCTGCCGCTTCTCGACGAGCCCCTGATGGCTCAGTGCCTCCAGAGCGCGGGCCGTGGTCGGGCGGGAGACCTTCCAGTCAGCGGCCAACTGCCGTTCCGACGGCACCTCGTCGCCCGCTCGCAGGTCGCCCCGAAGAATCTGATCGCGGATGTGGTGAGCGATCTGGAGATACTTCGGCTGCGCCTCCTCGATCTGCGGCACGTCTCCTCCTCGTCCAAGTGGCTATGGCCTCTAGCCACTATAGAGTGAATGGCCAATACCAGAACCCGTAACGTTGACCACATGACGAGGTTGATCGTCGCAGCAGGAGGAGGGGGCGACGCAGTCGCCGCCGCGATGCTTCTCGCCGCTCAGCACGGCGACGAGGACCAGGCGGTGATCCTCACCTACGCGTGGGACCGCCTCTTGGTCGACCCGGTCCCGGGCCCCCGAAGCGCACACGACTTCACCGGCCTCGAAGCCGTCACACGGTCCGTCCGGTCAGTGCCGGCGACGGCTCGCCCGATCACTCCCGCGGGGTCTACCCTTCCCCGCCTCGCATCCGAGCTTCCCCAGACGTTCGCCCTTCTCGACCCGCAGCGTGGAGTAGAAGGCCTGACGAACCAGTTGGAGGAACTGGTCGCTCACCTGACGCCGGTGTCGATCGACCTCCTGGACGTCGGCGGGGACATCCTTGCCCGCGGCGACGAACCGACCCTCAAGAGCCCACTCGCCGACGCACTGACCCTTGCGGCGTGCTGCCGGGTAGACGCGTCTGTCCGGCTCCTGGTCGCCGGCCCCGGCTTGGACGGCGAACTGTCGGCAGCCGAGCTTCGTCCGCTGCTGGGCCCCGTCGTCCATACCTTCACGGCGGAGGACGTAGCCCCGATCAGCAACGTCCTGGAGTGGCACCCGTCCGAAGCCACGGGCATGCTCGCGGCTTCGGCCCGAGGAGTCCGCGGTACCTGCGAGGTACGCGACGCCGGCCTACCTGTGCCGCTGACGGACGCGAGCCCTCAGCTGCACGAAGTCGACCTGGACAAGGCTCTGAGCCGCAACATTCTGGCCCGAGCCGTCATGGCGACGACGACCATGGACGAGGCCGAGGCCCACAGCCGCGAGGTCTGCGGCTTCTCGGAGATCGACTACGAGCGCGACAAGGCCACGCGGTTGAAGGACCAGCCGTCGGTGGCACTCGACACGGAAGCGGTGCTGCGCCAACTCGACCAGTTCGAGTCAGAGGCCCACGCCCGCGGAGTCACGCACACAACGTTCCGCCACCTCACCGAGGTCCTGAACCTCAACGGCGCCCAACGCGGTGACCTGCGCCAACTCATGCTGTCGCGCCGCCCGGAGCAGTACGCAGCACCACTCTGGCGCATCCCAGGCGCTACCTGAGTTACAACTTTGTCCATCGGTTCAAGGCGGCTCAGACCTTTTCCACGCTCACGCGTGAGTGCTCGGCAGTGAGCAGTTCGATGTCTTCCACGTCCGACGTCAGGATCGTCACCCGGCCGGGATGGTGGAGGGCGGTCGCGCACAGCATGGCGTCGATGGCGTACTTGTGGCCGTGCAGCCCCGCTGCACGCAGCAACGCGGCAGCCGACTGCGCGACGGCTTGGGTCACCGGCTCGACACTCAGGCGGGACAGGGTCCACTTCAGTGCGGCGTCGTTGATCTTCGGGTGGACCACCTCGACCAGCACGGCGGCCGAGGTGATCACTGGCAGGTCCGCGTCGCGAGCCGCCGTCAGCCACTCGTGGATCTCCCGGTCACGCTGGACGGCCTTTGCCAGGCCCTCACTGTCCAGGACCAGGGCACCGCTCACGCGGCCGCCCCGGCGTTCGAGGCGCCTCCGGTCAGCCGGGCGCGCTTGGCCGCCACGGCCTCGGGGTCGGCCGGGCCGTGCACCTTGTCGAAGTCCGCGATCAGCTCGTCCAGATTGTCCCGCTCGATCTGGCGCTGGGCCGCCTTCTCCAGGTAGGCCGAAACGCCTCGCTTGCCGACCCGCTCACGGATCGCATGCAGAGTGCCGGCAGTCAGGGTGACGGAGATGCCACTGGTGGGGCCGTCACCGGGTGGGAAGTCAACGTCGTCGTCAGCCATACGGCGATTATGCCATTGGGTATGGCATAACGCGTAGCGGGATGCATGGTCCAGTGCCCCCCGTACGGAGTCTCCGCACGGCATCGCCGTCAGCACCCGTTGGGGCAGCCTGCGGCGCGGGGGAACCGACCGGCACGGCATGACGTCTGGCACAGGACGGCCATGTCGTCGATGGAATCGGGGAGCGCCCGAAAGGCAGCGGCAACATGTTCGTCCTGGTGATGTACGGCGCCCTGCTCGCCGCGCCGCTCTGGGCCATCGCGGTCCTGGTGAAGCTGGTATCGGTCGTCGCCCCCGGGCGCCGGCCGGACTGGGCCCGTGACCTGTTGCGGTGGAGCGCTGGCGCGGCGGCTGCCGCAGCCGTCATCGTCTACACGATCGGGCTCGGCCTGGTCCAGTGGGACGCGAGTGAAGCCGAGTCCGGCGCGGGTTCCTCACCCGCCGTTCCCTGCCGCTCCCTCCCGCCCGGCACACTCGGCCAACTCGCCGGCCACGAACCGTCGTACGTCCCCCTGGGCTTCGATTGCCTGCTGGACGGCGGCCGCGTCGTGGCGGCCCCCGGCCCCTACGGCTTGCTGAACGCTCTGACGGTGGCCTTCGCCCTGGCCGCGGTGCTGTCGCTGCTCGCCGTGGGGTTCCTGGACGAGTACCGGGCACGGGCGGAGATGAGGGCCGGGCGGACGGGCGACGGCCTCAAGGCGTTCCCGACCGAGTGATTCCCTGGGCCATGCTTTCCACGACGTCCAGGATCCACTGGCCGAACGCCGTCGGGGCGATCAGGACGCCGAAGACCAGGACGATCACCACCGTCAACTGCTCGTCGCTCCGCTTGCGGGCCTGGGTGCGTCTGCGGAGGCGCAGGACGATGACGATTGCCAGCAGGACCGCCACGTTGATCGTCAGAATCACCGGTCAGGCCCCCCCTCAGGCGACGACGTCCCGGCCTTCCTGTGTAGCTCGAACGACCGTGCGTGTCGGGTCTGTTACGCGGGGTTGGCGGCAATGCGTCCATTCGGGGCCGGATCGGCACGTGCGGGGTGGGTATGACAGGGCCTGGCCAGAGCCACCGCCCCGCATGGAAAGGCCGGGCCACGCGCGCGTGCGCCGTTGATGCGCCCGCCCTGCCGGGAATGCAATGGATGACAGGCGGAAGGCGGTACGCCTTCGTGCGGCACGACCGTGCCGTACGCACGCCTGTGCCGTACGCCTTCGAGGAGGAGCCCCATGGCCGAGTCCCTGAAGAACCGAGCCGCCCCCGAGCCGTCGGCCGACACCCCGAGCCTGCCGAGGCTCGTGCTGCTCGGCAACTGCGGCTGTGGCTCGGGCTGTAGCTGCGGCTGTCAGTCCGGCGGCAGCTGCCAGTGCGGCGGCAGCTGCGGCTGACCGCGCACAAGCGGTGCCCCGCACGGACCTGGCCCCGCGCGGGGCACCGCCTTGCTCGCCACCCAGGCACTCCCCAGGAACACTCCCCAAGGCACTCCCCAGGGCGCCGCCAGCGCACCGCCGACGCACCGCCGACGCACCGCCTGGCCACACCTAGGGCACCCGGCACCGCTGTGCCGGCGAGCCGCCGACCTGTCGCGAGGAGCCGCCGAACGGGTTACGCCCCCTCCACCGGCGCCCCCGCAGGCTGGATCTCGTCCGCGTGCTCCCCCGTCACCAGGTACACGACCCGCTTCGCCACCGACACCGCGTGGTCCGCGAAGCGCTCGTAGTAGCGGCCGAGGAGCGTCACGTCGACGGCCGTCTCGATGCCGTGCTTCCAGCGGTCGTCCATCAGGTGCTGGAAGAGCGTGCGGTGGAGCTGGTCCATCTCGTCGTCGTCCTGCTCCAGCTGGAGCGCGAGATCGACGTCCTTGGTGATGATGACCTCCGCCGCCTTCGCCATCAGGCGCTGCGCGAGCTGGCCCATCTCCAGGATCGTGGCGTGCAGGTCGTGCGGCACCGCCGAAGCGGGGAAACGCAGCCGGGCGAGCTTCCCCACGTGCTGGGCCAGGTCGCCCGAGCGCTCCAGGTCGGCGCTCATCCGCAGCGAGGTGACGACGATGCGCAGATCGGTGGCGACCGGCTGCTGCCGCGCGAGCAGGGCTATCGCGCGCGCCTCCAGGTCATGCTGGAGATCGTCGACCTTCTGGTCGGCGGCGATGACGCTTTCGGCCATCTTCAGATCGGCGTCGAGCATGGCCGTCGTGGCGCGCCCGATCGCGGACCCGACCAGGCGGGCCATCTCCACCAGGCCTTCGCCGATCGAGTCAAGTTCCTCGTGGTACGCGTCCCGCATGTGACTGTCCCTCTCTAGTACGTCCCAGGGGGCTGACCCCCACGCTCCCACGGTGCGGCCCGCACGCGTCCGTTTCCGGCACCCCACATGAACCGCCCCCATCATCAAGGTGAACTGTGGGAGACGCTCGGCGGCACGTCCGGGCGGCCCCCCACCAGGGCGTCCGGAGGAAGTGAACCGGTGCCGTCCCCACAGTGAACTCTGGGCGACGAGTGTTCGAGTCGGCCCCCGTTTGGCTGTGGCCTGCACTCGACCGGCGCATAACCTGGACCCATGGACGTGAACGCGGCAGTCGCCGCAGTGGCAGCGATCGCCGGAGTGTGTACCGGTGTCATCGCCATGCTGGCGTTCCGCTGGAGCGAGCGCGACCAGAAACGCCCCACCCGGACCTCCCTGCACACCGACCCCGTACTGCCCCCGGGCGTCGACACGGTCCTCTCCGTGCTCCGCTCCTCCGCGGTCGTCCTCGACGAGGCCGACAGCGTGGTCAAGGCGAGCTCGGCGGCGTATGCCCTCGGGCTCGTGCGCGGCGGCAAGCTCGCCGTCGAACCGATGCTCCAGATGGCCCGCGACACCCGCCGCGACGGGGAGATACGCCAGGTCGAACTGGACCTGCCCCGGCGCGGCACCGGCCGCGGCGAGGCCCTGGCGGTCTCCGCGCGGGTGGCGCCGCTGGGCTCCCGGCTCGTGCTGCTGCTCGTCGAGGACCTCACGGAGGCCCGCCGCATCGAGGCGGTACGCCGCGACTTCGTCGCCAACGTGAGCCATGAGCTGAAGACCCCGGTGGGGGCGCTCTCCCTGCTCTCCGAAGCCGTCATGGACGCCTCCGACGACCCCGAGGCAGTCGAACGCTTCGCGGGCCGCATGCAGATCGAGGCGACCCGCCTGACCAGCCTCGTGCAGGAGCTCATCGACCTCTCCCGGGTACAGAACGACGACCCCCTGGAGGACGCGGAGCCGGTCCGCGTCGACGAACTGGTGGCGGAGGCGATGGACCGCAGCCGGCACCAGGCCTCGCACAAGCAGATCACCATGGTGGCCGGGGGCACCGCGGAGCTCCAGATCTGGGGCAACCGCGGCCAGCTCGCGGCGGCCCTCGGCAACCTCGTCGAGAACGCGGTGAACTACAGCCCCGCCCGCACCCGCGTGGGCATAGCCGCCCGCCGGATCGCGGCACCCGGCGGCGGGGGCTCCTCCCAGGCCTTCGGTACCGGGGAGATGATCGAGGTGGCCGTCACCGATCAGGGCATCGGCATCTCCGACAAGGACAAGGAGCGCATCTTCGAGCGCTTCTACCGCGTAGACCCGGCCCGCTCACGGGCCACCGGCGGCACGGGCCTCGGCCTCGCCATCGTCAAGCACGTGGCCGCCTCGCACGGCGGGGAGGTCACGGTGTGGAGCTCCGAGGGACAGGGCTCCACGTTCACCCTGCGGCTGCCGGAGGCGGCCGCGCACCGCGACCGCGGAACCGGTCACGGCGGCGGACTCGACGACGAGACCACCCCACCCGACGCGACCACAGCGACCACTACGTACGAACCCATCCCTGCCCCGGAGGTCCTTCCGTGACCCGAGTGCTCGTCGTCGAGGACGAGGAATCCTTCAGCGACGTTCTGTCCTACATGCTCCGCAAGGAGGGCTTCGAAGTCGCCATCGCGGCGACCGGCCCGGACGGACTCGACGAATTCGAGCGCAACGGCGCCGACCTCGTCCTGCTCGACCTCATGCTGCCCGGCCTGCCCGGGACCGAGGTGTGCCGGCAGCTGCGCGGCCGCTCCAACGTCCCGGTGATCATGGTCACCGCCAAGGACAGCGAGATCGACAAGGTGGTGGGCCTGGAAATAGGGGCCGACGACTACGTCACCAAGCCGTTCTCCTCGCGGGAGCTGGTCGCCCGCATCCGCGCGGTCCTGCGCCGCCGCGGTGAGCCCGAGGAGGTCGCCCCGCAGGCCCTGGAGGCGGGGCCGGTCCGCATGGACGTGGACCGCCACGTGGTGACGGTCTCCGGCTCCAAGGTCGACCTGCCGCTCAAGGAGTTCGACCTCCTGGAGATGCTGCTGCGCAACGCGGGCCGTGTGCTGACCCGTATGCAGCTCATCGACCGCGTCTGGGGCGCGGACTACGTGGGGGACACCAAGACCCTCGACGTCCACGTCAAGCGCCTGCGCGCCAAGATCGAGCCGGACCCGGGCGCGCCGCGCTACCTGGTGACGGTGCGCGGTCTCGGCTACAAGTTCGAGCCGTAGGCCGACAGGCCGCCGTCCGAGCGGCCGACGACGGCAAGAAGGGCGGGACCCCGACCGGGGTCCCGCCCTTCCGCGTGCTGCCCGCGCGCCGGGGCGCGCACACGTACGCGTACGTGGATCAGTGCTGGGTGCCCGTGCCCGTACCGGTACCCGTTCCGTCCGTGGCCTGGCCGCCGTCGGCCGGAGCGGACGGGTCGGTGCCGACCTCGCCCTCGGCGTGGCCCTCTTCCTGGCCGCCGCTCTCGCCCACAGGCTGGCCGCTCTCGTCGGCGGACGGCTTGTCGGAGGCGTCGGCGGGGGCGGACGGCTTGTTCTCCGGCTTCGGGACCTCGGACGGGCCCCACTCGCTGAAGTAGCTCTCGGCGGGCACGACGAACGCCTGGAGCCGCACGTCGCCCGTCGTACTGAAGGCGAACGTGATCCGCTGGGCGTTGCCGTCCTTGATGGTGTCGCGGCTGCTGGGCAGCACGGCGGTGGCGTTGTCCTTGCCGCCGATGACGACGGAGTCGCCGGCGGGGATGGTCAGCGAGCCGTTCGCCTTGGACTTCTTGTCGTCCTTGGCGGGCGTGATCTTGGCCTTCTCGCCGGTGCCGTCGACCGTGATCGACTCAAGCGTCTGGTCCTTGGATCCGGCGTTGAAGACCGTCGCGGAGACCACGGCGGGGCCCTTGGACTTCAGGTCGGGCTGCGTGATGACCACAGCGTTCTGGATCTTGATGTCGCCGACGGAGGTCGCGGCGTTGTCCGGCCTGACCTCCAGCGTCTGAGCGTTGTTGCCCGCGCCGCACGCGGCGAGCGAGGCGAGCGAGAACGCGATGGCGGTGGCGGCGATGGCGCCGCGTCGAAGGCTGCGGCTCACGGCGGCGGCAACTCCTTGGGCGAGAGGTACGGGCGGATCGGGCGGCCGTAAAGCCGCCCTAAGGGTGTGTCAGCGCGCTCAGGTTACCGAGCCGCCCCCGCGCCGCCGCACCCGACCCGCCCCTACGGTCCATGAGCCTCCACGGGTCCCGTCCGAACCGCCCGCCCCAATGAACCCGGACCCACCATTCACATAACCGCTGTCAAGTGCTCCGGCGGCCGGTCCTGCGGATTTCCGGCGAGGAATGCGTGAACGTACGGAGAATTGATCTTCGAGCGGCTTGATCAATTCTGGCAAACGCCCGGCGCGGAGTCCGGCACGCCTCTTCGCCCGCCGAACGGAGTAGCGAAAGTTCAACACGAGGAACCGCGCAAACCGGGACGTTCGGCCGCTGCGGGCGTCCTCCGGGGGTGCGTAACGCCCATGTTTCTCCCGTCCCGGAGAGCCGCTCCGACCTGCGAATACCCCCTTCCGGGAGCCCTCCGCAGCACGTTCCTGTTGCTGTTGTCAAGCCCCGAGATATGCCCTGACCTGCGAAAACGCCATTCAGAAGAGGCAGTTCTCGTGTTAGGATGGATAGCCACGGAAGGGGTACCTGTCACATGACGTTCAAGGTTGGCGACACCGTGGTCTATCCCCATCACGGGGCCGCGCTGATCGAGGCTATCGAAACTCGCCAGATCAAAGGCGTGGACAAGACCTACTTGGTGCTGAAGGTCGCCCAGGGCGATCTGACGGTACGTGTGCCAGCGGACAATGCGGAGTTCGTCGGCGTGCGTGATGTGGTCGGTCAGGACGGGCTGGACCGGGTCTTCGAAGTACTGCGAGCGCCGTACGCCGAAGAGCCCACGAACTGGTCGCGTCGTTACAAGGCAAATCTCGAGAAGCTCGCCTCCGGCGATGTCATCAAGGTCGCGGAAGTCGTGCGTGACCTGTGGCGTCGGGAGCGTGAGCGCGGACTGTCCGCAGGTGAGAAGCGCATGCTCGCCAAGGCGCGCCAGATCCTGGTGAGCGAGCTCGCCCTCGCGGAGAACACGAACGAGGACAAGGCCGAGGCCCTGCTCGACGAGGTCCTCGCGTCCTGACGCGCAAGGCCTGAGGCAGTGCCCTGGCCGCGCACGCGCAACCAATGCCGCGGTGCCCGCTGACCCTTTGAGGAGTCGCCGGGCGCTGCGGCATGTCCGTACCCGGTGTGGCGTGCCGGGCTCGGGCGGTCGGCTCGACCGGATGTCACGGAAGGGTCCGGTCAAGGGTGTCGGCCCGGCACTCCCCCGGCTCTCCGTTGCTCGAGCGGGGGCACGCCCAGGCCATACCCACGTCGGCCGAGCACACAAACCTGAACGGAACCGATGTCTAGCGAATCCCGCACCGCGGTGGTCATTCCCGCGGCAGGACGGGGCGTGCGCCTCGGCCCTGGCGCGCCCAAAGCACTCCGTGCGCTGAACGGCACCCCGATGCTCATCCACGCGGTCCGCGCCATGGCGGAATCCCGCGCCGTCTCCCTCGTCGTCGTGGTGGCACCGCCGGACGGCGCCCAGGAGGTCAAGACCCTCCTCGACGACCACGCACTGCCCGACCGCACCGACTTCGTCGTCGTGCCCGGCGGCGACTCCCGCAAGGAGTCCGTCCGGGCGGGACTCGACGCCCTGCCGACCGGCATAGACATCGTGCTCGTGCACGACGCGGCCCGCCCCCTGGTGCCCGTCGACACGGTCGACGGCGTCATCGAGGCCGTACGCGACGGAGCGCCCGCCGTGGTGCCCGCGCTGCCGCTCGCCGACACCGTCAAGCAGGTCGGGCCCGCCGAGGAGCCCGGCGGCCCCGAGCCCGTCGTGGCCACGCCCGACCGGGCCACGCTGCGCGCGGTGCAGACCCCGCAGGGCTTCGACTACGCCACGCTCCGGCGCGCCCACGACACCGTCACCGCGGACGTCACGGACGACGCCGGCATGGTCGAGCGGCTCGGCCTGCCCGTCGTCGTCGTGCCGGGCCACGAGGAGGCCTTCAAGGTGACGCGCCCCCTCGACCTCGTCCTCGCCGAGGCCGTGCTCGCCCGCAGGAGGGCCAACGATGGCTTCTGAGTCGCCGCGGGTCGTGCTGCCGCAGGTCGGCATCGGCACCGACATCCACGCCTTCGAGGAGGGCCGCGACCTCTGGTGCGCGGGCCTGAAGTGGGAGGGCGAGGGCCCCGGGCTCGCCGGGCACTCCGACGCCGACGTCGTCGCCCACGCGGCGTGCAACGCGCTGTTCTCGGCCGCGGGCCTCGGCGACCTCGGCGCCCACTTCGGCACCGGACGCCCCGAGTGGTCCGGCGCCTCGGGCCTCACCCTGCTCGCCGAGGCCGCCCGTATCGTCCGCGACGCCGGTTTCACCATCGGCAATGTGGCGGTGCAGGTCATCGGCGACCGGCCCAAGATCGGCAAACGCCGCGACGAGGCGCAGAAGGTGCTCTCCGAGGCCGCGGGCGCGCCGGTGTCGGTCTCCGGCGCCACCACCGACGGCCTCGGCTTCCCTGGCCGCGGCGACGGACTGGCCGCGGTCGCCACGGCTCTGGTCGTACGCACGTCGCCCTGAGGCCGGTGTCACCGGTCGGCTGTCACCGGTCGGCTGTCACCGGTCCGCCGTCACCGGTCCGGGTGAAGCGGGACGGGCGGCGACGGCGTACGGGGACGCCCTGACGTCACAGTTCGTTCCCGGTGGGGGAAGGGGGCGTGGGGCACTGTCCCGCGCCCACTACCCTGGAGTGGTGACGATTCGCCTGTACGACACCAGCGCCCGGCAGATCCGTGACTTCAGCCCTCTCAACGACGGCTGCGTCTCGATCTACCTCTGTGGTGCCACGGTGCAGGCGGCCCCGCACATCGGGCACATCCGGTCGGGCCTGAACTTCGACATCATGCGCCGCTGGTTCGTCTACCGCGGCTACGACGTGACGTTCGTGCGCAACGTGACCGACATCGACGACAAGATCATCAAGAAGTCGGCCGAGCAGGGCCGCCCCTGGTGGTCGATCGGGTACGAGAACGAGCGCGCCTTCAACAGCGGTTACGACGCGCTCGGCTGCCTGCCGCCCACCTACGAACCGCGCGCCACCGGGCACGTGACCGAGATGGTCGAGATGATGCGCGGACTCATCGAGCGCGGGCACGCCTATGAGGCGGACGGCAGCGTCTACTTCGACGTGCGCTCCTGGCCGCAGTACCTGGAGCTCTCCAACCAGGACATCGACGACCTGCGCCAGCCCGACGAGGGCGTCGCGGGCAAGCGCGACCCGCGCGACTTCGCCATGTGGAAGGCCGTCAAGCCGGGCGAGCCCGCCTGGGAGACGCCCTTCGGCCGCGGCCGCCCCGGCTGGCACCTGGAGTGCTCGGCGATGGCCCACAAGTACCTGGGCACCGAGTTCGACATCCACGGCGGCGGGATCGACCTGATCTTCCCCCACCACGAGAACGAGATCGCCCAGGCCAAGGCCTTCGGCGACACCTTCGCGCGGTACTGGGTGCACAACGGCTGGGTCACCATGAGCGGCGAGAAGATGTCGAAGTCCCTCGGGAACTCGGTGCTCGTGAGCGAGATGGTCAAGCAGTGGCGCCCCATCGTGCTCCGCTACTACCTCGGCACCCCGCACTACCGCTCGATGATCGAGTACAGCGAAGAGGCCCTGCGCGAGGCCGAGTCCGCGTTCGCCCGCATCGAGGGCTTCGTGCAGCGCGTGGTGGAGAAGGCCGGCGGGGTCGTCGAGCCCGCCGACCAGGTGCCGCCCGCCTTCGCCGACGCCATGGACGACGACATGGGCGTCCCGCAGGCGCTCGCCATCGTGCACACCACGGTCCGGCAGGGCAACAGCGCCCTGGCCGCCGACGACAAGGAAGCCGCCGTGGCGCGGCTCGCCGAGGTGCGGGCCATGCTCGGCGTCCTCGGCCTCGACCCGCTCGACCCGCAGTGGGCCGGCGGCGAGAGCGAGCGGGGCGAGGATCTGCACGGGGCGGTCGACACCCTCGTACGCATGGTCCTCGACCAGCGGGAGGCGGCGCGGGCCCGCAAGGACTGGGCCACCGCCGACGCCATCCGCGACCAGCTCGGCCAGTCGGGCCTCGTCATCGAGGACAGCCCGGCCGGTCCGCGCTGGACGCTCGGTCCGCGCTAGCACCCGCTGATGTGCCGCCCGGCGTTCCGGGCGGCACACTTCATAGACGTACACCCTCGCGCGTACGGACGTACGCGCACACGCAACACACGACAGACAGGTAGGTCATGGCCGCTAACAACCGCCGCATGTCCGGCAAGAAGGGCGCGCAGGTCGGCAGCGGCGGCAATCGGCGCCGCGGCCTTGAGGGCAAGGGTCCGACGCCGCCCGCCGAGGCGCGCAAGGGGCATGTGAAGAACCGCATCGCCACCGTCAAGGCCAAGAAGGCCGTGGGCCGCCGCTCCGCGCCGAAGGGGCGTGGCGGCAAGGGCACCTCCGAGATGGTCGTCGGCCGCAACGCGGTCTTCGAGGCGCTGCGCGACGGCGTGCCCGCCACGACGCTCTACGTCCAGCAGTTCATCGACAACGACGAGCGGGTGCGCGAGGCGCTCCAGCTCGCGGCCGAGCGCGGCGGCATCCACCTCATGGAGGCGCCGCGGCCCGAGCTCGACCGCATGACGAACGGCCTCAACCACCAGGGGCTCGTCCTCCAGGTCCCGCCGTACGAGTACGCGCACCCCGAGGACCTCGCCGCCGCCGCGTACGACGGCCGTGAGGACCCGCTGATCGTCGCGCTCGACGGCGTGACGGACCCGCGCAACCTCGGCGCGGTCGTCCGCTCCGTCGCCGCCTTCGGCGGGCACGGGGTCCTCGTGCCCGAGCGGCGCGCGGCCGGTATGACGGCCGGTGCCTGGAAGACGTCGGCGGGCGCGGCCGCGCGCACGCCGGTCGCCCGCGCCACGAACCTGACGCGCGCCCTGGAGGCGTACAAGAAGGCGGGCATCGCCGTCGTCGGCCTCGCGGCCGACGGCGAGCACAAGGTCGGCGACCTCGCGGCGCTCGGCGGTCCCGTCGTCATCGTCGTCGGCAGCGAGGGCAAGGGTCTCTCCCGCCTCGTCGGCGAGACGTGCGACTACCGGGTCCGCATCCCGATGCCCGGCGGCACCGAGTCGCTGAACGCGGGCGTCGCCGCGGGCGTCGTGCTCTACGAGGCCTCGCGGCGCAGGGCCTGAGGCCGCACGCCGCCGTAGCTGAGCCGTTCATGTCCGGGCCGCGTTGATCTTTTGACGCGGTCCGGACATTTCTCCGTGGTCAAGGCAGTGTCCTAAACACACATCACTCGGTTAGATGAGTGTGGACACCAGAACACCCCGCACTCCCACGGGGGGAAGCTCGTCAGGATTCGACGAAGCTCCCGCGCTGAGCATGGTGAAGGTGCCGAGCGACCCGGCGCAGGTCATCGTCAATCACGCGAGCTTCCGCGTGCAGCTCCCCGCCGCTGGGCGCACTCAATCCCCGCGTATCTCACGGCACTTGGGCGCGGCCGGCCCGACAGTGCGGCTCTCCGCGGCGGAGACGGCCGCCAAGCGCCGCACGCCCGTCGTCTGGAGCGGCAGGTCCGAGCCGGACGACACCGGCGCGATCAGACTCCTGCAAGCCGTGCGCGGCAGAAGCGTGCGCCGTTCGGCCGAAGACACAGGGCCCTTCGACGACGCGGGCGCCACCCAGGTCATCCCGCGCGTCGGCTACGACGAGGGCCCGGAGACCGTCACGACGCCCGGCCTCACCGGCGGCCGCGCCCCCGAGACCCACCTGCTGCCGCAGATGCGGATGCCCAGCAGCGACTACGACGAGCGGATCGCCGAGAACGAGCGGCGCGCCGCGCAAGAGAACGCGCAGAACGCGCACGAGAGCGCGTACGACGATCAGTACGACGACGCGTACGACGACGAGTACGACGACGCGTACGAGATCGCCTACGACGACGGGGCGGAGGGCGAGGAGCGCAAGCGGCGGCACGGTGCCGACCCGGTCCGCCACGCCTACTACCCCGGGCGCCGGATGAACCTCGGCGTCGTGCTCCTGCCGCTCCGCGTCTTCCTCGGCTTCATCTCCGTCTACGCGGGCATCGGCAAGCTCTGCGACCCCGTCTACTTCGACGGCGGCGACCGCGGCTCCATGGTCAAGTGGCTCAGCTCCCTGCACCCGTGGGCCCTGGCCGAGCCGCTGCGCGACTTCGCGCTCCAGCACCCGGTGGGCGCCGGGCTCAGCGTCGCCTTCCTCCAGGTCATCGTCGGCGTCCTGACGGTCCTCGGGCTCTGGCAGCGGGTCGCGGCCGCGTTCGGCGTGCTGCTCTCCGCCGCGCTCCTGGTCACCGTGAGCTGGAAGACCGTCCCCGTCTACGACGCGCCGGACATCATCTACCTCGCCGCCTGGTCACCGCTGATCATCGCGGGCGCCCCCGTCTACTCCGTGGACGGCCGCCTCGCGGGCGAGGCCTGGCGCACGCTCGGGCCGCGCGTCGACATCTGGGACCTGCGGCGGCGCGTGCTGCGGCGCGGCGCTCTGGTCGGCGGGTTCGCGGTCGGCCTGACCCTGCTGGTCGGCTCGCTCCTCGGCGGCGCGGTGCGCGACGCCGACCGGGTCACCGTGCCCGGGCCCGGCGAGGCCCCGCGCAACGAACTGCCCGGCTCCCCGCTCCCCGGCGACCCCACGAAGAAGCAGCGGCGCCAGGCAGAGAGTCCGTCCGCCACCACCGGCTCGCCCACGCAGGGCGGCGAATCCGCGGGGCCCACGCAGGGTGCCACGGCTCCCGGCACGGCCCGCGAGACGGGCACCGCGGGCACGGCGGGGCCGCCCAGCCAGACGCAGGGCGGCGGGGGCGCCGCCGTGGAGCAGGCGCCGCCGCAGCAGACGACGCCGCAGGAACAGCAGCAGCAGGCCCCGGCCTCCACCGCGGGACCCTCCTCCGGCGGTACGGGCGGGGGCTCCGCAGGTACCACTGGCGGCACGGGCGGCAGCGGTGGCTCCGAGGGACAGCGGCCAGGGCTTCTGGGTGGTGTTCTGGGGCACTGACCCGGCGACGCGATGACGGTGGGGCCCCGCACAGGTGCTGTGGCGGGGCCCCATCCTCGTACGTCCTGTGAATGTGTCTCAGCGGTTCTGGGCGGCCAGTTCCTTGGCGGCTTCGGTGAGGTCCTTGGCGGTGTCGATGGCGCGCCAGTAGGCGCCCTGGGGGAGCGGGAAGCCCGCGAGGCGCTTCTCCCTGGCCAGGCGCGGGAACGTGGTGCGCTCGTGGTCGCCGAGGTCAGGCAGGAGCGCGGTGAAGGCGGCGGAGAAGACGTAGACGCCGGCGTTGATGAGGTAGGGCGACGGCGGCGCCTCGATGAAGTCCGTGATGTGGCCGAACGCGTCCGTCTCGACGGCGCCCCACGGGATGCGGGGCCGGGCCAGGGCGAGCGTCGCGGTGGCGTCCCGCTCGGCGTGGAAGGCCGCCATGTCGCGCAGCGAGAAGCGGGTCCAGATGTCGCCGTTCGTCGCGTACCAGGGGCGGTCCGCGTACGGGAGGTGGCGGGCGGCGTACTTGAGGCCGCCGCCGCGGCCGAGCGGCTCCTTCTCCACGACCGTGGTGACGTTCAGCGGGAGGTCGGCGGAGTCGAGCCACTCCTGGAGGACCTCGGCGAGGTGGCCGCAGGAGATGACGGCGTCCGTCACTCCCTCGGCGGCCAGCCAGGCGAGCTGATGGCCGATGATCGGAGTCCCCGTGCCGGGGATCTCGACCATCGGCTTGGGCCGGTCGTCGGTGTACGGCCGGAGGCGGGAGCCTTGGCCTCCGGCCAGGACGACGGCCTGCGTGGGGTTCGGCGTGGTCATGCCGGAAACCCTACGCGGCGGTAGCGGCGGTCCTGCGGGGGCCGGCCCCGCTCAGCGGTTCTGGTGCGTGGCCACGCCCGTCGCGTACGAGGTGTCGCAGACGGGCCTGGCGTACGACTGGGCGCGCGTCGGGCCGTACGCCTGCACGGCGGCGCGGCCGAGGGCGCGGGCGATGGACATGCAGTGCCGGGCCAGCGAGGGGTGGCGGTCCATCTCCCGCTGGAGGTGCGTGAGCGCCACGCCGGGGCTCTTCTCCTGGAGCTCCAGGAGCAGCCGGTCGCGCAGGACGTCCTGCGGGGCGCGGGACTTGGCGGGCTTGGACAGGTCGTCGGCGGACGCGGTGAGCATCGAATCCGACGGGTTGCCCGACCAGTTGACGCTCGTGACCGCGAGGGTCCCGGAGAGCACCAGCATCACGGGCAGGACGAGAGCGAGCGTGCGGCCGATGCGGCGGGCGGGGCCTCGGTGGGCTCG
This sequence comes from Streptomyces sp. NPDC046335, assembly GCF_055587985.1. NCBI lineage: Bacteria > Bacillati > Actinomycetota > Actinomycetes > Kitasatosporales > Streptomycetaceae > Streptomyces > Streptomyces sp. NPDC046335. Next base: position 531,915 of record NZ_JBVJFF010000005.1, on the reverse strand, counting down.
GCGCGGCTTCTGGTTGTGGTTGGCGGAGTGCTTCACGCGAGTGAGCGTAGCGCTCGGTGATGATTTGGAGACATTTAGTCACTCGGTCGAGCTACGGCGACGCCGGTATTTCTTCAGTGGTGTTGACGGGTTGGGCGAAATGACGGATGTGCCGGGGTATTTGTCGACACTCTGGGTTTCCGTCATCCCGTCCCGCCGGCGCGGGAAAGCGCCGAGGGGCCCCGCACGCTCGGTGCGGGGCCCCTCGGGAAGCGGTGGCGGTGCTCAGTCGGAGAGGCGCTCGCCGGTGGACGTGGAGAACACGTGGGTCTCGCCCGGGCGCGGCACGACGTGGAGCTGGGCGCCCTTGTCGGGGACCGCGCGGCCGTTCACGCGGACGACCAGGTCCTTGTGCTCGCCGTTGACCTCGGCGGAGCCGTAGACGTAGCCGTCGGCGCCGAGCTCCTCGACGACGTTGACCGAGACGGCGAGGCCGGCCGGGGCGTCCGCGCTCTCCTTGGAGAGGGACTTCGCGGCGGCGCCGTTCTGCTCGGCGATGTCGAAGTGCTCCGGACGGACGCCGACGGTGACCGTGCGGTCGCCGCGGTCGGCGGCGGCGCTCAGGGCCTCGCGGCTGATCGGCACGACGGAGTTGCCGAACTTCACGCCGCCGTCGGTGATCGGGACCTCGACGAGGTTCATGGCGGGGGAGCCGATGAAGCCGGCGACGAAGAGGTTGACCGGGCGGTCGTACATGTTGCGGGGCGAGTCGACCTGCTGGAGGAGCCCGTCCTTCAGCACGGCCACGCGGTCACCCATGGTCATGGCCTCGACCTGGTCGTGGGTGACGTACACGGTGGTGATGCCGAGGCGGCGCTGAAGGCTCGCGATCTGCGTACGCGTGGACACGCGCAGCTTGGCGTCGAGGTTGGACAGCGGCTCGTCCATGAGGAAGACCTGCGGCTCACGGACGATCGCGCGGCCCATCGCCACACGCTGGCGCTGACCGCCGGAGAGCGCCTTGGGCTTGCGGCCCAGGTACTCGGTGAGGTCGAGGATCTTCGCCGCGTCCTCGACCTTCTGGCGGATCTCGGCCTTGTTGACGCCGGCGATCTTCAGGGCGAAGCCCATGTTGTCGGCGACGGTCATGTGCGGGTAGAGCGCGTAGTTCTGGAACACCATGGCGATGTCCCGGTCCTTCGGCGGCAGGTGCGTGACGTCGCGGTCACCGATGCGGATCGCGCCCTGGTTCACGTCCTCCAGGCCCGCGAGCATGCGCAGGGAGGTGGACTTTCCGCAGCCGGAGGGACCGACGAGGACGAGGAACTCGCCGTCCTCGATCTCGATCTCCAGGCCGTCCACGGCGGGCTTCTCGGAGCCCGGGTAGACGCGGGTCGCCTTGTCGAACGTAACAGTGGCCATGGTGAAGGCCCCCTTCACCGGCAGGAACGTGCCGGACGATCCGAGTAGAGGGAGTGGTGTAGTCCACAGGAGTGAACTGCTCGTGACCGTACCCCGCAGCCCCGTGGTCTGTCAGCAGTCGAGGCGCCCCGACCTTCAAGCCTTCGCGGAAATTTTCGAGGGACGGGCCGCCGGGGTTGGTTACACTGCACGGGCACGTCAGTGCATGCCTCCTTAGCTCAGATGGCCAGAGCAACGCACTTGTAATGCGTAGGTCGTCGGTTCGAATCCGACAGGGGGCTCCGAGACACCCCAGGTCACATGAACCGTGGGGGTGAGGCCGCCGGCGGCACGGCGGGCGAGGGTGAGCTTCTGGTGGGCGAGCGACCAGTCGTCGATTCTCTTGCGGTTCGGCCGCGCCCCGTAGGGGCGCTCAGCCGGGGGAGTCGAGCAGCCACCTCGTGGTGAGTTCGCTGACGTCCGCACGGCTGCGGTCGCCGTGGTCGGCGAACAGGAACCGGTCCGCGATGTACAGCGAGAAGGCGACCACGCAGCGCGCCTCGACGTCGGCTTCGTCGGGGCAGAAGGCGCCGAACAGCGAGCGCAGGTAGTCCATGTGCCGGTTGTCGATGCGCCGTACGCGTTCGGCGATCGCCGGATCGCGCCGGGCCCAGTCGCGGATCGCCAGGTCGGTCGTGACGTCCGTGTCGAGGCCTTCGCTGGTCGTGACGATCGAGAACAGGTGGCGCAGCCGGTCCTTCGCGTCGCCGCCCTCCTGATCGACGCGTGCCTCCACGTCGTCGGTGACCTCGCGTTCCCAGCGGTCGAGCATTTCGTCGAGCAGGGCGCGCCGGTCGGTGAAGTAGCCGTAGAAACCGCCCTTGGAGACGCCGAGGGCCTTCGCGAGCGCCTCGATCTGCACCGCGTCAGGGCCGCCTTTCGAGAGCGCGCGCAGCCCTTCGTCGATCCACTTGTGCCGCGGGGTGCGAGCCACCGCCATGTCCTGCTCCGTTCCGCCTCAACTGCGCTTCGACTCCGCCGTGACCACTTGGGCCAGTCATCTATACGGCATCGTATAGATGACTGCTAGGGTCCCGTCTATACGGTGCCGTATAGATGAGGGGGAGTCATGACACTCCTGCACAGCACGCGCACATCCCGGCCGAACCGGTCCCGGCTCACCCGCGCGGCCGGATGGATATCCGTGGCCTTCGGCGTGATCCACGTCGTCGTGTCGCCGCTGGACAACAAGGACGTCTGGTCGGACATCTTCGACCAGGGGCCGTGGCAGACCATCTCCTTGGACGTCACCGCGGACAACCTGGCCTACTCCGAGGCCTTCTGGGTCGCGCCGGGCAGCTTCGGCGTCCCGGTGCTGCTGCTCGGTGCCTTCATGCTCTGGACGGCGAAACGGGGGGAGCGGGTGCCCGCCCCGTTCGGCTGGGCCATGACCGCTTGGGGCGCGGTCCTGTGCGCCCTGCTTCCCGCCTCGCCCGCCTGGGCGTTGCTGCTGGTCGGTGTGCTGCTGGTACTGGCTGCGCGGGTGCGCTGACATGGCCGGCACCGTGGTCCCGGTGGCGTTGACAGTCGTCCTCGTGACGATCGGCCTGCTGCACTTCATCTGGCTGTTCACGCCCTGGCCGATGGCGGACGCGATGACGTTCACCAGGACGATCGCCGGTGTCGACGACGGTGAGATGCCGTCGCGGCCGAGCACCGCCCTGGTGGGCCTGGCGCTGTTCGGCGCCGCCGCGCTCACCCTCATGGTCAACGGGTCCATCCCGGCGATCGGCCCGGACCGGTTGCGCCTCGTGGGCATGTACGGCCTGACGGCGGTGCTCCTCGGCGGTGTCGTCGCGGTCAGCGCGAGCAGGCGCTGACCGCCCCCTCCCGCGGGCCCCGGCTTCAGTGGCGGCCCGCTATTCGGTTTGCCCATTGGGCCAGGCGGGAGGAGTCGGGGGTGTGGGTGGTGTGTTCTCTGCGGTCGGCCGCGTTGTAGGTGGCGTACATGCCGTGGACGCCCAGCCAGCGGAGGGGTTCCGGTTCCCATTTGCGGACCTTGTGGTTCACCCAGGGCAGGGTGGTCAGGTCGGTGGGGCCCGCCTGGCCCGAGTCCTGTTGGACCAGGTCGCGCAGGGTGCGGGCGGCGAGGTTGGCCGTGGCCACGCCCGAGCCGACGTAGCCGCCGGCCCAGCCGAGGCCCGTGGCGCGGTCCAGCGTGACCGTGGCGCACCAGTCGCGGGGGACGCCGAGTACGCCCGACCAGGCGTGGGCCACCCGGACGCCCGCGAGTTGGGGGAAGAAGCGGGTCAGGATGGTGCGCAGTGCCTCGACCGTGGGCTGCTGGGTGCGGCCGTCGTTGTCCGTCTTCGAGCCGTAGCGGTACGGGACGCCCCTGCCGCCCAGGGCTATGCGGCCGTCGGCGGTGCGCTGGGCGTACATGTACGCGTGCGCCATGTCGCCGAGTGTTTCGCGGCCCTCCCAGCCGATCGACTCCCATTGGGCGTCGGTGAGCGGCTCCGTCGCGATCATCGAGGAGTTCATGGGGAGCCAGGTGCGGCGCTGGCCCTTGAGTGAGGCCGTGAAGCCCTCCGTGCAGCGCAGGATGTAGGGGGCGCGGACCGTGCCGTAGGGCGTGACGGCGTGCTTGGGCTTGATCTCCGTGACCGGCGTCGACTCGTGGATCGTGACGCCGAGGGCCTCGACCGCCGCGGCAAGCCCCTTGACCAGCTTCACCGGGTGCAGGCGGGCCCCGTGCGGGGTCCAGGTGGAGCCGACGACGCCGGAGACGCGGATCCGTTCGGCGCTCTCGCGTGCGCCGAGCAAGGTGCGGTCCTTCTCGCCGTACGAGAGTTCGGTGGCGTGGAACGCCTTCAGGCGGGCCAACTGCGCGGGTGTGTACGCGATCTCCAGTACGCCTCCGTGGTGGATGTCCGCCTCGATCGACTCCTCGGCCGCGGCGCGGATCACCTCGTCCACCGTCTCGTTCATGGCCCGCTGGAGGCGGACCGCCGCCTCGTGGCCGTGCCGCTCGGCGTAGCGGTCGCGTCCCGCGATGCCGTTGTAGAGCCAGCCGCCGTTGCGGCCGGAGGCACCGTAGCCGCAGAACTTCTGCTCCAGGACGGTGATGCGCAGGAAGGGGGCGGCCTTCTTCAGGTAGTACGCGGTCCACAGGCCCGTGTAGCCGCCGCCGACGACGCAGACGTCCGCGGTGCCGTCGGCGGTCAGGGGTTCGCGCTCGACGGGCAGGCCGTCGTCCGCGTACCAGAACGATATGCCGCCGTTCACCGTGCCGGGCGGGGGAGTCGTGGGGCTCGTCGTGTTGGTCGTGCTGCTCATGGGCGGACGTTACTGCGCAGGTGGGGGGCGTGGGCAGGGGGTGGACGGAACGTATGGGACCCGGCCGTGGGGCGGATCGTGCGGCGTGGCGGGCGCGGGATAGGTTTTGCTGCTTTGGGCAGCAGCACGTGTCGCACTACTGGGAGGGCTCAACTCATGGCCGTATACAAGGCCGGGCGAATGGTCGGGCGAATGGTCGGGCGCAGGGCTGGGCGCAGGGCCGGGCGGGTCGCCGGCGCGGTGGTCGCGGCGGCGCTGATCGGGGTGACCGCGTCCGCCTGTGGTCCCGATGACGGTGGCAGCGACGGTGAGGGCGGCGGCGCCGGGAAGTCCTCCTCGGCGGCTCCCGAGAACTCCGAGAAGCCTGGGAAGTCCGGGAAGCCCTCGGAGTCGCGGGATCCCGCGTCCGGCGCCCCCGAGGCCAAGGCGCCGCCCGCCGGCAGCGACCGGCTCGCCGACACCCCCGCCTCGGTCAAGGGCGGCGTGATCACCGTGGGCGACCCGAAGGCCGGGCACACGGTCAAGGTCTACGAGGACTCGCGCTGCCCGTTCTGCGGCAAGTTCGAGGAGGGCGGGGCGCGGGCGCTGGTCGGGCCGGTGGCCGAGGGCAAGGTCAAGGTCGAGTACACGATCGCCTCGTTCCTCGACAACAACCTCGGCGGCAGCGGCTCGGTGAACGCGGCGAACGCGCTGCGGGCCGCGGTGGACGCGGGCAAGTTCCCGCAGTACCACGCCGCCGTCTTCGCCAACCAGCCCGCGGAGGAGAGCGACGACGCCTACACCCCGGCGTTCCTGTTGAAGATCGCCGACAAGGTCGACGGGCTGCGGGGTGACGCCTTCGACAAGGCGGTGACCAACGGTACGTACGAGAAGTGGGTCGGCGAGGCCATGAAGTCCTTCTCGAAGGACGGGATCCAGGGCACGCCCACCGTCTTCATCGACGGGAAGAAGTCCGCGGGCGACGCGATGTACGACGAGGCGGCGTTCGGCAAGGAGCTCAAGGCTGCTGGGATTTCTTGACGGGGGGGGCGGGCGGCTGCCGGGAGCGGCGTCGCCGCCGTCGCCGCCGTCGCTGCCGTCGCAGTCAACGCCGCCATCGTCACCCGGGTCTGCGGGCGCGTAACCCGTGCTCGTGGGGCTGGGGTTCGTCTTGGTGCGTGGGGGTGCCCGGCTCGTCCGGGAAAACGGGCATGCGGTGGTTCGGGTGCGCGGATAGGGTCGCGGGCGTGATCGACATTCGCGTTCCGGACGGGCTGATCGAGTCGCAGCACATGTACGCGGGTGAGGCGGGGCGCGCCTTCGTCGCCGGACTCCCCGCGCGGGTACGGGAGTTCGCCGAGCGCTGGGATCTCACGCCTGACGGCGGGCCCATGCACGGCCAGGCGGCGCTCGTGCTGCCCGTGCTGCGGGGGGACGGGTCACCCGCCGTGGTGAAGTTCCAGGTCCTGGACGAGGAGACCGAGGGCGAGCCGGTCGCGTTGCGGATGTGGGGCGGCGACGGGGCCGTGCGGCTCCTCGACCACGACGCGGACACCGGCACGATGCTGCTCGAACGGCTCGACGCGGGGCGGGCGTTGTCCGCCATGGCCGACACCCGCGAGGCGGTCGTCGTCATCGCGGAGCTGCTCGCCCGCCTGACGGCCGGGCCCGCCCCCGAAGGCATGCGGCGGCTCGCGGACATCGCGGCGGAGATGGTCGACGATCTGCCGGGGGCCTTGAAGGCCGTCCCCGATCCCGCCGAGCGGGCGCTCGTCGAGCGGTGCGGGGGCGCGGTGCGCGAGGTCATGGGTGAGGCGGGGGACCGGATGCTGCACTGGGACCTGCACTTCGACAACGTCCTGGCGTCCGAGCGTGCGCCCTGGCTCGCCATCGACCCGAAGCCGCTGGCCGGCGACCCGGGGTTCGACCTCTGGCCCGCCCTGAACAACGAGTTCGAGCCGGGCGAGGTGCGGTGGCGCTTCGACGCGATGACCGAGGTTCTCGGCCTGGACCGGGAGCGGGCCCGCGCGTGGACGCTCGGACGTGTCCTGCAGAACGCGCTCTGGGAGATCGAGGACGGCAGACCGCTGGAGCCGGCCGACCTGGAACTCGCGCGGCGACTCCTTGCGGCGTGAGGCGGCGCCGGGCTTCGGCACGGTGCCGGGGCGCCGAGCCGTCTTTGGGGTGAGGGGTGCGGGGCGTTGGCCTGGGGGCCTTGGCCTGAGGGGGGCGGCTTTGGGGCAGGGGGCGGTGGGCTGCCCTGGGGGCGGGGTGTTGGTTAGCCTGCGCGCATGATTCGTACTGCCGTACCTGCCGACGTGTCCGTCATTCATGCCCTCGTCCGTGATCTCGCCACGTACGAGAAGGCGGCCGACGAGGCCGTGGCCACCGAGGAGCAGCTTCGCGAGGCGCTGTTCGGGGAGCGGCCCGCCGCGTTCGCGCACATCGCGCAGGACGACGCCTCCGGCGAGACCGTCGGCTTCGCGCTGTGGTTCCTCAACTTCTCGACGTGGCGCGGAGTGCACGGCATCTACCTGGAGGACCTGTACGTACGCCCTGAGGCGCGCGGCGGCGGGCACGGCAAGGCCCTGCTCACCGAACTCGCCCGCATCTGCGTGGAGCGTGGCTACGAGCGGCTCGAGTGGGCCGTCCTCGACTGGAACGAGCCGTCGATCAACTTCTACCGGTCGCTCGGGGCGCGCGCCCAGGACGAGTGGACCGTGTACCGGCTGGCCGACGCCGCGCTCACGACGCTCGGCGGCCGGCCCTCCTCCTAGATCGGTCGTTTCGCCCTGCTGCCGCGTACTCCCGTGTCAGGGGATCAGGACCACCTTGCCCATCGTGCCTCGGGACTCCAGCGCGCGGTGGGCCGCCGCGGCCTCTGCCAGGGGGTAGCGCTGCACGGCCGGGGTGAAGTGGCCCGTGGCCGCCTCGGCGAGGGCGGCCAGCTCCAGGGTGCGCACGGGGTTGTCGCCGCCCGTCTTGCGCATCATCACCGGGCCGAGGACGTCGATCTGCGTGATGCCGCGCGCGGCCAGTTCCTCCTCGGTGAACTTCAGCGGCCCGCCGTCGTGCAGGCCCGTGCCGGACCAGCCGAAGACGATGTGTACGCCGCCTGGACCGAGCAGATCCACCGCGGCCAGGCCCGCCTCGCCGCCCACGCCGTCGAAGACGACCGTGGCGGAGCGGCCGTCGCGCTCCTTCTTCAGGTACGTACGCACTTCGTCCGGCCAGGCCGGGTCCTTGTAGTCCACGGCCAGGTCGGCGCCGTTCGCGCGGACGCGGGCCGTCTTCTCGGGGCCGCCCGCCAGGCCGATGACCGTCGCGCCCCGGCGCTTGGCGTACTGCGTGAGGAGCGTGCCGATGCCCCCGGCCGCGGCGGGAACGACGACTACGGAGTCGGCGGCCGGCTCCGCGAACTGGAGTATCCCCATCGTCGTACGCCCCGTGCCGATCAGGGCGACCGCCTCGGCGAAGTCCAGGTCCCCGGGGAGCTCGTGGAGGCGGGACGTCTCGGTGACGGCCTGCTCGGCGTAGCCTCCGGGGGCGAAGCCGATGTGGGCGACGACGCGCTTGCCGAGCCAGGACGGGTCGACGCCCTCGCCCAGCGCCTCGACCGTACCGGCCACTTCGCGGCCGGGGATCGTGGGCAGGGCGGGCAGTTCGGGCAGCGGGCCCGGCGTGCCCCCGCGGATCGCGGTGTCCAGGAGGTGCACGCCGGCCGCGGCCACGGCCACGCGGACCTGGCCCGCGGCGGGTTCGGGGCGGGCCGTCTCCTCGTACACGAGGTTCTCGGCGGGGCCGAAGGCGTGGAGGCGGACGGCGTGCATCGTGGCGCCGCTGGAGCCGTGCGTGTTGGCGGCTCCGGGGGTGTGCGTGGTGGCGCCGCTGGGGTTGTGGGTCGGGGCGCCGCTGGGCTCTTGCATGGGGCTCCTTCGGGCTCATCAGGGCCTCTTGGAGTCAGGGCGGTCGGCGGGTGCCGGTGTTCTTGCCCTGTGGCCCTGCGACCCCAACCTTTCAACCTGAAGTGGAGTTGAGGTCAAGCCCCGTCTCCGTCCCCGTATCCGTCCCCGCCCCCGTCCGCGTCTTCGTTGTCCACTTGGTCTGCGTCTTCGTTTTCGTCAGTGCCGACGACACGGCTCCCACCGCGCTGTTGAACGACACCTCGGAGAGCACGCCGGGCGCCGCCACCTGGTCGCCCGCCAGGTACACGTCGTCGCCGCGGTCGATCGCCGGGCGGTCCCGCCAGGTGGTGCCGGGGCGGTCCACCGCGCCCGTACGGCCGTTCGCCACCGAGGCGCGGCGCCACGTCAGCCGGTCGCGCCAGCCGCTGAAGCCCAGGTCGAGCAGGTGCTCGGCGCGGGCGACGCCCTCCGCCTTCGACTCGTCGGGGGCGAGCGGGAGCTGCGCCTGGACGAGTTGTTCACCCGCCGGGGCGAGCGCGCGGTCCTGGGCGGTGAAACGCTCGACCCAGCCGGTGCGGTCCAGGTCCGACACGGCGAAGGCGTCGCCGGCGCGGGAGCGGAACGCCACGTCGACGAGCGTGGTGCGGCCGCTCTCCCAGCGCAGGACCGGGTCGCCGTCGAGCAGGCGGCGGGCGGCGTCGAGCGACGTGGCGACGATGACCGGCCCGCGCCCCGCGACGTCGGCGAGGTCGTCGACGCGGGCCAGCGTCTCCACCCGTACGCCGAGGTTCCAGGCCATCGCCGCCATGCGGTCGATGACCGAGTCCCAGCCGCCGCGCGGGTAGTGCGCCTCGGGGGGCAGCTTCGCCGTGCGGCGCAGGCGCTCGTGGACGAAGCGGGCGGAGAGGGCGCCGGGGTCGTGGTGGAACGTGGCCACGGCGACGTAGTGCGCGGCGGCCCGCGCGCCCTCCTCGCCGACCTGGCGCGTGGCCCAGGACATGAAGTCCTCGTCGACGGGTGCCTGTTCGACCTTCCGGCGCAACAGCTTGAGCAGGCCGAAGGGCGGGGTGCGGCGGAGCTTCCCGCGGTAGTGGAAGCGGAGCCGGGCGCCCTCCAGGGGCGGCAGCGGGGCCAGGGGGCCGATGAGGTCGCGCTGTTTGAGCCAGGTCCAGTGCGGGCCGCCGTTGTAGAGGGCGTGCGGGCCCTCGTTCGTCCGGTACGGGCCTTCGGCGGTGCGGGCCCGGCCGCCGAGGGTGTGGTGGGACTCGTACAGGGTCACGCGGGCGCCTGCCTCCGCGGCGGTGATCGCCGCGGTGAGACCGGCGAAGCCGCCGCCGATGACGGTGACGTGCGTGGCGTGGGGCGTGGGCATTGCGGGGCTCCCTCTCTGCTGGGCTTCACTTCTTCGACGGGTGGGAGGGGGCGGGATGTGACATCGGGTTCCCCGGATTCTTCGGGGGCGTTGTCAGTGGTGGCGTGCAGGATGGGGGCATGGGTCAGACGACGAAGTCCTCGAAGTCCTCGAAGTCCTCGCGGTCCTCGAAGGCCGTTCCGGTGGTCAAGGCCGCGCGGCGGGCCGAGGTGCGGCTGCCGCCGCTGCGGCCGTTCGACGGCGGGGAGCTGGTGCCCGACGGGGACTATGACGGGGTGGAGTTCGACGGCCTCGACCTCGGGGGGATGGACGGGGGCGGCGCGCTCTTCATGGACTGCGCGCTGACGGGCTGCGGGCTCGGTGAGACCCGGCTGAGCCGCGCGCGTTTCGTGGACTCGGTCCTCCGGGAGCCGCGGGGGGTGGGCACGGACCTGGCGGAGGCGTCGCTGCGGGATGTGGAGGTGGTGGACGCGCGGCTGGGGGGCGTGCAGTTGCACGGGGGCGTGCTGGAGCGGGTCGTGGTGCGGGGCGGCAAGATCGACTATCTGAACGTGCGGAAGGCGCGGCTGCGGGACGTGATCTTCGAGGACTGCGTGCTGGTGGAGCCGGACTTCGCGCTCGCCTCCCTGGAGCGGGTGGCGTTCGTGGGCTGCTCGATGCGGGGGGTCGACTTCAGCGGCACCCGCATGAAGGACGTGGACCTGCGCGCCGCGGGAGAGCTCCAGATCACGCGGGGCATCGAATGCCTGGCGGGCGCGGTGATCAGCCCGGAGCAACTGATGGACCTGGCGGCGGGGTTCGCGGCGCAGGTGGGCGTCCGGGTGGCGGGCCTCTAGGCCTTGACCGGAGCTGGCCCCTGGGCCTTGAAGGGGCTGGCCTCTGGCCTTGACCGGGCTGGCCTCTGGCTTTGACCGGGGGTGGCCTCGGGCCTTGCTCCTGGGCGAGAGCTTGCCGTCGGGTGACAAGGCACTACTGGGGGAGCTCGCCGGGGGGTGACAAGGCGCTCCTGGGGGGGGAGGCGCGCCGCTGGGCGGCAGGGCGCTCCTGCGGAGAGGCCGCCGCCGGGTGATCGGGTGCTGGCTGTGGGGGAGACCGCGCCGCCGGGCGGCCGGGCGCTCCTGCGAGAGCTTGCCGCCGGGCGACCAGGTGCTGGCTGCGGAGAGGCCGCCGCCGGGTGATCGGGTGCTGGCCGTGCAGAGACCGCACCGCCGGGCGACAGGGCGCTCCTACCGGGACAGAGCCACCGCCGGGTGACCGAGCGTTGGCTGTGAGGGGGAGCCGCTGCCGGGTGGCCGGGTGCTCCTGCGGGGAGGTCGTGCCGCCGGGGGAGCGGGCGCTTCTGCGGGGAGAGCCGCTGCTGGGTGACATGGCGCTGCTGTGCAGGGCGCGCACCGCCGGGTGATCCGACGAGGCAGGGGCTAGGCGGGGAGGCGGGGGTAGCGGGACTGGAGGGACCACAGGGCCGGGTTGTCCGCGAGGGAGTCGTGGAGGTCCGTCAGGTCCGCCACGAGGTCGTGGAGGAAGTCACGCGCCTCGCGGCGAAGCTCGGCGTGGGAGAAGGACAGCGGAGCCTCCTCCGCGTCCATCCAGTCCGCCTCGATGTCCACCCAGCCGAACCGCCGGGTGAACAGCATCCGGTCCGCGGACTCCGTGAAGTCCAGCTCCGCGTACTGCGGCCGCGAGGCCCTGCTGCCGAGCGGGTTCTTGTCCAGGGCCTCCACGATGTCGCACAGCGCCCACGCGAAGTCGAGGACGGGTACCCATCCCCAGGCTGTGGACAGTTCCCGGTCCGCCTTGGTGTCCGCCAGGTAGACGTCCCCGCAGAAGAGGTCATGACGGAGCGTGTGAGTGTCCGCGCGGCTGTAGTCGAGCTGCGGGGGGTCAGGGAAGCGGCGGGAGAGCGCGTAGCCGATGTCGAGCACGGAGCCGATGGTGTCACGGCCCGGCCGCCGGTCGCGCCGGAGCGGCGTCGGGCGGGGCCCGTCACAGCGGCCTGTGCCTCTTCGCGTACGACCACGCCACGGCCGTCAGCAGCGGCGGGACCACGAACAGCGGGGCGTAGCAGAGGGCCGTCACCGTGCTCGCCGCGGGCGACAGGTACGAACGGGACTCCACCGTGAAGTACACCACCACCTGGCTCGCCGCCAGCAGCAGCGTGACCGCCGACGCCGCCCACGCCGTCGCCGCCACCAGCCTCGGCCGCCGGAGGCGGTCCGTCACCAGGAGCAGCGGGAGCAGGGCCGCGGCCTCCTGGAGGACCACGAGCGCGACGAGGTACGCGATGCCCCAGCCGGGCACCCCGTACTGCTCACGCAGGACCTCGTCGCTGTACCCGACGTAGATCCCGCAGGCCATCGCCAGGCGCCAGAGGCCGGACGGGACCGCGCACCACGCGATGGCGTGCGCCGCCCTCCGCGCCCACCGAGGCGCCGGCCGGGGCGCCGGCCGAGGCACCGTCGCCGCTGTCGTCGTCTTCACGCACAGCACGATGCCGTCGGGGGCCGGGTCACCGCCTCCTCCGGCCCGGTGATCCCACCTCCGCCGCCCGGGGGAGGCGGCCTCGTCGCCCGCGGTCAGGGCAGCAGCCGCTGCTCCTTCGCCAGCGCCACCGCGCCCGCCCGCGTGTCGACGCCGAGCTTGTCGTAGATGCGGCCCAGGTGTGTCTTCACCGTGGCCTCGCTGATGAACAGGGCGCGGGCGATGTCGCGGTTGCCGAGGCCCCGCGAGAGCTGGCCGAGGATGTCGCGTTCGCGTTCCGTGAGCGTGGGCACGGGGGCGCGCATGCGGGCCATGACGCGGGAGGCGACCGGCGGCGAGAGCGTGGTGCGGCCCTGGGAGGCGGCGTGGATCGCCGAGAAGAGTTCCTCGGGGCGTTCCGCCTTGAGGAGGTAGCCCGTGGCGCCCGCCTCGATCGCTCGCGTGATGTCCGCGTCGGTGTCGTACGTCGTCAGGACCAGGACGTGCGGCGGGGCGCCCGGCGACGGCGAGGTGATGCGGCGCGTCGCCTCCACGCCGTCGATGCCCTCGCCGAGCTGGAGGTCCATCAGGACCACGTCAGGCGTCAGCTTCGCGGCCAGGGCGACCGCCTCCTCGCCCGTGCCCGCCTCACCGACCACCTCGATGCGCGGCGCGCTGCCGAGCAGGGCGAGCAGACCCGCACGCACGACCGCGTGGTCGTCACAGACCAGGAGACGGACGGCACGGGGCACGTTCTCGGTCATGACAGCGGCTCCGAAGGGGGCGACGGTGCGTCGGGCGGGGCAGCCACGGACCCCAGTGGGATCGCCACGGAGAGGACCGAGCCCTCGTTCGGCGAGGACTCGATGGTCAGGGTGCCGCCGAGCTGCCGGGCCCGTGCCCGGATCGCGGGGAGGCCGTGGCCGCGTACGCCCGGCCGCGGTGCCGTGCCGGACGGTGGGGTGAAGCCGCGGCCGTCGTCCGCGACGTCCAGGACCACCTGGTCGTCGAGGAGGGTCAGGGTCAGCGCCGCGGTGGTGGCGTCGGCGTGTTCGCGTACGTTGGCCAGCGCACCCTGCGCCGTCCGCAGCAGCGCCGAGCCGACCCGGTCCGGCAGCGGCACGAGGGCGCCCTCGGCGTGGAAGCGCACTTTGAGGCCGGCATCCGACTCCCGCTCCGCGAGCGCCCGCAGGGCCTCTGGCAGACCGCCGCCGTCGGCGAGGTCGGCGGGCGCCAGGTCGTGCACGAAGCGCCGGGCTTCGGCGAGGCCGCGCTCGGTGATCGATTCGGCGGTACGCACATGGGCGCGGGCCCTCGCCGCATCCGTGTCCCAGAGGCGGTCGGCCGCCTGGAGCAGCATCTGCTGGCTGGACAGGCCCTGGGCCAGAGTGTCGTGGATCTCCATGGAAAGGCGCTGGCGTTCGGCGAGCGTGCCCTCGCGGCGCTCGGTGGCGGCCAGTTCGCGGCGGGTGCGGATGAGGTCGTCGATCAGCTCCCGCTGGCGGGCGGCCTGCCGCCGCATGTGGATGAAGACGGCCGTCGCGATCGCCGACACGGCGGGTGGTCCGAGGATCAGGTCCGGGTCGTAGCGGCCCGCGAGCCGCAGCTGCGACGCGATCACGCAGCCGGTCAGGACGGCCACCAGGGCCAGGGCCGCGCGCTGCGGCAGCGTACGCAGCCCGGTGTAGAAGAGGGGCACCGCGCACCACCCGAAGCTCGGCGCCAGAGCGACGAGGACCAGCCAGACCGCGACGACCAGCGCGAGCCACGCGAGGTGGCGGGGAGTGGGGCGGGCGGCGCCGGGCGCGGGCCCCGACGGCAAGGGCGTGGCGTCGCGCTTCTCCAGAGGCGTGCTCGTCGTACGCAGAGGCGTGCTGGTCAGGAAGGGGGCGGCGTACAGGACCGCCAGGACCGCTGCGAGCGCGATGATCCACGGGACGCGTGCGCCGCCGGGGTGGCGCAGCAGGAAGCGGGCCAGCGAGGTGGCGAGGAGCAGGTAGAACGTCGCGTGCATGACGGCCGCGAGCCGACGGGCGTCGGGGTCCTCCGTGCGGGGGCGGGGGCGAAGGCCCGGCGTGCGCTGTCCCACGGGGCGCCTTCCTCTCGTACCGGCATCTCCGGCATCTCCGGCATCTCCGGCATTGCGTCTCCCCCCCCGGGCATCTCGTACCGCCGTCACGCGGTCGCTGAACTGGGCAGACACCCTCATTGTGGCTCGCTCGGGCCACCGAGGGGTCAACCGATCGGCTGACCCCGGTGTCGGCCGAGTCGCGCGCGGCTCCCAGCCGGTATGCCGAGGGGCGGGGCGCGGGCGCGACCCGAGGATTGACGGCAGAGGGGAACAAGCCCCCTCCTCTTTCGCCTCCAGCGCCTTCAGCGCGCCCTCACCACTCCAGGAACCCCCGATGCAGAAGCTCTCCCTCCGCACCCGCGCCCTCACCGTCACGGTCGCCGCCGCCGCTCTCGGCGCCGGGGCCTTCGGTGCCGTATCCGCCAACGCCGGTACCCCGGACGCCGCCACGAAGGCCGCCGTCACCGCCGACGCGGGCGACAAGAACCTCGGCCGGTCCACGCACCTGACCGTCGCCGCCGCCACCAAGGCCGCGCAGGCCGCGCTCGACGCCGCGAAGAAGGAGAACCAGCGGGTCTCCGTGGCCGTCGTCGACCGCAACGGCAACACCGTCGTCACGCTGCGCGGCGACGGCGCGGGGCCGCAGTCCTACGAGTCCGCCGAGAAGAAGGGTTACACCGCCGTCTCCTGGAACGCCCCCACCTCCGAGCTCGCCGAGCGCCTGGACAAGGCGCCGAACCTCAAGGACATCCCGGGCACGCTGTTCCTCGCCGGTGGCGTTCCTGTGACCGCCAAGGGCGCGCCCGTCGCGGGCATCGGCGTCGCGGGCGCCCCGAGCGGTGACCTGGACGAGAAGTTCGCGCGGGCAGGCGTCGCAGCCCTCAACCGCTGAGCGGGACAGCCCCCGAGACGTGGCGGCCCCTGTAAGGGACAACCCCCGACGGGACAACCCCCCGTACAGAACATATGCCGCATAAGATCACCGCGTGGACCCGCGAAGACTCCCGGCCGCCCGAGCCGTCGCCCGAGCCGCTGCCCGAGCCCTCGCCACAGGCGCAGCCGTCCTGCTCGCCACCGTGGCCGTCGGCGCCTGTGGGGGTACGGGTTCGGGCGGCACCCCGGGCGGTGACGGTGTCCGTGACCCGTACTTCCCCAAGCTCGGGAACAGCGGCTACGACGTGACGCACTATGACCTGACCCTCCGCTACGAACCCGCCTCCCGGCACCTCACGGGCACCGCCGAGATCACCGCCCGCGCCACCAAGAACCTCAGCGCCTTCAACCTCGACCTGCGGGGACTCGACGTCTCCGGCGTCACCGTCGAGGGCGAGCCCGCCCGCTTCCGCCGCGCGGGCCAGGAGCTGACGGTCCGGCCGGACGACGGGCCGGCCAGGGGCAAGACGTTCCGCACGAGCGTCCGCTACTCCGGCACTCCCGAGACCATCACCGACCCCGACGGCTCCAAGGAGGGCTGGCTCAGGACCGCCGACGGGGCGCTCGCGCTCGGCCAGCCGACCGGCTCCATGGCCTGGTTCCCCGGCAACCACCACCCGAGCGACAAGGCCTCGTACGACATACGGATCACGGTCCCGAAGGGGGTCCAAGCCGTCTCCAACGGTGAGTTGACCCGCGAGTCGGAGAAGGACGGCCGTACCACCTTCGTCTGGCACAGCGCCGAACCGATGGCCAGCTATCTGGCGACCGTGGCCGTCGGGAAGTACGAGATGCGGTCCTCGACGACCGAGGCGGGGCTGCCGGTCATCACGGCCGTCGACCCCACGCAGGCCAAGGCGGGCCGCGAGGCCCTCGCGAAGATCCCGGACATCCTGAAATGGGGCGAGGGCCGCTTCGGTCCCTATCCCTTCTCCGCCGCGGGCGCCGTCGTCGACCGCGAGGAGGACGCGGGATACGCCCTGGAGACGCAGACCCGCCCGGTCTTCGCCGGCGCTCCCACTACCGGCCTCCTCGTCCACGAACTGGCCCACCAGTGGTTCGGCGACTCCGTGACGCCGATGTCCTGGCGGGACATGTGGCTCAACGAGGGCTTCGCGACGTACGCCGAGTGGCTGTACGCGGAGGACCACGGCGGCGACAGCGCCCAGCGCGTCTTCGACCAGCTCTACGCCGGCACGCGCTACGTGAAAGCCTCCGACAACGCGGCCATCTGGGCCTTCCCGCCCGGCAGGCCGCCCGGCGCCGCGCACATCTCCGACCCGCCCGTCTACGAGCGGGGCGCGATGGTCATCCACAAGATCCGCCGGGCGGTGGGCGACGGCACCTTCCACGACATCGTGCGCGGCTGGGCCAAGACGCACCGCCACGGCAACGCGAGCACGCGGGACTTCACCGAGTACGTCGAGAAACACGCGGGCGGCGACGAGGCCCGGACGCGGGTCAGCCGCATCTGGGGCGACTGGCTCTACGGGAACGGCAGGCCCGACCAGCCCTGACCGGCCACCGGCCACCGGGTCACCGGGTACATGGTCACCGGCCCGGTGAGGCCCAGCCCGCCGGGGTCAGTCCGCGGGACGCTCCGCCGCGCCCCGTCCCTCGCCGCGGACCTCGCGCCACTCCGTCCAGAAGGTCCACATCAGAAAGCCCATGACGCCGACGTAGAGAGCCGCCCAGAACGGTGAGCCGTCGGCGTCGCCGACCAGGTCGTCCACCAGCAGCACCGTGAACACCAGGATCGCGGCGCCCGTCCCGTACAGCTTCCTGCGTGCCAGCCGGCCCGCCCTCGCGGGGCCTTCGGCCAGCCGCAGCGCGTACACCTCCACGTCGCCGAAGGCGTCCTCGGCCCGCTCTCCCTCCGGCGCGGCGGCCAGATGCTGCCGCGCCTCCTGTACGTGGCCTCGCGCCTCGGCCGCCCGCATCGCGTGCCGGCCGCGCAGGAGGCTGCCGAGGCGGGTCAGCCACGCCTCGTCGTTGCCCGTCGCGGGCGGCGCGGTGAACCACCGGTCGATACGGGCCTCCGGCAGTGCCACGGCCGCCGCCATGACGGCCGCGCAGCCGACGGCGAGCACGGGCGCGGGCACGCTGAACAGCCGGTCGTCGGGCAGGACGAGCGCCAGCACGCCGCCTCCGGCCACGGCGACGAAGGACCCCGCCGCGAAACCCCACATGCCCCGCGCCCGCCCGGCCGCACCGGCCACCACGGCGACGGCCGCGCACGCCACGGTGAGCGTGACCGCCGCGAAGGCCGCAGCGGCGGACGGCGTCACGTCCACCCAGAGCCCGTCCCTGACCCAGTCGAGCAGGCAGAGGACCAGGCCGACGAAGCCGAGCGACACCTGCGCGGCGACGATCCGCTCGCCCGGCGTCAGGCCGCCCGTGTCGACGCGGGCCCGGTGCGCCTCGCCGATGCGCTCGGCGGCGACCGTCTCCGCGTACGCCTCCGGATCGCCGAGGACCTCCAGCGCGGGCCGCCCCGCCTCGCCCACGATCTCGTGGGCCTCGGCGAGCACCTCGTCGGCGAGCCCGGCGGGCGCGTCGTGCCGCAGGACGAGCCGCAGCTCGAACGTCGCGGCCCAGTCCTCGTCCTCTTCCCTGACCCAGCTGAGGCTCTCGCCCCGCGTCTTGTTCATGCGTCCCCCTCTGTGAGGAGCGAGTCGACGGTCCGGGTGAAGTCACCCCACGCGGCCTGGTCACGCCGCAGCCTCGCTCGCCCCTCCTCGGTGATCCGGTAGTACTTCCGTCCGGGTCCGCCCTCGCCGGCGCCCCACTCGACCTCGACGGCGCCCTCCTCTTCGAGGCGGGTGAGGGCGGGGTAGAGGGTCGCGGCCTTCACGCCCGTGAGTCCCGCGTCGGCGAGCCTGCTGAGCAGCGCGTATCCGTAGCTCTTCGGCTCGCCTTCGAGGATTCCGAGCAGGCACAGGGGCAGCGCGGCGCGCACCCAGGAACCGTTCACGACACCCACGGCACGCACATCCCTTCCCTCACCCGACCTGAACCGACCCGTCCCGACCGACCGACTAGTTCGCCCGGGCCCACTAGTCCAGTATCCATACTAGTCCGCCTTTCCGCTAGCGGATCAGGACAGCAGGGCGCAAAAAAGTCCCACCGGCACGCCGCTGTGAACGGCGTGTCGGTGGGACTTTTGAGTGCTTCGCCGACCGGCGGCGCTATCGGCCTCGGCCAGGCGTCGCGGGGACTTAGACGTTCACGCCGAAGTCCTGGGCGATGCCGACCAGGCCCGAGGCGTAGCCCTGGCCGACGGCGCGGAACTTCCACTCCGCGCCGTTGCGGTACAGCTCGCCGAAGACCATGGCGGTCTCGGTGGCGGCGTCCTCGGAGAGGTCGTAGCGCGCGATCTCGGTGCCGCCCGCCTGGTTCACGATGCGGATGAACGCGTTGCGGACCTGGCCGAAGTTCTGCGAGCGGTTCTCGGCGTCGTAGATGGAGACCGGGAAGACGATCTTCTCGATGTCGGCCGGCAGACCCGCGAGGTTGACGGTGATCTGCTCGTCGTCGCCCTCGCCCTGGCCGGTGACGTTGTCACCGGTGTGGACGATGGTCTGGTCCGGCGTCGCCTTGTTGTTGAAGAAGATGAAGTGCTGGTCCGAGAAGACCTTGCCCTGCGGGTTCACCGCGATCGCGGAGGCGTCCAGGTCGAAGTCGGTGCCGGTGGTGGTACGGACGTCCCAGCCGAGGCCCACGGTGATGGCGGTCAGGCCCGGAGCCTCCTTGGTCAGCGAGACGTTGCCACCCTTGGACAGGCTTACTGCCATTTTTTGGGAGTCCTTCCCTCGTTTGCGTGCGCACGGTGCACTCCGGCGCTTCGTACTGGGGACGAAGCTACCGTCATCGGTACCAACGACGTCCAGCGTCCCCAGGTTCCAGTTCCCTTTACTTTCTTTACCCGGTGATCCGGGGGCGCCGGGAGCGCCGGGGGCCGTCCCCGGAAAAAGAGCGTGACGTGAGCCCGACAGGCGCGGGACCATAGGGGCATGTCCGGTCTCAGCAGGGGGTCCGGGGGTCTCTCCCCGGAAAAGCTCCGTATCCGCGGTTCGGTCTCCCTGCCGGAGGCCGAGCTCATGTGGCGTTTCTCGCGGTCCTCCGGTCCCGGCGGCCAGCACGTCAACACCAGTGACTCCCAGGTCGAGCTGCGGTTCGACCTCGCGAACACCGACGCGCTGCCCGACGTCTGGAAGGAGCGGGCCATGGAGCGGCTCGACTCCCGGCTCGTCGGCGGTGTCATCGGCGTACGGGCGAGCGAGCACCGCTCCCAGTGGCGCAACAGGGAGATGGCCGTCACCCGCCTCGTCTCGCTGCTCGCCGAGGCCACCGCCCCGCCGCCCAAGCCGCGCCGCGCCACGAAGATCCCGCGCGGCATCAACGAACGCAGGCTGCGCAACAAGAAGCAGCGCAGCGAGACCAAGCGCGGCCGCTCGGGCGAGGGCTGGGGATGACCCCAGCCAGGGCTGGGGCTGAATAGGACCGGGCTGGGGCTGACCCCCCGTTCCGCTAGCCGAGCTGCCGGTAGTGGCCCCGGAAGTACGCCAGCGGCGCCCCGTCGCCGCCCGGCACGGACGCCGTGAGGACCCTGCCGATCACCAGCGTGTGGTCACCGGCCCGCACCGTCTGCTCCGTGCGGCACTCCAGCGCCGCCAGCGCGCCGCCGACCAGCGGGGCGCCGGACCTCTCGCCCCGTACGCAGGGGATGTCCTCGAAGAGCAGGCGGTCGCTGATCCGGCCCTTCATGGCGAAGCGGCCCGCGATGTGGCGCTGGCTCTCTGCGAGCACCGAGACCGCCCATATCGGCTGCTCGGCCAGCAGGTCGTCCATCCGGGAGCCCTCGCGCAGGCTCACCAGGACCAGGGGCGGGTCCAGCGAGACGGAGAGGAAGGACGTCGCCGTCATGCCGACGTCCTCGCCCGCCGGGGCGCTCGGGTCGTCCGGGTCAAGGCCCGGCTCGCGCGCCGTCACCAGGACGACGCCGGCGGCCAGGCGGGACATCGCCGCGCGGAACTCGTCGTTGCTCACCCCCTCAGCATGCCCATCCTGTGACGGGTGGCGCGGGGTGGACGGGGCGGGGGGAGTCTTCAGTACGTGAGCCACGGTGCCGACGCTAGCCCGCGCGGCTCCCCGGTCACATCGGGCCCTGGGCCGAGACCGGTCCTAGGACCGAGGGCCGAGATGGGCCCCGCGCGGGCGTGCGGAGCCGTACGGAAGCGGGAAACCCGGAGGTGGCACGCAGTGCCGCCGGACGCCGCCGATCCTGAAGGGTCTGGACCAACGGCAGTGCCTCACCTGTGACTTGAGTCACAGGACCCATATTTTGTTGACCCTGTGTACCGAGTGAGCAGCTCGCTGTGATTCAGTGACGGTGGCAATAAGACACTGAGGGCACAAGGGCACAGAACACACGGGCACGGAAGCAGACGAAGACACTGCGGGCGCTGCGCATCCTGGAGTTGCTGTCGAGGTCTCGGGGAGAACGAGCATGGAGACCGAGTCGGAGCCGTACGTCCGTCTTGCGACCCTGCGGCAGCTGCATCAGGTGGTTGCGGAGCTGAACACGGCCCGGAGCCTGGCGGACACGCTGCAGACGGTCGCCGACGGCGTCGTCAACGGCCTTGGCTATGAGCTGGCGTGCGTCAATCTCGTGCGCCCGGACGGTGACCTCGTGGTCGCCGCCTTCGCGGGCAACTCCTCCGCCGAGGCGCTCATCACCGGACGCGTGGGCTCCCGCGACGCCTGGGAGCGCCGCCTGGCGATGGGTGAGTCCTGGGGCGCCCTGCGCTTCATCTCGTTCACCGAGGGCTGGGTCCTCGACGACGACGACGTCCCGCAGTGGTACACCGAGGGCCCCGAGCCGCGCTTCGAGGACGAGTGGCACCCGGCGGACCGCCTCTTCGCCCCCATGTACGCGTCCGGCGCCGGCGGCGAGCTGCTCGGCGTGATCTCCGTGGACCGGCCGCGCAACGGCCGCAGGCCAGGCGCCTGGGGCCGCGAGGCCCTTCAGATGTACGCCTTCCAGGCCGCCATCGCGATCAGCAACGCCCGGCTGCGGGCCAACATGCAGCGCGCACTCGTCCGCCTGGAGCGGGAGCAGCAGGCGCTGCGCGCCAGCGAGGAATCCTTCCGGCAGGCCTTCGAGTACGCGCCTTCCGGCATGGCCGTCGCGGAGATGGGCGGGGACCAGCACGGCCGCATCCTGCGCACGAACGACGCGCTCTGCCGCCTCCTCGGCCGCCCCGCGTCCGCCATGCGCCGCTACTCCTTCTCCGACCTGGTCCACCCCGAGGACATCGGCACCCTCCTTCGCACCTCCGCCGAGGGCGGCCGGGCCGAGCTGCGGCTCGCGCGGCGCGACGGCACGTACGTCTGGGTCAGCCTGCGCAACAGCGTGGTCGCCGACGCCGCCGACGGGCCCCGCTTCCTGCTCACGCACGTCGAGGACATCGAGGAGCGCAAGCGGCGCGAGCTCCAGTTGGCGCACCGGGCCAGCCACGACTCGCTGACCGGCCTGCCGAACTCCGCCGAGCTGCGGGCCAGGCTCGGCGCCCGGCTCTGCCGCAGGCCCCACGCGGGGCAGCCGAGCGCCGTGGACTCCCTCGACGCCGCCTACGAGCACGGCTTCGACTTCGGGCCCGCGTCGCGTCAGCCGGACGACGGCTTCGACCGCCACGTCCACACCGTCGCGCCCGAGGGCGAGGGGGACGTGGACGACGGCACCAAGGGCCTCGCGGTCCTCTTCTGCGACCTCGACGGCTTCAAGTCGATCAACGACCGCTTCGGGCACCACACCGGCG
Source organism: Streptomyces sp. NPDC046335 (assembly GCF_055587985.1). Lineage (NCBI taxonomy): Bacteria > Bacillati > Actinomycetota > Actinomycetes > Kitasatosporales > Streptomycetaceae > Streptomyces > Streptomyces sp. NPDC046335. Next base: position 509,658 of record NZ_JBVJFF010000005.1, on the reverse strand, counting down.
ACGCCGTCCTCATAGAGGTGGCCAGGCGCCTCACCAGCGGCGTGCGGGACGGGGACACGGTGGCGCGGCTCGGCGGTGACGAGTTCGTCGTCCTCGCGGACGGTCTGGGCCGCGCCGACGCCCAGGACCTCGCCGTGCGGCTGCGGAACGCGATCATCCCGCCGATCCGCGTCGACGGGCGGGCGGTCCGGGTGGGGGCGAGTTTCGGCATCGGCTGGGCACACTGCGGGATGTCGGCGGACGAAGTGTTGCACTCGGCTGACCAGCGGATGTACGTGGAGAAACGCTCACGTGCCAAGCAGCACAGGCGGGCCGGTTAGCGGTCTCGATGAGGTCAACGCCACCTCTTGGCCCCACTTGGACCGGGTAGGCTCCCCGCGTCAGCGATATGAGGGAGTGACCTGGGAATGACGCCCGGCAATAACGGCGAGAACACGCCGAGCGCGCCGCAGGGCGACGACGATCCGTTCGGCTACCTGTACGAGGACGGGCAGGCTGCCGGAGCGACCCCACCCAACGGTGGGGGCGGTTATGGGTACCCCGGTCCGCGCTCCTCGTACAACCACGTCAGAGCGGTCGGCGACCGCCGCCCCGCCTATGGACAGCAGACGTACGGCCAGCAGACACAAGGGCAGCAGGCGTACGGCCAGCAGGCCCCGCAGCAGCCCCAGCAGGCCTACGGCCGGCCGAACGCGCACTACACCGCGCCCGAGGCGCAGCCCGGCGGCGCCCCCGTCGCGAACCCGCAGTACGCGCCCTCGGGCCGGGGCCGCGGCCCGAACAACAAGGGGCTGCTCATCGCGGCGATAGCGGTGGTGGCCGTCGTCGCCATCGGGATCGGCGCCGCCCTGCTCTTCGGCGGCGACGGGGACAAGAGCGACGACGGCGGGGAAGCGGGCGGCAAGCCGTCGCAGGCCCAGACCGTCGAGCCGAGCGAGAAGCCGACGAAGAAGCCCAAGAAGGACGTCGAGCTGCCGAAGACGGACGCGAAGGCCCTGAAGCTGGAGGGCGGCACGAGCACGGCGTCCGACATCGACGGCGCGAAGGCCGACGGCGGCGTGTACGTCGCGGGCTTCGACAAGGTCGGCGCCCAGGTGACGTGGACGGTCAACGGCATCGACAAGCCCGGGTCGTACAGCCTGCGCGTGAACTACGGCGTCCCCGGCAAGGACTCCAACGCCTCGATCCTCGTCAACGGCAAGAAGCAGACCCGCCCGCTGAACATGAAGAACTTCTCCGGCGCCAAGGAAGGCGACTGGGAGAAGGGCTGGACGAACACCTGGGCCGTGGTGCAGCTCACCAAGGGCACCAACACCGTCACGCTCACCTGCGACCAGAGCAACCTCTGCGGGTCGGTCGGCGCGAACATCGACCAGATGTGGCTCGTCAAGGGCGACCAGGGCTAGGCCTGAACCCAGGAGATCACCGCAGCAGTCCCAGGAAGTCCGCCACCGTCCCGGTCATCGCCTCGCGAGCCGGGGCGAGGTATTTGCGGGGGTCGACGCCCTTGGACTCCGCCGCCAGGTACGCGCGGACCTCGCCGGTGAACGCCGTGTTCAGGGCCGTGCCCACGTTTATCTTCACCATGCCGGACGCGACGGCCCTGCGGATCTCGTCGTCCGGTACGCCGCTGGAGCCGTGCAGGACCAGCGGGACGGGGACGGCCGCCGCCAGGGACGCGATCAGGGCGTGGTCCAGGGCCGCCGTGCGCTCCGTCATCGCGTGCGAGGAGCCGACCGCCACCGCGAGCGCGTCGACGCCGGTGTCCGCCACGTACGCCGCGGCCTCCGCCGGGTCGGTGCGCACCCCGGGCGCGTGCGCGTCCAGCGGGGCCTCGCCCTCCTTGCCGCCCACCTTCCCGAGCTCCGCCTCGATCCAGATGCCCCGCTCGTGACCCCAGCGCACCGCGTCGGCCGTGGCCCGCACGTTCTCCTCGTACGGCAGCTTCGAGGCGTCGAACATGACGGAGCTGAAGCCCTCCGGGTGGGCCGCCCGCAGCAGCTCGACGTCCATGACGTGGTCGAGGTGGAGCGAGAGGCGGGCCGAGGAGGCGCGGGCCACCGCCGCGGTCGCCGCCGCGATGGCCGACAGGCGCCCGCCGTGGAACTTCACGGCGTTCTCGGAGATCTGGAGGACCGCGGGGACCCCGGCGCGCTCGGCGCCGAGGGCGATCGCCTCGGCGTGCTCCAGGGTGATGACGTTGAACGCGGCGACGCCGTGACCCGCGGAGCGGGCCTCCGTGACGAGATCGCCGGTGCTGACCAGTGGCACGGTGCTCCCCAGTTCCCAGGGCGCGGCGCCCCGTTGTGCGGTGTTACGCGGGTCCGTTCACGCCGCGGTCCGGTCGGTCACCGTGACGCGCGGCAGCAGGTCCTCATAGGTGGGCACGTCGTACTCGCCCGCCACCGGGGCGGCCACCGTCGCCGCCGAGAGGGCGACGGCGCGGGCCAGGCGCTCCGGCCACGGCAGCCCCTCGGCGAGGCCGGAGAGCAGCCCGGCGACCGCCGAGTCGCCCGCTCCCGTGGGGTTGCCGCGGACCATGGCCGGGGGCCGGGCCTGCCAGGTGCCCTCGGGCGTGACGGCGAGGACGCCCTCGGCGCCCAGGGAGGCGACCACGCTGTGCGCGCCCCTGCGGCGGGCGTCGCGGGTGGCCTGCCGGGGTTCGTGGGAGCCGGTCAGCTCGGCCAGCTCGTGGGCGTTGGGCTTGACGATGTCGGGGCGGGCGGCGACGCCCCGGCGCAGCGGCTCCCCGCTGGTGTCGAGCAGGACCGGCACGCGGGCGGCGCGTGCGGCGCGTACGAGAAGTGCGTACGCCCCGACGGGCACGCCGGGCGGCAGGCTGCCGCAGAGCGCGACGGCGCCGGTCCCGGGGGCGCGGAGCAGCTCCTCGTACGTGTCGAGGAAGGCGGTCCACTCGTCGGGGGTGATCGCGGGGCCGGGCTCATTGAACTGGGTGGTGTCGCCGGTCGCGGCGTCGGCCACGGCGAGGGTGCGGCGGGTGGTCCCTGCGACCTCCGCGAGCGCGTCGGTGACGCGGGGCTCGCCGGCGGCCAGGTGGTCGCGCAGGGCGCGTCCGGTGTCGCCGCCCGCGAAGCCGGTGACGGTCACGTCGTGGCCGAGGGCGGCGAGGACGCGGGCGACGTTGAGGCCCTTGCCGCCGGGGCGCTCGGTCACGCCGGTCACGCGGTGCGAGGCGTGCGGGGTGAGGGCGGGCACGCGGTAGGTGAGGTCGAGGGCGGTGTTCAGCGTGACGGTGAGGATCACCCGTGCCACCCCCGAAGTCGTCCCCGTGCCCTGGGGAACGCGCTTGCCGACGCACCCCTCTACGGCTCTGATCATGCCAAACAGAAGGCGGTTGGCCCAGAGGCGCGGGTCAACCGCCTTCTCAAAAAAGCACCGGTCGGCCCTAATCGGGCGCAACCACCCACTCGCCCTTGCGCATGACGCCCTTGAGGTCGAACTCCGCGTCGAGGACCACCAGGTCGGCGTCCTTGCCGGGCTCCAGGGAGCCGACCGTGTCGTACATCCCGAGGAGCTTGGCGGGGTTGACGGACAGGGCCCGGACGGTGTCCTCGACGGACAGCCCGTCGACGGTCACCGAGCGCTTGAAGGCGCGGTCCTGGGTCAGTGTGGAACCCGCGATGGAGCCGCCCTCGACGAGCCGCGCCACGCTGTCCTTCACCTCGACCTCCAGCGGGCCGAGCATGTACCGGCCGTCGCCGAAGCCCGCCGCGTCCATCGCGTCGGTGATGAAGGCGACGCGGTCCGCGCCCGCGCGGTGGAAGGCCAGCTCCAGGGCGGCCGGGTGCAGATGCGTGCCGTCGTTGATCAGCTCGACGGTGACCCGCTCGTCCTCCAGGAGGGCGGCGATCGGCCCGGGGGCGCGGTGGCCGAGGCCCGGCATGGCGTTGTAGAGGTGCGTGGCGACGGTGGCACCGGCGTCGATCGCCGCCACCGTCTGCTCGTACGTGGCGTCCGTGTGGCCGACGGCCGCGATGACGCCGTGCTCGGCGAGCAGCCGTACGGAGTCGAGGCCGCCGGGCAGCTCGGTGGCGAGGGTGAGCATCTTGGCGTGGCCGCGGGCGGCGTCGATCAGCTTGCGGACGTCCGCGGGGTCGGGGTCGCGCAGGAGCGCCTCGCTGTGGGCACCCTTGCGGCACGGCGAGATGAACGGCCCCTCGAAGTGGACGCCGGCGATGTCGCCCTGCTCGGCCAGTTCGCTGAGCAGGCCGGCGCGCTGGGCGAGGAAGTCCATCTCACCGGTGACGGTCGACGCGACGATCGTGGTCGTGCCGTGCAGCCGGTGGGTGTGCACGCCCTTGAGGACGTCCTCGACGGTGCCGGAGGTGAAGGAGGCCCCGCCGCCGCCGTGGTTGTGGATGTCCACGAAGCCGGGGACCAGCCAGTGGCCGGAGAGGTCGACGGTCTCGGCGGACCCGGGGGCGCTGCCCGCGACGCGCGCGCCGTCGACGATGACGCGGCCGGCGGTGACCGTCCCGGTCGGCAGTACCACTCGGGCACCGGTGAGAACCTTGCTGGCGGCCATCAGGCGGTTACCTCCGTGGGATCGGGGTTCGTGGGATCGGGGTCTGTGGTGCCTGGGTCTGTGGTGCCGGGCTTCGGGTTGTCGAGGAGGTCCCAGGCGAGGAGGCCCGCGCCCAGGCAGCCCGCGGTGTCGCCGAGGGCCGCGGGGACGATGTCCGGCAGCGTCTGGAACTGCACGACGCGTTCCGTGACGGCGGCCCGCAGCGGCGTGAACAACGTTTCCCCGGCTTCGGCGAGACCGCCACCGATGATCAGCGTGTCCGGGTCCAGCAGGGTGAGGGCGGTGAGCAGCCCGTCGGCCAGGGCGTCGACGGCGGTGCGCCAGACCTCCAGGGCCCGCGGGTCGCCGGACTCCACGGCCTTGGCGCAGTCCGCGGCGTCCGCCTCGGGGTCGCCGCTGGCCTCGGCCCAGGCCTTGCTGACCGCGGACGCGGACGCCAGGCGCTCCAGGCAGCCGCGCTGGCCGCAGCCGCAGGGCGGGCCGCCGGGGCGTACGACGATGTGGCCGATCTCCCCGGCCGAGCCGTGGGCGCCGGGCTCGATGGCGCCGCCGATGCCGATGGCGCCCGCGATGCCCGTGCCGAGCGGTACGAAGAGGAAGCGCTCGGCGGTCCGGCCCGCGCCGATGCGGCCCTCGGCGAGGCCGCCGGTGCGCACGTCGTGGCCCAGGGCCACGGGGACGCCTGCCAGGCGGGCGCTGAGGAGGTCCCGCAGGGGGACGTCGGTCCAGCCGAGGTTGGCCGCGTACACGGCGACGCCCCGGTCCGCGTCGACGATGCCGGGTACGGCTACGCCTGCCGCCGCGGCCGGTTCTCCGTAGTGGGCGATGCCGTGGGCGCGCAGATCCTCGGCGAAGCCGAGGATGGTCTCCACGACGGCCTCGGCCCCGCGCTCGCGGCCCGTCGGGCGGCGCGCCTCGTACAGCAGGGTGCCGTCCGCCCCTACCAGGGCGGCCTTCATTCCGGTGCCGCCCACATCGAGGGCGATGACGTGTCTCACGCCCCCCAGTCTCGCGCGTCACCCCATGAAAGGTCTAGTCCACTCGCGGTAATCGCTTTCATGGCTTCTGACGGGTCCCCCCACCCGCCTCAGTCGAGGATCACGCTTCGCGTGAGGTTGCGGGGGCGGTCCGGGTCGAAGCCTCGCGCCTCCGCGAGGGCGACCGCGAGCCGCTGTGCGCGGATCAGTTCGGCCAGCGGGTCCGCCTCCTGACGGGCCACCAGCTCGCCGCCGACCCGGGCGACATCCCCCGCGAGGCCCTCCGGCAGCGCACCGAACATCCAGGCCACCCGGCCGGGCCCCGTGATGGAGATCGGCCCGTGCCGGTACTCCATGGCCGGGTAGGACTCCGTCCAGGCACCCGCCGCCTCCCGCATCTTCAGCGCCGCCTCGAGAGCGAGCCCGTACGTCCAGCCGCGCCCGAGGAACGTCCACTGCTCCGCCCCGACCACGGAGGCGGGCAGCGGCTCCGAGACCGCGAGCTCGGCGTCGACGGCGGCGTCGGCCACCGGCTTCACGCCAGGGATGTCCCCGAGGCCGGCCCGCAGGAACGCCAGCGCGGTCGTCGCGAAGCGGGTCTGCACGACCGACTCCTCGTCCGCCCAGTCCAGGACGGCCACCGCGTCCGCCGCGTCCATGACCGGCGTCTTCGGGTCGGCGGTCAGCGCGACCGTCGGCACCGCGCCCTTGAGCCGCCGGAGCAGCTCCAGGACCTCCGTCGTCGTACCGGACCGGGTGATCGCGACCACCCGGTCGTACTTCCGCCCGGCAGGGAACTCCGAGGAGGCGAAGGCATCGGTCTCGCCCTGCCCCGCCGCCTCCCGCAGCGCCGCGTACGCGATGGCCATGAACCACGAGGTCCCGCACCCGGTGACGGCGACCCGCTCACCCGGCTCCGGCAGGCTCTCGAAGGCGGCGGCCGCCTCCACCGCCCGCTGCCAGCAGGCGGGCTGTGTGGCTATTTCTGCTGCGGTACGCGACATGCGCCAGGGCTCCTCGTCAGTACGGCTCTGCACGAACGTGACGTGCATAGCAGCCGCGGGGCGCACGCGGCAACGCAGGCCCGCCCGCCGGACCCCTTGTGGCCGCCGTTGCACAAGTGATACTCGGGTGGTGTAGACCTTGTGTCCGGGTGCGAGAGAAACTCGCAGTTCAAGAGCTATGGGGTGGCAAGCCCCGAGTTACCTGGAAGCAATGAGGGTGGGACAGCTGTGCAGCGGCGCGTGACAGGACTGACCGCGGCGGTGGCCGTACTGGGCATGGCGGGCGTGCTCGCCGGCTGCGGCGGTCCGGGCGACTCCGGCGACGTCACCCTGAAGCTGGTGGCAGCGGACTACGGCGACTCCGCGGCGAACAGTTCCAAGAAGTACTGGGACAAGGTCATCAAGGGGTTCGAGGAGAAGAACCCCGGCATCAAGGTCGACGTGACCGTCCACTCCTGGAACGACGTGGACCGCGAGGTCAAGGAGATGGTCGACAAGGACGAGGCCCCCGACCTCGCCCAGATCGGCGCCTACGCCGACTACGCGGACCAGGACAAGCTGTACGAGGCCGACGAGGTCCTCTCCATCGCGACCCAGGCCGACTTCCTGACCCCGCTCGCCCGGGCCGGTGAGGTCAACCGCACCCAGTACGGCATGCCGTTCGCCTCCTCCACGCGCCTGCTGTTCTACAACACCAAGATCTTCAAGGACGCGAACCTCACCCCGCCGGAGACCTGGAGCGAGCTCCAGGCCGACGCGAAGGTCCTCAAGGCGCGCGGCGTGAAGATCCCGTACGCGCTGCCCCTCGGACCCGAGGAGGCGCCCGCCGAGACGCTGATCTGGATGCTCAGCGGCGGCGGCGGTTACACCGACAACGTCAGCTCCTACAGCATCGACTCCGCCCAGAACACCAAGACGTTCGCCTGGCTGCGGGACGAGCTCGTCGGCAAGGGCCTGACCGGCCCCAAGGCGCCGGGGAAGCTGGACCGCGCCGAGGCCTTCGCGGCGTTCTCGCGCGGCGAGGTCGGCATGCTCAACGGCCACCCCACGCTGATGAAGATGGCCGCCAAGAAGGGCGTGAAGTTCGGCATGGTGCCGGCGCCCGGCGTCAACGGCAAGGCGCAGGCCACGATGGGTGTCGCCGACTGGATGATGGCGTTCAAGCAGAACGGCCACCGCGAGGAGGCCGGCAAGTTCCTCGACTACGTGTACAGCAAGAAGAACGTGCTCGACTTCTCCAACGAGTACGACATCCTGCCCGTGACGACGTCGGCGTCCGAGACGATGGCCGAGGAGCGTGGCGACAGCGAGCTCGGCAAGTTCCTCAAGGAGCTGCCGACCTCGCAGCTCTACCCGGTGGGCAAGACGTCCTGGGCGCAGGTCTCCGCCGACATCAAGAAGGACATCGGCAAGACCGTCGAGAGGAACGGCAACCCCGCCTCGGTGCTCGGCCGTATCCAGAACAAGGCGGCGGCCGCGGAGAACGCGGAATAGCGTGTCTGGCATGACCGGACAGGAACTTTCGGACAGGGACCGTGCCGTGCTCGCCCTGGAGCGGCGCGACTGGCCGGGTCCCGGCGCGAAGGAACGTGCCGTGCGTGAGGAGCTCGGCATGGTGCCGGTGCGCTACTACCAGCTCCTGAACGCCCTTCTGGACGATCCGCGGGCCCTCGCGCACGATCCGATTACGGTCAATCGGCTGCGCCGGGTGCGGGAGTCACGGCGCGAGGAGCGCTGATCCCGTTAGGGTCGGGCCCATGGGTGACCCTACGTACGCGCAGCCCGCCGAGCCGGCACGTCCTGGACTGCCCGAGCCCGTCACGCCCGCAGGCCGTGACGGGCTCGCCGCGATTGTGGCGCGGCCGGAACGGGCCGTCGTGGCCCTCGACTTCGACGGCACGCTCGCCGCGATCGTGCCCGACCCCGAGCAGGCCCGCGCCCACCCCGACGCGGTGCCCGCGCTCGCCGCGCTCGCCCCGCGCCTGCGGTCCGTCGCCGTGGTCACGGGCCGCCCGGCGGGCGTCGCGGTGCGCTACGGCGGCTTCGCGGGCGTGCCGGGCCTTGAGCGCCTGGTGGTGCTCGGGCACTACGGCGCCGAGCGCTGGGACGCCGTCACCGGCACCGTGCAGGCCGCCGAGGAGCACCCCGGCGTCGCCGCGGTCCGGGCCGAGCTGCCCGGTTTCCTCGACGCGATCGGGGCCTGGCGCGGCACCTGGACGGAGGAGAAGGGCCGCGCGGTCGCCGTCCACACCCGCCGCGCGGAGGACCCGCAGGCGGCGTTCGACGCCCTGCGCGAGCCGCTGGCGGAGCTGGCGGGACGCCACGGCCTGATCGTCGAGCCCGGCCGCATGGTCCTTGAGCTGCGCCCGCCCGGCATGGACAAGGGCGTGGCCCTGGCGGAGTACCTCCGCGAGGTGGGCGCCGAGTCGGTTCTCTACGCGGGCGACGACCTGGGCGACCTGCCGGCCTTCGGGGCGGTGGAGAAGCTCCGCTCGGACGGCGTCGCGGGCCTCCTGGTGTGCAGCGGCAGCGCGGAGGTCACGGAGCTCGCGGACCGCGCGGACCTGGTGGTGGACGGCCCCCAGGGAGTGATCACTCTCCTGACGGCCATCACGGCGAACCTCGACGCACCACGCTGACCCCCGGCCCACCCATCCCCCGTGACGCGGGGCAACGGGCGGGTGGGTGGGAAAGAATCGCCGCGAAGCGGCGGCTAGGACCCCTCGCCGGTCAGCGCGTGCAGCTGGTCGAGGAACCACTGCGCAGGGGGCAGAGCCGTGGCCGCCGCCGCGAGGCGCTTGGTGCGCTCCGCGCGCTCCTCGGGGGCCATGATCAGCGCCGCGTGCAGCGCCGCCGCCGTGGCCGAGACGTCGTAGGGGTTCACCGCGAGCACGTCCTCGGCCAGCTCCTCGTACGCCCCGGCCTCCCGCGAGAGCACCAGCGCGCACCCCTCGTCGGAGACGACGGGCACCTCCTTGGCCACGAGGTTCATCCCGTCGCGGATGGGGTTGACCAGCGCCACGTCGGCGAGACGGTACGCCGCGAGCGACCGCGCGAAGTCGTCCTTGACGTGCAGGACGACCGGCGTCCACCCCGCCGTGCCGAACTCGGAGTTGATCTCCTCGGCGACGCGCGAGACCTCCGCGGTGTAGTCGCGGTAGACGGCGAGATCCTGCCGCGAGGGGTAGGCGAAGGCGACGTGGACGACCCGCTCCCGCCACTCGGGGCGTTCCTGGAGCAACTGCCGGTAGGCCCGCAGGCCGCGCACGATGTTCTTGGACAGCTCGGTCCTGTCCACCCGCACGATCGCCTTGCGGCCCTCGCCGATCTGCTCGCGCAGCGCCCGCATCCGCTCCTCGACGTCGTCACGCCGTGACCGCTCCCGCAGGAAGTCCGCGTCGGCGCCGAGGCCGTGCACACCGATGCGCGTGCCCGACGTGCCGCCGAGCAGCCGCACACAGCACTCCGTGAAGGCGTCGGCCCACCGCCCGGTGAGGAACCCGAGCCGGTCGGCGCCGAGCATGCCCCGGAGAACCTGTTCCGCCACGTCGTCGGGGAGCATCCGGAAGTAGTCGGCGGGCGCCCACGGGGTGTGCGAGAAGTGCCCGATCCGCAGGTCGCCGCGGAGTTCGCGCAGCATGCCGGGGACGAGCGTGAGGTGGTAGTCCTGCACGAGGACCGCGGCCCCGGGCGCCGCCTCCGCGGCGAGCGCCTCGGCGAACGCGCGGTTGTACGTCTCGTACGCCTTCCACTGGGCGCGGAACTCCGGGCCGAAGGACGGTTCGAGCGGCGTCTGGTAGAGCATGTGGTGGACGAACCACAGGACCGAGTTGGCGATGCCGTTGTAGGCCGCCGCGTGCACGCCCTCACCGGCGCCCGCGTCGACGTCGAGCATCCGCACGCCCGGCTCGGAGACCCCGCGCCGCACGGCCTCCCGGTCGCCCTCGCCGAGCGCCGCGCACACCCACAGGGCGTCCGCCTCGTCACCGATGGCGCTCAGTCCTGAGACCAGTCCGCCGCCGCCGCGTTTGGCGGTGAGCTCCCCGTCCTCTCCCACGGAGTACGAGACGGGGCCGCGGTTGGACGCGACGAGTACCTGCGCTGCTGTCGACGAACGGGGCTCTGGAACCATGTGGCAAAACGTAGCCCGTACCGGAAACGCTCAAACGTATGCCGACCGGACTCCGCCAGACACGACGGACGAGCGCTTACGCCACACGCCGGTGCGCGTACTCGGATATCCCGGTCATCGGAGGCCGTTCCTCCGTGTCCACCGCGTAGGTACGCGGCACGAACCCGTGCTCGCCCCGCTCGAACTGCGTCAGCTCCGGGCGTACGAGGTGTCCGCGCGCGAGCCGCAGCTGCGCCGTGCGGTAGATGGCCGCCGCCATCCGTCCGAGCGCCTGCCCGTCCTGGTGCCGGTGCCTGCGCACCCCCACGTCGACCTGCGCGAGCGCGTCGAGCCCGACGGTGTGCAGCGCGTCGACGAGCAGCCCGAGCTCCACCCCGTATCCGACGGGGAAGGGCAGCCGTTCGAGGAGGGATCTGCGGGCCGCGTACTCGCCGCCGAGCGGCTGGACGAACCCGGCGAGCAGTGGCCAGTGCATGTTCAGGAGGGGGCGCGCCATCAGCTCGGTGACCCGCCCGCCCTGGCCGGATGCCCGGCCCCCGGAACCGGTCGGGTCGGGCTCGGCGCCGAGGGGGCGGTCGTACATCGCCTTCACGAAGTGCACGTCGGGCTCGGTCAGGAGCGGGCCCACTATCCCCGTCACGAAGTCGGCGGAGAACTCCTTCAGGTCCGCGTCGACGAACGCCACGATGTCGCCGTCGGTGACCAGGAGTGAGCGCCACAGCACCTCGCCCTTGCCCGGCACGGCCGGGAGGCGCGGCAGTATCGCGTCCCGGTGGACGACCCTGGCGCCCGCTTGCCGCGCGACCTCGGCGGTGCGGTCGGACGAGCCGGAGTCGATCACCACGAGCTCGTCGACCAGCGGCACCCGCTCCATCAGCTCGCGGCGGATCTCGGCGACGATCGCGCCGACGGTCCGCTCCTCGTCGAGGGCGGGCAGGACGACGCTCACCGTCGCGCCGGACGCGCGCTTGGCCGCGGCCAGCCGGTCCGCCGGACGGTCGGCGACCGACCAGGAACGCCTGCTCAGCCAGCGCTCGGCCTCTTCCAGCACGGTCAGGGTCCTCCCATATGTGATCCATCTCGCGGTTCGGACGACTATCTCAGGGGTCCGGGGCTTCGGTTACAGTCTTGAACAACGTCGGTGGCCATCGCATGTCGGGGTCACCGCCGCGTTCCGACCAACAACTGAAACCCATAATCGAAAACCGCTCATCCAGAGGGGCAGAGGGAAACGGCCCGTTGAAGCCCCGGCAACCATTCCGCCGACCGCGAGGTCACGGCGGGGAAGGTGCCAATTCCGTCTCGCGGCGAGATGCGTCGCGAGGAAGATGAGGAGAAAGGGCCTCGCCTCCATGGCTGTTCAGACCGTCGCCACCGAAACGACCCACACCGTCGACCTCGGACCGGCCTCCGGCCTCGTGTGCCGCGAGTGCGGCACCACGTTCCCCCTCGGCCCCATTTTCGCCTGCGTCGAGTGTTTCGGGCCTCTCGAAGTCTCGTACGACCTGCCTCTCGGTGACCCTGAGTCACTGCGCGCGCGGATCGAGGCGGGCCCCGCCAACATCTGGCGCTACGCCCCGCTGCTGCCCGTCCCCGCCGACGTGGCCGACAAGCCGAACCTGAACCCGGGCTGGACCAAGCTCGTCAAGGCCGACAACCTCGCCCGTGAGCTCGGCGTCGAGCAGGGCAAGCTGTTCGTCAAGGACGACTCCGGCAACCCGACGCACTCCTTCAAGGACCGCGTCGTCGCGCAGGCCCTCGAAGCCGCGCGCGCCTTCGGCTTCACCACGCTCTCCTGCTCCTCCACCGGCAACCTCGCGGGCGCCGTCGGTGCCGCCGCGGCCCGCGCCGGCTTCCGCTCCTGCGTGTTCATCCCGCACGACCTGGAGCAGGGCAAGGTCGTCATGGCCGCGGTCTACGGCGGCGAGCTCGTCGGCATCGAGGGCAACTACGACGACGTGAACCGCTTCTGCTCCGAGCTCATCGGCGACCCGCTGGGCGAGGGCTGGGGCTTCGTCAACGTCAACCTGCGGCCCTACTACGGCGAGGGCTCCAAGACCCTCGCGTACGAGATCTGCGAGCAGCTCGGCTGGGAACTGCCCGACCAGCTCGTCATCCCGATCGCCTCCGGATCGCAGCTCACGAAGATCGACAAGGGGCTCAAGGAGCTGATCGCGCTCGGTCTCGTGGCGGACAAGCCGTACAAGATCTTCGGCGCCCAGGCCGAGGGCTGCTCGCCGGTGTCGGCCGCGTTCAAGGCCGGGCACGACGTCGTGCGCCCCCAGAAGCCGAACACCATCGCCAAGTCGCTGGCCATCGGCAACCCCGCCGACGGGCCCTACGTCCTGGACATCGCGCGTCGCACGAGCGGCGCGGTGGAGGACGTGAACGACGAGCAGGTCGTCGAGGCGATCAAGATCCTCGCCCGCACCGAGGGCATCTTCGCGGAGACCGCCGGCGGGGTGACGGTGGGCGTCACCAAGAAGCTCGTCGAGGCGGGGCTCATCGACCCGGCCCTCACCACGGTCGTGCTGAACACGGGGGACGGGCTCAAGACGCTTGACGCCGTTGCCGAGACCTCTCAGGCGACCGCCACGATTCCGCCCAGCCTTGAGGCGTTTCGCGCCGCGGGTCTGGCCGAATAGCCGCCGCAGGGCCCGTGGTCCGCTGTCGGCCGCGGGCCGTGGTCCGTCCTCGCGCAGTTCCCCGCGCCCCTGACGGGGCCCGTACCTCTGAGGTGAATCCCATGAGCGTGAACGTCCGTATCCCCACCATTCTCCGTACCTACACCGGCGGGAAGGCCGAGGTCGCCGCCGAGGGGGGCAACCTCGGTGAGGTCATCGCCGATCTGGAGAAGAACCACGCCGGCATCGCCGCGCGCGTCCTCGACGACCAGGGCAAGCTGCGCCGCTTCGTCAACGTGTACGTGAACGACGACGACGTCCGTTTCGAGCAGGGTCTCGAAACGGCCACCCCGGACGGCGCCGGTATCTCGATCATTCCCGCCGTCGCCGGTGGCTGATCATTTGTCCGAACAGCCCGCATGAGCTGAATTGCCCCCTCCGCGAGAGAAGCGGAGGGGGCAATTCAGCATGGTTGAGCGCGGTACAGTTGGGAAACGCGCTTCGCCGTCAGTGTCGAGTGCATATCCGAAGTCGGCCCGGAGTCGACAAGAAGTAGCCAATGCGTGCTGCCTTTATGGGTCTTCTGTGGCTTTTGCCCGGCCCGAATTGCCCTGGAATCCGGGGAACTCTCCGCAAATCTCCGATCAGTCATGCCCAGAATTCTCGTCCGATTGACCTGTTGCAGAGGGCAGTTGGGCAGATACATTCAGCGGCGGTCGACGCGTTCCGGCGCACACCCCCAATCAATGGGGGGTGAGGTCTGACCCGGGTCCGCGAAGTGCGGTCCTGTGCAAGGGCCAGAAATAGGGGAGTTCGGCATGGCTCAGGGCACCGTCAAGTGGTTCAACGCGGAGAAGGGGTACGGCTTCATCGCGGTCGACGGTGGTGCGGATGTTTTCGTCCACTACAGCGCGATCCAGATGGACGGCTACCGCACCCTGGAAGAAGGTCAGCGAGTCGAGTTCGAGATCTCGCAGGGCCAGAAGGGTCCGCAGGCGGACATGGTCAAGCTCGCCGTCTAGCTCGGCGCGAACGGCCACCGACGCAAGCATCGTGAGGGGCTCGTATCCCATGGGGGTACGGGCCCCTCATGTGCGTCCTGCTCCGGGGCGGAGTCTGTCCGAGACCGTGAGAGGCGCTTGCACTCGCAGGGGTCGAGTGCTAATCATTGGGCTTAGCACTCTCCCAGTGAGAGTGACAGAACTTGGATCGGGTCGGTGAGGCCCGCAGGCCGGGTGGGGCAAGGAACCACAAGGCTTGCAGGCCGTCCGTCGCGGGCGCTGGCGCGATCCGGAAGCATGCCACCCCTGTCCGGGAGGACCACTTCACATGGCCAAGATCATCGCGTTCGACGAGGAGGCACGGCGCGGCCTCGAGCGCGGCATGAACCAGCTCGCCGACGCCGTCAAGGTGACCCTGGGCCCCAAGGGTCGCAACGTCGTCCTCGAGAAGAAGTGGGGCGCCCCCACGATCACCAACGATGGTGTTTCCATCGCCAAGGAGATCGAGCTCGAGGACCCGTACGAGAAGATCGGCGCCGAGCTGGTCAAGGAGGTCGCGAAGAAGACGGACGACGTCGCCGGTGACGGCACGACGACCGCGACCGTCCTGGCCCAGGCCCTGGTGCGCGAGGGTCTGCGCAACGTGGCCGCCGGTGCCAACCCGATGGCTCTGAAGCGCGGCATCGAGAAGGCCGTCGAGGCCGTCTCGGGCGCTCTCCTCGAGCAGGCCAAGGATGTCGAGACCAAGGAGCAGATCGCTTCGACGGCCTCCATCTCCGCCGCCGACACCCAGATCGGCGAGCTCATCGCCGAGGCGATGGACAAGGTCGGCAAGGAAGGCGTCATCACCGTCGAGGAGTCGCAGACCTTCGGGCTCGAGCTTGAGCTCACCGAGGGCATGCGCTTCGACAAGGGCTACATCTCGGCGTACTTCGCCACCGACATGGAGCGTATGGAGGCGTCGCTCGACGACCCGTACATCCTGATCGTCAACTCGAAGATCTCGAACGTGAAGGACCTCCTTCCGCTCCTCGAGAAGGTCATGCAGTCCGGCAAGCCGCTGCTGATCATCGCCGAGGACGTCGAGGGCGAGGCCCTGTCGACCCTGGTCGTCAACAAGATCCGTGGCACGTTCAAGTCCGTCGCCGTCAAGGCTCCGGGCTTCGGTGACCGCCGCAAGGCCATGCTCGGCGACATCGCCATCCTCACCGGTGGCACCGTCATCTCCGAGGAGGTCGGCCTCAAGCTGGAGAACGCCGGTCTCGACCTGCTCGGCCGTGCCCGCAAGGTCGTCATCACCAAGGACGAGACCACGATCGTCGACGGCTCCGGTGAGAGCGACCAGGTCCAGGGTCGCGTCAACCAGATCCGCGCCGAGATCGAGAACAGCGACTCGGACTACGACCGCGAGAAGCTCCAGGAGCGCCTGGCGAAGCTCGCCGGCGGTGTTGCGGTCATCAAGGCCGGTGCCGCGACCGAGGTCGAGCTCAAGGAGCGCAAGCACCGCATCGAGGACGCCGTTCGCAACGCGAAGGCCGCCGTCGAAGAGGGCATCGTCGCCGGTGGTGGCGTGGCCCTCATCCAGGCCGCCGCTGTCTTCGAGAAGCTTGAGCTCGAGGGCGACGAGGCCACGGGTGCCGCCGCTGTGAAGCTGGCCCTTGAGGCCCCGCTGAAGCAGATCG
The DNA here is from genome assembly GCF_055587985.1 of Streptomyces sp. NPDC046335. NCBI lineage: Bacteria > Bacillati > Actinomycetota > Actinomycetes > Kitasatosporales > Streptomycetaceae > Streptomyces > Streptomyces sp. NPDC046335. The sequence goes on along the minus strand of NZ_JBVJFF010000005.1, from coordinate 493,692 downwards.
CGGTCAACGCCGGCCTTGAGGGTGGCGTCATCGTCGAGAAGGTCCGCAACCTTCCCATCGGCCACGGCCTGAACGCCGCGACCGGTGAGTACGTCGACATGATCGCCGAGGGCATCCTCGACCCGGCGAAGGTCACGCGCTCTGCCCTGCAGAACGCCGCGTCCATCGCCGCGCTGTTCCTCACCACCGAGGCCGTCATCGCCGACAAGCCGGAGAAGGCGGGCTCCGCCCCGGCCGGCGGCGGCATGCCGGGCGGTGACATGGACTTCTGATCCCTCGCGGATCAGCGGTTCATCGCTTCACGCGAACCGAGGGCGGCACTCCTTCTCACGAAGGGGTGCCGCCTTCGGGCGTTTCCGAGTGTCGCTACGGCGCTACGGCAGGCGGTCCATGAGCCAGGTGCAGAGTTCCTCGGTGACCAGGGTGTGGCCCTCGTTCCGGGAGGCGCAGAGGAACTCGTCCAGTTCGCTGTCCTCGGCGGCGGAGGCCGTGACCGGCCCGTACAGCTTCTCGTGGGTGTCGATGTCGCGCAGGGCGATCGCGCTGACCGCCGGGACGAAGCAGTGTGCGCGGATGTCGGCCTGGGAGCCGAGGCCGATGAGGGCGGGGATCTTGTCCAGCTCGTCGGCGAGGATGCCGAAGCCCTCCAGGGTGCCGCCGGGGGCGCCGTCGATCTCGGGGATGTCCGAGGTGTGGATCTGCGGTTTGCGCAGGGTCACCACCCGCAGCTGTGCGACGAGCTGGTTCTCGCCCGCGGACTGGGTGTGCAGCCGGGTGCCGGTGATGGCGAGGCCCTTGCCGTGGAAGGCCTTCTCACCGCCGCGGATGCCGTTGCCCTCGCCGGTGCGCACGCCGTTGGCGACGCCGATCTTCTTGGGCCGTGACGGCCAGCCGCCGACGCGGTCCAGTTCGGCGATGAACTCGACGCGGTCCTTGTCGGTCTCGGGGGTGTCGTCCCACTCGGTGATGTGCTGCCACAGGAGTTGGCGGGCGGCCGGGCTGTTCATCTGGTTCGAGAAGGCCCCGTTGAGCTTGCGGATGTAGTGCGCGAACGACTGGAGGGCGAGGGGGATCCAGGCGCCGCGGTGCGGGCTGTCGTAGGAGAAGTACAGGCCGGTCTGGTGGTCGTTCTCCTCGCCGCCGTCGTGCTCCATCTTGGCCAGCGCGTACCGCGTGACGAGGCCGCCCATGCTGAAGCCGCCGACGGTCAGCGGGTGGCTGCCCTTGCGCCGCGCGATCGTCTCGATGATCGCGGCCCTGGCGACGTCGGCGTTCTCCAGGATCGAGGCGCTGCGCTCGTCGAAGCCGAGCAGGATGACGTCGTACCCGCGGGCGCGGAGCTCGCTGAGGAACGGGTACGGGCCGCGCTCCAGGATCTCCCAGGAGAAGGCCAGCTCGCTGGGTCCCGAGTTGAAGCCGTCGCCGAGGATCACCGGGCGGGTCAGGCCCAGCTTGGGGTTGGCGAGGTACACCCAGGCCGTGCCGCCGGGCAGGGCCCACTCGTCGTCCGGAGCCGGTGCCTCGGCCGGGGCTTCCCTCGCTTCTCTCGGGCCGGGGGCCAGGGTGATGCGGGCGGCGGAGCCCAGGGCCTCGGAGACTCTCGGGTCGGTGGGCTCGTGCGGTTCGTCAGTCGTGCCGTACTCGGTCATGAAGGGTCCCCTCCGGTCGTGCCGCTGCGGTGACGTCCGCGTGCCGGTCACGTGCGGTGCCATCTTTGGTACGTCGGGTGGACGCGGGGTAGGGCGAGCGCCCGAATCGCGCGGGCGGTCAGGTCCTTTCGGACAGCGCGGCTTCGGCCGGTTACGCGTGGGGCGTGGGGGAGTACGGCTTCCTGGCCAGGGGTGCGCGGACGGCGGCGGCGGAGGAGGGCCCGCCCGGTGGCGGCGCGTCGGCCAACTCACCGCACGGCCGGTCCTGCGACGCCCCCCCCGGAGCGAGCCAAGTCTGTCGCGAAGCGGACCCGGGGGCCGGGCGGGGGCGGGGCCGGGAGCGGAGCCGGGGTCAGGTCGTGTAGTCCTTGAGCTTCTCGGTTTCGAGGGTGATGGCGACGGGGGAGGGGAGGCGGACGGTGGAGCCGTAGTGGTACGGGTGGCGGCTCTGATAGCTGCCGTTCTCCGGGGAGCTGTACACGACGGCCGTGTTGTTGTCGCGGTCGATGAGGAGGTAGACCGGGATGCCGGCGCAAGCGTAGGCGCGCGGCTTCTCCTGCCGGTCGCGGCGCTCGGTGTCGCGGTCGCCGGAAGTGACCTCGACGGTCATCAGGACTCCGTCGGCGGAGGCCCACTCCTCCTGCCCGGCGAAGTAGCCGACAGGGGCCAGGGCGCCGTCCGGCCTGACGCAGCCCCTCCGGTACGTGTCGATGCGCAGGCCCTGTTCCGGATACAGGGCCAGCTCGGGGCGTTGCATCATGCACTGCCGGAGCACCCACATGATGATCTCGCCGTGGTCGCCGTCCGGCACGGGTTTGACCTCTAGCTTTCCGTCGATGAGTTCGAGCGTGACGGTCTCGGGGGCCACGCGTGCGAGCTCCTCGAAGTCCTCGACGCTGATCGGGCCGTGCTTGACGCTCACCTTGCCGCCGAGGAACGCGAGCGACACGGCCTCCGGGGCGCGGCGTGCCAGCTCCTCGAATTCCTCGGCGGACATCTGGGGGCGTTCATCGGTGCCAGGGGTCATGGTGGTGCCTCCTCGCTCCCATCGTGCCCCGGACCTGTGCCGCCGGACCGTTGGAACGGTCATGCGTGTGTCCTTTCCCTCGGGTTGCCCGCGGCGGTACGTGCCGCTGCTGCGTGGGCCCTGACTGCCTCGGGGGGCAGGGGGGCCGTGCGGGGCGGGGTCGGATTGCCTCGGCAGGGGCCGCAGGTGCCGCCCGGGAGGGCCTTTGCGCTGCCAGGGGCACCGCATCTGGAGCACTCCAGGACGCGCAGGGCCCGCGGGCGGACCGGTGGTTCCGGGGGCAGCTTGGAGGTCAGGCGGCTGCGGACCAGGGCCGCGGGGCTGTGTACGGGGGTGGGCAGGCCGCTGGTGAGGGCCCGCAGGATCTCCGGCTCCGTCGCGCCCCGCTCGAACCACGGCGTGACCCGCGGTTCCAGTGCCACGCAGTCGGCGTACGACAGGGACAGCGCGGGGGCCGTCCGGCCGAGGGCTGCCAGCAGGATGAACGCGCGGCTCCTGGTGGGATGCCGGGGGCCGTCCGGCTCCGCCTCGGGCACGTCGCCGCGCGTGAACGCCGCCCACCAGGTGTCGTCCCGCGCGGTACGCGAGAACCACGTCCGGGTGATCCAGCGGGCGGTGCCCTCTCCTCGTACGTGCTCCCTGCCGCGCCGCAAGTGGCCTGCGGCCTGGAGCCTGTTGAGGGCCGTGCGGAGGGCGCACTGCCCGTACGGGAGGTGCTTGGCCAGGGTCTTCACGGAGATGTCCGTGCCGTCGGGGAGCCGGTCCACGTACGCGGCGATGGCCGCCTCGCGGGGCGGCAGGTGCGGGAAGTCCTGGTTAGTCCTGGGGAGTTGGCCGGGCGCCGAGCGCTTTCCGTAGCCGGGTCCTGCCAGGGGGTGTGGGGTCGTATGCGGGGCGATGGGGTCGGTACTACTCTTGGGCTCAGCCATGGGATCGCTTTTCTAGTGGGTTCGATCTTCGTGGTCAGACCCCCGCAGGTGTTCGCAGCACCGGGCGGGGGTTGTTCGTTATGTGGGCACGCTAGAGCTTCGTAACCCTGCGTGGCAAGCCGAACGCGGAATGTGCGCGGCCATGTCAACGGCCGGGGAGGGAGGGTGGGTTGAGGCCCACCTCCCCTTCCGCAGAATGAGGGCTCGGGGCTTGCGGCTTGAGCTTCGGTGGCGCCGCCGTATGGGCGGCGTCCCAGCAACTTCCGACCGAACAACTCCCGTCCGGACACGTGTAGTTGCGCGTACGTCCCTGGATACTGGCGGCATGCCGAATGACGAGGAAGGGTGGCGGCCCCGGGGGTACACCGGCCCGGGTTGGGAACCACCCAAGGGACCTGGCGGCGGGCCGCCCCGGGACGGCGGGCGCCCTCCCGGAGGGCCCTCCCGCCCCCGCTCTCGCTGGAGCGTGCCGGGCGTGGTGGCGGTGATCCTGGCCGTGGTCTGGAGCGTCCTGGCCTACCAGTGGGTCGAGCAGCACGACTGCGAGGTGGTCGAGTCGTACGGGCTTGTCGTCTCCCACGGGACTCCCGACTTCTGGGAGGGGTGCGGGGACGAATAGGCCCCCCGCGCGACGCGTCCGCCGTTCCTAGGGTGCTTTCACCGCGCCGAGGAACGCGGACCACGCGGTCGCGTGGAACGTGAGCCGGGGGCCCTCGGGGTTCTTGGAATCACGGACCGGAACGACTCCGGGGTGCCCGTCAGCGACCTCTAGGCAGTTGCCGCCTTCGCCGCCGCTGTACGTGGACTTGCGCCAGGTGGCGACCTCCACGCAGTCGCTGCCGCTACCGCCGCTGTAGCTGGACTTGTGCCAGACAGCGGTGCTCAGGTCGTACTCGTACTCACGGGTGAAGTTCTCCATGCGCGTAATCCTGCGCCACTGACTCAAGCAGAGCCAGGGATTCCTTCGGGGAGAGTGCTGCGGCCTGGAGGAGGTTGAACGTCAAGGTGTGTCGGCTGACAGTGCCCGGGTCGTCAAGAAGCTTGCCCATGTCTGGCCCTTCGACGAAGGAAAGCGGGGGAGCGTCCTCGAACTCCATGAGCTTCAGAGATCCGGTCATGGAGGCGTGTGCCCCTGCGTCGAAGGGCAGTACCTGCACGATGGCGCGGTGCGTGTGCGCGAGAGCCGCCACATGGCGGAGGGCCTCGGCCATCACCGCGTCGCCTCCAGTCCGTCTCCTGACGGCGGCTTCGTCGAGGATCACCCACAACAAAGGGGTTGTTGGGTCGTCGAGAAGAGACGCACGTTCAAGGCGGGCTGCGACGAGGGTGTCGATCTTCTCGCCCCGGGCTGTTGGGTGGTAGGCGCGGAAAACCGCGTCCGCGTACGCCCCGGTCTGGAGCAACCCCGGGATCAAGGTGGTTGCGTACTCCCGGATCTCCGTGGCTACCGCCTCCGCCTCGGCCGCTTCGGCGAAGTGGTCGGGATACCGGGACTTGGCGAGAGCCCCGCAGTTGCGGGCGAAAAAGCCCCCCGTGTCGAGTACCTCGTCGAAGTGCACCGCGTACTCCAGGTGCATCCGCCGCGTCCCGGCCTCCAGTTGGCCGATGAACGAGCCGCTCACGAACAGCGGCGCGCCCAGCGCCTCCTGGCTGAGGCCGGCCCGTTCGCGCGCGTGGCGCAGTTCGGCGCCGAGGAGGGCTCGGGGGTTGGAGGACGGGTCCAGGTCCTTGGGTCGCGTCATGGGCAACTATCCATCCGACACGGGGGGTTGTTGGGTGGCCTGCGCTTCTCAGCGTACGCAGAGTCGGCCACGCTAAGTGAGCGAAGAGCAACACTGGGTGTGAGAGGCAGAGATCATGGCGCTGACGGCGGAAGAGCGGTTGCGGGCGGCGGAGGAGGTGGTCCGGCAGGTCAGGGCGGGGCTCGCGGAGGTCGGGGTGACGTTGCCGTCGCTGCGGGTGGACCCGTTGAGCGTGGCGGGCGCGCTGCCGCTGGTGGAGCTGGGGCGCTGCAACCTGGACACGGCGCTGCGGCTCGCGGCGGTCCTTGAGGGGGCCGCGCGATGAGCGAGGACCCGGAGGTGCCGGAGGCGGGGACGTACGCCGTGGACCACAGGGACGGCAGCGTGGGCGAGGTGATGGGCTGTGAGGGCGGCCTCGTCCAGCTCAGGCCGATCGGCGGCGGCCGGGAGTGGGACTGCCCGCCGGGGGAGGTGGGGCGGGCGCCGACGATGGAGGTCCTGCGGGAACGGGTGCGGGAGCTGAACCGTCAGGCCCAGTCGAGGCCGCGGTGATCGTTCCGCAGCCTTGGCCGTGGTCGTGGCCGTGGCGTGGCCGGTGGCGCCGGGCTGCCGGGTGCGCGGGGTTCCGGGTCTCCGGCCGGGCTTACAGGCTGCGGTAGACGTCGCGGCGGTTGCCGACGTGGACGACGAGGATGACCAGGACGTCGTCCTGGATCTCGTAGACGACGCGGAAGCTTCCGACGCGCAACCGGTACAGGCCGTCGTGGCCGGTGAGCTTCTTCGTGTCGGCGTCGTCCCGGTGGGGGTCGTCCCCGAGTGAGGCGAGGGCCGTCAGGATGCGCAGTGCCTGTTGGCGGTCGATGGAGCGGAGCTGGCGCTGGGCGTGGGTGGTGAAGCGGAAGGCGTACTTCACGCGGCGTCGCCCTTGGCTTTGGCGCCGTCGTCCTTGCCATCGCCTTCGAACAGGTCCGCCAGCAGCTCGGCCATGCCGACGGTGGGGTCGTCACGGTGGCGCTCGGCCTCGCGTGCGGCGAGCTCGTCGGCGGCCTCGTCCAGGGCGTCCAGGACCTCTATGGGCACCAGGGCGGCTACGCGCTTTCCCTTACGCGTCAGCACGGTCACCTCGCCGGCCTCGGCCTTGTCGACGACCTCGGCGAGGTGAGCACGGGCTTCCCGGATGGTGACGTTCTCGCTCATACTCCGAGTGTACGCAGGAGTGTGTACACCTGCGCGGGGATTCGGCCCGGCTGCCGTTGACGGTGAGATCAGGCCGCCGGGTGGCCGGTGAATCTGACCTCTTCGTGGTCGGCGTCCAGGGCGATGTTCAGGGAGGCGTTCATGGCCGTGGCCACGCGGCGCAGGAGGGGCAGTGTGGGGACCGCGTCCGCGCCTTCGATGCGGGAGATCTTGGCCTGAGTGAGGCCCGCGCGCTCGGCCACCTCTGCCTGGGTGAGGTCGAGCTCGACGCGGCGGTCGTAGACGGCCCTGGCGAAGGCCATCGCGAGGCGGATCTCAGCGCGTTCGGTCTCGGCCTCCGGTGACTCCGAGTGCCCCTCAAGGAGCTTCCTCTCGCGGGCCGGCTTCCAGCGGGTGTGGCTCATTTCGCGTCTCCGTCCTTGGCTCGGTCGTACGTCAGATGGGCAGGGCCGCGTACTCCTCGATCTTGCGGTGATGCCGATCGGTGAGGAGCTCCAGTCACGCGCTTCGCCGGATCGAGTGGTGGCCCGAACTGGTGTGGGGGCTAGCTGGGGTGGGTGTTGTCCAGGGCTGCTCGGAGGTGGCCGTTGGATGTGGTCAGGAGTTCGGCGGCGGTGGGGGCGTCCACCTTGCCGAGGATGGTCAGGATGGCGTTCTTCACCTCTCCGTCGGTGGCGGCGAGGGCGGCCTCGATCTCTTCGTCGGAGGCGCCCGTCGCGAGCGCGACGATGCGGCGGGAGCGGGCGCGCAGCTTCTCGTTCGACGCCCTTACGTCCACCATCAGGTTCCCGTACGTCTTGCCGAGGCGGATCATCGTGATCGTCGAGATCATGTTGAGGACGAGCTTCTGGGCCGTGCCCGCCTTCAACCGGGTTGAACCGGTGAGGAGTTCGGGCCCCACGACGACCTCGATGCCGTGCTCGGCCGCTGCCGCGAGGGCGCTGTCCGCGTTGCAGGACAGGCCGATGGTGAGGGCGCCGTAGCGGGCGCGGGCGTGTTCGACGGCGCCGATCGCGTACGGGGTGCGGCCGGAGGCCGAGATGCCGACGACGACGTCGTCCTCGGTGAGCCCGAGGCCGTCCAGGTCCTGGGCGGCCAGCTCCTTGCTGTCCTCGGCGCCCTCGACCGACTTGACCATGGCGCTCGGGCCGCCCGCGATGAGGCCGACGACCTCCGCCGGGTCGGTGTTGAAGGTGGGCGGGCACTCGGAGGCGTCGAGGACGCCGAGGCGGCCGGCGGTGCCCGCGCCCGCGTAGATCAGGCGGCCGCCGCGGGCCATGCGCTCGGCGGTGCCGTCGATGGCGGCGGCGATCGCCGGGAGCTGCTCGGCCACGGCCGTGGGGACGGTGGCGTCCTCGCCGTTCATGATCCGTGCGATCTCCAGGGTGGGCTGCCGGTCGATCTCCGAGAGCTCTGGCCGGAACGCCTCGGTGGTGAGGGTGGCGAGCTGGGCGCGGAGCTCTCCGTAGTCCCCGTGCCGGGGGGTGTCGCCGAGCCGGGAGGTGCCGTGCTCGCGGTCACCGGGGTGGGAGGGGGTGGCGTCGGTGGTGGAGGTCATGGCGTCTGCGGCTCTTCCGTGTCTCGTGGGTGAGGGGGGTTGGGGGTTGGCCGTTCCGAGCGAGCCCGCTCGGACCGGCCGACGCTGAGGGCCGACGGCTGGGCCTGGCGGGGCCCAGCGGCCGGGGCCCAGCGGTCAGGCACTAGGGATCGGGGTCTAGGGATCAGGGTCTAGGGATGAGGTCCCAGTGGTCGGGGCGTGGCGGTCAGACCCTAGGGGGCAGTCTCTAGGGGCCAGGCCCAGCGGTCAGGGCCGGCGGTCAGGGTCTAGCGGTCAGGGCCCAGGCTCAGTAGTCAGGGTCTAGGGACCAGGGCCAGGGCCAGCGGTCAGGGCCAGCGGTCAGGGGGCAGTGGTCAGGGGCCAGGGTCAGTGGTCAGGGCCCAGGGGCCAGGGCTAGCGGACGTTGCGGGGGCTGTGGCGGTGGGCCAACGCTTCGTAGGAGGCGGCCAGTGCTGGGGCCGCCGTTTCGTATGTCCGCTGGGCTACGCCCACGAACAGGCAGTCCACCACGAGCAGCTGACTCGTACGGGACGACATCGCGGCCGGGCGCAGCTCACTCTCCCGCGCGGTGGACGTGGTCAGTATGTGATCGGCGTACTGGGAGACCGCGCCGTCCGGGCGGCCGGTGATCGCGATCGTCGTGGCCCCGTGCTCGAAGGCGACGCGCAGCGGTTCTATGACGTCACCCGTCGAACCGGAGTGGGTGATCGCGATCGCCACGTCCTTGGCGCGCAGCGTCACCGCGTTGGTGACCGCCAGGTGCGGGTCGGAGTGGGCGTGCGCGACATGCCCGATGCGCAGCAGCTTCTGGGCGAGGTCCTGCGCGACCAGGCCGGACGCGGCGACCCCGTAGATCTCCGCGCGCCGGGCGCCCGCGAGCGCGGCGACGGCCGCGCCGAGCTGCACCGTGTCGAGCCCCGCGGCCGTGTCGGCGAGGGTCTGCTGCTCGTCGTAGGCCAGCTTCGCGACGACGTCCGCGATCGGGTCGTCGACGGCGATGTCCGCGGTCACGGCGGGCGCGCGCCCCGACTGCTGCTGGGCGGCGAGCCCGGCGAGCGCGAGCCGCAGATCGCGGTAGCCCGGGTAGCCGAGGAGGCGGGCGGTGCGGACGACCGTGGCCTCGCTGGTCCCGGTGAGCTCGGCCAGGCCGGTGACCGTGAGGGCCGCGCAGCCGGCGGGGTCGCCGGCGACCGCCTCGGCGACCCGCTGCATGGACCGCGTCATCGAGGGCGCCAGGGTCCGCACCTTGGCCGCGAGGGCGGCGGGGGCGGGGGGTGCCGCGCCCGTGAAAATTTCCTTCACGTCATTGGTCACGTCTGAAAGATATTTTCAGCCCTGGGGGCGGTCAAGACCCCGGAGGTCGGATTCCGGTGTGCGGGTACTCGCTCGTCGACCGTGATCTTTTTCCGTGCGCCACCCACGGGGCGACAATGGAGGGCATGGACACGATCGACCCACTGGAGCAGGCGTTGCACGCCGCCCGCGCACTCGTCCTCGCCGACCTCGTGGCCCGGCAGGTCGCCGAGGCCGAGGTCGTCTCGCTCGTCGAGCAGTCGGTGGCGCACCGGCGCTGGTGGGTCGAGCAGTGGCCCGAAGGCATCGACTACGTGGCCGGGCTCGTCGCCCAGGACGTGCAGGACGCGCTCCTCGAACGGTACGGGCGGTGGCCGCTCTGCCCCGTCTGCGGCTCCGGGGACCCGCACGCCCTCGACGTCGAGCCGGAGCTGGGGCCCGACCCGCACTGGGTGTGCGCGAAGGCGGGGGTCGTCGTGGCCCCCGTGGGCCGGCTCACGTGACGGTCTACATCGATCCGCCGACCTGGCCCGGCCACGGGCGCATGTGGTCGCACCTGGTCAGCGACGTCTCGTACGACGAACTGCACGCCTTCGCCGCCGCCATCGGCGCGCCGCCGCGCGCCTTCGAACGCGACCACTACGACATCCCCTCCCACCGGTACGAGGACGCGGTGCGGGCGGGGGCCGTCGAGATCGGCCCGAAGGAACTGGTGCGCAGGCTCACGGAGGCCGGGCTGCGGAGGCCGAAGGGGCGGCCGGCCTAGCGGGGTTCGGCAGCGGTCTCCGACGCGGGGCGCGTCACGGCCGGTGTCGCCTCGGGCGGGGTCGGCACGGCCGCCGACGTCTCGACCACGCGGCTCGGTGCCCCGCGGTGCAGGCGCAGCGACAGCGCCACTCCCACGATCGCCACCGCCGTCATCGCCGCGCCCGCCCACGCCGTGGCCGCGTACCCGAAGTCGAGGTCGATCACCGTGCCGCCGAGCCAGGGGCCGCCGGTGTTGCCGAGGTTGAACGCCGCCGTGGTGGTCGCGCCCGCCAGGGTCGGGGCGGCGCCCGCGACGTTGAACATGCGGGCGTTGAGGGCCGGGGCCGTGTAGAACGCGGAGAGGCCGAGGAGGAACGAGAGGGTGATCGCCGCGGCGGGCGTCGCGGCGAACAGGGCCAGCGAGACCAGGAAGACGGTGGACGCCGCTATGCCGCTGAGCAGCACCCCGAACAGGTGCGCGTCCGCCACGCGGCCGCCGATCACCGTGCCGACCAGCGCGCCCGCCCCGAAGAGGCCGAGGACGGTCGGAACCCAGCCCTCGGAGAGGCCGGCCACGTCCGTGAGGAGCGGGGAGAGGTACGAGAACGCGCAGAACACGCCGCCCGCGGCGAGGGCCGTGACGGCGATCGAGAGCCAGACCTGACGGTCGCCGTAGATGGACAGCTCCTTCTTGAGCTGCGGCTTCTCCTCGGGGAGCGGGATGCGGGGGATGAGCGTGAGGACGCCGATGAGGGCGACGGCGGAGGCCGCGGCGACCGCCCAGAACGCCGAGCGCCAGCCGAAGTTCTCGCCGAGGAACGCGCCCGCGGGGACGCCGAGGACGTTCGCGATGGAGAGGCCGCCGATCATCACCGCCATGGCGCGGGCACGCTGGTTGAAGTCGACCATGGCGATGGCTACGGCGGCGCCGACCGCCCAGAAGCCGGCGCAGGCGAGGGCGCTGATGACGCGGGACGCGAAGAGGATCTCGTAGCTCGGCGCGAGGGCACCGGCCACCTGGCCCAGGCCGAACACCGTGATCAGCGCGATCAGTGTCGTACGGCGGGGGAGGCGGAGGGTCGCCACGGCGAGGAGGGGGGCGCCGATGACCATGCCGATGGCGAAGGCGGAGATGAGGAGCCCCGCGCTGGGTATGGAGACGCCCATGTCGTCGGCGATGGGCGGCAGCAGGCCGCTGAGCATGAACTCACTGGTGCCGAGCGCGAAGACGGCGAGGCCGAGCATGTAGACGGCTACGGGCATACGGGTACCGCTGGCGTTCGGCTTCGCGGTCTGGGCGGAGATCGGCATAACCGGCGTCAACGCGGTGCGAAGCCGCCGCATTCCTGACCCGGCGGCTTCGGCGGTTCCGGCGGCTAACGCAACCCGTACGCGAGGTTCGGCTCGCGCATGGGCAGGGGCGTGAAGCCCGCGCGGGTCAGGACTGCCTGGGAGGGGAGGTTGCCGGGTTCCACCTGGGCCAGGAGGGACGTGACGTCGGGGCGCGCCAGGGCCCAGGCGGCCAGCGCCCGGAGGGCCACTGTGGCGTAGCCGCGGCCCCGCGCGGCCTCGGCGAGGTCGTAGCCGATCTCCACGCTGCCCTCGTCGTCCGGCGGCCCGTGGAAACCGATGGCTCCGACGGCCACCTCGTCCGCGGTGCGGACGATCGCGTAGACGCCGAACCCGGGGCGGTGCACCCCGGACACGTACCCCTTCACGAGCTTCCCCGCCGCGCCCCGCGTCCCCCCGAAGGGCCCGCCCTCGATCCACGTGAGCCCACCGGTGCCGCCCTCGGCGAGATCCGCGGCGGCGGCCGGAGGGACCTCACGCAGCGCCAGCGGCCCCGCGTCCAGCGAGGCCGCGTTGTGCCACCGCCACGAGGTCCGCCGGGCCCGCCCCGGCAGCTCGCCACGCCCGGTGGCCCAGAGCAGGACCTCCCAGGGGCTCGCCCCCGAGGCGGCGGGCGACACATGCGGGAAGAGGTGCGCGAGGACGGCTTCGGTGAGCGGTGCGGGCGGCTCCGCCTCGGCGCCGAGCGCCGAGGCGATGTCGTACGTGTGGAGCAGGAGCTCGGCGGCCGCCATCGCGGCGAACCCCGCCGCGTCCGCACTGCCGCTGGGGAAGGGATGGAATCCGCGGACCCCCCGGGGCGTCGTGCGGACCACCGAGGCCAGCAGCCCCCCGGTCGCCTCGATCACCCGGACCGCGTCCTCGGGGCCCGAACCCTCGTCGAAGGAGACCTCGAAGGGCACCCAGTCACCGGCGGCCCGCCCGGTGAGCTGCCCCGCGTACGCGACGAGGCAGCCCGCGGCGTGCTCCGCCGTCTCCAGGCAGCTCCATTCGAGTCCGCCCGCCGGTCCGTCCCAGTCCCGGTCCACGACCGTACGCAGCACCTTCGCCGCATGCGCCACGGCTTCCTCGACCCGGTCCCCGCCCATGAGAAGCATGCGCGCAGCGTACGGGAGGGCCGGGTCGACGGGCCTCTGAATTACGGGGCGAGCAGGGCCAGCTCCGTTGAGAGGTTCTCGCGCGCCGCGGCCTCCCAGTGGGCCGCCCCGTGCGGTGTCCTGAACAGGCGTGGCAGCGCCAGGAGTTGGTGGAGGACCGCCGCCCGTCCGGCGCGGAACGCCTCGTCGGGCACGAAGGCGTACTCCTCGCGCACGGCCGCCGCGTAGGCGGCGTAGGCGGCCGGTTCCGACGCCAGGATCGCCAGGTCGGCGTCGCAGAGCACCTCGCCGTTGTGGTCGCCGTCGGCCGGGTCGTGGCTGACGGTGAGGCGGACCAGACGGGCCACCTCGGCGATCTGCGCCGCGGTGAGGCCCGCCTCGGGGAGCGCGCGCTCGGCCAGGCGGGCGGAGCGCTCCTCGTTCGTCGAGCGGTCGGGGAGGTAGACCGCGTCGTGGAACCAGGCGGCGAGGCGGACGAGCTCGGCGTCCTCGGCGTGGTCCTCCAGTACGTCGATGTGGTCGAGGACCGCCGTCAGGTGGGCGGTGGTGTGATACCGCCGCTGCGGTTCGGCCCAGCGCTCGATGAGGTTGTCGGCGATCCGGTACGGGTCGAAGACGCACTCTTCGGTGTTCCGCGCGCGCAGCAGCGTCCGGAGCCAGCGGGCGCGGAGGTCGGTGTCGCCGTGGTCAGCCGTGGGTGCCATGCCTCGACCTTAGGGGGTTTCTGATGGATCTCCGCGGCGTCGCGGGAGATCCATCAGAAACCCCCTAGAGCCTGTGCCATGACCGGCCGCGGCCCACGGCGACCGTGCCTTGCCAGGAGCCGCCGCGGGCGGTTGGCTCGGTCCATGACGACCACGACGCCCGACGAGACGTACGAGCCCGAGCGCGCGGGACGGCTGCTCATCGCCGAACGCGACGCCCTGATACCGCTGTTGAGGGACGCGCCCGACGACGCGTACGCGATCCGCACCTGCTGTCCCGGCTGGACCGTGCGGCACGCGCTCGCGCACTGCGGTGCCGCGCTGATGCGGGTGGTCGAGAGCCGCTTCGAGGAGGGCGTGTTCTCCGCCGAGAGCAATGAGAGGGACATCGCCGAGCGCGCCGACTGGCCGAACTCGCGCGTCGTCGACGAGCTGGAGCGCGGCCTCACCGAAGTGGGGCCCGTGCTCGCCGCGGCCAAGGGGAAGCTCGACGGGGTCGCCCTGGGGGAGTGGGTGCACGCCGGTGACGTACGGGAGGCCTGGGGCAGGCCGGGCGCGTACGCGGGTGCGACGCTGGCGGACGCGCTGCCGCTGCTCGGGCAGTTCAGCAGGGGTGCGTTCGCCAGGGCGAGGCCGGGTCTCGCGGTGCACGCCGACATCGACGGGCGGGACGAGCCGCTGACCCTCGGCGCCACGGACGGCCGGCGGCCCCCGGCCCGCTACATCGGCGACGCGCCGACCCTGATCCGCCTCTGCGCGGGCCGCCCGCTCACGGGCACGCGGTACGAACTGGCCGGGGCGAGCGAGGACGAGCTGGTCCTCTTCGGCTGAGGCGCCGACCGCGGGGCCGGCGGGGCCGGGGCGCGGGGCCCGGGGGGCGGCCGGGGGGGCCTCAGTGTCCGTGGCCGCCGCCGTCGCTCTTCTCCGCGCCCCCGCCGCCGCCCTCGTGGTCCCCCGCGTACACCGTGAACGCCGCCGTGCGGACCTCGCCCTCGTGCTTGAAGTCCAGGAACAGGCGGTACGCGCCCGCGCTCGGTGCCGTCGTCGTGAAGGAGACCCCGGGGCCCGGCTTCGTCGCGCCGTCGCCCGGTTCGCCGTTCGGGTGGACGTGGAGGTAGGCGAGGTCGCCGGAGCGCAGGGCGACCAGGTGGCCGTAGGCGCCGAGGTAGGGCTGGAGGTCGGTTACCGGCCTGCCGTTCTTCGCCACGCTCAGGGTGAGGTCCTCGGCCCTGCCCGACTTCAGGTCGCCCTTCAGCGTGACGTCGTAGCCGTCCACCGTGGCCTTGGCGCTCTTGGCCGGAAGCTCCTTCGGTGCGGACTTCCCCGCCACCGCCAGGTCGGCGCCGAGCGTCAGGGACTCCTTGGCGCCCCGGGGGTGGAAGTCGGCGAAGACGCGGTGGCCGCCCGCCTCGGGGAGCGTGACCCGGGTCGACCAGGTGCCGTCCGCCGCGCGCTCCGGATGCAGATGGCGGTAGGTGGTCAGGTCCCGTGAGGCGACGATGAGGTGCAGCTCCTTGGTGTTCTCCTTCTCGTACGCGGTGACGTTCCGGCCGGTCGCGTCCTTGACGACGGCGAAGCGGAGCTCTTCCTTCTGGCCTGCTTCGACGCGGGTCGTCCTGAGGTCGAGGGTGTAGCCGCCCTCGGAGATCCGCAGGCCGCCGGGGGTGCTGTCGGCCCCTGTCTTCCCTTGGTCCGCCTCGCCGTGTTCCTGGTGCGGGGCGGCGGCCGGTGGCTTGTCCGTGACGGGGTCGACGGCCTGGCCCACTCCGTACGCGGTGCCGAACGTGGCGGCGACGGCGGTGGTGAAGGCGGTGATCTTCAGCGCGGTGTTCATGACGGCTCCCTGGCGTTCCTGGCTTCTTCGGCGGCACTCGGCTCGACTTAGGGACGACGATACCCCTGGGGGGTACTAAGTCAAGCCCGGATCGCCCTTGCGCTGGGTACCCCCCCTGGGTATAACGTGGATCTCGTCAGGGGTACCCGGCCCGGGTATCCGAAGCGGAGCCGCGAAGTCTCACGAGGAGCCTGCGACATGTCCACCACCACCCCCGGCCATACCGAGGCGGCAGAGGTAGAGCTCGCCATCGGTGGCATGACCTGCGCCTCCTGCGCCGCGCGGATCGAGAAGAAGCTCAACCGCATGGACGGCGTCGAGGCCACCGTCAACTACGCCACCGAGAAGGCCAAGGTCAGCTACCGCGGCGCCGACATCTCCGTGGGCGACCTCATCGCCACCGTCGAGGCCACCGGTTACACGGCGCAGGAGCCCGCCCCCGTACGGGACATGCGCGAGGGAGCCGCCGACCCGGGCGGCGACGGGGCCGGGGCGCGGGACGGCGACGGACTGCGGCAGCTCCGCGAGCGGCTCGTCACCGCGGTGCTGCTCGCCGTGCCCGTCATCGCCATGGCGATGGTCCCCGCCTGGCAGTTCGAGTACTGGCAGTGGCTCTCGCTGACCCTGGCCGCGCCCGTCGTGACGTACGCCGCCTGGCCCTTCCACAAGGCCGCCTTCACCAATGCCCGGCACGGCGCGGCCACCATGGACACGCTGATCTCGGTCGGCACGTCGGCGGCGTTCCTCTGGTCGCTGTGGGCGCTGTTCTTCGGCACCGCGGGCACGCCCGGCATGACCCACCCCTTCGAGCTGACCATCGCGCGCACCGACGGCGCCGGGAACATCTACCTGGAGGCCGCGGCCGGCGTCACCGCCTTCATCCTCGCGGGGCGCTACTTCGAGGCCCGTTCCAAGCGCAAGGCGGGCGCCGCCCTCAAGGCGCTGCTCGAACTCGGCGCCAAGGACGTCACCGTGCTGCGCGACGGCGGGCGCGAGGAGACCGTGCCGGTGAGCGAGCTGAAGACCGGTGACCGCTTCCTGGTCAGGCCCGGCGAGAAGATCGCCACCGACGGACGGGTCGTCGAGGGCGCGTCGGCCGTCGACGCCTCCATGCTGACCGGCGAGTCCGTGCCCGTCGAGGTCGGCGCGGGCGACGCGGTCACCGGGGCCACGCTCAACGCGGGCGGCCGCCTCGTCGTCGAGGCCACCCGCGTCGGCGCCGACACCCAGCTCGCCCGCATGGCGCGGCTCGTGGAGGACGCGCAGAACGGCAAGGCCGCCGCCCAGCGCCTCGCCGACAAGATCTCCGCGGTCTTCGTGCCGGTCGTCATCGGCCTGGCCCTCGCCACCCTCGGCTTCTGGCTCGGCAACGGCGCCGGGCTCACCGCCGCCTTCACCGCGGCCGTGGCCGTGCTGATCATCGCCTGTCCGTGCGCCCTGGGCCTCGCCACCCCGACCGCCCTCATGGTCGGCACCGGGCGCGGCGCCCAGCTCGGCATCCTGATCAAGGGCCCGGAGGTCCTGGAGTCCACCCGCCGGGTCGACACCATCGTCCTGGACAAGACCGGCACCGTCACCACCGGCACCATGACCCTGCTCGCCACGCACACCGCCCCCGGCACCACCGCCGCCGAGGCCCTGCGGCTCGCGGGCGCACTGGAGCACTCCTCCGAGCACCCCGTGGCGCGGGCCATCGCCGCCGGGGCCGCCGCTGAGGCGGGCCCGCTACCCACCCCCGAGGACTTCGCGAACGTCGCCGGGCTCGGTGTGCAGGGCGTCGTCGAGGGCCACGCGGTCCTGGTCGGCCGCGAACAACTGCTCGCCGAGTGGGAGATCCACCTGCCGGCCGAGCTGAAGCGGGCCAAGGCGGAGGCCGAGCAAGCGGGGCGTACGGCCGTCGCGGTCGCCTGGGACGGCGAGGCGCGGGCGGTCCTCGAGGTCGCCGACGCGGTGAAGGACACCAGCGCCGAGGCGATCCGGCGGCTGCGCGCGCTCGGTCTGACCCCGATCCTCCTGACCGGCGACAACAAGGCGGTCGCGGCATCGGTGGCCGCAGAGGTCGGCATCGCCCCCGAGGACGTCATCGCCGAGGTGCTGCCGCAGGACAAGGTCGACGTGGTCAAGCGGCTCCAGGCCGAGGGCCGCAGCGTGGCCATGGTCGGCGACGGCGTGAACGACGCGGCGGCCCTCGCCCAGGCCGACCTGGGCCTGGCGATGGGCACGGGGACGGACGCCGCCATCGAGGCCGGCGACCTGACTCTCGTACGAGGGGACCTGCGGGCCGCGGCGGACGCGATCCGGCTCTCGCGCCGCACCCTCGGCACGATCAGGACCAACCTGTTCTGGGCCTTCGCCTACAACGTCGGCGCGCTGCCGCTCGCCGCGGCCGGCCTGCTCAACCCGATGATCGCCGGGGCGGCCATGGCCTTCTCCTCGGTCTTCGTGGTCGGCAACAGCCTGCGTCTCAGGGGGTTCAAGCCGCTGGTCTGAACCGCCGCGACGCCGAGCGGATCACCCCGGTACGAGGGAGTCGCCTCGCGCCGGGGTGTTCTGCGCGTAGGCTGGTAATTGGACTAGACCTGTGCATCGGTGTGGGCCTGGAGACGGACCGGGCCGTGATGAGAAGGAAGAGACATCCATGAGCAAGCGTGCAGTGCTGGAGGTGATCGCCCTCGACGCCGAGGACGCCGTCGCCGCCAGGGACGGAGGTGCGGACCGGCTCGAGCTGGTGACCGACATGGCCGCGGACGGCCTCACCCCCTCGCGTGAGACCTTCGCCGCGATCCGCTCCCGGGTCGACATCTCGCTGCGCGTCATGCTGCGACTGGCCGACGGCTTCGCCGCCGGGGACGTCGACGAGCTCGTACGCAGGGCCGGTGAGCTGCGGAGCGAGGGCGCCGACGAGTTCGTGCTCGGCTTCCTCGACGAGGCGGGCGCCCCCGACCTGGCGGCCGTGGAGCCGCTGGTGGCCGCCCTCGACGGCTGCCGGTGGACCTTCCACCGGGCGATCGACCGCGCCGCCGACCGCGACGCCCTGCGCAAGCAGCTCGCGGACCTGCCGGGGCTCGACACGTACCTCACCGCGGGCGCCGCGGGCGGCGTCGACGACGGCCTGCCCACGCTGGTCGCCGAGGCGGCCCGCCGCGGCGACCCGGGCTACGAGCAGCGGCTCCTGGTCGGCGGCGGCCTCCGCCTCGACCACCTGCCCGGACTGCGCGCGGCCGGGGTGGACGCCTTCCACATCGGCGGCGCGGCGCGGCCCTCCGGGTGGACGGCGCCGGTCTCCGCGGAGGCCGTGGCGCAGTGGCGCCGGGCCGTCGACGGGCGGGAGTAGCGCGGCGCCCCGCCCCTGGCGGGGCGCCTCCCGAGCCCTCGGGGTAGAACTGGTGCCCTAGGGAGGGGAATTATGAATACCGCACCGTCAGACCGGGCACTGCCCGCCGCCGCTGCCCTGCTCACCGGGACCGTCGCGCTCTACATCACGCTCGTCGCCTTCGGGAACATCACCGACTTCGGCACCAACCAGCAGTTCGTACGCCATGTCCTGGCGATGGACACCACCTTCAAGGACGACGACCTGATGTGGCGCGCGGTGACGTCCACCGGGCTCCAGGACGCGGCGTACGTCGCGATCATCGTCTGGGAGACCGTCGCCGCGCTGGTGCTCATCGCCGCGACAGCCCTGTGGACCGGGGCCCTGCGGCGCCGCTCCGGCTACCCGCGCGCCCGCCGCCTCGGCACGCTCGGCCTGCTGATGGTGCTGCTGCTGTTCGGCGCCGGGTTCATCGGCATCGGCGGCGAGTGGTTCTCCATGTGGCAGTCGGAGGACTGGAACGGCCTGGACTCGGCGACCCGCGTCGTGACCCTGGCCGGCCTGGTGCTCCTCGTGACCCACCTGCCGTCCGCCGCGGGCCCGGCGGACGGCGGCAAGCGGGACTCCTAGGCGAGTTGCGCGGGCAGGTCCGCCGCGTGCACGACGGTCAGCCCGGACACCGCACGCGTCAGCGCCACGTACAGGCGGCGCAGGCCGGTCCGCTGGTCGGGCTCGCCGTCGACGACGGCGGCGGGCTCGTCGAGCACCACGTAGTCGTACTCCAGGCCCTTCGCGAGGGAGGCGGGCACCAGGGTCAGCCGCGTGTCGGGCGTCGTCTCCTCGCCGGGCGACAGTGGCGTGACCCCCGCCGCCTTCAGCGCCTCCGCGAGCGCCGGCACCCGGGAGTCCGCCGCGATCAGGCCCACCGAACCCTCCCGCAGCAGCGCCTCCTCGCACGCGGCGAGGCAGGCCGCGTCCAGCGCCCCGGCACCGTCGGCGCGCCGCACCACGAGCGAACCCGGCGACTCACGCACCGAGTTGACCTCGGCGAGGCCGGGCGCGATGTCGGGCAGCAGCCGGGAGGCGTACGCGATGACCTCGCGCGGCACGCGGAAACCGGCCGTCAGCTCCTCCACCACCGCGTCGCCCTTGCCCAGATGGCCCAGCGCCTCGGCCCAGCTCCGCGTCGCCCAGGGCGTCGTGCCCTGCGCGAGGTCGCCGAGCACGGTCGCCGACCCCGTCGTGCAGCGGCGGCCCACCGCGCGGTACTGCATGGGGGAGAGGTCCTGCGCCTCGTCGAGCACCACGTGGCCCAGCGAGTGCGTGCGCGAGACCAGGTCGGCCGTCTCGTCGACGAGCACCGCGTCCGCCGCCGACCACTTGGCGGACTTCACGCTCCTCGCGGGCCTGGCCCAGAGGATCGTCCGCTGCTCCTCCTCCGTCAGTACCCCGTCCGCGTGCGCGGCGAGGAACTCCGCGTCCGACAGCAGCCGCAGGACCAGCTTCGCCGGGTCGACCGGCGGCCACAGGGCCTTGACGGCCGCCTTCACCGCCGGGTTGCGCGCCACGGCGTCCTGCACGCGGTCGTCGGGGGCCTCGCCCGACTGCTCCATGCGGACCAGGACGGCGTGGGCGATGCGCTGCGGCAGGGCGTCACGCGCGGCGCCGTACCGGATGTCGCGCGCCAGCAACTCCCGGATCAGCTCCTCCACTTCGTACGCGGGGACGCGCCAGCGCCGTGAGCCGCGCACCACGACGACCGGCTCGGTGGGGAAGGAGACGTGCGAGCGCACGGCCTTGCGGAGCACCTCGGCCATGCGGGCGTCGCCCTTGACGACGGCTGCGGCGGGCTCGTCCGCGCCGCGCACCTCCACGTGCGAGACGAGGTCGCCTACGGTGGCCTGCTTGACCTCCAACTCGCCGAGCGCGGGCAGCACTTGCTCGATGTAGTGGAGGAACGAGGCGTTCGGCCCGATGACAAGTGTCCCCGTCCTGGCCAGCCGCTCGCGGTGGGCGTACAGGAGGTAGGCGACGCGGTGCAGGCCGACGGCGGTCTTGCCGGTGCCGGGGCCGCCCTGGACGCAGACGCTGCCGCTCAGCCCGCTCCTCACGATCTCGTCCTGCTCGGGCTGGATGGTGGCGACGATGTCCCGCATCGGGCCGACGCGGGGCCGCTCGATCTCGCGCTGGAGCAGCGCGCTGGTCCGCTCCACCTCGTCGGCGTCGCTGAGGTGCTCGTCCTCGTACGCGGTGAGGTCGCCGCCGGTGTAGCCGAAGCGGCGGCGCAGCGCGATGTCCATCGGGGCCTTCTTCGAGGCCCGGTAGAACGGCTGGGAGACCGGCGCGCGCCAGTCGACGACCATCGGGTCGCCGTCGGCGTCGTGCACGTGGCGCCGCCCGATGTAGAACCGCTCGCCCCCCGCGCCCTCCGCCTGCTCGGCGCCCGGGGCGTGCAGGTAGTCGAGGCGGCCGAAGAACAGCGGGGTGTGGGCGAGGTCGGCGAGGGACTTGATGCGGTCCTCGATCTGCCTTTCGAGGACGGCGGCGTTCACCCAGTTCGCGGTGACGTCACGGATGTCGAGGGCCTCGGCGTCCGCGCGCATGGCGCGCAGCGCGGAACGGGACGCGTCGAGGTGACCCCGCTCGCGGGCGAGGGGGTCGGTCTGGTCGTGCGCGTACACGTATGCCTCCGGCGGTTCTGCGGTGTCGTGGCGCGGGCCGCCACAGCCGCCGCTGCGGTCCACCGCCACGACTGTTCGACCCTGCCTCTTGCGGCCACCCGGTTCCCGTCCGGGCAGCGGCACTCCACGAGGGAGGCCGGGGAAGGAGGCATCTTAGGCGCGGGGGGCGGGGCGGGGCGAATGGTTTTCGCGGGGGGAGGCGGGGCGCGCCGTTCGCGTCGGGGTGGGGGGGCAGGCTGGGGAGGCGTGCGGGGCGGTCACGCCGTGGGGGGCGGGTTCGCCGGGGGGCGGGGCACGCCGGGCAGGCGGGGCAGGCCGGGTTCGGCGGGTGGGCTGGTTTTGCTGTGCGGTCGGCCGTGCCGGGCGGGGCGGGTTCGGCGGGTGCGCCGGTCGTGCCGTGCGGCGGCCGGTTGAGTCCTGTGTGCGGGGCTCGCCGGTCACGCCGGGCAGGCGGGGCGGGTCGGGTTCGTCGGGTGCGCCAGTCGTGCCGTGTGGGTCGGCCGTGTCCGTCACGCTCGGCGGGCCGGTTGTCCCGGCGGCCGGCCGTGCCGTGCGGCGGCCGGTCGCATCCTGTGTGCGGGGCACGCCGGGGAGGCGTGCGGGCCGGTCACGCCGTGGGGTCGGGTTCGCCGGGTACGCCAGTCGTGCCGCGTGGGTCGGCCGTGTCCGTCACGCTCGGCGGGCCGGTCGTCCCGTCGGCCGGCCGTGCCGTGCGGCGGCCGGTCGCGTCCTGTGTGCGGGGCACGCCGGGCAGGCGGCAGCCCGGGTTCGGCGGGTGGGCTGGGTTTTGCTGTGCGGTCGGCCGTGCGGGGCGGGGCGGGTTCGTCGGGTGCGCCAGTCGTGCCGTGTGGGCCGGCCGTGTCCGTCACGCTCGGCGGGCCGGTTGTCCCGTCGGCCGGCCGTGCCGTGCGGCGGCCGGTCGCGTCCTGTGTGCGGGGCACGCCGGTCACGCCGGGCGGTGGGGGGCGCAGGGTCGGCCGCGTGAGTCGGGTATGCCCGGCGTGATCGGTGGGCCGGTTGTCCTGTCGCGTCGGGCGCGGTGGGTCAGTCGTCGGCCAGTTCTGCTACGCCCGTTACGCGGTGCAAGGGGTACGTGCGGACCTCGTCCGCCGTGTGGTCGTAGGCCGTGACGAAGCCGCCCTCCACGCGGACGGGGGCGATCACGCGTTGGCTCGCGGTGCCTTCGGCGTTGACGTAGCCGATCCATACCGCCTCGCCCGTCAGGACCGCCGCCTGCATCGTGGCCAGCGTCTCGGCGGCTGTCGTGCGCGGCAGTTCACCGTTGGCCGCGGGCGCCGCCTTCCGGGGTGCCGTGGACGCCAGGTCGCCCGCCCTGATTGCCCGCAC
Source organism: Streptomyces sp. NPDC046335 (assembly GCF_055587985.1). Lineage (NCBI taxonomy): Bacteria > Bacillati > Actinomycetota > Actinomycetes > Kitasatosporales > Streptomycetaceae > Streptomyces > Streptomyces sp. NPDC046335. The sequence continues at coordinate 471,224 of NZ_JBVJFF010000005.1, read as the reverse complement.
CGCCGCACCGAGCAGCGTGGCGTCGGGCACCGGCGGGCCCTCCGGAACGGGCTCCGGGGCCGAGCGGGGCGGGGTGCGGTGGGAGTGGGCCCGGGTGATCAGGACATCGCCCTCCGGGGACTCCGCCGAGGGCGCGAAGCCCATGCCCCGCAGCCCTTCGAGGAGCGAGCCGGGGTCGGCCTGCGCGGCGAGCACGGTGGGCGCGAGGCGGCGCAGCCGCAGGCTCTGGGCGCGTTTGTCGGCCAGGATCTCGTCGAGCAGCGCCTCGTCGTCGCAGCGTACGTACGCCGACGCGGCGCCGATACGGAGGTGCCCGTGCCTGCGCGCCACGTCGTCGATCAGATAGGCCAGCGGCTGCGGGACGGAGGTGCGGGAGTGGGCGGCGAGGAAGGCGTGCAGGTCGGAGGCCGACAGCCCGGAGTCGAGCGCGCGCCGCACGGAGCCGGGCGTGAACCGGTAGACGGTCGCGCCGCCCTTCGACTCCACGTCGGCGAGGACGGCCAACGCCTCGGCCAGCGGCCGCTCCAACGGCCCCGGCGCCACGGCGGTGAGGTCCGCCTGGAGGAGTACGTGATCGAGGGGCTCGGGCAGCAGCGGCGCGAGAAGCCCGGCGGCACGGGCAGCGAGGACGGCCTGCTCGGCGGGCGTGACCACGGCCACGGGGGCGGACTCGACGGCAGCACGAGAGCCACCGGCGGCTCCGAAGGCACCACTCGCGCCGGCTGCGGCTGCGTCCCCCGTGTCACCTACGGTTGCGGAAGCGCTCCCGGCGGCTCCGAAAGCGCCGCTCGCGGCTCCCGAAGCACCGCCCGCGGCTGCGGAAGCGCCGCTCGCGCCGCCCGTGGCTCCGGAAGCGCCGCCCGCGGCTGCGAAAGCGCCAGCCGCAGCAGCCGTCCCCGGCGCCCCCAGCAGCATCCGCCCATGCGAGGAAAGCGCTCCGCGGCCCGTGATGCCGAGGAGTTCCGCCTCGTTCAGGGTCCAGCGGGCGATGCGGGAGCGGAGGTCTTCCGGCTCCGAGGTGTCGGCGGGGCGGCGGGAGGCCGTGGGGCGTTCCCAGCGGAGGCGGGACAGGAGGGTGTCGGGGTCCGGCGCCGCGCCCTCGGGGAGCGTGGCGAGCAGGGTGAGCACCCGGCGGCGCACCTCGGGGGCCACCGAGCGGTCCAGGTGCGGTCCCAGCGCGGACAGCGTGCGGTCCTTGCCGTCACGCCCGCCGATGAGCCCCGCCGTGCGGGTCGCCGGGAGCCAGGCGGTGACCAGGGCGGCCCAGCGCTCGGCCGAGGGAAGCGCCTGCCAGTCGTCGTACGCGGGAGTCGCCGCGTACCGCTCGTCCGCCTCGTTGTCGGAGGCCAGGAGCCCCGCCGCGTAGGCCAGTTCGACCCAGAACGCGGCCAGCGGCTCCGGCAGGTCCAGCGCCGCGGCCGTCCGCTTGAGGTCGCGCACGCTGAGCCCGCCCGCGCGCAGCACCGCGGGACCGCCCTCGTCCCAGTCCTTCAGGAGCTCCTCGACGGTGGCGAGCGCCGTGTACGCCTGCCCCGCCGCCGTCGCGTCCACAACCTGTGGACGGTGCTCACGCGCGACCCCCACCGCGGGCGGCTCCGGTACGAGGACGCGGTGCGCGCGCCCCGCCCGCAGGTGCAGCGCGGCCTCGCGGGGCAGGACGACCGTGCCGGGCGCGGTCGGAAGCAGCAGCCCCCGGTCGATGAGCCAGCGCAGATGCCGGGCGGGCTCGGCGGTGACCTGCCCGTACGGCGGACCCCAGACCAGCCGCGACAGCACCTCCACGGACTCGGCGGGCGCCTCGTCGAGGAGCGCCGACATGCGCTCCCGGTCGGTGAAGAGGGCGGTCAGCGACCGCACTGCGGACACCGGGTCGTGCGTCGTGGGCAGCCCGGCGGCCGCCACGATGTCCTGGATCCGGGTCGGCGACATGCCCGACGTGGCCTCGGCGACGGTGGGCCCGAGCCCGGTCGGCGAGGGGTGCTGCGGGGCCGGCGCGAGCAGTTCGCGGGCGGTCCGCACCAGGCGGAGCCGCTCGTCGGTCCCCCAGACGAGGGCCTGCTCGTGGAGGGTGGCGAGGGCGCGCCGGAAGGCCGGTTCGACGGCGGGGTCGCCGTCGTCCCCCGCCAGCAGCGCGAGCACCTCCCCGTACGCCGCGGGCTCCGGGGCCACGGCGAGCGCCTCCGCGACCTGCTGCGAGAACCGGTCGAGCCGCTCAAGGGCGCGCACCACGGAGGCGCGGGTCCCGGCCCGGGCGGCGAGCTGGGTGAGGTCGGTGGGGACGGGGCTGAGCAGGTCGGGGCGGGCGTGCAGCAGCGCGGCGATCTGCTCGTCGCCGCGTGAACGGAGCGCTTCGGCGAGGGAACGGGGCGTGTCCGCGGCGCGCGGCGGTGCGGTCACGCTCGCGCTGGCGCTGTCCGTGGGCTGCGGCTCGTCGGTGCTCATCCGGCCCACGTTAGCGCTTGCCCCCGCCACAGACCCCCCGCTGCCACGCCCGCCCGGACGCCGGGGCGCGCGGGCCGTCGCACGAAAGTCCCGGCGACACGCCGTGGCGTGCGGCGTGTCGCCGGGACTTTCCCGCAAACGGCCCAGGACGCCCACCGGCGCCGGATGCGGCACACTGGGTGTTTGGCCTCTTGAAAGGGCGCTTGCGTGAACGGTCCCCTCATCGTCCAGTCGGACAAGACTCTCCTGCTGGAGGTCGACCATGGGCAGGCCGAGGCCTGCCGGCGTGCCATCGCCCCGTTCGCGGAGCTGGAGCGCGCCCCGGAGCACATCCACACCTACCGCGTCACCCCGCTCGGCCTGTGGAACGCGCGGGCCGCGGGGCACGACGCCGAGCAGGTCGTGGACGCCCTCGTGGAGTTCTCCCGCTACCCCGTGCCGCACGCGCTGCTCGTGGACATCGCCGAGACCATGGCGCGGTACGGGCGGCTCACGCTCTCCAAGCACCCCACCCACGGCCTCGTGCTCACCACGACCGACCGGCCGGTCCTTGAAGAGATCCTGCGGTCCAAGAAGGTCCAGCCGCTCGTCGGTGAGCGGCTCGACCCGGACACCGTCGCCGTGCACCCCTCCGAGCGCGGCCAGGTCAAGCAGACGCTGCTGAAGCTGGGCTGGCCCGCCGAGGACCTCGCGGGGTACGTGGACGGCGAGGCGCACAAGATCGACCTGGACGAGGCGGGCTGGTCCCTGCGGCCCTACCAGCAGCAGGCCGTCGAGGGCTTCTGGCACGGCGGCAGCGGTGTCGTCGTGCTGCCCTGTGGTGCAGGAAAGACGCTGGTCGGCGCGGGTGCCATGGCGCAGGCCCAGGCCACGACGCTCATCCTCGTCACCAACACCGTCTCGGCCCGCCAGTGGAAGCACGAGCTGGTGAAGCGCACCTCGCTGACCGAGGAAGAGATCGGCGAGTACAGCGGGACCAGGAAGGAGATCCGGCCCGTCACGATCGCCACGTACCAGGTGCTCACGACGAAGCGGAAGGGCATCTACCCGCACCTTGAGCTGTTCGACTCGCGCGACTGGGGTCTGGTCATCTACGACGAGGTGCACCTGCTGCCCGCGCCCGTCTTCAAGTTCACCGCCGACCTCCAGGCGCGCCGCCGCCTCGGGCTCACCGCGACCCTCGTACGGGAGGACGGCCGCGAGTCGGACGTCTTCTCGCTCATCGGGCCGAAGCGGTTCGACGCCCCGTGGAAGGAGATCGAGGCGCAGGGCTACATCGCGCCCGCCGACTGCGTGGAGGTGCGGGTCAACCTCACCGACGGCGAGCGGCTCGCGTACGCCACCGCGGAGGCGGAGGAGAAGTACCGCTTCTGCGCCACCACCGCCACCAAGCGGAAGGTGACGGAGGCGCTGGTCAGGAAGCACGCCGGTGAGCAGACCCTGGTCATCGGGCAGTACATCGACCAGCTCGACGAGCTGGGCGAGCACCTGGACGCGCCCGTCATCAAGGGTGAGACCAGCAACGCGCAGCGCGAGAAGCTCTTCGACGCGTTCCGGCAGGGCGAGATCTCCGTCCTCGTCGTCTCCAAGGTCGCGAACTTCTCCATCGACCTGCCCGAGGCCACGGTCGCCATCCAGGTGTCGGGCACGTTCGGCTCCCGGCAGGAGGAGGCGCAGCGGCTCGGGCGCGTCCTGCGGCCCAAGGCCGACGGGCACGAGGCCCGCTTCTACTCGGTCGTGGCACGGGACACCATCGACCAGGACTTCGCCGCGCACCGCCAGCGGTTCCTGGCCGAGCAGGGGTACGCCTACCGGATCGTCGACGCGGACGAGCTGCTCGCCGGGGGCTGATACCCGCTCCCGTCGCGTGGTCCGCCGCTCTCCCCGCGTGGCGGCGGCACCGCGCCGTCGCGTGCCCGGGGGCGGGCGCCGGACAGGGCGAGGTACGGCAGCAGCGCGAGTGCCAGGAGTGCGTACGGAGACGCCAGCGGCTGCTGCCACCACGGCAGGCGCAGGTCCAGGTCGCCCTGGTGCGGCAGCAGCCAGAAGGTGCGCGCCGTGAACAGCAGGGCCACCGCGGCCGCCAGGCGCGGCCTGCCGTCGGCGACGAGCAGGGCGAGCAGCGGTACGCACCACACCCAGTGGTGGGACCAGCTGATGGGGGAGACGAGCAGGGCGGTGAGCGCGGCCGCGAGCAGGCCGTGCGCCTCGCGGCGGGCACGCCGTGCCGCCCACAGCCCGGCCGCGCCCGCCAGAGCCGCCGCACCGGCCCACGCGAGCCCCGGCTCCGGATCGTGCAGGACCCGCGCGACGAGGCCCTGGAGCGACTGGTTGTCGACGATCCACGCCTTGCCGACCCGCCCCGTCTCGAAGAGCCGCCGCGTCCAGAAGTCGACGCTGGCGGACGGCAGGACGAGCGCGCCGAGCAGCACGGTCCCGGCGAAGGCGGCGACGGCGGTCCCGGCCTCGCGCACCCGCCCCCGCAGCAGCAGATACGCGATGAAGAACGCGGGGGTCAGTTTGATCCCCGCGGCGACACCGACCGCGAAGCCCTTGCCGACGGCGCCCGGCGGCCGGGTGAGGTCCCAGAGGACCAGGCAGGCGAGGGCGAGGTTGATCTGGCCGAACAGCACGGTCTGGAAGACGGGTTCGAGCCAGAGTCCGAGCGCGGTGGCGGTGCGGACGAGCGGCGCGCGGGCCGGGTGGTGCGCGAGGCGGCAGGAGAGGCGTACGAGGAGCGCGAGCAGGGCGACGTTCCCCGCGAGGAAGACGGCCTTCAGGGCGGCCAGCGGGAGCCAGGTGGTCGGCACGAAGAGGATCGCGGCGAACGGCGGGTAGGTCGCGGGCAGTTCCCACTCGGTGACCGTGAACCCGTACAGATCGCCGCCGTCGGCGACGGCGGCGCCCTCCGCCCGGTAGACCAGGGTGTCGGCCATCGGCACGTGCTGGACGACGCAGAGCGTGGCCATGGCGCCGAGCGAGACGGCCAGCAGGACGAAGGATGCGGCGGGGGCCCCGACAAGTGAGCGGCTGAACGCGGTCCGTGGTGTCACGCGCGCGACATTAGTGGACAAGAGCGACGGAATGGGCGGCCGGTGGTGGGCCTCCACCGCCGGGCGGCGGCCCGGAAAGCCCGGAAAACCGGTACGGTCGGTCCGTGGGGATCGAAAGTGATCAGTTGGTCTACGACTACCTGAGCAGGGTCGGAGACCTGGCCCAGCAGCGGCAGTTGCCGTCCGGCACGAGAATGCGCCTGGTCTCGGAGCTGCGGAACGAGATCGACCGCAGCCGCTCCAAGGCCGTGGTCGAGAGTCCCGCGGCCATCCGCCGCATCCTGACCCGCCTCGGCACCCCGGAAGAGATCGTCGAAGCGGCGGGCGATGCCCCCGACGACGTACCGACACGGGCGCAGGCGCAGGCGAGTGCGGCGAGGCCGGCCGTGCCCACGCAGCGGACCGGCCGCCGCCCCAAGCTCCGCAAGCGGACGGCCGAGCCGGCGGAGCCGGACGAGCCGCCGCAGGGCCCTGCGGGCCCGTACGCCTCGCCCCCGCACCTCGCGGGCACCGACGAGCTGGGGCCCAGCGGCTCCGAGCCCGACTGGTGGCGCCATGACAGCAGCCCCTTCGGCGTCGCCGACAGCGTCCCCGGCTTCGTCGGGGGCGTGGAGATCCCCGAGCTCCTGAAACCCCCGCGCTCCCCGGACGACCCCGCCGACGTCCCCCGCCCCCGCCTCGCCAAGGACCCGGACGCCCGCGCGGCGACCGCGCCCGCGCAGGACGAGGAGGACCACGAGGAGTACGAGGAAGAGGCCGTGGAGGCGGGCGGGCGCCGGCGGTGGCGGCCCCGGCTGCGGCCCGCCGCCGGGGGAGGGTTCAGCAACCCGCTGCTCCTGCTCGCCGCCGCCCTGCTCGTCGTGGGCGCCGTCATCGGCAACTGGCTGGCCCTCGGCGTCGGCTGGCTCATCGCCTACGCCTCCCGCAGGCTCTCCCGCGTCGAGGCGAAAGCGGCGGCCATCGGCATCCCGGTGCTCACGGTGGCCGCCGGGCTCACCTGGCTGTGGGGCCGCGGCGAGCGTCACTGGGGCGACGAGATCCGGGACGGCCACATGAGCGACGCCATCGCCGAGACCTGGCCCTGGGTGGTGCGCGCCGCGGCCATCGCCTCCGCGCTGTTCCTCCTGTGGCGCTCCCAGCGGCACCGCCGCTGACGCGGGCGCGTCCCGCGGGCGTATCGCCACCTGGGCCACCGCGCGGCGCGGACACCCGTCCTCGGCAGAATGGGGGCATGACTTCTCGCGCGCTGACGGTCGGCTTCGACCTCGACATGACCCTGATCGACTCCCGCCCCGGCATCAGGGCCGCCTTCCTGGCCCTTTCCGCGGAGACGGGCACCCACATCGACGCCGACCTGGCCATCACCCGGCTCGGACCGCCCCTGGAGCAGGAGCTGCGGCACTGGTTCCCCGAGGAGAAGATCGCGGAGACCGCCGACCGCTACCGTGAGATGTACCCCACATACGCCATCGAGCCGACGCTCGCGATGCCCGGCGCGCGCGAGGCCGTGGCGGCGGTCCGGGCGGCCGGCGGGCGCACGATAGTGGTGACCGCCAAGCACGAGCCCAACGCGAAGCTCCACCTGGCGCACCTGGGCATCGAGGCCGACGCGGTCATCGGCTCGCTCTGGGCGGAGGCGAAGGCGGTGGCGCTGCGCGAGCACGACGCGTCGGTGTACGTCGGCGACCACACCGGCGACGTACGCGGCGCGCGTACGGCGGGCGCGCTCTCCGTGGCCGTGGCGACGGGGCCGTGCGACGCGGCGGAACTGCGCGAAGCGGGCGCCGACGTGGTCCTCGGCGACCTGACGGAGTTCGCCGCCTGGCTCGCCGCCCACACCACGGGCGCCGCCGCTAGCTAGCCCCGGCCGCGGACCTGGCCTGCCGGCGCTGCACGGCGACGCCGCGCAGCACTCCGGCCGCCGCCACGAGGAACCCCACTCCCATCAGCATGCACACCGCGTAGGCGACGGAGGGAAAGGGGTCGGTGCCCAGAAACAGCGGGGCCACCGTGACCAGAGTGGCCACGGCACCGACGAAAAAGATGATTGCTCCGGTCCGGACCATTCCATCGCCCGGTCCGGCGGAATTCGCTTGGGTTTTGTCACGCACCCCACCAGGGTAGTTCCCAGCGCGAAGGAAGAATCCGGGGACGTCTTGTCACCGGCTCCCGGACCAATAGTCTTGGGTCCGGCGGGTCGAGCGACCCGCTGTAGTGCTATCCAGAGCCGTTTTCGCCCTGCCATTTCCGCTGGGCGGAGCGGCACAGACGAAGTACGACGAGTACGAGGACGAGGACTTCACGTGCCTACCGGCAAGGTCAAGTGGTTCAACAGCGAGAAGGGCTTCGGCTTTCTCTCCCGCGACGACGGCGGCGACGTCTTCGTGCACTCCTCAGTACTGCCCGCCGGCGTCGACACACTCAAGCCGGGACAGCGTGTGGAATTCGGAGTCGTCGCCGGTCAGCGCGGCGACCAGGCCCTGTCCGTGGTGATTCTCGACCCGACACCCTCGGTGGCGGCCGCGCAGCGCCGCAAGCCGGACGAACTGGCATCGATCGTCCAGGACCTCACGACGCTGCTCGAGAACATCACGCCGATGCTGGAGAAGGGCCGCTACCCCGACAAGGCGTCGGGCGCGAAGATCGCGGGCCTGCTGCGCGCGGTGGCGGACCAGCTGGACGTGTGAGACCCCGGGGGCCGCGGCCCCCGGGACCCTCACGGGAACGCCAGGGCCCCCGGCCGCAGGGCGGGCACGAGCCCCTCGGCGGCCGCCCGCGTCAGGAGTCCACGTACCGCCGCGTAGCCGTCCTCGCCGAGGTCGGCGGTGAACTCGTTGACGTAGAGCCCGATGTGCTGGTCGGCGACGGTCGGGTCCATCTCCTGGGCGTGCTCCATGACATACGGACGCGACGCCTCCGGGGCGTCCCAGGCCATGCGGACCGAGGTGCGCGCGGCCTCGGCGAGGGAGCGCAGGACGTCCGCGCCCAGCGAGCGCCTGGCGATGATCGCGCCCAGCGGGATCGGCAGGCCGGTCGTGGCCTCCCAGTGCTCGCCCATGTCGGCGAGGCGGTGCAGACCGTAGTTCTGGTACGTGAAGCGCGCCTCGTGGATGACCAGGCCCGCGTCGACCTTGCCGTCGCGCACCGCGGGCATGATCTCGTCGAAGGGCAGCACCACGATCTCGCCGACGCCACCGCCCGGCAGCGTGTCCGCCGCCCAGAGACGGAACAGCAGATACGCCGTCGACTTCTCGCTCGGCACCGCGACGGTCTTGCCCGCGAGGTCCACTCCCGCCTCACGGGTCAGCACCAGGGGCCCGCAGCCGCGGCCGAGCGCGCCGCCGCAGGGCAGCAGGGCGTACTCGTCGAGCACGTAGGGCAGCACGGCGTAGCTGACCTTCAGGACGTCGAGCTCCGACGAGCCGGGGGAGGCCGCGCCGCGCTCGGCGACGCCGTTGGTGATGTCGATGTCCGCGAACGTCACGTCGAGCGCGGGGGCGCCGGGCACCCGGCCGTGCGCCCAGGCGTCGAAGACGAACGTGTCGTTGGGGCAGGGCGAGTACGCGATCCGCAGCGGGTCAGTCGCGGCGTCGGTCGCGGGGGTCATGGCTGTCATGCGTGTTCCAACTCTCCAGTACCGGCGTGAACTTCCCGAACGCCTCACCGAGCGCGGCGAGCGCCTCACCGATCCGCCAGGCGGCGCGGTCGCGCGGGCCGACCGGATTGGAGACGGCGCGCACCTCCGCCACCGGCACACCGTGCAGTACGGCCGCCTCGGCGACGCCGAATCCCTCCATCGCCTCGGCCAGGGCTGCCGGGTGGCGCAGCCGCAGTTCCGCGGCGCGCTCGGCGGAGCCGGTCACGGTGGAGACGGTGAGCACGGTGCCGGTCGCGGCACCACAGGCGCCGGCGAGCTCTCGTACGAGGGAAGGCGGCGGACGGTGCGTGACGGCGCCGAAACCGAGCTCGGTGACGGGCGTGAAGCCCTCGGGGGTCTCGGCGCCCAGATCGGCGACCGTGACCGCGTCCGCGACGACGAGGGAGCCGACGGGCGCTTCGGGCCGGAAACCGCCGCCGATGCCCGCCGAGACGACGAGGCCGTAGGGCCGCCCCGCGGCGGCGGCGCGGGCGAGCGCGGTCGCCGTGCCCGCCGCGGCGGCGCCGGGGCCCACGCCGACGGCGAGGACGTCGATGAGGCTCCCGGCGGGCAGACCCGCGGCCACCGCGTCCCGTTCGGCGGGGACCGCGGTGGCGACGAGGACGCGCTCAGCGCCCCCGGGAGACGCGCCGCGCGGGGTCAGGAGTCCTTCTTGAACGTGAACGACCACAGGCCCGTGGCCTTCTGGGTGCCGCCCTCGCCGCCTTCGAGGATGCTGACGGTGGACTTCTTGCCGCCCCCGCCGTACTGCTGGTTGAAGAAGACGTTGCCGGGGATGACCACGTACGTCTTCTTGCTGGCCTCGGTCAGCGGACGGCCGTTCATCAGCAGCGTCCAGCCCTTCTCGGCGATCTCCGGGTCGACGCCGAAGCGGACCTTCTCGTCGGGGTCGACCTTGATGGACTTCACGTCCTTGTCCTGGAGGCAGGACTTGAGCTGGGACTGCTTGAGCTCCTTGCCGTCGTTGTAGCAGGAGGCTTCCGAGTTCACCGAGTCGCTGCCGACCGTCACGGTGGCGAGCGGCGTCGGCTTGTCACAGGCCGAGAGCACGAGGAGTCCGGCGGAGACGGCGCCAAGGGCGGCCACGGTGCGGCGGCGGCGCGCCGCGCTGTTCACATTCGCGGCTCCGCCGCGGAGCAGGGAGGTCATGGGCGAAGGCTATCGGGCGCGTCGTGGGGTCCCACTACGCGGGGGTCACGGGCGCGCCGCGGCACGGTGACCGGACCTACGCCAGGGTGCGCCGCGGTCCGTCGTGTCCGGCCGAGGCCAGGAGTCCCCGCACGGTCGAGAGCCAGCCCAGCGCGACGATCGCCGCGGCCACCGAGAGCCCGAGCGGGCCGATCAGCGGCAGCGCGATGCCGATGCCGCCGCCGATCACCCACGCGACCTGGAGCAGCGTCTCGGAGCGGGCGAAGGCCGAGGTGCGGACCAGTTCGGGGACATCGCGCTGGAGCAGCGCGTCGAGGGACAGCTTGGACAGGGCCTGCGCGAAGCCCGCGCACGCGCCGAGGCAGGCGACGGCCACCGCGCTGAAGAACACCGCCGCCGTGACCGCCACGCCGAGCACCACCGCGACGACGGTCACGATGATGACCTCGGGGGCCCGCGCCTTCAGCCAGGCGCCGACCGCGGTGCCGAGCGCGTTGCCCGCGCCCGCCGACACGCCGACGATCCCGAGCGAGACGGCCGCGCTCTGCCCGGCGAGCGGATGCTCCCGCAGCAGGAACGCCAGGAAGAAGATGAGGAACCCCGAGAGACAGCGCAGCGCCGCGTTGGCGGCCAGGGCATGGGTGACGGCGGGGCCGACCGTACGGAGCCCGGGGCGCCGGCCGCGGGCCGTGTCCCCGGCGGCACGGGCGCGGGCGTGCCGCCGCAGGTGCTCCTCGTCGGCGGCGAGCAGCGCCTTGCTCTCGCCCTTGGCCGAGTCGACCTTGCGGGGCAGCGAGAACGAGAGCAGCATCCCCGACACGAAGATCACGAAGGCGCCGTACAGCGGCCAGCGGGGCCCGACCGCCTGGAGCCCCGCCCCGACCGGGGCCGCGGCGGCGGTGGCGAGGAGACCGCCGAGGGTGACCCGGGAGTTCGCCTTCACCAGGGAGAAGCGGGGCGGGAGCAGCCGTGGGACCACGGCGCTCCGCACCACGCCGTACGCCTTCGACGCCACGAGGACGCCGAGCGCGGCCGGGTACAGCTCCACGCTTCCGGTGGCCACGGCGGTCGAGAGGACGAGCGCGAGCAGCGCACGGGCCAGCATCGATCCGGCCATCGCGGCGCGGCGGCCGTGCGGCAGCCGGTCGAGGAGCGGGCCGATGACGGGGGCGAGCAGGGTGAAGGGCGCCATGGTGATGGCGAGGTAGAGCGCGACACGGCCGCGGGCCTCGTCCGTCGGCACGGAGAAGAAGACGGTCGAGGCGAGCGCGACGGTGACCATGACGTCGCCCGCGCCGTTCACCGCGTGCAGTTCGATCAGCTTGCCGAGCCCGGACTCGCCCGCTCCGTGGGCGTGCGTCGCCTTGCGGATGCCGCGCGCGGTGCCGGTGAACGGCAGGTGCAGGGCCCGGACCAGCGCACGTCCGGTCCGCCTCGCCGGTCCTGGCGAGACAGTCGCTACGGGCGTCGACCTGGTGGGGGCCACCTCGTCATAGTGCCCCTCATGCGGTCCACTAGTACGGACAATGGGCTGTGAGCCGTGCCGGAGTCCTTCGCGCGGGGCCCCGCGGCCCGGTCGCGGGGGGCCTCTCACCCGTGTGCCGCGGCTCACGGAGAGCCTTTTCGGAGCGCGGCTCGGGCACGGTCGCGTACGTCGGTGTAGGCCCAGGGGCCAGGAGAAGGTAGCGTGCGTAACGCGCCTGCGGCGGTTGTTCTCGGCCGCGCGCCTCTCGGTCATCCCGCAGAATGGGTGACGTAGGTGCGCCCAGGAACGTCGGGCGCGGACGTCGACGCGGCCCGCCCCCGGTGCTCGAAAGCCCGGAGGTGCCTTTGCCGCTCCGTTCGTACCCCCGCACAAGGGTGGCGCACTCGTGAGACGGCGTAGGAGAGAAGCGATACCTGTGAGCGCAGCGACAACGCGAAGCCGTACCCCGCGCACCCCGCGTACCCCCGACCGCCTCTGCGCCGAAGCGGTCGGCCTGGCACGCGCGGCGGCCGAGGAGGCAGCCGCGCCAGGTGTGGTCGGTGAGCATGTCGAGGTCGTCGTCGAGGGCGACCGCGTCGTCACGCACCTCTTCGAATGCAAGGAGTTCGGCTACCGGGGCTGGCGCTGGGCCGTGACGGTGGCCCGCGCTTCGCGGGCGAAGGTCGTCACGCTCGACGAGACGGTGCTGTTGCCGGGGGCCGACGCGCTCCTGGCCCCCGAGTGGGTGCCGTGGAGCGAGCGGCTGCGCCCCGGGGACATGGGGCCCGGCGATCTGCTGCCGACCGACGCCGAGGATCTCCGCCTGGAGCCGGGCTTCACCGGCGAGGAGGAGCCGCCGCCGAACTCGATCGTGTCGGGCGAGATGGCGGCGCTGGTCGAGGCGGAGGACGCGGAGATCACCGCGGGTTCGCCCGCCGAGCAGCCGCTGGCGCCCGCGCGCGGGTCCATCGCGGCGGTCGCCGACGAGCTGGGCATGCGCAGGGCGCGGGTCCTCTCGCGGTACGGGCTGCATGTCGCCGCCGACCGCTGGGAAGAGGGGTACGGCGCGAAGACCGCGATGGCGCAGGCCGCGCCGGCGGCGTGCGTGAGCTGCGGGTTCCTTGTCGCGATCGGGGGCTCGCTCGGACAGGCGTTCGGTATCTGCGGCAATGAGTTCGGGCCCGCCGACGGGCACGTGGTCTCCCTTTCGTACGGGTGCGGTGGGCACTCCGAGGCCGCCGTCATGCCGAAGCCGCCGCGGCCGGCGCCGCCGGTGCTGGACGAGACGCGGGTCGACGCGATGCCGCTGCGGCCCTCGGCGGACTCCGGCTCGGTCTCCGTGCCGGCGGACGGCTCGGGCGAGGACCTCGGCCACAGTTGATGGCCCCGGGGCCTTGAGCGGTCCCTCTGCCTGGCCCGAGGCTTCGGGAGTGCCGTGCCGCCGCTTCGCGGCGTTGTCCCCACCCGCCCGCCCTTTTCATGCGGCCTGGGGCCCTAGGGGTGGGCGGGTACGCCGCGGGGCGGGTTCGTGGGGCTTGGTGGGGGCCGTGGTGCCGGGTTTCGGGTGGGTCGGTGGGAAACGCGCCGCGTAGCGGCGAAAAGCTCTGACCGCTAGCCACCCACGGGCCAGTGCCCCCCCCGGCGGGACGCCGTACCCCCCGGCCCCCACGGGCCGTCTTCCCAACGCCCCCGGCGAGAAGCGGTACCGTTCGCCCGGCAGGGCAAGGCAAGGCCCGCCGGGGCACCGGAGCCGCCGGGCCGGCCAGTCACAAGCCGGGCGCAGCCCACCGCGAAGGAAGAGGGACGACCGTGAGCAAGACCGTGTGGCCGGCGGCCGAGGGAACGGACCCCTTCGGCACCGCCCGCCTCCGCCGCGGAGTCCTCGACGCATGGGCCGCGGCCCCCGCCCGCTTCCGCGAGGACGCCAACGCCGAGGAGGACCTCGCCCTCGGCGGCTACCGAGACCGCCTCGTCGTCGAGCTGGCCCAGAACGCCGCCGACGCCGCGGCCCGCGCGGGCACCCCCGGCAAGCTTTCCCTGACGCTCCGCGACGGCGTCCTCGCCGCCGCCAACCGCGGCGCCCCGCTGGACGCCGCCGGCGTCGAGTCCCTCTCCACCCTCCGCGCCTCCGCCAAGCGGGAGACGGAGAGCGAGACACGGCAGGAGAACAGCGTCGGCCGCTTCGGCGTGGGCTTCGCCGCCGTGCTCGCCGTCAGCGACGAGCCCGCCGTCGTGGGGCGTACCGGAGGCGTCCGCTGGTCCCTGACCGAGGCGCGCGAACTGGCCGCGGAGACCTCCCGCTTCAGCCCGGGACTCGGCGACGAGATCCGCCGCAGGGACGGCCACGTACCGCTGCTGCGGCTGCCGATGGCCGCCGAGGGCGCCGCGCCCGAGGGGTACGACACCGTCGTCATCCTGCCGCTGCGCGACGCCGCCGCGAAGGACCTCGTGGCCCGGCTGCTCGACGGGATCGACGACGCCCTGCTCCTCGCCCTGCCGGGCCTGGAGGAGGTCCGCGTCGAGACCCCGGACGGCACCGTACGCACCCTGCGCCGCCGCAGCGAAGCCCCGTACACGATCGTCGAGGACAGCCGCGAGGGCACGACCCGCTGGCGCACCGTCAGCCGCCAGGGACCGCTGGACAGCGCCCTGCTGAAGGACCGTCCCGTCGAGGAGCGGCTGCGCCCGCACTGGTCCGTCACCTGGGCGGTCCCCGCGGGCCCCGACGGCGCCCCGGAGCGTCCGCGCTCCACGCCGGTCGTGCACGCGCCGACGCCGAGCGACGAGCCGCTGGGCGTACCGGCGCTGCTCATCGCCTCGTTCCCGCTGGACACCGCGCGGCGGCACGCCGCCCCCGGGCCGCTCACCGACTTCCTCGTGCAGCGCGCGGCGGACGCGTACGCGGAACTCCTCGCCGACTGGCGGCCCGTGGGCGAGGGCATCATCTCCCTGGTGCCGGGGCCGCTCGGCAGGAGCGAGCTGGACGGCGCGCTGCGCCAGGGCATCCTGGAGCGGCTGCCCCGTACCGCCTTCCTGCCGCCCGCCCTGCCCCGCGGCGAGGAGGACGAGGACGAGCTGCCCGAGGCCCTGCGTCCGCGTGACGCCGAGGTCGTGGAGGGAGCGGGGGCCGACACCGTACGCGTACTCGCCGAGGTGCTGCCCAGCCTGCTGCCCGCGGGCCTGGAGCGCCGTGCCGAGCTGCGCACCCTCGGGGTCGCCAGGGTCCCGCTGACCGAGGCGATCGACCGCCTCGCCGGTCTGGAGCGGGAGCCCGGCTGGTGGCGGCGGCTGTACGACACCCTCGCCGGAGTCGACCCGGAGCGCCTCTCGGGGCTGCCCGTGCCGCTGGCGGGGGTTTCCTCCCGGGCGTCCGGCCCGGGGTCCGGCTCCGTGGGCGGACGGACGACGATCGGGCCGCGGCAGGTCCTGCTGCCACCGTCCGGCGACGACCGCGACCAGGCGCCGCTGGCCCGCCTCGGCCTGAAGGTCGCCCACCCCGACGCCGTGCACCCGCTGCTCGAAAAGCTGGGCGCCCTGCCCGCCACGCCCCGCGCGGTCCTGACGACGCCGCAGGTGCGCGCCGCGGTGGCCGCCTCCCTCGACGACGACACGTGGGACGAGGAGGCCTTGGACGCGGACGAGCTCGCGGAGGCCGTGCTCACGCTGGTGCGCGACGCGAACCTCGCGCCGGGCGACGAGCCGTGGCTCGCGGCCCTCGCCCTGCCCGACGAGGACGGCGAACTGGCCCCCGCCGGTGAACTCGTCCTGCCCGGCAGCCCCTTCGCCCAGGTCATGCGCGAGGACGAGCTGGCCCTCGTGGACGCCGAGACCGCCGGGCGCTGGGGCGAGCAGCCGCTGGCCGCCTGCGGTGTGCTCGCCACGTTCGCGCTGGTGCGGGCCACCGACGTCGTCCTCGACCCGGATGAACTCGACCCCCGTGAGGGTGACTTCCCCGAGCCCGACGACGCCGGGCTCCTCGACGCCGTGGACGTGTGGTGCGAGGACGTGATCGACCGGCTGCCGGACACGCCCGTGCCGCCCGTCGCCACCGAGATCGTCGCCGTGCGGGACCTCGACCTGGTCGACGACGACCGCTGGCCACAGGCCCTCGCGATGCTCTCGCGCCCGCCGCTGCGGGACGCCCTGACGCAGCCGCTGCGGGTGCTGCTTCCGGACGGCACGACGGAGACCGTCCGTTCGTACACGGCCTGGTGGCTGCGCGGGCATCCGGTCCTTGACGGCCGCAGGCCCGCGGGGCTGCGCGCGGAGGGCGGCGATCCGCTCCTCGTGGGGCTTTACGACGCGGCGGACGCCACCGGCTTCGGCGACGAGCAGGTGCTGCGGGCGCTCGGCGTCCGTACGTCCGTGGCCGCCCTCCTCGGCGAGCCGGGCGGAGCCGCCGAACTCCTGGACCGGCTTGCGGACCCCGTCAGGACCGTGACCTCAGGTCAGCTGCACGCGCTGTACGGCGCCCTGGCCGATCTCGACCCGGAGCAGGTGACGCTCCCCGAGGAGCTGCGCGCGGTGGTCGACGGCGAGGTCGTGGTGGTCGACGCGGCGGACGCGGTGGTCGCCGACGCCCCTGACCTGCTGCCGCTCGCCGGTGGCGTGCCGCTGCTGCCCGTGACGCCCCGCAAGGCCGCGGATCTCGCGGAGCTGTTCCAGGTACGGCGCCTCAGCGAGACGGCGGCCGTGGAGCCCGCGGGGGAGGGCGTCGAGCACGAGGTGCCCGCGTCGGTACGGACCCTGCTCGGCCCGGCGACCCCGAAGACGTACACCGAGTACGAGGAACTGGTCGCGGGCGGCGTCGAACTGGACTGGCGCCGCACCCCGGACGGCACCGTCCACGCGGCGACCCTGGAGGGCGTCGCGGCGGGCCTCGCCTGGGCCGCGGGCCAGTGGCCGCGCCGCTTCGAGGTGACGGCCCTGCTCGAAGACCCGTCCCGGACGGCGGAGTTGGCGCGGGACCGCTGGTTCGACTGAGGGGCACCGGTGCGGACTGAGGCGACTGAGGCGACTGGGACGACTGAGGCGGAACCTCTCCGTCCAGAAGCCGGTCACATTTTCTTCACCTTTCATACAACCAGGCGCGGGGGCCGCGAGTCTGATCTTCCGAGTCAACAGACTCCTAGATCACCGGGCTCCCGCGTGAAGGCTTCACGCACCGCGGGGAGCCCCTTCTCCACCTGGGGAAACACATGCGTATTCGTGCCACCGTGGCCGCACTGTCCGGCACCCTGGCCCTTTCCGCACTCGCCGTCCCGGCCGCGCAGGCCGCCGACGGGCCGGACCTGACGCAGCACGAGACCGCCGTCGTCAAGGCGGCTGCCGACGAGGTCGTCGGCGACACGAAGATCACGAAAGTCAGTGTCAACAAGGGCAAGGACATCGTCGTCGGCACCACCAACAAGGTGAAGTTCGACATCGCCGTCACCGCGACCGACGCTTCGGGCATCTACTACGGCAGCGCCTTCCTCTGGCACGGCACCGACATCGAGAACGACATCGACGGCGTGCTGCTGCCGGAGAACCTCGACGGCACGTGCAAGGTCGTGAACGCGACCACCTCGACCTGCACGGTCTCCGTCGTGGTCGACCCGAAGGCCGACCTCTACGACAACGTCCTGGCCGGCAAGTGGAAGGTCGCGGCCTCCGCGGTCGGCAACGACGGCGACTACGTCCAGAAGGACGAGCTGACCTCGAACGCGCGCGTCCAGCGCTACGCCCGCCTCACCACCAACGCCTCCCCCGAGCCCATCAAGAAGGGCAAGACCCTCACCGTCAAGGGCGCCCTGACCCGCGCCAACTGGTACACCTCCAAGTACGCGGGCTACACCAAGCAGGACGTGAAGCTCCAGTACAAGAAGAAGGGTGCCAGCAGCTACACCACCCTCAAGACGGTGAAGTCCGACACCAAGGGCAACCTGAGCACTACCGTCAAGGCCTCGGCCGACGGCTACTTCCGCTACGTCTTCGCCGGCACCTCCACCACCCCGGCCGTGACGTCGAAGAGCGACTTCGTCGACGTCCAGTAGAGGCGGAAGTGCCGTAGCAGCGGCTACGCCGGTACGCGGCGGTCGACCCAGCGGTAGATGAACTCGATGGCCAGTGAGGCCACCGCCGCGATGGCGACCGCCGCCCACGGCATCGTCGTGCCCACCAGCTTCAGCTGGAAGAAGTCCTGGAGCCAGGGCACGGTGAGCACGATCAGGAAGCCGAGACCCATCGTGCCGATGAGGCCGAGCCGCCACCACGTGTAGGGGCGGGCGATGATCGCGAGCACCCACATGGCGATCAGGAACAGCGCCAGGGTCGCCGCGCTGGTCTCGGCTTCCCGCGCGCCCGCGCCTTCGTAGTGGTGCCCGGCGAGGAGGTACGTCACGAAGGTGGAGACGCCCGCGATGACGCCGCCCGGGATCGCGTACCGCATGACCCTGCGGACGAAGTGCGGCTGCGCGCGCTCCTTGTTGGGGGCGAGCGCGAGGAAGAAGGCCGGGACGCCGATCGTCAGCGTCGACAGCAGCGTCAGGTGGCGGGGCAGGAAGATGTACTCCACCTGCGCGCAGACGACGAGCAGCGCGATGATCACCGAATAGACGGTCTTGACCAGGAACAGCGTGGCGACGCGCGTGATGTTGCCGATGACGCGGCGGCCCTCGGCGACGACGGAGGGCAGCGTCGCGAAGCTGTTGTTCAGGAGCACGATCTGGGCGACCGCCCGGGTGGCCTCGGAGCCCGAGCCCATCGCGACGCCGATGTCGGCGTCCTTGAGGGCGAGGACGTCGTTGACGCCGTCGCCCGTCATCGCGACCGTGTGGCCGCGTGACTGGAGTGCGCCCACCATGTCGCGCTTCTGCTGCGGGGTCACGCGGCCGAAGACGGAGTTGTCGTCCATGGCCCGCGCCATCTCGTCCCGCTCGGTGGGCAGTCCGCGCGCGTCCACGGTGTTCTCCGCGCCGGGCAGCCCGAGCTTGCCCGCGACCGCGCCCACCGAGACGGCGTTGTCACCGGAGATGACCTTGGCGTCGACGTCCTGCTCCGCGAAGTAGCGCAGAGTGTCGGCGGCGTCGGGGCGCAGCCGCTGCTCCAGGACGACCAGGGCGGTGGCGTGTGCCCCGCGGGCCACCTCGGGGTCGTCGAGCTCACCGGTGACGCGGGCGAGCAGCAGGACGCGCAGGCCCTGCTGGTTGAGCCCGTCGATGTCGCCGAGCACGGGGTCGCCGTCGGGCAGGAGCACGTCGGGGGCGCCGAGAAGCCAGGTGGACGTGGTGCCGTCGCCCTCGCTGAAGGAGGCCCCGCTGTACTTGCGGGCCGAGGAGAAGGGCAGGGACTGCGTGCAGCGCCACTCCTCGCTGTCGGGGTAGGTGTCGATGATCGCCTGGAGCGAGGCGTTCGGCCGGGGGTCGGACTCGCCGAGGGCGCCGAGGACCTTGCGTACGTGGTCCTCGGAGGCGCCGCCGAGCGGGCGCAGCTCGGTGACGTCCATGCCGCCCTCGGTGAGGGTGCCCGTCTTGTCCAGGCAGACGGTGTCGACGCGGGCCAGGCCCTCGATCGCCGGGAGCTCCTGGACGAGGCACTGCTTGCGGCCGAGCCGGATGACGCCGATCGCGAAGGCCACGGAGGTCAGCAGGACCAGGCCCTCGGGGATCATCGGGACGATGCCGCCGACGGTGTAGGCGACGGACTCGCTGAAGTCGTCGTCCTTCACGACGAGCTGGGAGATGATCAAGCCGATGGAGGTCGGCACCATCAGCCACGTCACGTACTTGAGGATCGTGGAGATGCCGGAGCGCAGCTCGGAGTGGACGAGGGTGAAGCGCGACGCCTCCTCGGCGAGCTGCACCGCGTACGCCTCGCGGCCGACCTTGGTGGCGGTGAACGCGCCGCCGCCCGCGACGACGAACGAGCCGGACATCATCCTGTCGCCGGGCTTCTTGACGACCGGGTCGGCCTCGCCGGTCAGGAGCGACTCGTCGATCTCCAGGCTGTCGGCCTCGACGGTCTCGCCGTCCACCATGATCTTGTCGCCGGGGCCGAGCTCCACCAGGTCTCCGAGGACGATCTCGGAGGTGGAGACTTCCGTCGCCCTGCCGTCGCGCCGCACGGTCGGCTTGGCCTCGCCCATGATCGCGAGGCTGTCCAGGGTCTTCTTGGCGCGCCACTCCTGGATGATGCCGATGGCGGTGTTGGCGACGATCACGAAGCCGAAGAGGCTGTCCTGGATCGGCGCCACGAAGAGCATGATCACCCAGAGCACGCCGATGATCGCGTTGAAGCGGGTGAAGACGTTCGCCCGGACGATCTCGCCGAGGGAGCGGGAGCTGCGCACCGGTACGTCGTTGATCTCGCCGCGCTCGACCCGCTCGGCGACCTCCGCGGAGGTCAGTCCGGTGGCCCGGCCCGCCGGGGGAGGCACCGGGTGTACGGGGTCGAGCTCGGCGCCCGCGTCGATATGCGTCATGCCTTCGACGGTAAGTGCGGCCGTGGGGCTTCACCCCCCGAGCGGGCCAAAGATCCGACCACGGTAGGACGGGCCCCGTCCCGAGCTCGTACTGCGGTCGTAGGGGGCCGGCGAGGCTCTGCCACTTTCGCCTCGGGGTTACTGAGGCTCTGCCACTTTCGCCTCGGGCTACTGGGGCTCCGCCACTTGCGACCTCTTGATCGCGGCGTCGCGTCCGCGTACGTACCAGATGCCGATGAGGCCGAGGCCGCCGCCGGCCAGACACGTCCACACCCACCAGGTCGCGTCCCGGTCGTCGAACCAGCCGTAGAAGGGGAGCTGTACCAGGAAGAGGACGAACCAGAGGATCGTGCCGCCCGTGATGGTGGCGACCACGGGGCCCTCAAGGGGCTCCGGCGCCTCGTGCTTTGGGGTCCACTTCGCCATGCGTACACCTTACGAGGCGGGGCCGCGCCGGGCGTGCCGCGGGCGCGGAAGCCCGTAGAACCGTTGCGCCCCAAGGGTCTACGCGCGGAGATAGCGATTTTGCCTTCATGTATTCATACTGAAACGGCTCATTAATGGCCGATTGCTTTCGTACGAACGTACTGAAGTTTCGCGTTCCTTCGAGCTCGGCACATCACCTTCCTCACCCCCAGGTCATGAGGTTTTCCATGTCTTCCTCGGCCAGCGCTCCGGTCGACGCCCGCAAAGAGCCGCCGCAAGCACCACAGAACGGCCTCGACGCGTTCTTCAAGATCTCGGAGCGTGGCTCGACCCTGGCCAGGGAGGTCCGCGGCGGCTTCGCCACCTTCTTCGCGATGGCCTACATCGTCGTGCTGAACCCGATCATCCTGGGCGGCGCGAAGGACATGTACGGCCACCAGCTCGACAACAAGCAGCTGGTCACCGCGACGGTCCTGACTGCGGCCTTCACCACCCTGCTCATGGGTGTCATCGGCAACGTCCCCATCGCGCTCGCCGCCGGTCTCGGCGTCAACACCGTCGTCGCCCTCCAGCTCGCCCCGCGCATGTCCTGGCCCGACGCCATGGGCATGGTCGTCCTCGCGGGCTTCGTGGTGATGCTGCTCGTGGCGACGGGCCTGCGGGAACGCGTGATGAGCGCCGTACCGCTGGGGCTGCGCAAGGGCATCGCGATCGGCATCGGCCTCTTCATCATGATGATCGGCCTCGTCGACTCCGGCTTCGTCTCGCGCATGCCGGACGCCGCGCAGACCACGGTCCCGCTCCAGCTCGGCGGCGACGGCCACCTCAACGGCTGGCCGGTCCTGGTCTTCGTGCTCGGCGTGCTGCTCACCCTCGCGCTGCTCGTGCGCAAGGTGCCGGGCGCGATCCTCCTCAGCATCGTCGTCATGACGGTCGTCGCGATGGTCATCCACGCGGTCGCCGGGCTGAAGCCCGCCGTATGGGGCCTGACCAGCCCGGAGTGGCCCGGCAACCCCGTCTCCACGCCGGACTTCGGGCTCGTCGGCCAGATCAGCCTCTTCGGCGGCTTCGAGAAGGTCGGCATCCTGACCGGCGTCCTCTTCGTCTTCACCGTGCTGCTGTCGTGCTTCTTCGACGCGATGGGCACGATCATGGGCATCGGCGACGAGGCCAAGCTGACCGACGCCAACGGCAACATGCCCGGCATCAACAAGGTGCTCTTCGTCGACGGCATCGCCGTCGCCGCGGGCGGCGCCTCCTCCGCCTCCGCCACCACCTGCTTCGTGGAGTCCACGGCGGGCGTCGGCGAGGGCGCGCGCACGGGCTTCGCGAACGTCGTCACCGGCGGGCTCTTCGCCGTGGCGCTCTTCCTCACCCCGCTCGCCACGATGGTCCCGTCCCAGGCGGCCACGCCCGCGCTGCTCGCGGTCGGCTTCCTGATCCTGTCCGGGTCCATCCGCGAGATCGACTGGGCGGACTACACGATCGCCGTCCCCGCGTTCGTGACGATGCTGATGATGCCGTTCACGTACTCGATCACCAACGGCATCGGCATGGGCTTCGTCACCTTCACCGTCCTGCGGCTCGCCGCGGGGCGCGGCCGCGAGGTGCCGGCCGCGATGTACGCGGTGTCGGCGGTGTTCGCCTTCTACTACCTGATGCCGGCGCTGAACCTGACGTAGCGGCGTTCGTCGCAGTCATCCGGCGAATGAGCGTCCGGGCCACATGGTCCCGGGCGCTCATTCGCCGTTTCACGGCGTATCGGCGAAGCCCGCGTCACCCACTGTCCGTGTCCGCCTCACTCATTCAGGTGATACGGCGTTTCCGTGCGGAGTCTCACGGGTGACCGGGTGGTCTTTAGCTTGAGTAATGAGTTACGCTAACGAACATGCCGGACCTATCCCATGGTGGCGACGCCGCCGCCGTGAACGCCCTGCGCTCCGCCGTGATGCGCCTTTCCCGTCGACTCAAGCACCAGCGTGTCGACGAGTCGCTGAGCCCCACCGAGATGTCGGTGCTCGGCACCCTCGCCCGCTGCGGCAGTGCCACCCCGGGCGAGCTCGCCCGCAAGGAGCACGTGCAGCCGCCGTCCATGACCCGCATCGTGGCGCTGCTTGAGGCCAAGGCCCTGGTCCGGCTGGAGCCGCACCCCGAGGACCGCCGCCAGAAGGTGGTCACCCAGACGGAGACCGCCGAGGCGATGCTCGAAGAGAGCCGCCGCAAGCGCAACGCCTGGCTGGCCGGTCTGGCCGAGCACCTCGACGAAGACGAGTGGGCACGGCTGCGCGCCGCCGCTCCCGTCCTGGAGAAGCTCGCGCACTTGTGAGCCGCCCGTGAGCCACCCCAGCCATCCGTGAGCCACGGGTGAGCCATCCGTGAGTCACGGGTGGCCCATCCGTGAGCCCACCTTTCGTACGCCAAGGAGGCGAACCTACTTTGAGTACGGGATCCGGAGCAGACTCCGCCCCCGCACCGACCGTCCCCGACAAACCCGTCCGCCCACGCAAGTCCTCGATGTTCAGCTCGCTGAAGATCCGCAACTACCGCCTCTTCGCCTCCGGTGCCGTCGTCTCCAACACCGGTACGTGGATGGCCCGCATCACCCAGGACTGGCTGGTCCTGAGCCTCACAGGCTCCTCCGCGGCCGTCGGTATCACCACGGCCATGCAGTTCCTGCCGATGCTCCTCTTCGGCCTCTACGGCGGTGTCATCGCCGACCGCTTCGCCAAGCGGAACCTGCTCTTCTGCACCCAGGGCGCGATGAGCATCAGCGGCCTCTTCCTCGCCGCGCTCACCCTCACCGGCAACGTCGAGGTCTGGCACGTCTACGTCGCGGCCTTCTTCACCGGCCTCGTCACCGTCGTCGACAACCCGACGCGGCAGTCCTTCGTGTCCGAGATGGTGGGCCCGGACCAGGTCCGCAACGCCGTCTCGCTGAACTCGGCGAACTTCCAGTCGGCGCGCCTCGTCGGCCCCGCCGTGGCGAGCGCCCTGACCGCGGCCGTCGGACCCGGCTGGGCCTTCCTCGCCAACGGCCTGTCGTTCCTCGCGCCGCTCACCGGCCTGCTCCTCATGCGGACCGCCGAGCTCCACCCCACCCCGCGCGCACCGCGCGGCAAGGGGCAGCTGCGGGACGGCCTGAACTACGTATCCAAGCACCCCGAGCTGATCTGGCCGATCGTCCTCGTCGGCTTCATCGGCACCTTCGGCTTCAACTTCCCGATCTGGCTGAGCGCCTTCGCGGACGACATCTTCCACGGCGGCGTGGGGATGTACGGGTTGTTCAACACCCTGATGGCCATCGGCTCCCTCGCCGGTGCGCTGCTCGCGGCCCGGCGCGGCACCTCGCGCCTGCGGCTGCTCGCCGGGGCGGCCGTCGCCTTCGGCGTGCTCCAGATCGTGGCCGCGTTCGCGCCCGAGCTGTGGATGTTCGTGGCGTTGATCGTCCCGATCGGCATCCTGGGCCTGACGGTGAACGTCACCGCGAACTCCTCGGTCCAGATGGCCACCGACCCCGAGATGCGGGGCCGTGTGATGTCGCTGTTCATGATGGTCTTCACCGGCGGCACGCCGCTCGGCGGACCGCTCTTCGGCTGGCTCGCCGACGCCTACGGCGTCCGGATCAGCATGGCCGCCGGCGGCATCGTCTGCGCGCTCGCCGCGGTCGGCGTGGGCCTGATGCTGGCGCGCGCCGCCAACCTCCGCCTCAAGGTGGACCTGCGCCGCGGCCGGCAGCACCTTCAGTTCGTGCCGAGGGAGAGGGAGCTGGCGGCCGCGGCGTGAGAGCCCGTGTCCGTCCGTCCCGGTCAGACCCGCTTCTCCAGGATCTGGCCGGGCCAGCTGCCGTCGGGGCCCTTGAAGGCCTCGGTGGCGGTGAAGCCGTTGCTCTCGTAGTACGCGACGAGCTTGCCGTCGTCGCCCGCGTAGCAGTCGACCCGCAGCAGCGAGATGCCCTGGCGCCGGGTCTCCTCGGCGGCGTGCGCGAGCAGGGCCCGGCCGACGCCGCGGCCCGCGAAGCGGTGGTCGGCGGCGAGCAGGTGGACGTACCGCTCCGGCTCTCCGGCCTCGGGGATGCCCGGGCCCGGCCCGTCGGTGAGCGTGACGGTGCCCGCCACGACGCCGCCGATCTCCGCGACCCACGGCTCGCCCGACGTCAGATACCGCTCGACGAGCGCCACCGCCTTCGGGTTCTCCGACCAGGGCTTCGTGCCCCACTGCCCGGTCCGCCCCCGCGCGACGAGCCACTCCACGGCCCGGTCGAAGAGGCCGAGCACGGCGGGGACGTCGTCGGTGCCGCCGGGCCTGATCTTCACATCAGTCATAGGGGGAGGCTAGGCAGCCCGCGAGGCCCGGGTCCAGGGAGAATTCCCGGCATGAGACTCTTCGCCGCGGTCGTCCCGCCGGACGACGTGACCGCCGAACTGGCTTCCGCCGCCGCCGCGTCGCGTGACCTGCCGGGCTCCGGTGAGCTGCGGTGGACGGCCCGCGAGAGCTGGCACTTCACGCTGACGTTCCTGGCCGAGGTGGACGAGGAGACCGTCCCCGCCCTCACCGCCCGCCTTGAGCGGGCCGCGCACCGCACGCCGCCCTTCTCCCTGGCCCTGCGCGGCGGCGGCCACTTCGGGGACCGTGCGCTGTGGGTGGGCACGGCCGGGGGCGTCGCCGAGCTGCGGCTCCTCGCCCGGCGCACGGAGGCGGCGGCGCGCAAGGCGGGCCTCGCCGTGGAGGAGCACCGGCCCTACCGTCCGCACCTGACGCTGGCGCGCGGCCGTGGCGGGACGGATCTTCGCCCGTTCGCCGACGCGCTCGACGCCTTCCGGGGCGCCCCCTGGACCGTACGGGAGCTGACCCTCGTCCGCAGTGAGCTGCCGAGGAGCGGGGTGCCGGGGGAGCGGCCCCGGTACGAGGCGCTGGGGCGCTGGCCGCTGGGGGGCGGGGGCGCCGCGCGGGGAGGCGGGTCCGGGGAGCCGGGCGCGGCCGGTTAACCTCAACGGTGTGGACCCCAAGACCAGAAACCGGATCATGGCCGGTGTGCTCGTGCTGATGTTCCTCGTGGTGGCGGTGGCGGCCGCGGCCGGCGGCTAGCGCCCGGCTCGCGACCGCCTCGTACGCCCCGTGTGCTGCGGTGCGTGCTACCAGGCGAAGGACTCCGGCGACGGGCCGGGACCCGGGAAGATCTCGTCCAGTGAGTCGAGCAGGTCCCGCGGCAGGTCGAGCTCGACGGCGCGCAGCGCTGAGGCGAGCTGTTCTGCCGTGCGCGGGCCGACGATCGGTCCGGTGACGCCGGGCCGCGTGAGCAGCCAGGCGAGAGCGACCTCACCGGGTTCGAGGCCGTGCTTGTCGAGCAGGTCCTCGTACGCCTGGACCTGCGCGCGGACCTCCGGCTTGGCCAGCTCGGCGGCGGCGCGGCCACCGGCGCGGCGGGTCCCCTCGGAGCTCTCCTTCTTCAGGACGCCGCCGAGCAGGCCGCCGTGCAGCGGCGACCAGGGGATGACGCCGAGCCCGTACTCCCGCGAGGCCGGGATGACCTCCTCCTCGGCCCTGCGCGCGGCGAGGTTGTACAGGCACTGCTCGCTGACCAGGCCGAAGCTGCCGCGCCGGGCGGCCGTCTCGTTGGCCTGGGCGATCTTGTAGCCGGGGAAGTTGCTGGAGCCCGCGTAAAGAATTTTCCCCTGCTGTACGAGGACGTCGACGGCCTGCCAGATCTCCTCGAACGGTGTGTTCCGGTCGATGTGGTGGAACTGGTAGATGTCGATGTAGTCGGTCCGGAGGCGGCGCAGGCTCGCCTCGACGGAGCGGCGGATGTTCAGCGCGGAGAGCCGGTCGTGGTTGGGCCAGGCCTCTTCGCCCTGGCGGGTCATGTTCCCGTACACCTTGGTGGCGAGCACGACCTTGTCGCGCCGCTCGCCTCCCTGTGCGAACCAGGTGCCGATGATCTCCTCGGTGCGGCCCTTGCCGGCGCCCTGCCCGTACACGTTGGCGGTGTCGAAGTAGTTGACGCCCGCGTCGAGCGCGGCGTCCATGAGCGAGTGACTGTCGGGTTCATTGGTGAACGGCCCGAAGTTCATGGTCCCGAGCGTGAGCCGGCTGACCTTGAGCCCCGTGCGTCCCAGCTGCGTGTACTTCATGACATCCCAGCCAACGCCTTGGAGTGGGCTCCAGGCAAGGGGGCGGGCCGCAGGCGGGGATCAGTCGCGGGCGAAGCCCGAGGTGTCGATGGTGAGGCCCAGGAAGGTGTGGGTCAGGTCGATCTTCTCGCCGAAGTCCACCTCCGTCTCGACGCGATAGTCGCCCAGCTTGGGCCGGGTGTAGAGGTGGCACTTGCCCTGGTACGGGTCGACGACGAGGTAGACGGCGACCTCGGCCGTCGCGTAACCGGTCCTCTTGGGCCCGTAGTCGTTCTCGCCGGTACCCCTGGAGATCACTTCAGCGACGAACTCGATGTCCTTGCACAGGAAGCCGCCCTGCTTCGTAGGCTCGGCCCCTTCGGCGACCAGCGCCACGTCGCTGCAGAAGGCGTTGAGCTCGCCGGGGTAGTCGACGCGCACGTCGGACAACAGGGTGCGATGGTCGTACTTGGGCCGGAGCTGCCTCAGAAGACCCCAGGTGATGTCCCAGTGATTGTCCCGCTGCGGTGTCATGTGGACGGCTCCACCGACGACGTCGATCTTGTATCCCTCGACGAAGGGCTCTCGCTCAAGCGCCGCGAACATCGCGTCCAGAGTCCGCTCGTTCTCGGCGTCGGTCATCTCTGTCCCGCCGTCCAGAACAGTCACTGCGGCGCTCCTCCCCGGCCGCCCCCGGTCGAGCGCGGCCGCGCGGTACAACGATACGCACGGCGACGACGTCACGGCCCGCCCAGCCAGCCCGCCGCGTCGAGGCGGAACGCGTCCGGCGGTACGACCGTGCGCAGGGCGGACTCCAGGTCCCGGAGGCGGTCCGGGCCCAGGGACGCCGCCCACTCCGCCCGCAGTTCATCGAAGACCGCCGCCGAGCGGCGCAGCGCGTCGAGGCCGTGCGGGGTGAGGCGGACCAGCTTGCGGCGGGCGTCGGCGGGGTCGTCGGTGCGGTGGGCGTAGCCGAGGGCGATGAGGCGGTCGACGGTCTTGCCCGCCGCCTGCTTGCTGACGCCGAGGCGTCTCCCGATCTCGCTGGCGGTGGCGCCCCGGACCCCAATGGCCTGCATCGCGAAGCCGTGGGCCGGGCGGGCGTCGGGGTGTCCCTGCCGGGCGAGTTCCGCGTGCAGGCGGTCGATCAGCGTGCGGAACCCGGCGAAGAGGAGCAGGGGCAGCTCATATCCCGGCGCGTCCGCCGCCGGGGCGTCCGTCATCGCCTCGGGGGCCGTTCCCTTGCCCGAATCGTCAACCTGGTTTACCTTCTCCGTACCGTCAACCATGTTGTCGATCCTAGGGGGTCACCACCGCATGTTCACCACCCACACCGTCGAGACCGCGCCCGCCGCGTCCCGTCCCGCCATGGAGCGGGTGACCAAGGCCTTCGGGCAGCTCCCGGACGCCGTCGCCCGCCTCGCCGAGTCACCGGAACTGCTCAACGGCTTCCTGGACATGAGCGCCGCCTTCGAGCGCACCACGCTTGAGCCGGTGGCCCGCGAGACGGTCGTCATGACCGTCGCCGTACGCAACGACTGCCACATCTGCGTGGCCCTGCACACCGGCAAGCTCCGTCAGCTTCGCGCCGACCCGGAGGTCGTCACCGCCCTGCGCGAACAGCGGCCCGTCCCCGACGAACGTCTCGAAGCGGTGCGGCAGTTCACGCTGGCCGTCCTCGCGACGGCGGGCGGCGTCGATGACGGTGACCTCAAGGCGTTCCTCGCCCATGGCTACAGCGAGCGCAACGCCCTCGAAGTCGTCCTCGGAATCGGTACGTACACGATGTCCACCCTCGCGAACCGGCTCACGCGACCGGCGTGACGGTTCCTGGTCAGGGGACGTACGTGGTGGTGGCCTTGGCCAGGAAGTCGGCCCAGGCGTGGGGGGCGACGCGGAGGGCGGGGCCCCCGGGGTTCTTGGAGTCGCGGACGTGAATGGCGGCGGGGGTGTGCGCCACCTCGACGCATTCACCTTCCTCGCCGCTGTGACTGGACTTCGTCCAGGGCAGAGCTACCTCGACGCATTCGCCTTCGTCGGTGCTGTGACTGGACTTCGTCCAGGCGAGGGCTACCTCTAGGCATTCACCTTCCTCGCCGCTGTAACTGCTCTTGAACCAGCAGAGGTCCGTGTTCATAGATTTCGTGCCGCCTCTTCGATCAGTGCCGAGGAGTCCTCGGGGGACAGCGCATGCGCGCGCAGAATGCCGTACTTGCCGACGAGGTTGCCCAGGTCGGGTTGCTCGCTTACGAAGTAACCGCCCTTGTGCCCCTCGATGTATGCGAGCTGACGACGCTCCGCAGTTTCCAGGAGAATCATGGCTCCCATAAGGCCTGCGTGGGTCTGCCTGTTGTTGGGCATGACCTGGAGCTGAACGTCACGGAGCTGGCTGATGTTAAGCATGTGCAGCAGTTGCTCCTTGAGGACGGCGGCCCCGCCGAGGGGCCTGGCCAAAACGCTCTGCTCCACGATGAAACCGAGGATGGCCGGGGGCTTGCGCTGAAAGATTCGCTGGCGCTCGATGCGGATCGCCACCCGCTTCGCGATCTCCTCGTCGTCCAGCGCGGGGCAGTAGTTGCATTCAAAGACTGCCTTCGCGTACGCCTCGGTCTGGAGCAAGCCGGGGAGCACATGGTTCTGGTACGAGAGGAGTGAAGCAGCCTTCTGCTCCTCGGCCAAGTAATCCTCGGTCCAGGGCCGCAGCCTGCTCTCGCCGAACTCCTTCTCCGCGAGCAGCGTCAGTGCACCCTGTGCGCCGAGGAACTGGTCCGCCAGCTCGACCAACCTGCCCCGGGGTGCCCGCTCGCCCCGTTCCACCATCGCCACCTGCGACTTGGAGTACTGGACATGCGTGCCCAGCGCCTCCTGCGTGATCCCGGCCCGCTCGCGGTAGAACCGCAACAGCGCGCCGAACGTCTCCGAGCCCCGCTCGCCCTGGTGCACAACGACCTCCCCAAGTGCACAGCCCCGCACCGCTCCCGCGAGGCACTGGTCACAGTATGTGACCGGCCGTAAGCATGTGGCGCATGAACTGGGAAACCTCACCGCTCAGGGTGCACGACTGGATTCCGGCGACGGGGCACGCGCTGCGCCACGCCGGGATCCACTTCGACGCCGTACGCGTCGAAGGACCGCCCGGCGAGCGGATCTTGTACGACCTGACGCGGCTCACGGAGTTCCACGTGGGGCCCGTCATCCGCGAAGGGACCGGCGCGCGCTACTTCTACTTCCTGCTCCCGCCGGGGACGGCCAAGTCGTACGGCTGGCCGGCCGGAGCGCGCCCCCTGGGGCGGACCTCGGCGGGCTTCGCCTACGTCGGCGTACCCGCGCTCGACGGCTGGACCTGGCCGCTGGACTGGCGCTCGCTGCCGACGGCCGAAAAGCCGTTCGTGGAGGCGAAGTCGCTCCACGAGGCAGTGGAGCGGACGACGCGCCGACAGGGGCCCATTGCAGGAAACTCCCACCTCGGCGCCGAAAAGCCCTAGGTCAAGACAAGAGGCTGTGACACTTTCCTGCAATCCCCGACCGTGGCGTCACCGCCGCCGACTCCCCAGCCCTGCGCCAACGCCTCCGCGAAGGCACCGGCCAGCTTGTGCTCGCCGCTCGCGTTCGGGTGCGTGCCGTCGTACGTGTCGGCGTGGATGTCGTACCCGTACGGAGGTGAGGCCAGGAGCAGCGGTGAGGCCGCCGTGTCCAGGTCCGCGACCGTCTTCGCGAGGAGCTCGTTGAAGCGGGCCACCTCGGCCGCGAAGGGCGCGTCCGACTCCGCACGGATGTTGGGGATCACGGGGAGCAGGACCATCCGGATACGGGGGTTCACCGACCGCGCGCCCGCGACGAAGGCACGTACGTTCTCCGTGGTCTGGTCCGCGTCCGTGTAGAAGCCCAGGTCGATCAGGCCGAGGGAGACGAGGAGGACGTCCGCCGGGTCGTCGGTGAGTGCGCCCGGGATCAGGGGCGCCATGTGCAGCCAGCCCTCGCCCCAGCCCGCCAGGTGGTTGCGGGGGAAGTCCGGGTCGGGATCGGCGTAGTCGTACGACGAAGGCTCGCCCGCCGTCTTGTCGTACAGGGCGGTGCGCGGGCCGACGACCGCGAAACCGTCTTCGCCGAGCGTGGCCCGTAGGTGCTGCCACATCCGGCGGCGCCAGGTGTGTTCACCGGCGCTTCCGATGGTCATCGAGTCGCCGACGAACATGAACCTGAGCATCCGCTCATCATGGCCGATCGGGGCGTGCGGCTGCGATGTGAGGCTGAGCACGCCCCGCCGGAGCACCCCGCCGACGGGCGGATGGCACGCTTGGGGCCATGCGTTCGCTTCGGGCTGTTCCGGTTCCGTCTGTTCTCGCCGCTGCCGTGCTGTCCATCGCCGTGGCCGTGCCCGCCGTCGCCGACGACGGGCACGACGGGTTCACCGTCAAGGACCCCAGGATCGTCGAGTCCAGCGGCCTGGCCGCGTCCCGCGCCCACCCCGGCGTCTACTGGACGCACAACGACCAGGACAAGGGCGCCTACCTGTACGCCGTCGACTCGAAGACCGGGAAGACCGTCGCCACCGTCACCATGACCGGGGTCGGCGCACCGCGTGACGTGGAGGCCATCTCCGTGGGCGGTGACGGCAACCTGTACGTCGGCGACATCGGCGACAACCTCGGCGGCAAGTGGTCGAACGTGTGGGTCTACAAGCTGCCCGAGCCCAAGGAGCTCAGGGACCAGACTGTCCGCGCCACGCAGTACGTCGTGAAGTACGCCGACGGGGCCCGGGACGCGGAGGCGCTGATGGTGCACCCCAAGACCGGGCGCATCTACATCGCCGACAAGAACGAGGAGGGCGGCGGCCTCTACGAAGGACCCGCCCGCATGTCCTCCTCCGGCACCAACGTCTTCAAGCGGATCGCCGACACCGACCTCTGGGTCACCGACGGCGCCTTCTCCCCCGACGGGAAGCAGCTCGCCCTGCGCGGCTACTTCGGCGGCGTCTCGTACACCTGGAAGGGGGCCGGCGCGAAGCCCGAGCGGGAGGGGCGGCTGAGCGTGCCGCTCCAGCGGCAGGGCGAGTCCGTCACGTACACCCCGGACGGCACGACCCTGATGTACGGCACCGAGGGCGCGCAGAGCGCGGTCACCCCCGTGGAGGTCAAGGGGAAGAGCGGCGGCTCCGACTCCTCCGGGCGGGGCGGAGGTTCGGCCTCGGGGGGTGACGGCGGCGGCATGGGCGGCGGGGTCAAGACCGGGGCCGTCGTCTTCGGCGCCGTGCTGCTCGCCTTCCTCGGCCTGAAGCGGCTCTCGCGGCGCGGCGCGAGGGGCACGAGGGGGAAGTAGGGCCGGGGTCAGGCCCCGGTCTCCGCCTCGCGCCTGGCCACCAGTACGTCCAGACCGTCGAGCAGCCGCTGGAGCCCGAACTCGAAGTGGTCGAAGTCCGAGCCGAACGAGTCCTCGGAGAGGCTCGCGAGCGTCGGGTACTTGCCGCTCATCATGATCCGTTCGAGTGTCGGCTGCTGCGCCTCCCAGAACGCCTGGTCGCTCAGGCCGCTCTTCTTCACGGCCTCCACCTCGTGCGCCTGGGTGCGGGCGACCCCGGTGACGTACCCCTCGACCGCGACGATGACGCCGATCAGTTCGGGGTCGGTCAGGCCCATCGGCCTGATGCGGCCGAGGGTCCTGTCCAGGCCGCTGACCGCGCCGGGGCCGAGCACCGGGCGGGCCTGGTTGACGTGGAGCAGCCATGGGTGGCGGCGGTAGGTGACGAGAGTCTCGCGGGCGTACCCCTCGATGCCCTCGCGCCAGCCGCCCGACCAGGGCTCTTCCTCCTCCGGCGGGGCGTACACCCGGTCCAGCATCAGGTCGAACAGGTCGCCCTTGCCGGGGACGTAGCGGTACAGGGACATCGTGCCGGTGCCGAGCTCCGTGGAGAGGCGGCGCATGGAGACCGCCGCGAGGCCCTCGGCGTCGGCGAGGCGCACCGCCTCGGTGACGATCCGGTCCAGCGTGAGCGCCGGCTTCGGCCCGCGTGTGGGGCGCTCGCCGCCGCCCCACAGCAGTTCAAGGCTCCGGGCGATGTCGCTGCCGGTGCGCTGGACGTCGCCGCCGTCTGTGCTCGTCATGACCCTCACCCTAATCGCCGTCCCCGTAATTGGGTACGGTGTACTCGCAAAATTGGGTACGGTGTACTCAGGTAAGTGTCCGTCGGGTTTTCTGGAGGGTGGGCGATGAACAGCGAAGGCTTCGCGGTACGGGCCGAAGGGCTGCGGAAGCGGTACGGCGACAAGTACGCGCTGGACGGCTTCGACCTGCGCGTCGAGCAGGGCACGGTGCACGGACTTCTCGGACCCAACGGCGCGGGCAAGACCACCGCCGTGCGGATACTCTCCACCCTCGTCCGGCTCGACGGCGGCCACGCCGAGGTGGCCGGCGCCGACGTCGTGCGTGAACCCGCCCTGGTGCGCGGACGCATCGGCCTGACCGGGCAGTACGCGGCGGTCGACGAGATCCTCACCGGCCGGCAGAACCTGGAGATGTTCGGCCGCCTCTTCCACCTGGGCGGCCGCAGGGCCGCGCTGCGCGCCCAGGAACTCCTCGAACAGTTCCACCTGGTGGACGCGGCGGAGAAGGGCGCGGGTCAGTACAGCGGCGGCATGCGGCGCCGCCTCGACCTCGCCGCCTCGATGATCCTCGCCCCCGGCGTGCTCTTCCTCGACGAGCCGACCACCGGCCTCGACCCGCGCGGCCGCCAGGAGGTCTGGAACACCGTACGAGACCTGGTCGCCCGCGGCACGACCGTGCTGCTGACCACCCAGTACCTGGAGGAGGCCGACCGGCTCGCCTCCCGAGTCACCGTCATCGACCGGGGCCGGGCCATCGCCGACGACACCCCCGACGGGCTGAAGAACACCGTCGGCGGCAGCCACCTCGACGTCGTCGTGCGCGAGACGGCGGACCTGCCGGCGGCCGTCCGTGCCGTCCGCCGGGTCTGCGCGGGCGAACCGCTCGTCGTCGACGTGGAGCGCCGCGTACAGGCCGCCGTCACCGACCGGGTCCGCGCCCTCACCGACGTGGCGCGCACCCTCCAGGACGAGGGCGTCGCCGTGGAGGACATCGGCCTGCGCAGGCCGAGCCTGGACGACGTGTTCCTGCGGCTGACCGGTCAGCCCTCCGAGACAGCCGACGCCACCACCGAGCCGGAGAAGAAGGAGGTCGCGGCATGAGCGTCGCACTCACCGCGGACGCCACGTCACACGGACGGCCGCACGGCCGCCTCTTCTGGGCCTTCGCCGACAGCTGGAACGTCACCCGCCGCTACCTCACCCACTTCCTGCGCCAGCCCATCACCATCGCCTGGCAACTGGGCTTCCCGATCATCTCCGT
This sequence comes from Streptomyces sp. NPDC046335, assembly GCF_055587985.1. Taxonomy (NCBI): domain Bacteria; kingdom Bacillati; phylum Actinomycetota; class Actinomycetes; order Kitasatosporales; family Streptomycetaceae; genus Streptomyces; species Streptomyces sp. NPDC046335. The sequence continues at coordinate 437,101 of NZ_JBVJFF010000005.1, read as the reverse complement.
ACTCCTGTACGGGTTCGTCTTCGGCGAGGCGATGAAGGTGCCGGGAGGCGGTGACGGCGGCGACTACAAGCAGTTCCTGATGCCCGGCATGTTCGTGATGACCATGGCCTTCGGCTTCATGAACACCGCCATGGCCGTGGTCACCGACGCCTCCAAGGGCGTCATCGACCGCTTCCGCTCCATGCCCATGGCGCCCTCCGCGGTCGCCTCGGGCCGGGGAGTCGCCGACCTCGTCGTGGCCTGCGCGGAGCTGAGCATCCTCGCCGTGACCGCCCTGGCCATCGGCTGGCGCTCCAGCGCCGGGCTCCTCGACACCGCCCTCGCCTTCGCGCTGCTGCTGCTCCTGCGGTTCAGCCTCATCTGGGTGGGCGTCTTCCTCGGCCTCATCGTGCCGACGCCCGAAGCCGCGGGCGGGCTCTACGCGGTCGCCTTCCCGCTCACCATGATCTCCAGCGTCTTCGTGGCGCCCTCGCTGATGCCGGACTGGCTGGCACCCGTCGCCGCCTGGAACCCCGTCTCGTCGACGGGCACGGCCACGCGGGAACTGTTCGGCAACCCGGGCGCCGGAGGCGCGAGCTGGGTCGAGCAGAACGCCGTCCTGATGGCGTTCGTGTGGCCGCTGGTGATCTCGCTGGTCTTCCTGCCGCTCGCGGTACGGAAGTTCAAGGCGCTGAGCCGGTAAAAGCAGAACCCCGCGCCCCATCAGGGGCGCGGGGAACTGCGGCAGCGCAGCGTCAGAGCTTCTCGATGACGTGGTCGACGCACTTCGTGAGCGCCTCGATGTCCGCCGGGTCGATCGCCGGGAACATCGCGATACGAAGCTGGTTGCGGCCCAGCTTGCGGTACGGCTCGGTGTCCACGATGCCGTTGGCGCGCAGGACCTTGGCGACCGCCGCGGCGTCCACCTCGTCCGCGAAGTCGATCGTGCCGATGACCTGCGAGCGCTTCGCCGGGTCAGTGACGAAGGGCGTCGCGTACTTGGAATCGTCCGCCCAGCCGTACAGCGTCCGTGAGGACGCCGCCGTGCGGCCGGTCGTGAACTCCAGGCCGCCCTGGGAGTTCATCCAGTCGAGCTGCTCGGCCAGCAGGAAGAGCGTGGCGAGCGCCGGGGTGTTGTACGTCTGGTTCTTGCGGGAGTTGTCGATCGCCGTCGGCAGCGAGAAGAACTCCGGCACGTGCCGGCCCGACGCGTGGACGCGCTCGGCCCGCTCGATCGCCGCAGGGGAGAACACGGCCAGCCAGAGGCCGCCGTCCGCGGCGAAGGACTTCTGCGGGGCGAAGTAGTAGACGTCGCTCTCGGTGATGTCGACCGGCAGGCCGCCCGCACCCGACGTGGCGTCCACCAGGACGAGCGCACCGTCGTCGGCGCCCGCGACGCGCTTGACCGGCGCCGCGACACCGGTCGACGTCTCGTTCTGCGTGAGGGCGTAGACGTCGACGCCCGCCTCCGCGCGCGGGTCCGGGTGCGACCCCGGGTCACTGGTGATCACGCTCGGCTCGGCCAGCCACGGCGCCAGCTTGGCCGCCTTCGCGAACTTCGACGAGAACTCGCCGAAGCTCAGGTGCTGCGACTTGTTCTCGATGAGGCCGTGCGTCGCCACGTCCCAGAACGCGGTGGAGCCGCCGTTGCCGAGGACCACCTCGTATCCCTCGGGGAGGGAGAAGAGGTCCTTGACGCCGCCGATCACGCGGCCGACCAGGTTCTTCACCGGGGCCTGGCGGTGGGACGTACCGAGCAAGGAGGTTCCGGTCGCGGCGAGGGCGTCCAGCGCCTCCGTGCGCACCTTGGAGGGGCCCGAGCCGAAACGGCCGTCGGCGGGCTTCATGTCAGCGGGAATCTGGATCTCAGCCACGGGGTGAGCCTATCGGCTCAGGGCGCGGGGTTCGCCTGGTGTCCGCCGGGTGAGATCCGCGCCCTGAGCCGTGTGCCCGCCTCGGGGCTCCGCCCCGGACCCCGCTCCTCAAACGCCGGAGGGGCTGGAGCTGAGCCTCACCGGCAGTTCGTACAGGTCGTTCTGTGTCACCACCGGCTTGTTGCGGAGAGCTTCGGGCTTTACCGCCAGCGTCAGGGCGGGGAAGCGGGCGTACAGGGCGGGGAGTGCCACGCCTGCCTCCAGGCGGGAGAGGGCCGCTCCGGGGCAGACGTGCGGGCCGTGGCCGAAGGAGATGTGGCGGTTGGCGGAGGTGCGGGTGATGTCGAAGGCGGCCGCCGTCGGGCCGTGGGCCGCCTCGTCGCGGCCGATGGCGCCGTAGGAGACGATCAGCGCGTCCCCCTCGGGGATCACCTTGTCGCCGACCGGGACGTCCTCCGCGGCGAAGCGGATCAGGACGTGTGACGTCGGCGTGGAGTAACGCAGCGTCTCCTCCACCACCGCGTCCCAGCCGGCCTCGCCCTCGCGGACCAGGGCGAGTTGCCCGGGATGGGTGCTGAGGTTCACCACGGCGTTGACGATCAGGGAGATCGTCGTCTCGTGGCCCGCCGCGACCATCAGCTGGAGGGTGGAGACGATCTCCTCGTCGGTGAGGTGGTCGCCGTTCTCCGAGGCCTGGATCAGCGCGCTCGTCAGGTCGTCGCCCGGCTGCTCGCGGCGCGCGGCGACGACCTTGCCCATCATCTCGGCGAGTTCGCCTAGCGTGGCCACGACCTCCTCCGGCGGCGTCTGGGTGGAGAAGAACTTGTCGAAGAGGACCTTCAGCCGCGGGTGGTCGGCCTCTTCGATGCCCATCAGGTCGCTGACGACGTACATCGGCAGCGGGTACGCGAACACCGCCTTCAGGTCGACCACGCCGTCGACGGCCGCCGATGCCACCTGGTCGAGGAGGCCGTCCGTGAGGTCCGTGATGCGCTCGCGCAGCCGCTCCACGCGGCGCGGCGTCAGCGCCTGCGCGACGAGCGAGCGCATCCTGCGGTGCTCCTCGCCGTCCACCGTCAGCATCGAGCGGCCCGGGTTGGCGAGGCCGATCAGCGGCCAGTCGGCGGGTATCTCGCCGCGCCGCCAGGCGCCCCAGACGTTGATGTCCTTCACCAGGCGCTTGTCGGTGAGGAGCCGGCGGGCCTCCGCGTGGTGCGTCACCGCCCACACCGGCACGCCGCCCGGCAGCTCCGCCTCGGCGAGCGGGCCCGCGGCGAGCAGCCGGGCGCTCTCGCCGTCCAGGTCGGTGACGAACGGGTCCAGGACGATACGCGTCATCTGTGCTCTCCCAGGGCTGAGGCCGGAGTCAGGGTCGGGGTGAAGGCCACCGGCAGTTCGGTCAGGCCGCGCAGCCAGGCGGACGGGCGGCGCGTCAGGTCCGCCGCGGGGACGGCCAGGTCCAGGTCGGGCAGCCGGTCGAGGAGCACCTCGATGCCGGTGCGCGCGATGACCTCGGCGACCTCCTGGGCGGGGAAGGGGCAGCGGTGCTCGCCGTGGCCGAAGGAGAAGTGGGCGCTGTTGCCGCCGGTCAGCGCGGAGCTGTCGGTGCGCACCTGCGGGTCGGCGTTGGCGGCGGCGAGGCCGAGGAGGAGCAGGTCACCGGCTTTGATGCGGCGGCCGCCGAGGTGGGTGTCGCGCGAGGCCCAGCGGCCCGCGACGTTCTGCGTCGGGGTGTCCTCCCACAGGACCTCGTTCATGGCCTCGGCGATGCTGTGCCGGCCGCCGAAGAGGGAGGCGGCGAAGCGGTCGTCGGTGAGCATCAGCCGCAGCGAGTTGCCGATCCAGTCCGCGGTGGGCTGATGGCCGGCGGCCATCATCACCATCAGGTCCTCCGCGATCTCGTTGTCGGTGAAGCCCGAGGGGTCCGCCAGCATGGACGAGGCGACGTCCTGGCCCGGCCGTACGTGCTTGTCGGCGATGAGCCGCGCCATCGACTCACTCAGGTGCCGCGCGCCCGCGAGGGCCCGCTCCCGGCCGTCGATCATGTCGTTCAACGCGGTGACCAGGGCGGGGCCCTCCTCGTCGGAGAAGCCGTAGATCTTGGTGAGGACCCGTACCGGCAGCAGCATCGCGTACTCGGCGATGATGTCCGTCGAGCCCCGGCCGCAGAAGCCGTCGATCAGCTCGTCGGCGAACTGCTCGGCGTAGGCCTTGAGTTCGAACGGGTCGACCGACTCCAGGGCGTTCGCGATCATCGTGGCGCGCTCGGTGTGCCGCTCGCCGACGGTGTAGAGGATCGACGGCTGCTTGTGGCCGATCATCGGGAGCAGCGGCCAGTCGGCGGGGATGTCCGGCCACTGGTTCCACAGTTCGGAGTCGCGGCTGAACAGGACGGGGTCGCCGGTGACCTGGTGCAGTTCGCGGTAGCCGAGCACCAGCCAGGCGGGCACGTCGCCGTCGAGGAGTACGGGGGCCACCGGGCCGTGGTCGCGCCGCATCTCCCGGTACAGACGGGTGGGCTCGGTGGCGTACCGCGGGCCCCAGAGCGGGACGGGGCCGGCCGCGGCGCCGGTTACGGGGCAGGTCACTTGGCGGTCTCCTGGGCGGTCTCCTGGGCGGGGTTCAGCTCTGCCGGGCCCGGCAGGGCGGCGCTCGGCCCGGCCGCGTACAGCGTCTTGAGGTGTTCGACGAGGGTGATGAGTACGGTCTTGCTGGACTCGCGGGAGCGCGCGTCACAGTCGATGAGCGGCACCCCGGGGTCGAGGTCGAGCGCCTCGCGCAACTGCTCGGCGGTGTGCGCGGAGCCGCCGAAGTCGTTGCGGGCCACGATGAACGGCGTCCCGTGGTGCTCCAGGCGGTCGATCGCGTACCAGGAGTCCTCGATGCGCCGCGGGTCCACGAGGACGACGGCGCCGAGCGTCCCGGAGAACAGCCGGTCCCACAGGAACCAGAAGCGCTCCTGGCCCGGGGCGCCGAAGAGGTAGAGGACGTTGCGGGCGTCGAGCGTGATGCGGCCGAAGTCGAACGCGACCGTCGTGGACGTCTTGGCGCGCAGCCCCTCCAGGCCGCCCGTCTCGTCGATGCCACGCCCCGCCTGCGTCATCGTCTCCTCGGTGCTGAGGGGACGGATCTCGCTCACGGACCGGACCAGGGTCGTCTTGCCGACGCCGAAGCCGCCCACGACGACGATCTTCAGACCGTTGTCGGCGGTCGCGGACAGCTCTACGCGTTCGCCGCGTTCTTGGCTCGGTTCAGAGATTGCGGAGTCCAACGAGCACCTGCTCCAGGATGTCGGGGTCGGGAAGGCGGTGACCGGCTGCCGCCCGCGGGTGGCGGGCGCTGATGCGGCCCGCGTCGAGCAGGTCGGAGAGCAGGATGCGGGTGATGCTCACCGGCAGGCCGAGCTCGGCGGCGATCTCGACGACCGCCGTGGGCAGTTCGCACATCCGCAGGATCGCGGTGTGCTCGGACTGCATGCCGGGCGTGGGGGCCGATTCGGCGACGACGAGGGTCACCAGGTCGAACGGGGCGTCGGGCGCCGACCGGCTGCGGCCCTGCGTGAGGGTGTACAGCCGGTCGGGGGAGTCGTCCCGGCCGGGGCGGCTCATGAGGCGGGCGTGGCGCTGGGGGCGTCGTCCGCGCGGGGTTCGGCACGCAGGTGCTCGCCGAGCTGTTCGACCAGCTCGCTCATGGTGTGTCCGACGAGCCCGGGGTCGGCGTCCTCGGCGGCGATCACCGCGAGGTGGGCGCCCTCGCCCGCCTCGACGATGAAGAGGATGCCGCCGTAGAACTCCGTCATCGCCGAGCGCACGCCGCCGCTGCCGTCCCCGAACTCGGCCGACGCGCCGTGCGAGAGGGACTGGATGCCGGCGGCGATGGCGGCGAGCTGGTCGGCCTGGTCTACGGAGAGCTCCGGGGTGCGGCACAGCTTCAGGCCGTCCCTGGACAGGACGAGCGCGTGCCGGGCGCCGGGGGTGCGCTCGATGAGGCCTTGGAGGAGCCAGGTGAGCTTGGCGTCATTGGTGGTGCCGGTGGTCATCGGGGGGAGTCGCCTTCCGGGTGCGGGGAGGTTGCGGGGGCGTCCGTGCCACTGGGCGATGGCGTGGCCCGGACGGCCTGGCGAAAGCTGCTGAAACGGGCCGCGGTGACAGCGGCATCGACGGCGCGCGGCCGCGGGTTCTCCCCGGTGTCCCCACCGGTACGGGCCCGCTCGGCGGCGGCGAGGGTACGGCCGCGGGGGCGCTTGGGGAGGGCGGTGCCGGGGGAGCTGCCGGGGGTCTCGCCGGGGGTGCTGCCGGGAGCGGCGCCGGGGGCTTCGGGGGTGCCGCCGGGGGCGCTGCCGGGGGATCCACCCGGGGCCTTGGTGGGGGAGCCGCCGGGAGCCCGACCCGGGGCCTCGCCGGAAGCGCCGCCGGGGCCGCCGGCCGGGGAGTCGTGGGTCGGGAGGGGCTCGCGGTCCACGGGGGTGAGGATGGCGGTGTCGTCGTCCGTGGGGGCCGCGGAGTCCGGGGTGGCCGGGGGGTGGGGCGTGGCCGTCTGGGGCGCTTCGGCTGCCGGAGTTGCCTTGGCCGCAGGCAGGGCCGTCGCGGGCGGAGAACTCGCCGGAAGTGGTTGTGAGGGGTGGGAGAGAAGCTCCTGCGGGATCAGCAGGAGTACACCCGTGCCGCCGCGTGCCGAGGGGCGGAACGACACCGTCAGGCCGTGCTTGCGGGCCAGGCGGCCGACCACCGCGAGGCCGAGCCGCGTACCGGAGAGCCCGCCGAAGCCCTTCGTACCGCCGGACACGGCCTGCTCGGCGCGGCGCTGCTGCACCGGGCCCATGACGAGGCCGCTGTCCTCGACGGAGACGATGACGCCGGCCGCGACCTCCTCGATGTAGACGTGCACCTCAGAGGTGGGCGGCGAGAAATTGGCGGCGTTGTCGAGGATTTCGGCCAGGGCGTGCATGACGCCCTCGGCGGCGTGCCCCGCGACGGCGGCCTCGCTGGCCGAGTGGACACGTACACGCTGGTAGCCGCCGATACGGCCCATCGCGCCGCGCAGGATCGACTCCATGACGATGGGGCGGGCCCACCGGCGGCCGGAGCGGGCCCCGGTGAGGACGGCCACGGAGTCGGCGATGCGGCCGGCCTGCGCGGTCCTGTGGTCCAGGTGCAGCAGGTCGGTGAGGACGTCCTCGTCGGCGTGCCTGCCCTCCATCTCGCGGAGGTCGGCGAGCATGCCGGTGGCCAGCGCCTGCATGCGGCCCGCCGCGTTGGCGGAGGCGGCGAGTGCGGCGGCACGCTCGGACTCGGCGGTACGGACACGCATGGTCAGCGCGTTGCGCTCCCGTACGTGTTCCGCGGTCAGCGCGGCGACCTCACGCGCGTGACGGCCGGTGAGATGTGCGTGCTCCTGGGCGAAGTCGGCCGCGTGCTGCGCCTGTTCGTCCATGGAGCGTGCCAGGTCCGCCCGCGCGGCGGCGAGCTGACGGCCCAGCAGCGACGCGGACCGCGCGCCGTGGAACGCGGCGGCCACCGCGACGCTGAGCGCGAGCGCCGCGGCGCCCGCGCCCCACGCGAGGGGCGTGCGCACGGAGGCGGGGGCCAGCGCGACGGCGGTTCCGGTGAGCGCCGCGGTGACCACGGCGCAGGCCAGGAGGACGAGGGCGGACGGTCGCAAGGGAGCGTGTCCCCACGCTCTCGACTGCGCTCGGCCAGGAGATGCCCCATTCGTCCCGGGGCGCGCTAGGGGGGTTGGCGCGGTCATCAATCGGGGTCCTCGATCGGAAGCGACACACTTTTACTCGAACGTGCTCGGGTGATTCTCAAGGTCAGCTCAAGTTCTGGTCACTATAGGAGAGTTAATGACCGGGGTGGGAATGATCCCTTCCGGATCATGACATAGCGGCTCCGGCGGGGTGGCCGCCAGGGGCCCCCGCGGGGGCATCCTGGCCCTATGAGCGACCGCATGAGCGACCGTATGAGCAAGCGTCAGGGAACCCGACGTGACGCCCCGGAAGGCCCGGGCCTCGAGCGCGACCTTCGGGCGGCCGTACGTGGTGACGTCGACCTCTCCGTCACCGCGCGGGCCCTGCACACCATGGACGCCTCCAACTACCGCCGCGTACCCGCCGCCGTGGTGGCACCGCGCGACGCCGACGACGTGGCGGCCGTGCTCGCGGTCTGCCGGGAGCGGAAGACGCCGGTGGTGGCGCGCGGCGCGGGCACCTCGATCGCGGGCCAGGCGACGGGCACCGGCGTCGTACTCGACTTCACCCGGCACCTGCGGCGGATCGTCTCCCTGGACCCGGAGGCGCGAACGGCCGTGGTGCAGCCGGGAGTCGTCCTGGACGACCTGCGCGCCGCCGCCGCCCCGCACGGCCTCACCTTCGGCCCCGACCCGTCGACGCACAACCGCTGCACGCTCGGCGGCATGGTGGGCAACAACTCCTGCGGCTCCCACTCGGTGGCGTACGGCACGACCGCCGACAACGTCCGTGAACTGTCCGTCATCGGCAGCCGGGGCGACACCCACCGGCTCGGCCAGAGCTGGCAGGGCGCGCCCGACGGCCTGCGGACGCTCGTCGAGAACCACCTGAAGCTCCTGCGCACCGGCTACCCCGACCTGCCGCGCCGCATCTCCGGCTACGCCCTCGACGCCCTGCTCCCGGAGCGCGGCCCCGACCTCGCGCGCGCGTTCTGCGGCTCGGAGGGCACCCTCGGCATCCTCACCGAAGCGACCCTGCGCCTGGTCGAGACGCCCCGCGCCCGCGCCCTCGCCGTGCTCGGCTACGCCGACGAGAGCGCGGCGGCCGAGGCGGCACCCGGGCTCCTGCCGTACGGGCCGCTGACCGTCGAAGGCATGGCGGCCGACCTCGTGCGCGGCGCGGGCGGCCTGCCGAGGGGCGGCGCCTGGCTGTTCGTGGAGACGGGCGGCGCGAGCCCGGCCGAGGCACGCGCGCGTGCCGGGGACCTCGTACGGGCGGCCGACGCGCTGGACGCCGTGGTCGTCGACGATCCGGCGCGGCAGCGGGCCCTGTGGCGCGTGCGCGAGGACGCGAGCGGCACGGCCACGCGCATGCCGGACGAGGCGGACGGCTCGCCCGGCGGAGAGGCCTGGCCCGGCTGGGAGGACTGCGCGGTGCCGCCCGCCCGGCTCGGCGCCTACCTCCGCGACTTCCGCGCGCTGCTCGCCGAGCACGGCCTGCGCGGCACCCCGTACGGCCACTTCGGGGACGGCTGCATCCACGTACGCGTGGACTTCGATCTGCTCAGCCGCGAGGGCGTGGCCCGGTTCCGCCGCTTCTCCGAGGAGGTCGCGGACGTCGTCGTCGCGCACGGCGGCTCCCTCTCCGGCGAGCACGGCGACGGGCAGGCCCGCGCGGAACTCCTGCCGAAGATGTACGGGAGTGAACTCGTCGGCCTCTTCGAGCGCGTCAAGGACCTCTGGGACCCGCAAGGGCTGCTGAACCCCGGGATGCTGGTACGGCCCGCGCCCCTCGACGCCGGCCTGCGGTTCGCGCCGCTGCCGCGCGAACCGGTCGACGTCGCCTTCGGCTACCCGCACGACGGCGGCGACTTCTCCGCGGCGGTCAGGCGGTGCGTGGGGGTCGCGAAGTGCCGTACGGCGGCGCCGGGCTCACCCACGGACGTCATGTGCCCCTCGTTCCGGGTGACGGGCGAGGAGGAGCACTCGACGCGGGGCCGCGCGCACCTGCTGCACGAGATGCTCGCGGGCGAGGTGGTGACGGACGGATGGCGCTCCACGGAGGTCAGGGACGCCCTGGACCTCTGCCTGTCCTGCAAGGGCTGCCGTTCGGACTGCCCGGTGGGCGTCGACATGGCCACGTACAAGGCGGAGTTCCTGCACCACCACTACGAAGGGCGGCGCAGGCCCGCCGCGCACTACTCGATGGGGTGGCTGCCGCGCTGGCTGCGGACCGTCGCGGTGACGCGCACCGCGCGGGTGGTGAATGCTCTGGCGCGCGTACGGCCGCTCGCGGCGCTCGGCAAGCGGCTCGGCGGGATCGACGCGCGGCGGGCTGTGCCCGAGGTGGCGCCGCGCACGTTCCGGCAGTGGTGGCGGACGGGGCACCGCGCCGAGGCGGCCACCGGGCCACGTGCCGTGCTGTGGCCCGACACCTTCACCGACCACCTCTCGCCCGAGGTCGGCGAGGCCGCCGTGCGGGTCATGGAGGCCGCGGGGATCGCCGTCGAGCTGCCGCCGCCGGGGGTGTGCTGCGGACTGACGTACGTGTCGACGGGGCAGCTCGACCGGGCGCGCGCGGTGCTGCGCGGCACGCTGGAGCGGATGGCTCCGCTGGTGGACGCGGGGGTGCCGGTGGTGGTCCTTGAGCCGAGCTGCGCGGCGGCGCTCAGGTCGGACCTGACCGAACTGCTCGGCGACGACCCGCGCGCGCACCGCCTCGCCGCCGCCGTACGCACCTTCGCCCAGGCCGTCGAGGAACTGGCCCCGGCGTGGCAACCGCCCCGTGTCGACCGCCCCGCGACCGGCCAGACCCACTGCCACCAGCACGCGGTCCTCGGCGACGCGGCGGAGCGGCGGCTGCGGGCGAAGGCGGGCCTGACGGGCGAGCTGACCGGCGGCTGCTGCGGGCTCGCGGGAGACTTCGGGTTCGAGCGCGGGCACCACGACGTCTCGGCGGCCTGTGCGGAGGAACAACTGCTGCCCGCGGTGCGGGAGGCGCCGGACGGCGCGGTCGTCCTGGCCGACGGGTACTCCTGCCGCACGCAGCTGCACCAGCTCGCGGGGGTGCGCGCGCGACACCTCGCGGAGATCCTGGCGGAGGGGCTCTGAGGTGGCTCTGAGACGGGCTCGGTGAGGCGTGAGCGTGCGTCATGCGCGCCACGCATAACCGGTGGGTAATCAGCATTTCCCGCGCGCCGTGAGCGGCCGTACCTTCGACATGTGGACGCGGTTTGCGTACAGCAGTAAAGCGGTTCCACAATCCTTACGTAGTTCATTATCGTGAGCGGCATGGTCCAGGATGCTGGACTCGCGGCCCGGAGGCAGGAAGGCTCAGCGGTGAACATCTCGCGCAGCGACCAGGCGGCACCGGCGGCGGCCCCCGTCGTGGCGCAGCAGCCGGAGGTCGCGGGCGCCGCGGCGACCGCGGAGGCGGCGGGGGGTGCGGCCGCACCCGGGAGTCTTCGGGCCCGTCTCGGCCCGGTGGGGCTCGTCCTCGCGGGCGGCATCTCGGTGCAGTTCGGCGGCGCGGTGGCCGTCAGCGTGATGCCGCGGGCCGGGGCGCTCGGCATCGTGACGCTGCGGCTCGCCTTCGCCGCGCTGGTGCTGCTGATCATCTGCCGGCCGAAGCTGCGCGGGCACTCGCGCGCCGACTGGGGCACGGTTGTGGCCTTCGGGGTGGCCATGGCCGGGATGAACGGCCTGTTCTACCAGTCCGTGGCCCGCATCCCGATGGGCCCCGCCGTCACCCTTGAGGTCCTCGGGCCGCTCGCGCTCTCCGTCATCGCGTCGCGCCGCGCGGTCAATCTGATCTGGGCGGGGCTCGCGCTGTGCGGTGTGTTCCTGCTCGGCGGCGGGGGCGGGCTCAGCGGCCTCGACCCGGCGGGCGTCGCCTTCGCGCTCGGCGCGGGCGCGATGTGGGCGGCGTACATCGTCTTCAGCGCGCGCACCGGGCGGCGCTTCCCGCAGGCCGACGGGCTCGCCCTGGCGATGGTGGTCGCCGCGGTGCTGTTCCTGCCGCTCGGCATCGTCGAGTCGGGGTCGCGGCTCGTGCAGCCCGGCACGCTGGCGCTCGGCGCGGTGGTCGCCGTGATGTCGTCCGTGCTGCCGTACACCCTTGAGCTCCTGGCGCTGCGACGGCTGCCCGCGCACACCTTCGCGGTCCTGATGAGCCTGGAACCGGCCATCGCCTCGCTCGCCGGGTTCCTCATCCTCAGCCAGGCGCTCTCCGCCGTGGAGGCGCTGGCGGTCGCCCTGGTCATCGCGGCGAGCATGGGGGCGGTGCGTACGCAGGTGGGGCGCGGACGGGGGCGGGGGCGCGGGGGCGCGAAGCGGGACGTCGGACCGGTGGCGGGCCAGGACCAATAGCGGGGCAGGGCCAGTAGCGGGCCAGGGTCAATAGCGGGGCGCGGTGGCCGCCCGCCCCGCCCATCCCGTCGGCCCCGTCGGCCCCGTCGGCCCACGGAAATTATGCAAGCACGCTTGCTTGTTTCTGTGGGCGCTGCCATGCTCCCTGGCACATCGCCGTGCCCCGAGGGGAGCGTTCCGTGTCCGATGCCCTGTCCGTGCTCGACGACCTGCGTGCCGAGAGCGAGGAACTGGACCGGCTGGTGGCGGAGTTGGGCGGTGAGCGCTGGGCGCTCGCCACGCCCGCGCCCGGCTGGACGGTCGCCCACCAGATCGCGCACCTCGCCTGGACCGACCGGGCGGCCCTGCTCGCCGCCACGGACCCGGAGGCCTTCGCCGCCGAGGCGGAGAAGGCGGCGGCGGCTCCGGACACGTTCGTGGACGAGGGCGCGGAGGAGGGCGCGAAGCTGCCGCCCGCCGAGCTGCTCGACCGCTGGCGGACCGGCCGTGCCGCGCTCGGCCGGGCCCTGGCCGAGGCCCCCGCCGGGACCCGGCTGCCCTGGTACGGGCCGCCCATGGCCGTGCCGTCCATGGCGACCGCGCGGCTCATGGAGACCTGGGCGCACGGCCAGGACGTGGCGGACGCGCTCGGCGTGCGGCGCGTACCGACGGACCGGCTGCGGCACGTGGCGCGGATCGGCGTCAGGGCGCGGGACTTCGCTTTCGCGGTACGGGGGATGAGCCCGCCGCGGGAGGAGTTCCGGGTCGAGCTCACGTCCCCGGTGACGGGGGAGCCGTGGGCGTACGGCCCCGAGGACGCGCCCCAGCGCGTGAGCGGCCCCGCGCTCGACTTCTGCCTCCTGGTGACCCACCGCGCCCACCGCTCCGACCTGGCGGTACACGCGAAGGGCCCCGACGCGGACCACTGGCTGGACATCGCCCAGGCGTTCGCGGGCCCACCGGGCGCGGGACGCCCGGCGAAGGGCGGCACCGGATGACCCGGCCGCCCCTGCGTATCGCCAACGCCTCCGGCTTCTACGGTGACCGGTTCAGCGCCATGCGGGAGATGCTGGACGGCGGTGAGATCGACGTTCTCACCGGGGACTACCTCGCCGAGCTGACCATGCTCATCCTCGGCCGTGACCGCCTGAAGGACCCCGCGCGCGGCTACGCCAAGACGTTCCTGCGGCAACTGGAGGAGTGCCTCGGCATCGCCCACGACCGGGGGGTGCGGATCGTCGCCAACGCGGGCGGGCTCAACCCGGCCGGGCTCGCGGACGCCGTCAGGGACCTCGCGGGGCGGCTCGGCGTCCCCGCCAGGGTCGCCCACGTCGAGGGCGACGACCTCGGCAGCCGCTTCCCCGGCGCCCTCACGGCCCACGCCTACCTCGGCGGCGCCGGCATCACGGCCTGCCTGGAGGCCGGGGCGGACGTCGTCGTGACGGGGCGGGTGACCGACGCCGCCCTGGTCACCGGCCCGGCGGCCGCACACTTCGGCTGGGGCCAGGACGCGTACGACCGCCTCGCGGGCGCGGTCGTCGCCGGGCACGTCCTGGAGTGCGGCACACAGGCCACCGGCGGCAACTACGCGTTCTTCGCCGAGCACGACCCGGCGTCCCTGCGCCACCCCGGCTTCCCGCTCGCCGAGATCCACGAGGACGGCTCGGCCGTCATCACCAAACACCCCGGCACCGGCGGCTTCGTCGACGTCGGCACGGTCACCGCGCAGCTCCTCTACGAGACGGCCGGCGCCCGTTACGCGGGCCCCGACGTCACCGCCCGGCTCGACACGGCCGTCCTCACGCGGGAGGGCCCTGACCGGGTACGGATCGAGGGCGTACGCGGCGAGGCACCGCCGCCCACCCTCAAGGTCGGCCTCAACCGGCTCGGCGGCTTCCGCAACGAGGTCGTCCTCGTCCTCACGGGCCCGGACATCGAGGCCAAGGCCGCCCTGGTCCGCGCCCAGCTCGAAGACGCCCTGGACCGTGCCAAGACGCGCCCCGCCGAGGTCCGCTGGGAGCTGTCCCGCACCGACCGCGCCGACGCGGCCACCGAGGAGACCGCGAGCGCCCTGCTGCGCCTCGTCGTGCGCGACGCCGACGCCGACGCCGTGGGCAGGGAGCTGAGCGGCGCCGTGATCGAGCTGGCCCTCGGCAGCTACCCCGGCTTCCACGTGACCGCCCCGCCCGGCAAGGCCGCCCCCTACGGAGTCTTCGAAGCGGCCCACGTGGACCGGGACACCGTCGAGCACGTGGCGGTGCTGCCCGGCGGGGAGCGCATCCCCGTGGCCACCGGCCCCGACACCCTCGTACCGCGGGACCTGCCAGAGCCGCCACCGCCCGAGCCCCTGCCCCCGGGACCGGCCCGCCGCGCCCCCCTCGCCCGCGTCGCGGGCGCCCGCAGCGGCGACAAGGGAGGCGACGCGAACGTCGGCGTATGGGTGCGCTCCGACGCGGCCTGGCGATGGCTGGCCCACGAACTGACGGTGGACCGGTTCCGCGAACTGATCCCCGAGGCGGCCCACCTGCCGGTCACCCGCCACGCCCTGCCCAACCTGCGCGCCCTGAACTTCGTCGTCGAGGGCCTGCTCGGCGAGGGCGTCGCGTCCCGGGCCCGCTTCGACCCGCAGGCCAAGGGCCTCGGCGAGTGGCTGCGCGCCCGTCACCTGGACATACCGGAGGTACTGCTGTGAGCCCGAGGAGCACCGAGGGACCGCCCACGCCCGGCGCGCCGGAGGTGCGGGCATGACCGTCCTCGCCTCCGCGCTCGACCCGGCGGGCGCCGAGTACGCCGAGCACCGCGCCGCCATGCTGGAGAGGCTCGCCGCACTCGCCACCGAACAGGCCAAGGCCCTTGAGGGCGGCGGCGAGAAGTACGTGCGACGCCACCGCGAGCGCGGCAAGCTACTGGCGCGGGAGCGCATCGAGCTGCTCCTCGACCCCGACACGCCGTTCCTGGAGCTGTCGCCGCTGGCCGCCTGGGGCAGCGACTACCCCGTGGGCGCCTCCATGGTCACCGGCATCGGCGTCGTCGAGGGCGTCGAGTGCCTGATCACCGCGAACGACCCGACGGTCAGGGGCGGCGCCTCCAACCCCTGGACGCTGAAGAAGGCGTTCCGCGCCCACGAGATCGGGCACGCGAACCGGCTGCCCTCGATCCACCTGGTGGAGTCGGGCGGCGCCGACCTCCCCTCCCAGAAGGAGATCTTCATCCCCGGAGGTGCCCTCTTCAAGCACCTCACGCAGTCCTCGGCGGCCGGCATCCCCACCGTCGCCGTCGTCTTCGGCAACTCCACGGCGGGCGGCGCCTACGTGCCCGGCATGTGCGACCACGTGATCATGGTCAAGGAGCGCGCGAAGGTCTTCCTCGGCGGACCGCCACTCGTGAAGATGGCGACCGGCGAGGAGAGCGACGACGAGTCGCTGGGCGGCGCCGAGATGCACGCCCGCACCTCAGGCCTCGCCGACCACCTCGCCGAAGACGAACACGACGCGCTGCGCCGGACCCGCCGGGTCGTCGCCCGCCTCAACTGGCGCAAGGCGTACGCCGATCCGGATCCGACGGCCGTGGAGCCGCCCGCGTACGACGAGGACGAACTGCTCGGCATCGTGCCCGGCGACCTGAAGACGCCCTTCGACCCGCGCGAGGTCATCGCCCGCATCGTGGACGGCTCCGACTTCGACGAGTTCAAGCCGCTGTACGGGACGTCGCTCGTCACCGGCTGGGCGGCCCTGCACGGCTACCCCGTCGGCATCCTCGCCAACGCGCGGGGCGTGCTCTTCAGCGCGGAGTCGCAGAAGGCCGCGCAGTTCATCCAGCTGGCGAACCAGCGCGACATCCCGCTGCTCTTCCTGCACAACACCACCGGGTACATGGTCGGCAAGGAGTACGAGCAGGGCGGCATCATCAAACACGGCGCCATGATGATCAACGCCGTCTCGAACTCGAAGGTCCCGCACCTATCCGTCCTGATGGGCGCCTCCTACGGCGCAGGGCACTACGGCATGTGCGGGCGCGCCTACGACCCCCGCTTCCTCTTCGCCTGGCCGAGCGCCAAGTCGGCCGTCATGGGCCCGCAGCAGCTCGCGGGCGTCCTGTCCATCGTCGCCCGGCAGTCGGCGGCGGCGAAGGGGCAGCCCTACGACGACGAGGCCGACGCCGCGCTGCGGGAGATGGTGGAGCGGCAGATCGAGGCCGAGTCGCTGCCGATGTTCCTCTCCGGGCGGCTCTACGACGACGGGGTCATCGATCCGCGGGACACCCGCACCGTGCTCGGCCTGTGCCTGTCCGCGATCCACACGGCCCCCTTCGAGGGCGCGCGCGGCGGCTTCGGCGTCTTCCGGATGTGAGGCAGTGACGATGATCGAGTCAGTCCTTGTGGCCAACCGCGGCGAGATCGCCTGCCGCGTCTTCCGCACCTGCCGCGACCTGGGCATCGCCACGGTCGCCGTGTACTCCGACGCCGACGCGGACGCCCTGCACGTCCGCGAGGCCGACGCGGCGGTACGGCTGCCCGGCGCGGCGCCCGCCGAGACGTATCTCCGCGGCGAACTGATCGTGAAGGCCGCGCTGGCCGCGGGCGCCGACGCCGTCCACCCCGGATACGGCTTCCTCTCCGAGAACGCAGGCTTCGCCCGCGCGGTCCTCGACGCGGGCCTGGTCTGGATCGGCCCGCCGCCCGAAACGATCGAGGCGATGGCGTCCAAGACGCGCGCCAAGGAACTCCTCGGCATCGAACCCCTCGCCGAGGTCACCGAGGCCGACCTGCCGGTCCTGGTGAAGGCGGCGGCCGGTGGCGGCGGGCGCGGCATGCGCGTCGTACGCGAACTGTCCGAGCTGGAGGGGGCGTTGACGGCCGCGCGGGCGGAGGCGGCCAGTGCCTTCGGGGACGGCGAGGTGTTCGTCGAGCCGTACATCGAGGGCGGACGCCACGTCGAGGTGCAGATCATGGCCGACGCGCACGGCACGGTGTGGGCGCTCGGCACCCGCGACTGCTCGCTCCAGCGCAGGCACCAGAAGGTCATCGAGGAGTCTCCCGCGCCGGGGCTCGCCCCCGGACTCGTCGCCGAACTGCACGAACGGGCCGTACATGCGGCGCGCGTGACCGGCTACCGGGGCGCGGGCACCGTGGAGTTCCTCGTCGCGGAAGGGCGCGCGCACTTCCTGGAGATGAACACCCGCCTCCAGGTGGAACACCCCGTCACCGAGGCCGTGTTCGGCCTCGACCTGGTCGCGCTCCAGATACGGATCGCCGAAGGTACCGCCCTCGCCGCCGACCCGCCGCCCGAGCGCGGCCACGCCGTGGAGGCCCGCCTCTACGCCGAGGACCCGGCGGCCGGATGGGCCCCGCAGACCGGAACCCTGCACCGCGTCGACGTGCCGGGCGTCCGCCTGGACAGCGGGTACGCGGACGGCGACACGATCGGCGTGCACTACGACCCGATGCTCGCCAAGGCCGTCGCGCAGGCGCCGACCCGCGAACAGGCCGTGCGCCGCCTCGCGGGCGCCCTGGAGCGGGCCGTGATCCACGGGCCCGTCACCAACCGCGACCTGCTCGTACGGTCCCTGCGGCACCCGGAGTTCACCGGGGCGCGCATGGACACCGGCTTCTACGACCGGCACGCCGGGGAACTGGCGGCGCCCGAGGCCGACCCGCACGCCGCGCTGGCCGCGTCGCTCGCCGACGCGCACGGCCGCTCCCGGTTCGGCGGCTGGCGCAGCCTCCGCTCGCAGCCGCACCTCAAGCGCTGGCGCACCGAACCCGACGGCACCGAGCACGAGGTGCGCTACGACCACACCCGCGAGGGCCCGCGCGCCGAAGGGGTACGGGTGCTCGGCGTCACCGCCACGCGGGTCGTCATCGAATCCGAAGGCGTACGCAGGACGTACGAGGTCGCGCGGTACGGGGGCGCGGCGGGCCAGGTGTACGTGACGTCCTCGCGCGGGCGCACCGTCCTCACCCCGCTGCCCCTGCTCCCCGAACCCACCGCGCGCCGCGATCCCGGCTCCCTGCTCGCGCCGATGCCGGGCACCGTCGTACGCGTCGCCGATGGCCTTGCCGAAGGGGTGCGGGTCGCCGCCGGGCAGCCCCTCATCTGGCTGGAGGCCATGAAGATGGAGCACCGCATCACGGCTCCCGCCGCCGGCACGCTCACCGCCCTGCACGCCGAAACCGGCCGCCAGGTCGAGGTGGGCGCGCTGCTCGCCGTCGTCAAGGCCGGCGTACCCGCCGTCGCCAAGCCCGTCGTCCAGGAGGAAGAGTCCGTATGAGCACCGCTCGCAGCACCGTCCTCGAAACCGAAGAGCACCGGGCCCTGCGCGCCGCCGTCGCGGCCCTCGGCAAGCGGTACGGCCGCGACTACATGACGCGCGTCGTCCAGGACGGCGGCCACCCCGACGAACTGTGGGCGGACGCCGCCAAGCTCGGCTACCTGGGCGTGAACCTGCCCGAGGAGTACGGCGGCGGAGGCGGCGGCATCGCCGAACTCTCCATCGTCCTCGAGGAACTGGGCGCGGCGGGCTGCCCGCTCCTGATGATGGTCGTCTCGCCCGCGATCTGCGGCACCGTCATCGCCCGGTTCGGCACCGAGGAGCAGAAGCGGGCCTGGCTGCCCGGCCTCGCCGACGGCTCGCGGACCATGGCCTTCGGCATCACCGAACCCGATGCGGGCTCCAACTCCCACCGCATCACCACCACGGCTCGCCGCGACCCCGACTCCGGCGACTGGCTCCTGACCGGCCGCAAGGTGTTCATCTCCGGCGTCGACATCGCCGACGCCACGCTCATCGTCGGCCGCACGTCGGACACCACGACCGGCAACCTCAAGCCGTGCCTGTTCATCGTCCCGCGCGACACCCCCGGCTTCGAGCGCCGTCAGATCCCCATGGAGCTCCAGGCCGCGGAGAAGCAGTTCGAGCTGGTCCTCGACGACGTCAGGCTGCCCGCGCGGGCGCTGGTCGGCGGGGGCCCCTCCCAAGCTTTCGGCAGCGGGGGAGAGGACGGGGGGCTCCTCCAGCTCTTCGCGGGCCTGAACCCCGAGCGCATCATGACGGCCGCCTTCTCGCTGGGGATGGCCCGTTTCGCCCTGGACCGGGCCACCACGTACGCGAAGGAACGCAGCGTCTGGAAGAGCCCCATCGGCGCCCACCAGGCCATCGCGCACCCGCTCGCCGAGTCCCACATCGAGATCGAGCTGGCCCGCCTGATGACGCAGAAGGCCGCCCGCCTCTACGACGACGGGGACGACGCGGGCGCGGGCGAGGCCGCCAACATGGCCAAGCTCGCCGCCGCCGACGCCTGCGTGAAGGCCGTCGACCGGGCCGTGCACACCCTCGGCGGCAACGGCCTCACCAAGGAGTTCGGCCTCGCCTCGCTGATCGTGGCGTCCCGGGTGGCACGGATCGCCCCGGTCAGCAGGGAGATGATCCTCAACTACGTCTCCCACCGGACGCTGGGCCTCCCCAAGTCGTACTGAGGAGCGTTTCTGATGAGCCTGGTCGTCTCCTCGCCCGTACGCGGCATCGTCACCGTCACCCTCGACCGCCCCGAGCGCCGCAACGCGCTCTCCGCCGACCTGCTGGGAGCCCTCTCCGAGGCGCTCGGCGGCCTCGGCGGGGACCCCGCCGTCCGCGCGGTCCTGCTCGCCCACACCGGGACGACGTTCTGCTCGGGCGCCGACCTGAGGAAGCCGCCCGAACCGCACGACTTCGTACGGCTGCTGCGGCAGATCATGGCGCTGCCCAAACCGGTGGTGGCGCGCGTGGACGGCCATGTGCGGGCCGGCGGGCTCGGGCTGCTCGGCGCGTGCGACCTGGCGGTGGCGGGGCCCGGCGCGTCCTTCGCGCTCACGGAGGTCCGCATCGGCGTGGCGCCCGCCGTGATCTCCCTGACGCTGCTGCCCCGCGTCGACCCGGGCGCCGCCTCCCGCTACTGCCTCACCGGAGAGCGCTTCGACGCGGTCGAGGCGGCACGGATCGGCCTCGTCACGGCGTACGGGTCCGACGTCGACGCCACGCTCGAACCGATGCTCGACGGGCTGCGGCGGGCCGCACCGGGCGCCCTGGCCGAGACGAAGAAGCTGCTCACGGCTAGGGTGCTCGACGCATTCGACGACCACTCGGACGCTGTCGTCGCCCTCACCGCGCGGCTCTTCGGCTCCGCCGAGGCGCGCGAGGGGATGACGGCGTTCCTCGAACGACGGGAGCGCCCATGGGTGCTGTGACCGCCGCGGACCGCTCGCCCAAGCAGGACCGCAGCCGTGCGACGCGGCAGCGGCTCCTGGAGGCCGCCGTGTCCTGCCTCGCCGAGCACGGCTGGGCGGGCTCCACGGTCTCGGCGGTCGCCGAGCGGGCGGGCGTCTCGCGGGGCGCGGCACAGCACCACTTCCCGACCCGGGAGGACCTGTTCACCGCCGCCGTCGAGTACGTCGCCGAGCGGCGCTCCACGGCTCTGCGCGCCCTGCCCGCGCAGGACAGGGCCTCGGTCGTCGCGGCCCTGGTGGACCTCTACACGGGCCCGCTCTTCCGCGCGGCGCTCCACCTCTGGGTGGCCGCGTCCAACGAGCCGCAGCTCGGGGGCCGGGTCACCGATCTCGAGGCCCGCGTCGGCCGTGAGACGCACCGCATCGCGGTGGAGCTCCTCGCCGCCGACGAGTCCGTCCCCGGCGTCCGCGAGACCATCCAGGGCCTCCTGGACATGGCCCGCGGCCTGGGCCTCGCGAACCTCCTCACGGACGACGGGGCGCGGCGGGACCGGGTGGTGGCCCAGTGGACGGTGCTGGTGGAGCGGGCGCTGCGCTGAGCCCCTCCCGGTCCCGCCGGAGGCCGGACCTCAGCCCGCGATGTCCCCGTACCCCTCGATCTCGCGGGGGTTGCGCGAGCCGGGGCCGATGTACCGGGCCGATGGCCGCACCAGCCGCCCCGTCCGCTTCTGCTCCAGGATGTGCGCCGACCACCCCGCGGTCCTCGCGCACGTGAACATCGACGTGAACATGTGCGCCGGCACCTCCGCGAAGTCGAGCACGATCGCCGCCCAGAACTCCACGTTCGTGGCGAGGACACGATCGGGCCGCCGCGCGTGCAGCTCGTCGAGGGCCGCCTTCTCCAGCGCCTCGGCGACCTCGAAGCGAGGAGCGCCCAGCTCACGGGCGGTGCGGCGGAGCACCCGAGCGCGGGGGTCCTCGGCCCGGTACACCCGGTGCCCGAAGCCCATCAGCCGCTCGCCCTTGTCCAGCGCCCCCTTCACGTACGCCACCGCGTCGCCCGTGCGCTCGATCTCCTCGATCATGCCGAGGACGCGGGAGGGCGCACCGCCGTGCAGGGGGCCCGACATGGCGCCGACGGCCCCGGACAGCGCCGCCGCCACGTCGGCGCCGGTGGAGGCGATGACGCGGGCGGTGAAGGTGGAGGCGTTCATGCCGTGCTCGGCGGCCGAGGTCCAGTAGGCGTCGACGGCCTTGACGTGCTTGGGGTCGGGCTCGCCGCGCCAGCGCTTCATGAACCGCTCGACGACCGTCTCGGCCTTGTCGATCTCGCGCTGCGGCACCATCGGGAGGCCCTGGCCGCGGGCCGACTGGGCCACGTAGGAGAGGGCCATGACGGCGGCGCGCGCCAGGTCCTCGCGGGCCTGCCGCTCGTCGATGTCCAGGAGCGGGCGCAGGCCCCACACGGGGGCGAGCATCGCGAGCGCGGACTGTACGTCGACACGGATGTCCCCGGAGTGGACCGGGATGGGGAACGGCTCGGCGGGCGGCAGACCGGGATTGAAGGCGCCGTCGACGAGCAGGCCCCACACGTTTCCGAAGGAGACGTGGCCGACCAGGTCCTCGATGTCGACGCCGCGGTAGCGCAGCGCGCCACCTTCCTTGTCCGGTTCGGCGATCTCCGTCTCGAACGCGATGACTCCTTCAAGTCCGGGTACGAAATCGGACATCAGGCGGCTCCTCGTGATGGGTTCGACGTGATGGGTTCGGCGTGATGGTTTTCGACGTGATGGTGTTCGCGTGAGATCAGGGGACAGCTCATGACCATCGGTCACAACAGGCGATCGCGGCCCGGTTACACGGTCCGACGCACCCAAGTGCGGCGCGTCCGGCGACTCGCGGTCCGGAACGTTCACCCCGGTGATGCCCAGTGAGGCTGGTGGTCACCCAACCGGTTCGGCAGCAGGACGATATCCCTTGGTGCCACCTTTGGCGATGAGATGCGGCACTCAGTGCCACACGTCACCTCTGCCGGCGGGCGCGGCCGCCGGGCGCCCGGAGGCATACGGCAGGATGGCGGTGTGACCGACTCCAGCGCCTCATCGTCCGAACCCCTGCCCGAGCCGGCCGGCATGCGCGAGCAGTACGTCACCGCGGGGCTCGCCGAGGCCGAGCTCCCGGCCGATCCCATGGACCAGTTCGCCCTCTGGTTCAAGGAGGCGGCGCGCGAGACGGGCCTGGTGCACGAGCCGAACGCCATGGTCGTCTCCACGGCCGACGCCGAGGGCAGGCCGAGCTCCCGCACGGTCCTCCTGAAGGGCTTCGACGAGCGGGGCTTCGTCTTCTTCACCAACTACGCCTCCCGCAAGGCCCACGAGCTGGCCGCCAATCCGTACGTCTCGCTGCTCTTCCCCTGGCACCCCATGGCCCGCCAGGTCATCGTCTCCGGCACGGCGACGCGCGTGGGCCGCGACGAGACGGTCGCCTACTTCCGCACCCGCCCGCACGGCTCCCAGCTCGGCGCCTGGGCCAGCGCCCAGTCCTCCGTACTGATCTCCCGCGAGGAACTGGACCGCGCCTACGCCGACTTGGCGGCCCGCTACCCCGAGGGCGAACAGGTCCCGGCCCCGCCGAACTGGGGCGGCTTCCGCGTGACCCCGCGGACGGTGGAGTTCTGGCAGGGCCGGAGCAACCGCCTCCACGACCGGCTGCGGTACGCCCGAGCGGCGGGAAGCGGTGCCTGGCAGGTGGACCGCCTGAGCCCGTGACGGCCCCGCCGGCCGGCCACGGGCCGCGGGCTAACCGGTCAGGACCCCGTCCAGGAACGGTTCGATCGCCGCGCGCCAGGCGTCCGGCCGGTCGTAGTGGACGAGGTGCCCGGCGTCCACGACCTCCGCGTACTCCCCGCGAGGCAGGACGCGGACCATCTCCTGGGACTCGGCCCGGCCCAGGTCGCCGTAGAGCCCCCGGACGACGAGCGTGGGGCAGCGGACCTGGATCAGCTCCTCCCAGTGCGCGTCGTGCACCCACGTCTCGCGGGACTTCAGCATCTGGGCGCGGTCGAAGACGGGACGCCAGCCGTCGGGTCCCTCGGCCATCACCTCGGTGAAGAACTCGCCGCGCGCGGGGTTGGGGCGCTCGACCCACGGGTCGTCCTCGCCGAACCACTTGCGGACGTCGGCGAGCGTGGCGAAGGGGACGGGCCAGGACTTGAACCAGTCCTCCCACTCCCGCTGCGAGGCCGCGCCGAGCGCGGAGGCCCGCATGTCGCAGATGATCAGCCCCCGGACGAGGTCGGGGCGGCGCGCGGCGAGCTGCCAGCCGGTGAGGGCGCCCATGGAGTGGCCGATGATCACGGCGGGCGCGAGGCCCAGCTGTTCGAGGGCGGCCTCGGCGTCGTCCACGTAGGCCTCACGGGTGAAGGGCCCCTCCGCCGGCTTCTCGCTGCGGCCGTGGCCCCGCTGGTCGAGGGCGACCGCGCGGTGCCGCTCGGAGAGCCAGCGGGCGGTGTCCGCCCAGTGCGAGGCGCGGCCCATCAGGCCGTGCAGCAAGAGCACGCCGCCCGGTGACCGCTCGGCCTCCCTGAGCTTGGGAGGGTCGGCGAACTCCCAGGCGGCGAGGCGTACGCCACCTGCACCCCTCACGTCGATGCGCCGCACCATGATTCCTGGCACCCCCCTAGATTCTGTCGGGATCCCCGTCTGGTCCTGCCCCACACCACCGCACGCTATCGAACTCCCTTTCGAAAACGGGCGGATCGCTGATAACACCCCTCGTTCGGGTGACCACGCTCAAGGATTGACCGGCGCCGCCGAGGGGAGATCTTCCTCGGGGGACGGGCCGCTCGGGGAAACCGGTCCGAAGGGAATGACCCTGAGAGCTCGGGGCTCCGGGTCAGCACAGGGGAGGACAGGCCCCGGCGCCGCGAGGCGCCGGGGCCATCACTTTGTGCGCCCGGCGTCCGCCACGTGCCCGCCGCACCACGGCGACGTCCCTGCTCACGCTCACCGTGCGGGCGTCCGTACTCATCACGCGGACGCTCGTGCTCGCCGCGGGGGTCCCCGCGTTCACCAGACGGGCACATCCTCCTGCCCCCTCTCCGGCCGGGCGGCCAGACCTGGCGTCGACGCGGTCAAGAGCCCTCAGGTCATATGCCTCTCGCGACAGCCTCGCACGCAAAACGCGCGTGCGCTGCAATTCCGCACACTGAATCTTGGACTCCGCGAGATTTCGCGGAGCCCGCTCGCCGTCATCAACTTTCTCTTCGGCGGGGGAAGTTGACCTCAGTCTCCTCGGCGGTCCGTGCCCGCCTCAGCGCTTGGCGACGAAGACGTGCGAAGCGACCTCGGAGGACAGCTCCGCGGCCTCACCGCTGCTGCCCACGAGCACGCCGCCCGCCGACTCCGTCACGCTCACCACGGAGCCCGGCTGCACGCCGGCCCGCCGCAGCGTGTACATCAGCTGGGCGTCCGTCTGGATCGGCTCGCCGATGCGGCGCACGACGACCGTCTTGCCCTCGGCGCCCGGGTCGAGCTCGGTCAGGGAGACCATGCCCTCGTCCAGGAACGGATCCGCGCCGTCCTTCTCGCCCAGCTCCTCCAGGCCCGGGATCGGGTTTCCGTACGGAGACTCGGTGGGGTGGCGCAGGAGCTCCAGGACGCGGCGCTCCACCGCCTCGCTCATCACGTGCTCCCAACGGCACGCCTCGGCGTGCACCTGCTCCCATTCGAGCCCGATCACATCGACGAGCAGGCACTCCGCCAGGCGGTGCTTGCGCATCACACGGGTGGCCAGACGGCGGCCCTCCTCGGTGAGCTCCAGGTGGCGGTCGCTGGCGACCGCCACCAGGCCGTCGCGCTCCATGCGCGCCACGGTCTGGCTCACCGTCGGTCCGCTCTGGTCGAGCCGCTCGGCAATCCGGGCGCGCATGGGGACCACACCTTCCTCCTCCAATTCGAGGATGGTGCGCAAATACATCTCAGTGGTGTCAATCAGCCCCGACATGGGTGCCCCTCAGAATTCGCTCGTGCGCTGGCCCTGCCCTCAATTCTGACGCATACCACCGACAACCGTGCCGCGCCGTGGGAAAACCGGCCCCGTACCGCCCGACGGCAGTGTTGACAGGGCACTGGTCCAGACCTCAACGTGATCCGAATGAGCTCGAAGAGCGAGAGCAAAACAGCCGGTCAGTACTTCGACGCCGCCATCGGCCTGTTGCAGCGCGTCCGCGACGAGGAGTCCGGGAACATCGCCGAGGCAGGCACCCTGCTCGCCGACGCGGTCCAGTCCGGCGGGCGCCTCTTCGCCTTCGGCGCGGGGCACTCCTCCCTCGCCGCGCAGGACGTCGTCTACCGCGCGGGCGGGCTCGCCCTCATGAACCTCCTCGCCGTGCCCGGCGTGGTCGGCGTCGACGTGATGCCCGCGACCCTCGGCTCCGCCCTGGAGCGGGTCGACGGCCTCGCGGGAGCCGTCCTGGACTCCAGCCCCGCCAAGCCCGGCGACGCCCTGGTGATCGTCTCCCTCTCGGGGCGGAACTCGCTGCCGGTGGAGATGGCGATGAACGCCCGCGCGCTCGGCCTCAAGGTCATCGGCGTGACCTCCGTGGCCTACGCCTCCGAGACCCGTTCGCGGCACGTCTCCGGCACCTTCCTGCTGGACCACTGCGACGTCGTGGTCGACTCCAAGATCGCCGTGGGGGACGCGGAGCTGTCGCTCGACGGGGTCGACGCGCCGTTCGGGTCCGCGTCCAGCGTCGTCACGGGCGCGCTGATGCAGGCCATGATCGCCGCCACGATCGAGCGCCTCGCCGAGCGGGGCGTCCAGCCGCCGCTGCTCCGCTCCGGGAACGTGGACGGGGGCCACGACTGGAACGGCCGGATCTTCCAGGAGTACGGGGAGCGGATCTTCTACCGGCACTGATCCGCCGGCGCGGCCCCCGGCCCCCGGCACCCTCGGAGCGAGGGCTACGGCGTGGCGGTGGCCGCCAGGTCCAGGGAGGCGGCCACCCTGCCCGCCACGCTCTCCGCGTACGTCGCGTCCAGGAGCTCGAAGGCCCCCCGCCCCGCCGCCCGCAGGAACGTCACGACCCCCAGCGTCCGCCCCCGGCTCCGCAACACCGCGCACAGCGCGTGCACCGAGTCCTCCGGCCACTGCCGCGCGACGGCCCAGGCCCGCGCCCGCTCCGGCGCGGCCGACCCCGCGCTGGCCCGCACGGACCCGGCCCGCTCCACGCACTGCGGCGCGGGATGCCCCTCCGGATACCGCACCGGAATCCCCGCCATGGCCACCGGAAGGCAGGGCCCCGGCGCCCCGCCGGGCGTCGCGGCGACCCGGACCAGACGGACCGGCTCCCCGCCCGCCACGAGATCCACCAGCGCATGGTCGGCGAACCCGGCCAGCGCGAAGTCGAGCTGAACCGTGGCCGCCTCCGTGGGGTCCTCGCACTCCCCGGCGGCGCGGGCGGCCCGGTGCAGCTGCTGCGAGCGGAACCGGAGCTGCGAGGCCTCCTGAGCGCTCTGCCTGGCCTCCGTGACGTCCTGGAAGAGCCAGCCGACCCCGAGTGGCACGGGCTCCTCCGTCAGCGGCGAGGCGAGCCGCACGAAGCCGCTGCGCCAGCACCGCCGCTCGAAGCCCTCCCCCTCACCGGTCCGCACCGACACCCACAGCTCGGCGGGGGCGGGCGGCGCCCCCTCGGCGAGGACATGGGTCAGCGCGCTCTCCAGCTCCTCGACACCGTGCCCGAGGAGATCCGCGAGGGGCCGCCCGAGAACCGCCGTACGCCCCACTCCGAGCGCACGGGCCGCGTGTTCGTTCACGACGGCGGGCCGCAGGTCCGCGTCGACGATGACGACGCCCCAGGAGGCCGTTTCCAGGAGCGCCTCGCTCAGCGCGATGGAGCGTTCCAGGTCGATCTGGGCGTGGACCTCGCTGAAGGCGCAGTAGACGCCCGCGGCCTTCCCGTCCCCGCCCCGCACGGCGGCGGACTGCATGCGGACGAGGACCCGCCCGCCGTCCTTGGTCACGAGGGCGAACTCGTGCACCTGCCGCCCCGGCGCGTCCATCACGGACAGCAGCCGCCCCTCGACCTCCGCGGCGTCCGCGGCGCGCACGGCCCACCCGGAGAAGCCCCGCTGCCCCACGGCCTCCGCCGCCGACCAGCCGAGGATGCGCTCGGCCTCGCGGTTCCAGTGCGTCACCACGCCCTCGGCGTCGAACGCGCAGAGCGCCGCGTCCATCCCGTCGAGCAGCGCCGCGAGCAGTTCGGCTCCGCCCGGCCCGGGCTCTTCGGGACCCAGTTCGTCAGTAGTTCCGCTCCGCCGCGAAGCACTCACCCGGAACCCCCTGCAGGCCGTGTCCTCGTCCTCATGAGCTGCCAGTACCGCACGTCAGATCATTCAACTCGAACGTGACGCACCCCACAGCAGGTTCCCGGAAGTTGGACGGAAACCGTACCCCGAAGAAAAACCGCTTGAGGTCCCCGAGGCACGTTCCTAAGGTGTGGAGCACTCGAGGAAGGAGGTGTTGCTGCAGTGATTTCATTGCGGACGCGAGAGGTGGCTGCGGGCTAGCGGCCCGTCACCACACCCAGTGCGGTGCCGGACCAGCGCGTGAGTCGAGCGTGCGGCCGGCCCAGTCCAGAGCAGTCACCCGACCCGCGGGCCGCCGGTACGTCCGGCCGGCTTCCTCCACCCGGATCCTTCCGGTGGAGGGACCATGGCCCGCGGGTCGCCTGCGTTCACGGGACCCACCGGGGCGGAGCCGGACAGGGGCGGGCCGCTCTCAGCCCTTGCTCACCGCCGAGAGGATCTCCGGCAGCCGCCCGGCGACCCGGGGCGCCGCCATCCGGATGCCGAGCTCGGTGATCCCGTAGCCGTAGACCGCCCCCACCGGTAGCAGCACCCAGCTCCGGTCGGCCGCGCCCGCGGCGTGCAGCCAGATGGTGAGCGCGAGGACCGGGGCGCAGATCAGCGCCGCGGCGACCATGCCGCCGAAGATCGAGATCCAGGCGAGGCCCGCCTGCCCGGGCGCCACGTTCTTGTAGCCCTCCTGCGGGATCGAGTACGGGAAGCGGGCCGACGTCCAGGCGCCCGTGGCCAGCATCGCGCCGAGCAGCGCGAAGGAGAGGCCGACGACCTCCGGCAGGGCGGCCCAGTCGCCGAGCATCGCCGTGGTGAGGACGCAGACGAGCACCGCGTACGGCACCGTGATGAGCAGCAGGGCCAGGGACCGGCCGCGCAGCTCCACGTAGGCGTCGCGGGTGGCGGAGATGGTCATCGCCACCATCCAGAACGCCGAGGTGTCCTGGCCGAACTGGTTGTACATCAGGACGCCAAGCATCCCCGCCGCGAAGCACGCGAAGTAGACGGAGCCCGTGCCCTGCAACGCGTTGAACACCGGCACGATCAGGCCGATGGCCAGGGAGGTCACCCAGGCGGCCTTGGTCTTCGGATCGCGCCACACGTAGCGCAGGCTGCGCTCCATGACGGTGCCGGTGCGCCCGGCGGGCAGGAGCGCGCCCAGGGCGCCGGAGGAGCGGGACGTGCCCCTCTCCGGTCCGGCGGCCGCCAGGGTCGAGCCGTCCGGCGTCGTCATGAGCCGGGTCAGGCTGCGCCGCCAGAGCGCGAGGAGGCCCACCAGGGCCGCGGCGGACAGGGCGAGCTGGGCCACCCCGGTGACGTACGCGCCCTCGCTCACCGAGTCCACCGCGCCGAGCGCCGCGGCCGGCGGGAGCCAGCGCACCACGTCGGCCGCGGGGTCCAGGGTGCCCAGGCCGGACGAGCCGAGCCGCTGCGCCCCGAAGTTGACGACCTGCGCCCCGACGGCGATGACCAGGCCGCTGAGGACCGCGAGGTCACGGCCCTTGCGGCTGGTGAGGAGGCGGATGTTGGCGGCGGCCACGGCCCGGGCGATGGCCACGCAGAGGAGCAGGGTGAGGGCGGTCGCGAGCACGCCCGTCACGGCCGCCGCCACGCCGTGCGCGAGCGCGATCGCCGCACCGGCGGCCAGGCAGAGCGTGAACAGCGGGCCGACGCCCACGAGCGACGCGACGAGCAGCGCCCGTACGAGGGGGCGTGGCCGCAGCGGCAGCATCACCAGGCGGGTGGGGTCGAGCGTCTCGTCGCCGCTGGGGAAGAACAGCGGCATGACCGCCCAGCCGAGGGCGAGCACGCCGACGAGGAGGACGCAGACGGTGGCGGCGTGCGGGTCGCCGCGCAGCAGGACAAGGCCGAGGAACTGGAGTGCCGCGACGAGCAGGGCGGCGGCCATCGAGGCGATGTAGGCGGCCCGGCGCCCGGCCGACTGCCGCAGCCCGTTGCGCAGCAGGGACAGCTTCAGGCGTACGAAGACGGAGGTGATCGCGGGGCCGCCCGCGCTGGTGCCGGAGGCGGCGGTGGCGTCGGAGGGGGCGGCGGTCATCGGGGCCCGCCGCCCAGCCAGTCCAGGTCGGAGCCCGCGTCACGGCTTCCGGCGCCGACGAGTTCGAGGAATGCCCGTTGCAGCGAGGTCTCCGTGCCGCGCACCTCGGCGAGGGTGCCCTGCGCGCGGATGCGGCCCGCGGCCATGACGGCGACCCAGTCGCAGAGCGACTCGACGAGCTCCATGACGTGCGAGGAGAAGACGACGGTGGCACCGGATGCGGTGTAGCGCTCAAGGACGCCGCGGATCGTCTGGGCCGACACGGGGTCGACGCCCTCGAACGGCTCGTCGAGGAACAGCACTTCGGGGTTGTGGAGCAGCGCCGCCGCCAGGCCGATCTTCTTGCGCATGCCGGTGGAGTAGTCGACGACGAGCTTGTGCTGGGCGCCCGCGAGGTCGAGCACGTCCAGGAGCTGGGTGGCGCGCTTGTCGACCTCGGCGCCGGGCAGCCCGCGCAACCTGCCGGTGTACGCGAGGAGTTCGCGCCCCGAGAGCCGCTCGAAGAGGCGCAGGCCCTCGGGGAGGACGCCGATGCGGGCCTTGACCTGCACGGGGTCGCGCCAGACGTCGTGGCCGACGACCTCGACGGTGCCCTGATCGGGTCTGAGCAGACCGGTGACCATGGAGAGCGTGGTGGTCTTGCCCGCGCCGTTGGGCCCGACGAGACCGATGAACTTGCCCGCGGGCAGGACCAAGTCGATCCCGGCGACGGCCACCTGCTCGCCGAAGCGCTTCCAGAGCCCCGTCACGCGTACCGCCGCCGCCTCGGTCACCGTGCCACCCTTCGCCGCTGTCGCCGTTCCCGCACGATACGTCGGCCACCGTCCTCGCGAGGTCAGGGTTCCCCCGCGAGGCCAGGGTCTCAGCGCGTTCAGGGTCTCAGCGGCGTGCTTCTCTGCCGCACGCGTACGCCAGCGGGGAGATGATCTCCTCGGAGTCGGGCAGCCAGCGGTTGGCGGCGGTCGGGCGGCAGGCCCACTGGACCGCGCCGGACGCGCCGAAGCGGGTGGGGGGAGCGGCCACGTAGGTGCCCTCGCCGAGCGTGGTCAGGTCGATGCCGGCGGGCGGCCAGCCCAGCTCGCGGACGAGGCCGGGGTTCTTGGCCGCGGCGCCGGGCAGCACGAAGAACTGCATGCGCCGGTCCGGCGTGCGGGTCACGGGGCCGAGCGTCAGCTCCATCCGCTCCATCCGGGCGAGCGCGAGGAACCCGGCGGTCTCCGGCACGTCGATCGCGTCGAACGTCCGCCCGGTGGGCAGCAGGATCGACGCCTTGGGATGCTTCTGCCACAGACGCCGGGCCACGGTGGCGCTGCCGGTGGCCTGCGCCGCCCAGTCCTCGCGCCCGGGGTGTGCGCCGGGCGCGTCGCAGTCGGCCTCGCCGCACGAGCACCGCTCCATGCCGTCGGAATATTCCAGCCACGTACCGGCGAAGACGTCCCAGTGCCGCTCCTCCGCGTATCGCACGGCCGTGTCCTGCAAGGTTTCTCCGCGCTGCTTCGGGATCTGCGCGGCTGACGTGACTCCGATGGTCTCTTCCACGCAGACCTCAACTCCCGCCACCACCGCCGGTTACGGGCGCACGCGAGGGCGGGGGAGGAGCATCGATCCTGCTGTCGGGCGCATGGGTGCACGGGCGGGGGCGCGCGGGGGAAATGGCTCCCATGTGCGGGTAGCCAGCTCTGGGGCAGTCGGAGAACGCCTCGGAGCGAGCCGGGAACGGCAGATCCATACTTACGGTTCGTATGGCTACTTATGCCTCTTTCGTGGCGCATCTTCGCCTTGTCCCCAGGGCATTGATCAGCGTGGGTCGGCCGCCGCGGCCGCTCCGTTCCGCAGGTCCACGGTGCACGTTCAGGGGGTACGCCATGGCCGCCAGGCCACTCGTCGCGCGTCAGCCCAACGAAAGGCTGCAGGCGCTCATCCAGGAAGCCGGCTGCTCCAACGCCGGACTCGCCCGCAGGGTCAACATGTGCGGCGCGGAGCACGGTCTCGATCTGCGCTACGACAAGACGTCCGTGGCCCGCTGGCTGCGCGGGCAGCAGCCGCGCGGGCGGGCGCCCGGCATCATCGCGGAGGCGCTCGGCCGCAAGCTGGGCCGTACCGTCACCATCGACGAGATCGGCATGGCGAACGGCAAGAACCTCGCCTCCGGCGTCGGTCTCCAGTTCTCGCCGACCGTGCTCGGCGCCATCGAACAGGTCTGTGAGCTGTGGCGCAGCGACGTGGGGCGCAGGGACTTCCTGTCCGGCTCGACCGTGGCGGCCTCCGCGCTCGTGGAGCCGAGCCGCGACTGGCTGATCTCCTCGGCGGACTCCCAGGTCGGCCGGACCGCCGGGCCGCGCGTCGGGATGCCGGACGTGGCCGCGGTCCAGGCGATGACCCAGGCGCTGACCAAGCTGGACCACCAGTTCGGCAGCGGGCATGTGCGTCCCGTCGTCGTGCACTACCTCAACTCCGTGGTCTCCGGGCTCCTCGGAGGCTCCTACCGGGAGGCGGTCGGGCGTGAACTGTTCGCCGCCGTCGCGCGGTTGACGGAACTCGCGGGCTATATGGCCGTCGACACGGGCCAGCCCGGCCTCGCCCAGCGCTACTACATCCAGGCGCTGCGCCTGGCCCAGGCGGCCGGGGACAGGGGGTACGGCGGGTACGTACTGGCCGCCTCGATGAGTCACCTCGCCGCCCAGCTCGGGAACCCGCGCGAGATCGCGCAGCTGGCGCGGGCCGCGCAGGAGGGGACGCGCGGGCGGGTCACACCCCGCGCGGAGGCCATGTTCTACGCCGCAGAGGCGCGCGGCCACGCCCTGCTCGGGGACGCGCGGGCGACGCAGTCGGTGGCGGGCCGCGCCGTCGAGGCGATGGACCGGGCCGCGGGCGAGGAGGAGGCGGGCGACGACCCCGTCTGGATCAGGCACTTCGACCACGCGTATCTGGCCGATGAATTGGCGCATTGTCACCGTGACCTCGGCCAGGCGGACGCCGCGGCGCGCAGCGCGCAGGAGTCGCTCGACGGGCACCCGGAGACACGGGCCAGGCGGCGCGCGATCGGCCTCGTCCTGCTGGCCACGGCCCAGGTGCAGCGCCGCGAGGTCGAACAGGCCTGCCACACGGGCCTGAAGGCCGTCGAGCTCCTCGGCACCCTTCGCTCGAACCGCGGCGCCGAGTACCTGGAGGACCTCCAGCAGCGCCTTGAGCCGTACCGCGACGAGCCGGTGGTCAGGGAGTTCGGCTCCCGCGTCGACGTGCAGGCGGCGTGACCCACGCGCGCGTGCGCGGTCCTAAAGGGATCTCCGTCCAGTAAACAGCGCCTGAGCGGGAGGAATTGTTACTGCGGACGTCGAGCGGACGGCTCCGCTCTGAGCTGCGTGGCTAAGGGCTGTGGCGACCCGGTAGCGTGAGCCGACGGTTCCGTAGGTCCCCCATACGTAGGAGTCCCGGTGACGCAGCAGAGCGGTCAGGGCGCTGCTTCCTCCGATCCGCGGCAGCCCGCGGCCCGGCAAGCCCATGAGGGCGTCGTGCTGCCCGCGGACGGCAGTGAGCCGCTGCTGCCCGGTACCGCAGGACGGCAAACCACCCCTGCGGGCGGCACCCCGTGGGGCAGTCCCTGGGGGCCCGACACGACGAGCCCGCCGCAGCCCGGCCAGGGCGAGGCCTGGGGCGCCCCGCCGCAGCAGCCCGCCCAGGCCATGCCGCTGCCCCCCGAGGGCGCGACCCCGCCGCCCGCACAGGGCTACGGCTACCCGCAGCAGGGCTACGGCGCGCCGGAGCAGTACGCGGCCCAGGACCCGTACGCCGCACAGGACCCGTACGCGGCTCAGGGCGGCTATCCCGTACAGCAGGGCCAGGATCAGGGGCAGATCCAGGGCCAGAGCCAGGGCGGCGGTCGGCACGGGCGCGGAGCGCACGCCGGGCCGCCCGCCCAGGGCGCACAGGCGGCGCAGCAGAGCCATGGAGCGCACGCCGGGCCGCCCGCACACGGCGCGCACGCGGCCCAGTCCGGCCACGGGGAGGCCTCGTACGGCGGTCAGCAGGGGTACGGCGGGCAGAGCATGCCGCTGCCGCCGCTCGGCCAGGGCGGCGCGCCCCTGCCGCCGGCCGCCACGGGACCGGACGCCGACGCGACGCAGTACATAGCGCCCATACCGGGCGGCGGCCCCATGCCGGGCAGTGGTCCCATGCCGGGTGGCGGTCCCATGCCGGGTGGCCCGGGGGCCATGGACGACGGCGCCACGCAGTACATAGCGCCCATACCGAGCAGCGGTCCCATGCCGGGTGGCGGCCCCATGCCCGGCGGCTCCCTGCCCGGCGGTCCCGCGTTCGGTGTCCAGGGGGCCATGGACGACGGTGCCACGCAGTACATCCCCCCGGTGGCCCCCGGCGCTCTGCCGCCCGAGGCGCCCGTCGCCGATGCCACGCAGTTCCTCGGCCGTGCCACGCCCGCCGGACCCGGCCCCGCGTCCGACAGCGAGCCCACGCAGTTCATCGCGCCCGTCCCCGGCAACAGCGGCCCCGCCGGGCCCGGCGCGCCGCCCGAGCCGGCCGTCGCGCCCTACGGCATCCGCCCCGGCGCCCCCGGCGACCGGCAGCCGCCCGCAGAGTTCGACAGCCTCTTCCGCACCGAGCCGGAGGCCGAGGGGCCCGCGTCCACCCAGCAGATGCCCCGCTTCGACGCCTCGGCGCCCGCGGCCCCCGCGCCGGCGCCCGCTCGCGCCCCCGCTCCGGCGCCCGCGCAGGGCGACGGCGGCCATGGCGGCCGCCGCAGCCGCACCGGCTCGAAGGTGCCCCTCATCATCGCCGTCGGCGTCGGCATCGCCGTGCTCGGCGTCGGCGCGGGCGCGCTCCTGAGCTCCGGCGGCGGTGACGACGAGAGCGCGGACGACGGCAAGCCCGTCTCCGCGTCCGCCCCCGCCGACGAGCCCTCGCCGTCCGCCGACCCCGGCAAGGAGCAGGCCGTCGCCCTGGACAAGCTCCTGGCCGACAGCAACAACAGCCGCGCGACGGTGATCACCTCCGTACGCAACGTGGGCAAGTGCGAGAACCTCGGCCAGTCGGCGAAGGACCTGCGCGACGCCGCCAAGCAGCGCAACGGCCTGGTCACCCGGCTCGCCGAGCTGGAGGTCGACGAGCTCCCGTCCAACGAGCAGCTGACCGCCTCCCTCAACAGGGCCTGGAAGGCGTCCGCGTCGGCCGACAACCACTACGCCTCGTGGGCGGACCAGGTGGCGGGCAAGCGGGGCTGCCGCAAGGGCCACGCCCGCAGCACCTCGCACCAGGCGGCGGGCAACCGGGCGAGCGGGGAGGCGACCACCGCCAAGGAGCAGGCCGCCAAGTACTGGAACGCGATCGCGGGCAAGTACGGCCTGACCACGCGCGAGAAGACCCAGCTCTGAGCCTTCGCGGGCGGACCGCGCGACCCCCGGGTTACGCGGTCTGCTCCAGCGTCTTCTCGACGTCCACGAAGCCCTTGCGGGAGGGGACCAGCCGGCCGTCCCGCACGGTCTGGAACGTGACGCCCGAGTTGATCAGCCGCGGGAACTCGCTGGCCGCGATCAGGTCCTCGAAGCGCCAGCTCAGCGTGGGCGTGAGGCCGCCCGTGCGGACCCGCAGGCCGTCGTCGAGGGCGCGGCGCAGCGTGCGGGCGCTCACCTCGCCGCCGCCGAGGGACTCCACGGCCTGCTTCAGGACGGTGTACGCGATCCACGTGGTCTGCACGCCCGCGTCGGCCGGGTCGACGCGGTTGTCGCCGAACGCCTGCTCGCGGATGACGTCGCGCATCTGCGACCACCTGGCATCGCCGGACGCCGGGTACCAGCCGGTGACGTACGCCCCTTCGTAGGGACCGTTCGCGCCGCCGGTGCGGTCGATGAGCGACTGGTCGACGCTGCCGAGCACCGAGGAGATCCGTACCGGCGGATAGTCGGTCCTGGTGCGCCGGAAGGCGTCGTAGAAGGTGTCGGTGCGCGCCCCGAGCGCGGTGGTCACACAGCCGTCCCGGGTGCCCGCGTGCCGCAGGGCCTGCTCGGCCTGCGGGGTGAGGTCGGTGCTGTCCTCGGGGGCGCGGATGTCGGCGACGGGCTTGTGGTGGCCGTCGGCGAGCCCGGCGTTGAGGAGCTCGGGCAGTTCGTCGCCGGCCAGGGTGTCGGGGCGTACGAGGGAGACGCGGTCGCAGCGGTCGGCGAGCTGGCGGCCGTTGCCCGCGAGGAGGGCCGGTTCGCCGCCGTTGACGGGGTAGGACAGCGGGCTGGAGAACTCGTCGTCGGTGATGCCGTAGCCGCCGATGTACGGGATGCCGGCGACCTCCAGGGGGGCGAGGAAGGAGCGGGCGTGCTGGCTGTAGGCGCCGACGACCGCGACCACGTCCTCGTCGACGGCCTTGCGCGCGCACTTGGCGGCGCCTGCCGAGTCGTTGTGGTCGTTGCAGGTCAGGACCCGCAGCTCGTGGCCGTCGATGCCGCCGTGGGAGTTGACCCAGCGGGCGTAGGCCTGGGCCATGGCGGGGACGCCGGGCTTGTTGGTGGCCTTGGTGTTCTCGGGGGCCCAGGTCATGACGGTGATGGGGTCGTCCCCGGAACCCCCCGTGGTGCCGGGGATGACCCCGCATCCGGCTGTCAGGGCGACGCACGCCGCCGCGGCGGCCGCGGAGAGCGCGGCGTGTCGGTGGGGGCGGTTCAGGAAGGAGTGTCGCCGGCCGGTCATGTCCCCGCACCCTTCCGGTCAAGGGCCAACCGAGGAGTGACGCGTTCTCAACGGACGGTGACATCACGGTGAACGGGCGGGGGCCGGTTCGGGAGCGTGGCGTGGGAACGTACGATCGATGACCGTGCAAGGTTCGGAGAACTCTTCCCGTCGCGGCCGTCGCTCCAGCACCATGGGTGGCATGCCGACCAACGACATGCCGTGGTGGCGCTGGCGCAGCAACGTGCGCTCGGCGCTGCACATGCTCTCCGACCCCGACTTCCAGCGGGAGTGCTGGCTCGCAGGACGCGAGGAGTACGGGGACGTGACCGACGCCGTCTACCGGCTGGTCGAGGACACGTGGCTGGACAACTGGTCCGCCGAGAAGTACGTCGGCACGATCTTCCGCGACTCCCAGGAGGCGGCGCTCGTCGACACGGCCGTGCTGCGGGTCCTGCGGATCATGCACGAGGTCGGGCCCGACGCGCTGGTCTCCGTCTACCTCCAGCATCCGGGCTGGCCCGAGGCCGTGCGGGCGGCGCGCGAGGCGCACGTC
Source organism: Streptomyces sp. NPDC046335 (assembly GCF_055587985.1). Classification (NCBI taxonomy): domain Bacteria; kingdom Bacillati; phylum Actinomycetota; class Actinomycetes; order Kitasatosporales; family Streptomycetaceae; genus Streptomyces; species Streptomyces sp. NPDC046335. Next base: position 400,367 of record NZ_JBVJFF010000005.1, on the reverse strand, counting down.
CACCTGGCCGCGAGCGACGGGGAGAACCCGGACGAGCCGCCGCGGACGCTTGAGGTGCTGCGGATACTGACGCGGTCCGGCTGAGCATGGGGCCCGGGTACCGGGCGTGGCCGTCCCGGCTCGCGGGACGATTGCCCGCGGCGCGACCCGCTGTGGGAACCTTGCCCGCATGAACGAGCAGTCCGTGGCCCCCGCCGTCCCCGCCGATCAGTACGTCCTCACCCTCTCGTGCCCCGACAAGCAGGGCATCGTGCACGCCGTGTCGAGCTATCTCTTCATGACCGGCTGCAACATCGAGGACAGTCAGCAGTTCGGCGACCACGACACCGGTCTGTTCTTCATGCGCGTCCACTTCTCCGCCGAGGCCCCGGTGACCGTCGACAAGCTGCGGGCGAGCTTCGCCGCGATCGGTGACTCCTTCCGCATGGACTGGCAGATCCACCGGGCCGAGGACAAGATGCGGATCGTCCTGCTGGTGTCGAAGTTCGGGCACTGCCTGAACGACCTGCTGTTCCGCTCACGGACCGGCGCGCTGCCCGTGGAGATCGCCGCGGTCGTCTCCAACCACACGGACTTCGCCGAGCTCGTCGCCTCGTACGACATCCCCTTCCACCACATCCCGGTGACCAAGGAGAACAAGCCGCAGGCCGAGGCGCGGCTGCTCGAAGTGGTGCGCTCGCTGGACGTGGAGCTCGTCGTCCTCGCCCGCTACATGCAGGTGCTCTCGGACGACCTCTGCAAGGAGCTCAGCGGGCGGATCATCAACATCCACCACTCGTTCCTGCCGAGCTTCAAGGGCGCGAAGCCCTACCACCAGGCGCACGCGCGCGGCGTGAAGCTGATCGGCGCGACCGCGCACTACGTGACGGCCGACCTCGACGAGGGGCCGATCATCGAGCAGGAGGTCGAGCGGGTCGGACACGGCGTGACCCCCGACCAGCTCGTGGCGATCGGCCGTGACGTGGAGTGCCAGGCGCTCGCCCGGGCCGTGAAGTGGCACGCGGAGCGCAGGATCCTGCTGAACGGCCGCCGCACGGTCGTCTTCGCCTGACCGGCCCTTACGGGGGCGGGTGGGTCACATCCGGCTCAGTGACGCCGCCGAGAACAGGACGTCGCGGATCGCCTCGCGATCGCCGTCCTGACCGGCGGCCGCCTCCTCGGGCGAGACGTGGCCCGCGGCCAGGCGGCAGAACTCCACGCCGTCGAGCGCCACGTGTGCCACCTCGCGCTCGGCCGACGCGGTGGCGCCGGGCGAGTCCAGCGGGATGAACCACTCGCCGCCGCCGAGCCCCTCGATCTCCAGGCGCAGGCTGCGGCCGGGGGCGCCCGCCGCGACCAGGTCACGCGAGGGCGCCGCGAGCCCGGAGCGGCGGCGGCCCGCCAGCGTGTCGGGGAGCATCCGCGCGGCGAGGTCGATCATGCGGTGGAGGTGGCGGGGCGCCGGCGGGTCGTAGGGATAGTCGACGGCGTGGGCGATGTCGCCCGCGTGGATCCAGCACTCGAAGGCGCGGTCCACCATGGCGTCCCGCAGCGGCAGCTCGATCTTCTGCCCGGCCCCGCCGCCGCCGTCGGGCACCGTCCCGTACGGAACCGGCATCCGTCCCGAGCCGTCGCCCGCGAAGGACACCGTGCGGATCAGCTCGTGCGTCTGGTCACGCCAGGGCCCGCGCACGGCACGTGTGGGCGGGAAATACGACGCCTTCCAGTACGCCTCGGTGCGCTGCCCGGGGAGCTGGGGGTCCTTGGCCTTCGGGCCGAGCGGGTCGCCGAGGCCGAGGGCGAGCCCGACCAGGCCGTCCACGGCGAGAAGGTGCCCGATGACTCCGGCCACGGTGGTCTTGCGGCTCGCCGGGCCGCCCTGCTCGAACCAGCGCAGCCGCACCGGGGCGTGCCACTCGGAGTCGCCGATGTCGCGGAGCAGGGCGTCCAGGCGGGCGCTCTCCGCGTCGTAGGGCACGGCCCACTGGGGGACGGGGATGCGGGGCGGGCGGCGGCCCAGGCAGCTGTCCAGGACGCGGGTGCGCAGACCGGGGTCGAGGTCGAGGCTCTCCTCGGGGTGCAGCAGGCCGACGGCGTCCCGCAGCCGCAGCGCCTCCTCCGCGCAGGGGCCGCACTCGCCCAGGTGCTCCTCGACGGCGGTGGCCTCCTCCGTGGAGCACGCGGCGAGCGCCCAGGCGCCGAGCAGGGACTTCAGAACGGGGTGCTCCAGGACGAGCGGGGCGGGCGGCGGGGCGGGCAGCGGGACTCCGGAGTCCTCCGCGGAGACGCGCGGGACGGGTATGCGCGGGGCGGCGGGGGTGCCCTGGCCGCCCTGCCCTTCCTGGCCGTCCGCCGCCTCGTGCGGCCCGGGGCGGTCGGAGCCGGTCACAGCGACGTCCCGGGACCGGGTGAGGTGCCGGCGCGGCCGGCGGAGGGGGCGTCCGTGTCGTTGGCCGTCGAGAGGAGCTGGAGGCCGAGGCGGAGCCTGCGCCGGGCCTCGTCCTCGGTGACGCCGAGGTCGGCGGCGGCCTGGCGGTAGTCACGCCGTTGGAAGTACGCCAGTTCGAGCGCGGCCCGCAGGGGAGTGGGCATGGCCGTCACGATGTAGTCCGCGCGGGCCGCCGCCGAGGCGTGGCGGACCTTGCGCTCCAGCTCCTCCGCGGTGCCTTCGCCGCCCGCGAGGGCGGCCGACTCGGTCTGGCGGAGCCTGCGGACGGCCCGCTCATGGGCGAGCGTGGCGAGCCAGGAGCGCAGGGGGCCCTGCTTCGCGTCATACGCGTCGGGGTTCTCCCATACGTGGGCGAAGACCTCGCGGGTGATGCGGTCGGCGCCGCTCTCGTCGCCGAGGACGCGGTGGGCGAGGCCGTGCACCAGCGAGGCGAAGCGGTCGTACAGCTCGCCGAGCGCGGCCGCCTCCCCGTGCGCCAGCCGCTGCTGCATCCTGCGGTCCCAGCGCCGCGGTGCGTCCTTCGGCATGCGGCCCCCTCTGCGCTCGCCGTGTCCGACTCTCCCTCGAATGTAGTCGGCGCCACTGACAGAGCACCTCTGTTTACGGCAAAGGGCGTTCCCCGCGAAGGCCCGGATGATATTGAGGCGGCGATGCTGGTGTTTCATGGGTGGAGTAGTTGGGCAGCCGAGGCTGAACGAAGCGTAAGGACCGCTTCCGGATCACTTCGGGCCGGAGGGAAGAGCAGGCGAGCGAGAGGCGTGACGCGTGACGCTCAAGGTGACGGTGGGCGAGCAGGGCGGCTGGGCCGTGTTGTGCGTCTCCGGCGAGATGGACCTGCTGACCTCGCCCGTTCTGCGCCAGCGCGTGCACGAGGCAGTGGCCGACGGCCGTCGCAGTGTCGTCCTCGACCTCTCCGACGTGCTGTTCTGCGACTCCAGCGGCGTCGGCGTGCTGATCGCCACCCGCCGTCTGATCCGCTCCTGCCAGGGCCGGCTGCGGCTGATACTCCCGGCCCAGGGCGCCGTCGACGGCTCCCACGTCAACCGGGTCCTCGCGGCCCTCGGCGTCCGCAGGCTCTTCGAGGTCTTCCCGGACGTGGCCGAGGCGCTCGACGAGGAGGCGACACCGCTCTCCGCCTGAGCCCGCTCTCCGCCTGAGCCCCCGGCGTGCCCCTACACGTGCCGCTTCGCCGTCGCGACGAAGGCGTTGATGGCCTGCCGGGAGCCACGGCTGCGTTCGGCGAGTTCGTCCCTGTCGGCCGCCTTGTGCACGTCACTGACCGTGTCGAGCGTCTGCCAGGCCTGACTGATCAGTTGCTCGTCGTCGGTGAGCAACTGCACGCGGAACAGCGTCTCGTGCGCCTCTGAGCGCATCTCGTACGAACGGAAGCGGGCCTCCTCGCTGTCCTCGCGGTTCTCGGCCCTGCTGAACCAGCGGTCCATGAGCACCCGCCGGTAGTTGACCAGCGCGCCCGCGTACGCGCAGTACGCGTCGATCCGCTCCTGGCGCAGTTTCTCGCTCCGGGTGAACGCTTCCGTCCGCTCGGCCGTCCTGCGCTGGAAGGAGTGCGTGACTCCCGCGCCCAGGAGGGTTCCGAGCACTGCTATGACACTCGCCGCGACAGCTTCCACGCGGAACAGTGCAGCACATCACGTGTGTGGCACATATCTGTACCGGAATTCAGGCGGTCCTGACACAAGCCCCGCTTTACCGCCTCAGGGCGCCCGGGACGACGTACGCTCGCTGCTGCCGGGGGTATCCACCCTCCTGAACTGCACCCAACCGCGGAAATGAGGCGGCCCGAAGACCATGGACAGTGCCGAGTACGAGCGTAAGATCGCGGCCCGGTTCGCCACCTTCGACCAGGACGGCAACCAATACATCTCCCGTGAGGACTTCAGCACGGCGGCCGCCGCCCTGTGCAAGGAGTTCGGGGTGACGGCGCGGTCCGACAAGGGGCAGGCCCTGTACCTGGGCGCCGAGGCGTTCTGGCAGGGCATGGCCGGGATCGCGGACCGTGACGGGGACCAGCGGATCACGCGGGACGAGTTCGTCGGCGGCGCGGTGAAGCGGCTGCGTGACAACCCGCAGCGGTTCGCCGAGATCGCGAGGCCCTTCCTGAACGCCGTGATCCGCATCGCCGACGGTGACGGCGACGGGGCGGTGGCCCCCGCCGAGATCGGACGCGCGCTCAAGGCGCTCGGCGTGCCCGAGGACGTCGCGGGCGCGGTGGCGGCCGGTCTCGACGCGGACGGCGACGGCCGGGTTGCGGAGCAGGAGATCGTGACGGCCTTCGCCCAGTACTTCACGGTTCCGGAGTGAGCGGCACGCGCGCGTAGCGCTCCCGCAGCTTGTACTTGAGTACCTTGCGCAGCGTCTCGTTGCGGGGGAGCGCCTCGACGACCTCAAGCTGTTCCGGCAACTTGTAGGGGGCGAGGCCTTCCCCGCGCAGATACGCGGTCACGGCGGCCAGCGTCAGCTCACCGGCCCCCGCCCGCCGTTCCACCACCGCGCAGACCCGTTCCCCGCGTTCGTCGTCGGGCAGACCGATGACCGCCGCGTCACCGACGGTGGGGTGGCCGTGCAGGAGATCCTCGATCTCCTTGGCGGAGATGTTCTCCCCCTTGCGGATGATGACGTCCTTCGCGCGCCCGGTGAGCACCAGGTGGCCGCTCCCCGTGAGGTGGCCGAGGTCCCCGGTGATCAGGAACCCGTCGGCGTCGAAGGCCCCCGCGTCGGGCGCGCGGCCCAAGTAGCCCCGGCAGACGGCCTCACCGCGCAGCCGCACCTCGCCGTCGATGCCGGGACCGAGCCCCTTGCCGTCGGCGTCGGTGATCCGGATCTCCATGCCCGGCGGCGGCCGCCCCTCCGTGGCCGCCAGGTTCTCCGCGGTGTCGTCAGGGGCGCCCATGGTGATCATCGGGACCTCGGTCATGCCGTAGCCGTGGGTCAGTTGGCAGCCCATCTCGCGTACGACGGCGTGGTAGATCTCCGGCGGCTTCGGTGCCCCGCCGCCCGCGAGGAGCCGCAGCGCGGGAAGGACCTTCTCGCCCGGCGGCATCTTGCGCTGCTCGGCCAGGAACATCGAGTAGAAGGCCGTCGACCCGCCCGCCACGGTCACGCCGTGCCGCCGGTAGCCGTCGAGCGCGCCCGGCATCGCGAAGTGCTCGAACATCACCGCGGGGAAGCCGTAGAGCAGCAGCATCACCGTGTAGTCGGGGCCCGCGATGTGCGCGAAGGGGAACGCCATCGAACCCACGTCACTGGTCCGCAGGCGCAGCGCGTGGGCGAGGCAGGAGCCCCCGGCGATGAGCGAACGGTCGGTGTGCAGGACACCTTTGGGGTCGGAGGTCGTGCCCGAGGTCCAGTAGATCCAGCGCACCGCGGTGCCGTCCGCGGGCGGTGCGGGCAGCACGGACGGATCGGCGTCGGGCAGCTCCTCGTACGCCTCGAAGACGCCCCTGGCGCCGAGCCGCCGCGCCATCTCCCCGTGGTCGAAGCCGCGCCACACCCCGGGCACCGCGAAGTGCTCCGCCCCGGACTCCCGCAGCGCGAAGCCGACTTCGCGGTCGCGGTAGAAGGGGATGACCGGGGACTGGACGGCGCCTATCCGGGCCAGCGCGAAGGAGAGCAGGGCCGTCTCGATACGGGTCGGGAGCTGCCAGGCGACGACCGTGCCGGGGCGCACGCCCCTGGCGCAAAGACCGGCGGCGACGCGTTCCGCGCGGTCCCGCAGCGCGCCGAAGGTGAGCGTGCGGTCGTCGGCGGGGTCGTCGGCGGCCTGGATCAGGACCGGCGCGTCGGGGGTGAGCGCGGCACGGCGCTCCACGAGCTCCCAGAGCGTGCGGGAGGAGGCCAGCTCGTACGCGGCCTCGTTCCGCTCGTGCACGGTGCCGTTCTGCGCGTTCCCGTTGTCCGCTGTCCCGTTCTGCGCGGTGCTCATGCGGTCGCCCTCCTGCCGGGGCCATAACTGACGCAGCGTCAGAAGCTGCGGGAAGCGTAGGCCGGTGCGCCTTGCCGGTCCAGGGGTGCGGGACTAACCTGCGCTCTGACGAACCGTCAGCTCGCTCTGTGCGAAGAGGCGGCGTCGCTCGTACGGATGCCGTCCGCTGCCGTCCGCGGGGTCCGGGCGGATGAACCGGAGGGGACACCATGACCGAGCTTCCGCCGGCCCTCGGCGGCGACGGCCACGCGACCGGGCCGCCCGACGCGGTACCGGTACCGGGACCGGGCGAGTAGGCGCGGCCGTGGACCTCACGTACACCGAAGCGGAGGAGGAGTTCCGCGCGCACCTGACCGAGTGGCTCGCGCGCACCCTCCCCGGCCTGCCGCCGCGCCCCGACCCGCTCGACTGGCCCGGTCGGCGGGCGTACGACACCGGGTGGCAGCGCAGGCTGTACGACGCCGGGTACGCGGGCCTGCACTGGCCCGTCGACGCGGGCGGGCGGGGTGCCACGCCCACCCAGCACCTGATCTTCCTGGAGGAGACCGAGAAGGCGGGCGCCCCCTACGTAGGGGCCAATTTCGTCGGGCTGCTGCACGCGGGCCCCACCATCGCCTCCGAAGGCACGCCCGAGCAGCGGGCGCGCTGGCTGCCGCCCGTGCTGCGGGGCGACGAGGTGTGGTGCCAGGGCTTCAGCGAGCCCGACGCGGGAAGCGACCTCGCGTCGCTGCGCACGCGCGCGTGGCGGGACGGCGACCACTACGTGGTGAGCGGTTCCAAGGTCTGGACCTCCCACGCCGAGGTCGCCGACTGGTGCGAGCTCCTGGTGCGCACGGAGCCGGTGAGCGAGGCCGTGCCCAAGCACCGGGGCATCTCCTGGCTCGCGATGCCGATGGACGCCCCCGGGATCACCGTGCGCCCGCTGCGCACCCTCGCAGGCTCCACGGAGTTCGCCGAGGTGTTCCTCGACGAGGTCCGGGTGCCGGTGGCCAACCGCGTGGGCGCGGAGAACGACGGCTGGCGCGTGACCATGGTGACCCTCTCCTACGAGCGCGGCACGGCCTTCGTCGGCGAGGTGGTGGCCTGCCGCCGCGTCCTCGGCGAGCTGGCCCGTGAGGCGCGCGCGAACGGCCGCTGGGACGACGCGGTACTGCGGCGGAGGCTCGGCCGCCTGAGCGCCGAGTTCACGGCCCTGTGGCGGCTCACGCAGTGGAACGTGAGCGAGGCGCAGCGCTCGGGCGGCGTGCCGGGAGCGGGCGGCTCGGTCTTCAAGCTGCGGTACTCGCACGCGCGCCAGGAGCTGTACGACGCCGCCGCGGACGTCCTCGGCGCGGGCGCGCTCGACCTGGGGCGCGAGTGGACCCTGGACCGGCTCTCCTCGCTGTCGTACACGATCGCCGCGGGGACCTCGCAGATCCAGCGGAACATCGTGGCCGAGCGGATACTCGGCCTCCCGAAGGGGCGGTGAGGCCGGACGTGGACTTCCAACTCACGGATGATCAAGAGGCGTTGCGGAAGGGCATGCGGGAGATCCTCGCGGGGAGGTTCTCCTTGCGGGACGCCATGGACGCCATGGACACCCCCGGCCTCGTCGACAGGGACCTGTGGCGCGCGCTCGGCGACGCCGGGTTCTTCTCCCTGGCGCTCGACGAGGCCCGGGGCGGGGTCGGCCTCGGGCTCCCGGAGGCCGTGCTCGCCTTCGAGGAGGCGGGGCGGGCGCTGCTGCCCGGGCCCGCGGTGGCGACGTTCCTGGCGGCCGGGGAGGTGCCGGGCGCGGCCGAGGGGACGGCGGTGGTGACCGCGGTCGACGGGGTGCTCGTCCCGTGGCTGGCGGACGCCGACGCCGTACGGGGCGACGTCACCGGAGCCGTGCCCCTGCGGTCCGTCGACCCGCTCACGCCCCTGCACCGCGTGCCGGGGGCGGGCACGCGGGCGCCCGCCGATTCGGTGCTCCTGACGGCCGCCGAACAGTTGGGCAGTGCTGGACGGACGTGCGAGATGGCGGTGCGGTATGCGAGCGAACGCAAACAATTCGGGCAGCCCATCGGGTCCTTCCAGGCCGTGAAGCACCTCTGCGCACACATGCTCGTACGGACCGAGATCGCCCGCGGCGCCGTCTATGCGGCCGCCGTGACCAGGGACGAGCAGGAGATCGCCGGCGCCAAGCTCCTGGCCGACGACGCGGCCACGCGCAACGCCCGGGACTGCCTGCAAGTGCACGGCGGCATGGGCTTCACCTGGGAGGCGGAGGTGCATCTGCACCTCAAACGGGCCTGGGTGCGCGCGGAACTGGGGCGCACGGCGGCCGAGACCGAGGAAGCGCTTGCCGAAGCTCTCTGACAGCGGACGGTGACGCTACGGAGCGTTGATACCGGGTTGTGTCCTACGCGTGACTCGTCACGGCATGGAGTCGGTGTCCGGCTCGGGTACCTTGTCTCAGATGCGAGTGGTTCTGGGTCTGAGCCATCCCGGTGTTGCCTCAGCGGCGGCGCCGGATCCGGCGATGCGCGCCGCTCGCCACGCAGGGCACGGTCCCGTGCCCGCCTGTTCGACCCCCCGCCGTACGCGTCGCACAGTATGCAGCACGCGTACTCCTTCGCGCTGGAATATGCCTGAAGCGCTTGTTGGGGTGACTGAACGTCAATCATGCTGTCTCCGTCGGGGTTCACGTTCCGTGACCCTGTGGAGTCGCGAGGCGATGTGTCCGCCGGTTCGGATGGTGTGAGCGGTGCAGGTGCTTCATGTTCAGCTGGAGGTCGGGGCTGACCCCGCGGAGGTGGGACGGGCCAGGCGTTGGGCCCGCTCGCGACTCGCGGGTTCGGGTATAGAAGCCGACGAACCAGTGGCCGAGACGCTGATCCTGCTGATCTCGGAACTGGTCACCAACGCGGTGGTGCACACGGGCTGCCCAGCGGTCCTGCGCATGCTGCTCCCCGGCGTTCCCGAGGACGCGCCGAGGACGGTCCGCGTCGAGGTGGTCGACACCAGCGCCAGGCCGCCCAAGCAGCGCCACGCCGAGGGTGACGACACCAACGGCCGAGGCCTGGAGCTTGTGAGCGGCCTCGCCGACCGCTGGGGCTGGCAGCCCGAGGGCGCGGGCAAGAGCATCTGGTGCGAGGTGGACCGGTGCGATCCGGACGCCCCCGCCGTCGCCTTCGACGGGGTGTCCTACGGAGAAACCGACGTCGACGCGGCGTACGAGGCCGTCTGAGCCCTGGGGCTCGTGCTCCTGCGCCGTGTGCGCCGTCGCGTGACGCGGTGCGCGCGCCCGTGCGCGGGTGGGGCAAAGTAGGCATAATTCCCTTGTCGCCAAGCGGGTATTGACGCGCAGTGTCCAATTGATCACGCTTGTGGACAGCGATTCGCCGCGAGGGGACGACGAGGGCGCCGGTCACGGTGGCCCTTGCCGAGACGCGAGTCGCGTCGGCGTCGGTCCCCTCGCGCGCGAGGGTGAGTGCCGGGTGCCGAGCCGGATGGCGGCGTGCGGCACCGCACTCGGGGGGCGGAGTCCGCGCGCCGCCGTTCCCGCGGCCCCTACAGCACGGCCACCGGGGCCACGGGCGTGCCCGTGCCGCCGACGAACGGCTCCGGCATCGCGGACAGCAGGAAGGTGTACCGCGAAAGTTCTACACAGGCTGTGGACAACTTTTCGAGATTCCAGTTCTGGCCCTGGATCATCCCCATTTCCACCAGGTCGAGCGCGTGCACGGGCAGCCACAGGTTCTCGATCTCCGGCGGGAAGATCTCGAACGTGAGGGTGTCGTTGGCGACCGCCGCCACGTCGCGCGCGTGGAACCACTCGGGCGTACGCACCGAGAGGCCGGGCGACGGATACCCGTACGCGTGCTTGTCACCCGCGAGATACACCTGGATCTGGCCCGTGCGTACGAGGACGATGTCCCCCGCGCGGACCGCGACACGCCCGAACTCCGACGCCTCGTCGAGGTCTTGGGGCGTCACCGCGTGGTCGCCGGGCAGCCGGTCGAGGCCCTTGGCGCGCGCCACGTCGAGCAGGACGCCGCGCGAGACGACGTGCGGGGCCTTGTCGATGCCGCTGAACCGGGCGCGGGTGTGTGCCGTGATGGTGTCCGCGCGGCGGCCGTTGTAGATCTTCCCGGAGTGCGAGGCGTGCGTCAGCGCGTCCCAGTGCGTGGCCGCCTGTAGTCCCATCGTCACCGCGTCGTCGCTGGTGGCGACCGTGCCGGGGCCGAAGAGCTCCTGGTTGATCTGCACCATGGTGTGCAGGGGGTTCGCGCGGCCCGGTATCAGGCCCGTCTGGACGCCGTCCTCCTTGAGGGGCAGCGCGAGCGGGACGCGGCGGCCCGTGCGGACCTCGGCGGCGGCCGCGCGCACGGCCTCGTCGGTGATGAGGTTCAGCGTGCCGATCTCGTCCTCGGCCCCCCAACGCCCCCAGTTGTTCACGCGTTTGGCCAGGTCGTGGAATTCGGGAGGCAGTGCGGAGGCGGTCGGGACGGGAACGGTAATACCTGAGTCTGACATGGGTGCTCCCCGGGGCTTGTCTTTCCGTATCCGACGGGCCCTAGAATCTAACGGTCCGTCAGAAACCGCGGGAAGGGGCCGGGCGTGGGGAACTTCTTGGCAGGCAAGGTGGTGGCCGTGACCGGCGCCGGGCGCGGCATCGGCAGGGCCGTCGCGCTCGCCGCGGCGGCCGAGGGCGCCAAGGTCGTCGTCAACGACTACGGCGTCTCCATGGCGGGCGGCGAGCCGGCAAGTGAGGTGGCCGACGCCGTGGTCAAGGAGATCCGGGCCGCGGGCGGCGAGGCGGTCGCCGTCGCCGACGACATCTCGGCCATGGCGGGCGGCCAACGCGTCGTCGACGTCGCGCTCGCCGAGTACGGGCGCGTCGACGGCGTGGTGTGCGTCGCCGGCATCCTGCGCGAGCGGATGCTGTTCAACATGTCCGAGGAGGAGTGGGACCCGGTGGTCGCCACCCACCTGAAGGGCACGTTCACGGTCTTCCGGGCGGCGTCGGCGGTCATGCGGAAGCAGGGCTCGGGCACCCTGATCGGCTTCACCAGCGGCAACCACCAGGGCTCCGTCTCGCAGGCCAACTACAGCGCCGCCAAAGGGGGGATCATCTCCTTGGTGCGCAGCGCGGCGCTGGGGCTCCACAAGTACGGGGTGACCGCCAACGCCGTGGCCCCCGTGGCGCGTACGCGCATGTCGGCCCAGGTGCCCATGGAGCTCACGGAGATCGGGGAGCCGGAGGACGTCGCCGCGCTCGTCACCTATCTGCTCAGCGACCGGGCCCGTGCGGAGAAGATCACCGGGCAGGTCTACACGATCGCCGGGCCCAAGATCGCCGTATGGGCGCAACCGCGGGAGCTGCGCGCCGGATACGCGGAGGGCGCCTGGACCCCGGAGAGGATCGCGGACTTCCTTCCCGGGACGGTCGGCACCGATCCGATGCCGTTGCTGGCGCGCCTCGAGGCCATGGCCGAGGCGGCGGCCGGCGATCGGCGTCCGAACGCCTAGGCCCGGCCGTGGACTTCGGGTTCGGCCCTGCGGACGAGCGGTTCCGGGCCGAGGCGCGGGCCTGGCTCGCCGAGCACCTCACCGGTGAGTACTCCAGCGCTTCGGGGAGCGGGGGGCCTGGCAGCGAGCATGAAGGCGTGGCGGAACGGCGGTCCTGGGAGCGTGAGTTGGGCCGGGGCGGGTGGATCGGCCTGGGGTGGGACTCGGACACGTACGGCAATCGGCGGGCCACCTTGACCCAGCAGGTCGTCTGGGCCGAGGAGTACGCACGCGCGCGTGCCCCCGGGCGGTGCGGGCACATCGGGGAGAACCTGCTGGCGCCGACACTGCTGGCGTATGGCGGCCCCGAGCTGTGCGCCGAGTTCCTGCCCGGGATCGCCCGGGGCGAGGTGCTGTGGTGCCAGGGGTACAGCGAGCCGGAGGCCGGCTCCGACCTGGCGGCGGTGCGCACCCGGGCCGTGCTCGATCCGGGCGGCGGTGCCTATGCCGTCACCGGACAGAAGATCTGGACGTCGCTGGCGCGCGAGGCCGACTGGTGCTTCGTGCTCGCGCGTACGGAGGCCGGGTCCTCGGGGCACCGGGGGCTTTCGCTCCTCCTGGTGCCGATGGACCAGCCGGGGCGGATCGAGGTGCGGCCCATCCGGCAGCTGACCGGGACCAGTGAGTTCAACGAGGTCTTCTTCGACGGTGCGCGGGCGCGTGCCTCGCACGTGGTGGGCGGGGAGGGGCAGGGGTGGCCCGTCGCCATGGGGCTCCTCGCGTTCGAGCGCGGCGTGTCCACGCTGGTGCAGCAGATCGGTTTCGCCCAGGAGCTGGCCGGGGTCGTGCGGGATGCCGTCGCCTCGGGGGCGGTGGGCGACGCCGTGGTGCGGGAGCGGCTGGTGCGGCAGTGGGCGGAGCTGCGGGTGATGCGGTGGAACGCGCTTCGTACGTTGGGTGCCCACGGCGGTGCGGGCTCTGCGGGCGGCGCCCCGAGTGTGGCCAAGCTGCTGTGGGGCCGCTGGCACCGGCGGCTGGGCGAGCTGGCCGTGGAGGTCCGGGGTGCGGTGGGGGCGGTCGGGCCCCGTGACTGGTCAGAGGCCTTGCCGTACGAACTGGACGCCGCCCAGCGGCTCTTCCTGTTCTCCCGCGCCGACACCGTCTACGGCGGCTCCGACGAGGTTCAGCGCAACATCATCGCCGAGCGCGTGCTCGGTCTGCCGAGAGAGGCCCGAGGGCCTCGGTGAGGGGTGCGTCGTGAGGGGTGTGTCGTGAAGGGTGTCCTCTTTGACGGGAAGCGCGTCGAGGTCGTCGACGACTTGGAGGTACGTGATCCCGGGCCGGGCGAGGTACTGGTCGCGATCGCCGCCGCGGGGCTCTGCCACAGCGACCTCTCCGTGATCGACGGGACCATTCCGTTTCCGCCGCCGGTGGTGCTCGGGCACGAGGGGGCCGGGGTGGTCTCGGCGGTCGGCGCCGGGGTCACGCACGTCGCTCCCGGCGACCACGTGGCGCTCTCCACCATCGCGAGCTGCGGCACCTGCGCCGAGTGCGACCGGGGACGGCCGACCATGTGCCGGTCGGCCATCGGGCGGCCCGACCAGCCGTTCACGCGGGGCGGGCGCCCGGTGTACCAGTTCGCCGCCAACTCCGCCTTCGCCGAACGCACGGTCGTCAAGGCCGTGCAGGCGGTGAGGATCCCGGACGACATTCCGCTGACGTCCGCGGCGCTGATCGGCTGCGCGGTGGTCACGGGAGTGGGGGCCGCGCTGAACCGGGCGCGGGTCGACCGGGGGGACTCGGTGGTCGTCATCGGGGCGGGAGGCATCGGGCTTAACGTGCTCCAGGGCGCGCGGATCGCGGGGGCGTCGACGGTGGTGGCCGTCGACGCCAACCCCGACAAGGAGGCGGCGGCACGGCAGTTCGGGGCCACGCACTTCTACGCCTCCACGGCGTCGGTCCGGGACGTGCTGCCGGGCGGGGCGGACCATGTCTTCGAATGCGTGGGGCGGGTCTCGCTGGTGCGGGAGGCGATCGACCTCCTGGACCGGCACGGCCAGGCGATCCTGCTCGGCATGCCGGGAGCCACGGCCGAGGCGTCGTTCGTGGTCTCGTCGCTCTTCCTGGACAAGTCGATCCTGGGCTGCCGCTACGGGAGTTCACGCCCCCAGCGGGACTTCGCCCTGTACGCGTCCCTGTACCGGGAGGGGCGGCTGCTGCTCGACGAACTGGTGACGTCGACATACCCGGTGGAGGACTTCGCGAAGGCGGCGCAGGACGCGGGGGCGGGACGGGTGGCTCGGGCGGTCCTCACGTTCTGAGCCGGGGGGACGGTAGCTTCGGGGGATGAGTTATCGGGAGGTGTGGTCGGGGGGCGTCGCCCGGTGGGCCGTCGTGGCCGTGGCCGCGAGGATGCCCGTGGCGGGCGCGCCGCTCGCCCTCGTCTTCCTGGTGAGGGAGCGGCCCGGCGGCTACGCCCTGGGCGCGGCCCTCGCCGCGGCGTACGTGGTCGGTGAGGTCATCGGCGCCCCCATCCTGGGCACGCGCATGCGGCCCGAGCGCGCGAGGCCGCAGATGGCCGCGGGCCTGGCCGTCGGCGCCCTGGCCTTCGCCGGCCTGGGCGCCTTCCCGCAGGCCCACCCCGCGGCCTTGGCCGCCCTCGCCTTCGTGGCGGGCGCGGGCCCCGCCGCCTGCCCCGGCGGCCTCCGCGCCCTGCTGACGAGCCTCGTACCGGACAAGGCCGTCACCCAGGCCCTGTCCGCCGAGTCCGTCCTCACCTTCGTGATCTGGGGCGTGGCCCCGGCCGCCGTCACCGGACTCGCGCTCGGCGTCTCACCGGCGGCGCCCCTGCTGCTCGACGGGGCGCTGATGGCGGCCGCCGTGGCGGGGCTCTGGATGCTGCCCGCGGGGTGGCGCTCGGACGCCGACGACCGCGGCGGCGAGTCGATGACGCGGATCCTCGCGCGCGCCTGGCCGATCTACGTGACCGGCGCCGCGAGCCTCTCGATGCTCGCCCTCGCCGAACTCGTCCTGCCCGCCCTGCTCGAACAGCGCGGCACGGCCGTCGGCTGGGCGGGACCGCTGCTGGCCGCGCTGGCGGCGGGCTCCGCCGTCGGCTCGTTCGTCTACGGGCTGCGCACCTGGCCGGGGCGGCTGCGGACACAGAGCATGGTGCTGATGTTCGCCGTCTCCGCGTGCCTGGCGGCCGTCGCCGTACTGCCGGGGCTCGGCTGGATGTTCGGGGCCCTGGCCGTGGCGGGTCTGCTCCAGGCCGGGGCGATGCTCACCCGCAACCTGTCGCTGCGCGAGGTGCTGCCGCCCAGCGCCCTCGCCGCGGGCTACTCGGTGATGTACGCGGCCGTCGGCGCCGGATACGCGGCCAGCGGCTCGCTCGCCGGAGGCCTGCTCAGCGTCGTCTCGCCGTCCACGGCCATCCTGGCGGGCGTGGGGCTCGGGGTGGCGCTCACCGTGGTCGGCGTCCTGGGGGAGGTCAAGGCTCCGGAACCGGCCGGGCCGCCGGAAGCCGCGGAGCCCGCGGGCCCGCCCTCACCCCGCGGCGACCTCACGGAACGTACGGCGGTACGCGGTGGGAGTGACCCCCAGCGCGACCTGTAGGTGCTGCCGCATCGACTGCGCCGTGCCGAACCCGGCTTCCCGCGCCACCTGGTCGACGGAGAGGTCGCTGGACTCCAGCAGGTGCCGCGCCCGCTCCACCCGCTGCTGCGTCAGCCACCGCCCCGGGCTCATCCCGACCTCCTCGCGGAACCGGCGCGTGAAGGTGCGCACCGACATCGCCTCCTGCTCCGCCATGTCCCGCAGCGGCAGCGGCTGGTCGAGGCGGCTCAGCGCCCAGGCGCGGGCCGTCCGCGTGGTCGCGAGCTGCGGCTCGGGCACCGGGCGCTGGATGTACTGGGCCTGGCCGCCGTCCCGGTGGGGCGGCACCACCGTGCGGCGGGCCACGTCGTTGGCCACCGCGCTGCCGTGGTCGCGGCGGAGCAGGTGGAGGCAGAGGTCGACCCCCGCCGCCACGCCCGCCGACGTCAGGACGTCGCCGTCGTCGATGAACAGCACATCGGCATCCACCTCGACCCGCGGGAACAGTGCCTGGAAGTGCTCGGCCGACGCCCAGTGCGTGGTCGCGGGGCGGCCGTCGAGGAGACCGGCGGCGGCCAGGAGGTAGCCGCCCGTGCAGATCGCGACCAGACGCGCGGCCGGATTGCGGTGGCCGAGGGCGGCGGCCAGTTCGTCGGTCAGCCGCCCCTCCTCGTACACCGGGCCCAGTTCGTACGAGGCGGGGACGACGATCGTGTCCGCCGTGGCGAGCGCCTCCGGGCCGCAGGCGACCGTGATGTCGAAGTCGGCGTCCGTACGGACCGGTCCCGGGCCGCGCACCCCGCACGTCACGATCTCGTACAGGCGCCTGCCCTCGGGAGTGCGCGCGCGGCCGAGAATCCGCTGCGGGATGCCGAGTTCGAAGGGGATCACGCCGTCCAGGGCGAGGACGACGACACGGTGGCGGCGGGGTGCCGCGGTGCCTGCCGTGGTGCCTGGCGCGGTGCGGGGTGCTTCCTGGGCGGCCATGGCCCGATCCTAGCGAACGCTGTCCCCCCGGCCACTCGAACCGGAACCGCCGTGGCCGGATGCTGTCTGACGTGACCCAGACAACCAAGCCGCCCGAGCGGACCGCCTCGCCGAGCGGCGCCGACCGCCGGCCCCGCCGTATCCACCGCGCCTGGTACGTCGCCGCCGTCACGTTCGTGACAATCATCGGCGCCGCCGCGTTCCGCTCCCTGCCGGGCCTGCTCATCGACCCGTTGCACGAGGAGTTCCACTGGTCGCGCGGCACCATCGGCCTCGCCGTCTCCATCAACCTCGCGCTGTACGGACTGACCGCCCCGTTCGCCGCCGCGCTGATGGACCGCTTCGGCATCCGCAAGGTCGTCGCGGTCGCCCTCGTCGTCATCTCCCTCGGCTCCGGCCTCACGGTGTGGATGGACTCCGCCTGGCAACTGCTCCTGTGCTGGGGGCTGCTCGTCGGGCTCGGCTCCGGCTCCATGGCGCTCGCCTTCGCCGCCACCGTCACCAACCGGTGGTTCACCGAGCGGCGCGGCCTGGTCACCGGCGTCCTCACGGCCGCCTCGGCCTCCGGGCAACTGATCTTCCTTCCGCTCCTCTCCTGGGTCGTGACGGAGCACGACTGGCGGCCGGCCGCCGTGACGGTCGCGCTCGCCGCTCTGGCCGTCGTCCCCTTCGTATGGCTGCTGTTGCGCGACCACCCCGCGGACGTCGGAGAGAAGCCGTACGGGGCGGACGCGTTCGTGCCGAAGCCGCCGCCCGTCACGGGAGCCGCCCGGCGCACGCTGAACGTGCTCCGCGACGCCGCCCGCACCGGCCCCTTCTGGCTGCTCGCGGGGAGCTTCGCGATCTGCGGCGCCTCGACGAACGGCCTGGTACAGACCCACTTCGTGCCCGCCGCGCACGACGAGCACATGCCCGTACAGGCCGCCGCGTCACTCCTCGCCGTCATCGGCGTCTTCGACGTCGTGGGCACGATCGCCTCGGGCTGGTTCACCGACCGCTTCGACGCGCGGCGCCTGCTCGCCGTCTACTACGCGCTGCGCGGCGTCTCGCTGCTCTTCCTGCCGGTCCTGCTCGCGCCGAGCGTCCACCCGCCCATGCTGCTCTTCATCGTCTTCTACGGCCTCGACTGGGTCGCCACCGTCCCGCCCACCCTCGCCCTCTGCCGCGAGCAGTACGGCGACGACAGCGCGATCGTCTTCGGCTGGGTCCTCGCCTCGCACCAGATCGGCGCCGCCCTCGTCGCCTTCCTCGGCGGCGTCGCACGCGACGTCTTCGGCTCGTACGACGTGATGTGGTACGCCTCCGGGGCGCTGTGCGCGGCGGCCGCCCTGATGGCGCTGGTGATCCGGCGCCGCGAACCGGTCGGCGAACCGGTCGTCGCAGGCTCCGTCAGCGTGTGAAGCGGCCGAACACCCCGCGGTGGAACAGGAGCGGGTCCGCGTCGCCCTCCGCGGCGCCGAGCGCGTCCACCCGGCCGACCACGATGAGGTGATCGCCGCCGGTGTGCACGGCCTGGATCGTGCAGTCGATCCACGCCGGCGCCCCGGCCAGGCGCGGCGACCCGGACACGGGCGCCGCGTCGTACACCACCCCGGCGAACTTGTCGGCGCCGCTGACCGCGAAGCCGCGGCAGAGTTCGCCCTGGTCGGCGCCGAGTACGTTCACGCAGAAGACGCCCGCGCGCGCGATGCGCGGCCACGACGTCGACGTACGCGCCACCATGAAGGAGACGAGCGGCGGTTCGAGGGAGAGCGAGGCGAAGGACTGGCAGGCGAAGCCCGCGGGCCCGCCCTCCGGGGACGGCGCGGTGATCACCGTGACGCCCGTGGCGAAGTTGCCCAGCACCCGCCGGAACTCCCCCGGATCGACCGGCACCCGCTCGTCGTCCCCGACCGCCCGCAGCCGCGGATACCCCGCGGCCGCCACCGGCGGAATCCCGACGGGTCCCGGGGCGGGAAGAGCCCCGACCGACTTGAGGTACCGGACAGCGGTGGCCGCCATTCCTGCGTGTCCCATCACACCTTTCATTGAAGCTGACGGGGCGTCAGATTGGAAGGGTGGGGGCGCGGCGGTGCGGGTCGCTCTCGCGGTCCAGCGGTCCAGCGGTCTCGCACGTGCGTGCCCTCGTGCCCTCCTTGCGCCTATCGGCCCCGGTACGTGGGGCTGCGGCGCTCCACGAACGCGGCCACGCCCTCGTTCGCGTCGGCGGTGGTCATGTTGATCTCCTGGGCGGTCGCCTCCGCCGCGAAGGCCGTTGCCCGGTCCGACTCCAGGGAGGCGTTGACCAGTTGCTTGGTCAGGGCCAGGGCCCGCGTCGGGCCCTCGGCCAGGCGTTCCGCCCACTCCCGGGCCGTCTTCGCCAGCTCGTCGGCCGGTACGACGCGGTTGACCAGGCCGATCCGGTGGGCCTCCGCGGCGGACACGGAGTCGCCGAAGAACATCAGCTCCTTGGTGCGCTGCGGCCCCACCAGACGCGGCAGCAGATACGCGCCACCGCCGTCCGGCACGAGGCCGCGGCGGACGAACACCTCGATGAACCGCGCGTCTTCGGCGGCCAGTACGAGGTCGCACGCGAACGCCAGGTGCGCGCCGAGGCCGGCCGCGGTGCCGTTCACCGCCGCGACCACCGGCTTCTCGCAGTCAAGGACCGCCGAGACCAGCCGCTGGGCGCCTCGCCGGATGGTGCGGGCCACGTCACCCGGCACCCGCTCGGCCGCCGCGGGCGCGCCCCGCAGGTCGGCGCCCGCGCAGAAGCCCCTGCCGGTCGCGGTGATCACCACGGCCCGTACGCCGGGGTCGCCGGACGCCTCGTCCAGCAGCGCGATGACGCGTTCGCGCTGGTCCCAGGTGACGGCGTTCATGGCCTCGGGCCGGTTGAGCGTGATCCACGAGACGCCGTTGTCAGTGGCGTGTCGTATCAATGAGTCAACGGGCGGATCGCTGGACAGGGGTCCGGTACCGGGTCGGGCATTGGTGTGGGCGTGGGCGTCGGGGGAGGGTGTCATGCGGGGGTGGCTCCGTTTCGTACGGGATGGGGTGCGGTTGGTGGCAGCCGTGCTCGGCAGCGCCCGCTCGGCACTCGCCCGCCGCGCGTCACGGGCAGGCGGTGGCGGTGCGCCACCGGTGGTCGCCGGTCCTGCGTCACCGGCAGACAGCGGCGGTGCGTCACCGGTAGTCGCCGGTCCTGCGTCACCGGCAGACAGCGGCGGGGCTTCATCTGCCGGCGGCGGCCATGCGTCACCGGCAGACGGCGAGTGCGTCGAGCGCCACGGCTCCCATGCCGCGGGGCAGCACCATCAGCGGGTTGATGTCCAGCTCGGACAGCTCGTCGCCCAGTTCGAGCGCCATCCGCTGCACCCGCTGCACGACCTCGACCAGCGCGTCGACGTCGGCGGGCGGCCCGCCCCTGACACCGTCGAGCAGGGCGCGCCCCCGCAGCTCCGACAGCATCGCCTTCGCCTGGTCGTCCCCGAAGGGCGGCACCCGCACGGCCGTGTCCCGCAGGACCTCGACGAGCACACCGCCGAGACCGACCGTCACCGTCGGCCCGAAGAGCGCGTCGTGCGTGACGCCGACGACCATCTCGACCCCCCGCTCCACCATCTGGCAGACGAGGACGCCGTCCAGGTCGACGCCCTCGTAGCGGGCGATGTCCGTCAGCTCCCGGTAGGCGTCGCGGATCTGGCTGGCGGAGGTCAGCCCCACCTTCACCAGACCCAGCTCGGTCTTGTGGGCGAGCTGCGCCCCGGAGGCCTTCATGACCACCGGATAGCCGACAAGACCGGCCGCGCGCACGGCCGCCGCCGCACTGGTCACCAACTGCTCCCGGGGTACGCGAATCCCGTACGCGCGCAGCAACTGCTTCGCCGCGTGCTCGCTGAGCTGCTGGCCGGGCCGCATCAGCGCCTGCGCCTTGCGGAAGGACGGGGAGGGCGTGCGCGGCGCCTCGTCGAAGGGGGAGCGGTAGTGGGCGGTGAAGCGGTGGTGGTCCAGATGCGCGCGCACCGCCGTGATGCAGTTGGCGAAGGTGCGGAAGGTCGCGACGCGCGAGGAGCCGAGCAGCGTCTCGCGATAAGCGTCCTCGGTGCCCACGGGCGACCCCCACACCACGCAGACCAGCTTGTCCGTCCCCTCCGCCGCGTCCACGAGATCCTGCGCGAGCTGGTCGCTCATCGGCGGGAACGGCCCGGTGATGGGGCAGATGAGCACCCCCACCTGCGGGTCGTCGAGGATCGCGTCGATGATCTTCCGCCCGCGCCAGTCGCCGACGGGGTGTCCGCCGTTGTCCACGGGGTTGGCGACGTCGAGGTACTCCGGTATCCACTGGTGCAGCTCCGCCTGCTTGGCCTCGCCGAGCGCGGGCAGGGACAGGCCCGCCTCCGTCGCCAGATCGGAGAAGTGCGCGCCCGTGCCGCCCGAGATCGAATAGACGACGACGCCCTCGGCCCGCGGCGGGCGGGCCCTGGCCAGCAGCGCCGCGGTGTCCTGGAGCTCGTCGAGCCCGTCGACGCGGATCACGCCGAACTGCCGCATCGCCGCGTCCACCACCGCGTCGGCGCCGGTCAGTTTGCCGGTGTGTGAGGCGGCCGTACGGGCACCGGCCTCGGTGCGGCCGACCTTCACGGCGACCACGGGCACGCCGCGCCGGGCCGCCCGGTCGGCGGCGAGCAGGAAGGCGCGGCCGTCCTTGAGGCCCTCGACGTACGCCGCGATGGCGCCGACCTCGGGCCGTTCGGCGAAGTAGGAGAGGAAGTCGGAGGTCTCCAGGTCGGCCTCGTTGCCGGTGGGCGCCCAGTGCGAGAGGCGGATGCCGAGCTGCTGGAGGGCGAAGACGGGGCGGCCCTGGTGGCCGGACTGGGTGATGAGCGCGATGGCGGGGCCTTCGAGGTCCTCGCGGAAGTGCTCGAAGGCGTTGAGGTTGGTGTTCGGGCCGAGCAGCCGCAGGCCGGAGCGCTGGACGGCGGCGGCGAGCCGGGCCTGGGCGAGGGCGCCCTCCTCACCGGTCTCGGCGAACCCGGAGGCGAAGGCCACGGCGAACCGCACCTTCTCCTCGGCGAGCTGCTCGACGACGGGCAGCGGATCGGCGACCAGAAGGACGGCCAGATCGACCTGTTCGGGCAGGTCGGCGACGGAAGGGAAGCAGGTGATGCCGAAGACTGAGGCACGGGTGGGGTGCACGGGGTGCAGGCGCGCGCCGACACGTTCGGCCCAGGCGATGAGCTGCCGGGTGATGCCGGTGTTGGGCCGCCCCTCGGTGTCCGACGCGCCGACGACGGCGACGGACTCGGGGCGGAAGAAGCGGTCCAGGTCGGGCACGTCGGCGTGCAGCGGCCGGCCGCTGACGTCCAGGTCGTCGGCCGTGGCGGCCGTACCGGCCGTGCCGTGGACGGCGTGTCGGGGGAGTTCGCCGCAGGCCACAACATGCGCGCGGCGGGGGTCGGTGGTGAAGGTGCCGTGAGTCGATCCAAGCATCGGTCCGCCCGCTCCTGTGTGACAGCATTTAACTGACGCCTAGTCAGATTACTGAACTGACGTTGTGTCAGGAATGGTGCTGCACGCAAAGCCTGTGAGCGGGGCGGGTGGCGCGGGTGGCGCGGGCGAACGCGGGCGGCGCGCCGGGCATGGGACGGGAGGGGCGCGCATGCCCTCCCTCCACGGAACCGCAGAATCCGCGCGGTGCCAAGGTCGCGAATCGGCCCCGGGGGAGTGGCGGGGTGGCTGCTGGGGTCAGTGGGGCGGGGCGGTCTCCGGGCTTGGCCTACTCGGCCTTGGCTTCGGCCTTGGTCGCGGTGGCGGGCTCGGCGCCGGTTGCGGCTGGGGCTGTGTCCGCGGCGACGGCGACGGCGGCGGCTGCGGTTGCCGTCCCGGGCTTTGCGCCGGCCTCTGCGGTGGCCTCTGCTGTGGTCCCCGCGGTGGTCCCTGCCGTGGTCCCTGCGGTGGTCGTCGCCGTGGTCCTCGCCGTGGCGAGTGTTCTGGCGATCGACTTCGCGATCTTCTCCGCGTCGAGGGCGAGCTCGCGGAGCATGCCGCTGATGGGGTTGGTGAAGCCGGTGAAGTAGAGGCCGGGCGCCTGCCGGGAGGTGCGGCGGCCGTGGGTGGCCGGGCGGCCGCGCTCGTCGAGGGTGACGTGGTCGCCGACCAGGCTTTCGAGGGCGCGACGGTAGCCGGTGGCCGCGATGACGACGTCCGGGGAGATCACGCTGCCGTCCGCGAGGGCGACCTGGCCGTCCGCGAAGGACCGTACGGCCGCGACCGGCTCGACCCGGCCCTTGCGCACGGCGTTGATCAGGCCGACGTCCTGCACCGGTATCGCCCCCTGCCTGACCCGCGAGTACAGGCCGGTGCCCGGCCGCGGCAGCCCGTACCGGGACAGGTTGGGGACACTGATCATGGCGACCAGTACGGCGAGCCGGTCGACGAGGGCGACCGGCAGCCTGCGGCACAGGATGCCCGTGAGTTGCGCGGGCCACCCGGCGGTGGAGCGGCGCACGATGTGCGGGGCGGTGCGTACGGCGAGGCGGACCCGGGCGGCGCCGCCCTCGGCGAGGTCGACGGCTATCTCGGCGCCGGTGTTGCCGACGCCGGCGACGAGGACGTCCTTGCCGGTGTAGGGGGAGGGGTTGCGGTAGTCGCGGGCGTGCAGGAGTTCACCGGAGTACGTGTCGCGGCCGGGCCAGTCGGGGATGCGGGGCGTGTGGTTGTAGCCGGTGGCCACCACCACCGCGCTGCCGGTCAGCTCCCGGCCGCCCGTCGCGCGCAGCAGCCAGCCGGTTCCGTCAGCGGTGCGTTCCAGGCCGGTGACCTCGACTCCGGTGACGACGTCGATGCGGTGGTGCTCCGCGTACTTCTCCAGGTAGCGGACGAGGTCGTCGCGGGAGACCCACCGCCCGGACGAACGCGGGATCGGCAGTCCGGGCAGCGCGGAGAGCCGCCGCGTGGTGTGCAGACGCAGCCGGTCGTAGTGGCCGCGCCAGGACGCGCCGACGCGCTCGGACTTCTCCAGGACGACTGCGCGGACGCCCCGGGAGCCCAGGGCCGCCGCCGTGGCGAGGCCTCCTGGGCCGGCGCCGATGACGTACACCGGGCGGTCCTGTTGGGCGGCTGGCGGGGATGTCGGGTCGGCCATGACTGGAGAGTAACCGCGCGTCTACTTGATGGGTATCGGTCAAGTCCGGAACCGGCTGCGAATCGATCACGGTTCCACAGGGCCTCACTTCCCGCGTGCGGGGCGCAGGCCTCTTGCGCACCGGAGCCCGGTTGCGCTGAACTGACGTACCGTCAGAAACTCGCGTACGAAATCGTGTACGCAGCCGAAGTGGGAGATGACCGGCATGGACTCGATCTGGCTCACCGGCGCCGAATGGCTCGCCGTGCTCCGCGTGGGTCTCGGCCTGTGGTGGCTGGAGAGCTGGCGCCACAAGGACAAGAAGGGCTGGTTCGAGCGGGGCACGGGGATCGCGTGGGCGGCGGACGTGGCCGGGAAGCACCGGTGGGCGGTGGTCCGCAGCGGCTTCGACACGGTCGTCGCGCCGCGCCCCAAGGTGATGGCGTACGTCGTCGCGTACGCCGAACTCGCCCTCGGGCTCGGCCTGATCGTCGGCTTCCTGACCCCGATAGCGCTGGTCTGCGGCCTTCTCCTCAACATCATCTATCTCGTCCTCATGATCCACGACTGGGCCGAGCAGGGGCAGAACGGCATGATGGCGCTGATCTCGCTCGTCGCCCTCTTCGCCATGTCCTGGCAGACCTGGTCCCTCGACCACGCGCTCGGGCTCTTCTGATGGCCGGGGCCTCGCGGGCGACCCCGCGCTTCGACCTCCCGGAACCGGACGCCTTCACCCGCCCTTACTGGGACGCGGCCGCAGAGGGCACGCTGCTGGTCCGCCGCTGCGGGGCGTGCGGCGTGGCGCACCACTACCCTCGCGAGTTCTGCCCCCGCTGCTGGAGCGAGGACGTCACCTGGGAGCGGGCGAGCGGCCGGGCCACGCTCTACACCTGGTCGGTGGTGCACCGCAACGACCTGCCCCCCTCCGGCGACCGGGTCCCGTACACCGCCGCGGTCGTCGACCTGGCGGAGGGCCCGCGCATGATGACGGAGATCGTCGACTGCGGGGAGGACGCGCTGCGGATAGGGATGCCACTGGAGGTGACGTTCCGCCGGGTGGAGGGGGTGGAGGGGGCGCGGGTGGCGGTCGCGGTGTTCCGGCCGGGGGTGGCTTGACTTGGCGGGGATGGGTGAGCGCCCGGAGCCGGGGTGCGCCCGGGTTCGTTTCTGCTCCGGGAGCCGGGAGCCGGGAGCCGGGAGCCGGGAGCCGGGAGCCGGGAGCCGGGAGCCGGGAGCCGGGAGCCGGGAGCCGGGAGCCGGGAGCCCGGAGCCCGGAGCCCGGAGCGTGCCGCGGGGAGGTTTCAACGTGCGCCCGGCCTCCGGGCGGCGCGGGGAAATTCCGAGGCGTCGGCGCACGTACCGGGGGATCATGGCGCATGGACCCGAACCCCGAACCTGCCCCGCCTGCCCCATCAGCCGTGCCTGCCCCGCCTGCCCCGCCTGCCCCGTCAGCCGTGCCTGCCCCGTCGGTCTCGTTGGCTCCGGGCTCGCCTGCCGCGTCGGCCCGGGGCGGCACCCGTGGCCGCGCGGATGCCTGGCAGTTGACGTCCGATCTCGGCGTCTTCCTCGCCCGTGCCCAGGAGTTCCTGCGCTCTGAACCCGCCCTGCACACCGCACTGCTCAGCGTCACGGACACCCTCCGCGTGCGCGGGCTTCAGGTGTACGGGGACGGGGCGCCCCTCTTCGGTACGTACGCCGGGGCCGACGGAACCGTCAGGGGAGCCCTCGTACGCACCCCGCCCCACCGGCCGCTCCTCAGCCCGCTCAGCGATCTCGGCCCCGAGGCGCCCGAGGCCGCCCTCGCCCTCGCGGGGCGGCTCGCCGAGGCCAGCCCCGAGCTGCCCGGAGTCGCCGCAGACCGCGCCACGGCGGAGATATTCGCCCAGGCCTGGGCGGAGCACACCGGTACCGGCGTGAGCGTCGGCCTGCGGCAGCGCCTGTACCGGCTCGGCACCCTCACCCCGCCCGAGCCCGCCCCGCCCGGGGCTCCGCGCGTCGCCACCGCCGCCGACCGCGGCCTGCTCGCGCGCTGGCACGAAGCGTTCGGCGAGGCCGTGGGCGAGCGCCCCGCCATGGCCGCCGAGGAGTGGGCGGAGGCCCGTATCGCCTATGGCGGCGTCACCCTGTGGGAGACCCCCGACGGCACCCCGGTCGCCATGGCAGGCGTCACCCGCCGCACCGCGGGCCAGGTACGTGTCGCCCCCGTCTACACCCCGGCCGACCTGCGCGGCCGTGGCTACGGCGGTGCCGTCACGGCCGCGGTCACCCGTGCGGCGCTGGACGCGGGCGCGGCGGAGGTACTGCTCTTCACGGACCTCGCCAACCCCACGAGCAACGGCCTCTACCAGCGGCTCGGCTACCGGCCCGTGCGGGACTTCACCCAAATCGACTTCGCCCGCGACTGATCGGGCCGACACGGAAGCGGGTCCACACGTAAGCGGGTCCACACGGAAGCGGGGCGCACGCGGAAGCTTGCCGCCGCCCCGTCAGGGCCAGAGCAGGTCCCGTGCCCAGGTCCCTCCCTCCGCTGGCTTGCGGTACCGGAGCCGGACGTGCCTGCGACGGGCGTCGCCCTGGAAGAACTCGGCCTCCAGGGGGTCGAGGACGTACAGCGTCCACGTCGGCGAGTCCGCGTCGGGCTCGGCCTGGGCGCGGGCCCAGGACGTGTCCGATGCGCGCTCCAACTCCTCGTACGAGCCGAGCACTTCGCTCTGGTGGCCGACGAGCGCCGCGGCGAGCGCACCCGTCGACCGGGCGTGCAGGTCGGCGAGGCTCTCGGGGTGCGGGGCGGTGGTGACGCGGCCCCTGAGCCGGATCTGCCGGCCCTGCGTGGGCCAGTAGAAGTGCAGGGCGGCCTCCGGGCGGGCGGCCAGTTGGCGGCCCTTCGCGCTGCTCGCGTGCGAGGCGAAGTGCCAGCCGCGGTCGTCGGCGTCGTGCAGCATCACGGTCCGCACGTCGGGGCCGCCGTCCTCGGCCACCGTCGCCAGGCCCATGGTGTGCGGCTCGGCCTGCCCGGCGGCCACCGCCTCCGCGAACCACTGGTGGAAGAGGGGCAGCGGCGCGGCGGGAGCCCCGGCCGGATCGAAGCCCGGCAGCTCGACGTCCCAGACCCGCTGGGCCCTCAACAGCTCCTGAAACGCGGTCGGCCCGCCACGGCCCTGCTCGGAAGTCGTCATCCCCCGATTGTGTCCCGCCGCCCACCCAACAGCCGCCGCTACCCACCCCGACCGCCGACAGCCACCCCACCAGAAGCCACCGCTGCCCGGCCCGACCGTCGGCAGTCATCTCGCGCCAATCGCCGCAGGCAAACCTCACCCCCGTCCCAACACCACCGTCCCCGAAGTGCAGAACCAGCCGCCCGTGCCGGAGGCCACCGCCAGTTCTGGGGGGCTGCCGTCCGGGCGGTGGACCTGGCCGGGGCCTGCTTGGCCGCGGAGTTGTCGTACCGCCTCCACCAGCAGGAACAGGCCCCGCATCCCCGGATGCTGGGCCGAGAGGCCGCCGCCGTCCGTGTTGGTCGGGAGCTCGCCGTCCCGCAGCAGGCGCCCCTTCTCCACGAAGGCGCCGCCCTCGCCCTTGCCGCAGAAGCCGAGGTCTTCGAGCGTCACCAGAGTCATATAGGTGAACGCGTCGTAGATCTCCGCGAGGTCGATGTCCGCGGGCCGCACCCCCGCACGTTCGAAGGCGAGACGCCCGCTGACCGCCGCCGGGGAGACCGTGAAGTCCTCCCACTCCGACATCGTCGTGTGCGAGACGTGCTCGCCCGTGCCGAGGACCCACACCGGCCGCGAGGCACAGTCGGCCACGTACTCCTCGGCGGCGAGGAGGACCGCGCAGCCGCCGTCGGAACGTATGCAGCAGTGCAGCTTGGTGAAGGGGTCCGCGATCATCGGGCCCGCGAGCACCTCGTCCACGGTGACCGGCTCGCGGTACATCGCCTCGGGGTTGGTCGCCGCGTTGGCCCGTGCCTGTACGGCGACGGAGGCGAGCTGTTCGAGGGTCGTCCCGTACTCGTGCATGTGGCGGCGCGCCGCCATCGCGTACTTGGCGATCAGGGAGTGCCCGTAGGGGACCTCGAACTGGAGCGGCCCCCGCGCCCCGAAGGAGAGGTTCGACGTGCGCCGCCCCGCCTTGATGTCCGCGCGCGCGGTCGACCCGTACACGAGCAGCACGGCGTCGGCCCGCCCCGCCGCTATCGCCTCCGTCGCGTGCGCCGCCATGACCTCCCAGGTGGCACCGCCGACGGAGGTGGAGTCCACCCAGCGGGGCCTGAGCCCCAGGTACTCGGCGACCTCGACGGGGGCCAGCGTGCCGAGCCCCGCCGAGGCGATGCCGTCGATCACGCCGCGGTCGAGGCCGGAGTCGGCGAGCGCGCGGCGGGCGGCCTGGGCGTGGAGGGCGTAGGGCGTGGCCTCGTCGACCCGACCGCAGTCCGAGAGCGCGACCCCGACCACGGCGACCCTGCGGGGCGCGGAGCGGGTGGCAGGAGACAGCGACGACGTGGACGACGTCGACGGCGCGGATGACGTGGGCGGTTTGGACGACGTGGGCCGCGCGGATGACGTGGGCGACGTGTACGGCATCGATGACATGGACGTCATGAATCTGACGGTACATCAGGTCTAGGCGGTGCGGGCAGTCCCAGCCGCCCCCCCGAGGCCGGCCCACACGGCAGCCCCCGGCCTCACGTCGCCGCTCTGTGCATATCGGCGCCCCAGGCCTAGCATGACGCCCCGTCAGATCCGGGCTCGGCCCACGGGACCCGGGGGAGGAGTCTGCCCATGGACGCCGCCTTCAGTGCGGAACAGGACGAGATCCGCCGCACCCTTCGCGAACTGGTCACCAAGCGCTGCGGGCCCGACGACGTCAAGGCCGCGGCGCGCACCCCGGCGGGCCACGACTCCGCCCTGTGGTCCGCCCTCGCCGAACAGCTCGGCCTGCCGGGGCTCGCGCTCCCCGAGGCGTACGGGGGCGTCGGCTGCACGGCCGCGGAGCTCGCGCTCGGCTGTGAGGAGCTGGGCCGCGCCCTCGCACCCTCCCCGCTCCTCGCCACCGCCGTACTCGCCGCCCCGCTGATCCTCGCGCTCGGTACCGAGGAGCAGCGCGCCGAGATCCTGCCACGCATCGCGGAAGGCCGGCTGACCGCGGCCCTGGCCGTCCCGGGGGCCGGGCTCGCCACCGCGCTCGGCCTGATCGGGGACAACGACGGCGACTGGGCGGGCGGCGGACGCGCCGGCGGCGTGCAGGCGAGGCTCGACGCCGGGACCTGGCGGCTGTACGGGCAGGCCGGGCAGGTGCTCGACGGGCACAGCGCGGGGCTGCTGGTCGTGGCCGCGCACACCGGGGGCTTCGCCCGTTCCCGTACCCTCCTCTTCCTCATACGGGAGGGAGCGCGCGGCATGGCGCGGGCGCGGCAGACGGCGCTCGACGAGACCCGCGCCCAGGCGAGAATCGAACTCCGCGACGTAGAGGCGGAATTGCTCGGCGGTGATGACGCCGCCGATGTGCCGACGGCGCTGGTGGCGGTGGGGGACGTGGCCGCCACCGTTCTCGCGGCCGAGGCCGTGGGGGCGGCGGACCGGGCCCTGGAGCGGACCTTGGAGCATGTGCGGCGGCGCGAGCAGTTCGGGCGGCCGATCGGGTCCTTCCAGGCGGTCAAGCACCGCCTCGCCGACGTGTACGTACAGGTGCAGGCGGCGCGCTCGGCCGCCTACTACGCGGCGTGGGCCGCCGGTGCGGGGGGCGCGGGGTCCGGCGGGGACGGGGCCGCAGGGCCTGGAGAAGGAACCGAGCGGCCCGGCGGGCTCGCGCTCGCGCAAGGGCTCGAAGCTCTGCGGGCCGCCGCTTCCGAGGCTGTGCAGCTGCACGGCGGGATCGGTTTCACCTGGGAGCACGACGCGCACCTCTACTTCAAGCGGGCCGCAGGGGACGAACTCCTCTTCGGGCCCGTCCACCGGCTGCGGGCCAGGGCGGCCGAGCGGGCCGGCCTCTTCACGGGGGCCGTCACGGTGGGGGAGGCCTGCTGATGCCGCCAGGAGTCCGCCTGGTCCAGAAGGTGTCGTCCACCAAGGTCTTCGCGAAGGTCGCGCCGCACGTCATCCCCGCGCTGGACCGCGCCGTGCACCGCCTCACCCGCGGAAAAGTGCTGCTCAGCGCCCAGATGCTGCCCGGCGTCATCCTGACCGCGCGCGGCGCCAGGAGCGGGCTGCCGAGGCGTACGCCGCTGGCCTGCATGCCCGACGAGGCGTCCGGCGGCTGGGTCCTCGTCGGGTCCAACTTCGGGCGCCCCGGTCACCCCGCGTGGACCGCGAATCTCCTCGCGCATCCGGACGCGGAGATCAACTGGCGCGGCACGGACATCGCCGTGCGGGCGCGGCTGCTGGCGGGGGAGGAGCGGGCGGCGGTCTGGGAGGCCGCGCTCGCGTTCTGGCCGCCGTACGCCGCGTACCAGGCGCGGGTGGACCGGGAGATACGGCTGTTCCGCCTGGAGCGGCGCGACCGGTGAACCACGGCCGGCCGCGTGGGTGAAACGCCACGGCGGCGGATCACCTGGGTGATCCACCGCCGGGATGACAGGAAGCCGCCGTAAGGCCAGGTGGCCACCGCAGTGGCAGGAAGCCGCCGTAAGGCAGGAAGCCGCCGTGAGACAGGAAAGGGGCGGCGCGGGGCTGCCGCGGGGTTGCGCCGCGGCGTTACTTCGTGGGCTTCTTGCCCGTCACGCCCAGATGCACCAGCATCGCGAGGTTCGGCTTGAGCTCCGCCGGCTTGACGCCCCAGGTCTGGAAGCCGCGCTGGTGCGAGGCGACCGCGGCGAGCATCGCGACGATGGAGCCCGCCATGGCGGCCGGGCTGACGTCCTTGTCGACCTTGCCCTTGGCCTGGAGCTCCTTGACGGTGTCCGTGAGGGAGTTGTTGACCGAATTGAGGATCTTCATCCGGATCTTGTAGAAGCGCTTGTCGCCCTCGGCGGCGCCCAGGTCGACGACCCGGAGGATCGCGTCGTTCTTGCGCCAGAACTCCATGAAGCCGTCGACCAGCTCCTGGGAGGTCTGCCAGCCCGCCTTGCCGACCCACGACCGGCCTTCGAGGAGCTGGGTCAATTCGGCGCCCTCCGCGGCCATTTGCTCCGCGACCTCCAGGACGGCGCCCTCGACGTCCGGGAAGTACTGGTAGAAGGTCGCTGGTGAAGTCCCCGCCTTCCGGGCGACGTCGATGACTTTGACGTCCCGGTAGGGCGAAGAGCTGAGCATTTCGCTGAGGCAGTCGAGCAGCTTCTGACGCGTCGCCTGACCGCGTCGACCGGCCACGCGGCCGTCGACGGTCCGTACCTGTCCTGTCATGCCGTCAGCTTACCGAGGGGTGATCGGAGCGCGATTCGGCCGAGTGCAAATGGGGTTGGGGCGCGTGAGCGGGGCGTGAGGCGTGCCCGTAAGAATTGACCAGGTGTTCGAATTGCTGTGCTGCGAGCCGGCCGGACCGCCGCTAGCTTGACTGGCATGGACTACGCGGAGCGGAACACGGGGGACGGACACGCGGAGCGGGACGCGAGGGGCGAACACGTCGACCGGGACGCGGGGGACGGATACGCGGAGGGCGTGCCCTGCTGGGCCGACGCGATGCTCCCCGACGTCGAGGGCGGCAAGCGGTTCTACGGAGAGCTCTTCGGCTGGACCTTCGACGAGGGGGTGGGGCCGGAGTACGGCCACTACACCCTGGCGTACCGCGAAGGGCGGGCCGTCGCCGCCCTCGCGCCCAAGGCCGACGGCCGCATGCCCACCGTATGGACGGTCTATCTCGCCACCCCCGACGCCGCCGCGCTCGCCGGGCGGATCAAGGCGGCGGGCGGCTCCATGGTCACCGAGGTCATGACCGTGGGGCGCTTCGGGACGATGGGGCTCGCCGCCGACCCCGAGGGCGCCGTCTTCGGGATCTGGCAGGCCGGCACACACCGGGGCTTCGGCCTGACCCAGGCGCCCGGGGCGTTCTGCTGGACCGAGGTGTACTCCCGCGACAAGAGCCGGACCGACCCCTTCTACGAGGGCGTCCTCGGCTACGAGGGCCACGACCTCGACCTGCCGGGTGTCGCCTTCCGCACCTGGTCACCGGCCGGTTCCGAGCCCGGCCCCGACACGGCCGTCGGCGGGCGCCAGCTCTTCCCCGACGCCGGTGCCGTCGGCGCACGGTCCGCCGACGGATACAGCACCCCCGAGATGCCTCCGCACTTCCTCGTCTACTTCAACGTCGCCGACGCCGACGCCACGACCGCGGCGGCCACCCGGCTCGGCGGTCGCGCGCTCATGCCGCCCACCGACATCCCGTACGGGCGAATGGCGGTGATCAGGGACAACCAAGGGGCGGTCTTCGCGGTCCTCCAGGACTGAAGCGCCCACGGCGGGGCCGCTCGCGGCGCGGTTTTGTCCCGAGACAACCCGAGACACCCCGATCACGCCCCGGGTTCGCCACGGCCGCCCCGGACAGGAAGAATCAGGGTGCGTGCCGCCGGAGCGGCTCGGTGGTGAGACGCTGCACGGGGCTGCCCGCTTCGGCGGCCGCGTACGGGGAGGTGGCAGGGCAAGTGGTGGATCAGCTGACGCAGCACGATCCGAGGCGGATCGGCCCGTTCGAGGTCCTCGGCAGGCTGGGCGCCGGAGGCATGGGCCTGGTCTATCTGGCGCGCTCCGCGTCGGGGCGACGCGTGGCGATCAAGACGGTACGGACCGAGCTCGCCGAGGACCAGCTGTTCCGCGTCCGCTTCACGCGCGAGGTCGAGGCCGCGCGCGCGGTGTCCGGTTTCTACACGGCCGCCGTCGTGGACGCCGATCCGCGCGCCGCCGTGCCCTGGCTCGCCACGGCGTACGTGCCCGCGCCCTCGCTCGAAGAAATAGTGAATGAACACGGGCCGCTGCCCACCCAGGCGGTGCGGTGGCTGGCGGCGGGCGTGGCCGAGGCCCTGGAGTCCATCCACGGGGCCGGGCTCGTCCACCGTGACCTCAAGCCGTCCAACGTCCTCGTCGTCGAGGACGGGCCGCGCGTCATCGACTTCGGCATCGCGTCCGGCGTCTCCAACACGCGGCTGACCATGACCAACGTCGCCGTCGGCACGCCCGCGTACATGTCGCCCGAGCAGGCGAAGGACTCGCGCAGCGTCACCGGGGCCAGCGACGTCTTCTCGCTCGGCTCGACGCTGGTCTTCGCCGCGACCGGGCACGCGCCCTTCCATGGCGCCAACCCCGTCGAGACGGTCTTCATGCTCCTTCGCGAAGGCCCTGACCTGGAAGGACTCCCGGACGACCTCCGTCCGCTGATCGAGTCCTGCATGCAGATGGACGCCACGAGACGGCCGTCCCCCGCCGACCTCCAGACACAGCTCGCCCCGCACCTCTTCGCCTCCGAGAGCGCCGACAACGACGACAGCGGCACCGCCTCCGCCTGGCTGCCCGAGCGGGCCGTCGCCCTCATCGAGGCCCGCAGGGGCGGCCGGCCGCCGGCCAGGGTGCCGGCCACCGCGGGCCGCAGCGGTGGCCGTGGCGCCGCGCCCGCCGCCTCCGTCATCGCGCCGCCGCCCCCGCGGCAGCCGCCGCCCGCGCCGTCCCGGCCGCCGTTCTCGGCCGCGCCCGACGGGGGGCCCGTGCGGCTCGCCGGGGCGAAGGTGCCGATCGGGCCGGGGCCGAGGGTCGCCGCGCGCCCGTCCATCGGGCCGGGGGACTCCGGGCTCGCCGCCTCCTGGACCCGGTCATCGGCGCCCAAGGCCGGGGCGAACGGCGTCGCGCCCGCCGCCGTGCCCGCACCCGCGCCCGCCCCCGACGCGGCGGGCACCTCGTGGCGGCCGTGGCGCTTCCGCATGTCGAACGACGTCTGGGGCACGCCCGCGGTCGCCGGGAACCTCGTCTACGTCACCTCCTTCGAGGTGCACGCCCTCGACGTCGGCACGGGCCGCCGCAGCTTCAAGACGCGGGACGTCGCCTGGTCCATGGCGGTCGCCGACGGCCGCATCCACGCCTCCGACGGGCCCACGCTCTACGCCCTGGACGGCGCCGAGGGCTCCGACCTGTGGCGGCTGCCGACCGACGCCTGGGTGTACTCCCTCCAGGCCGCCCGCGGCACGGTCGTCACCGGCACCCGGGGCGGCGGCGTCCAGGCCTGGGAGGCCGCCAACGGCGAGAAGCTCTGGGAGATCACCGGGGCCCAGACCGACTTCGAGACGCCGGAGGCCGGGCCCGTCGTCGCCGACGGCACGGTGTACGTCTGGAAGGACGCGCGGCTGCGGGCCCTGGAGGCGCGGACCGGCGAGGAGCGCTGGTCCTACCCCGTGGGCGACGCGGCCTCCTGCGGCGGCGTGCCGGTGCGGATCGCCCAGGCGCAGGACGGGTACGTGTACGTCGCCGCCGGCACCCGCGTGCTCGCCATCGACGTGGCCGCCGGGCATGTGCGCTGGCACTTCGAGGCGCCCGCGGCCTTCCTCTGCCCGCCCGCCTTCGCGCCAGGACCCGCCGTCACGGGCGGCGGCGTCTACCTCGCCGACTACCTCGGTACGGTGTACGCGCTCGACGCCACGGACGGGCGTGACCGGTGGCGCATCGCCACGGAGGCACGCTCCTCGATCGAGCCGGTCCTCGTCGCGGACGGCCACGTGCACGTGGGCAGCGGCAAGGGCCTCTACACCCTCGACGCGGTGACGGGCACGCCCAAGTGGCGCTTCCAGGCGGGCGGCGAAGTCGTCGGCGCCCCCGTGGTCGCCGACCGCCGCATCCACTTCGGCTCCACGGACCACCTCCTCTACACCCTGAAGGCCGACGACGGCCGCCTCCGCTGGAAGCTGGCCACCGGCGGCGAGATCACGGGCGCGCCCGTGGTGCGGGACGGGGTGGTGTACGCGTGCAGCAAGGACCGCTGCGTGTACGCGCTGGACGCCGAGCGAGGCACCGGAACGGCGGCAGGCGGAGGCGCCGGGCGGGCTTGACCTGCCCGGCAGGGGTCCGGGCGGAGGTTCCGGGCAGGGGATGACCTGCCCGGCGGGGCCTCACCGCAGCCGGTACTGCCCGCCCCGCCGTTCCCGCCGTCCCCCGAACAGCTCCGCCTGCCGGTCCGGCGGCACGTTCCCCAGCGTGACCAGGTGCGGCGCCTGTGCCAGCGAGGCGGCCAGGGCGGACTCCCTCGCGGACCAGAGGGACCGGACCGTGCCCTGTACCGCCTCCGTGGGGTGGGAAGCGATGATCTCGGCGGCGCGTACCGCCGCCGCGCGCGCTCCGCCGGGCGGGGTGAGCTCCGAGACCAGGCCCACCTCGTACGCCCGTCGCGCCGAGACCCGCTCGGCGGTGCCCATCAGCGACATCCGCGCGGCCTCCCCGTACGGCATGCGCTGGGCCATGTACATCGACTCGTACGCGCTGACCATCCCGTACGTGGTGTGCGGGTCGAAGAACGTCGCGTCCTCGGAGGCGACGAGGAACTCCGCCTCGCCCAGGAGGTAGAACGCGCCGCCGCACGCCATGCCGTTGACCGCGGCGATCACCGGCTTCCAGAGGTCGTTCGCCTTCGGGCCGATCGCGGCGAGCGGATCGTCGATCGTGTACGGGGAGCGTGGCTGCGGCACCTCCACCGAGCGGTCGATCCCCGTGCAGAAGGCCCGGTCCCCCGCACCGGTCACCACGACCGCCCGTACGGAGTCGTCGAAGCGGAAGCCCCGCCAGGCGGCGACGAGTGCGGCCGCGGTCTCCAGGTCTATGGCGTTGTGGCGTTCCGGACGGTCGAGGGTGAGCACGGCCACCCCCGAACCGGCGTCCACGCTCGTCCGCAGCGCGCCGCCCCCCGTCATGGCCGCTCCAGCATCCAGCGGGGCACGGCCACCCCGTCCACGTCCGCGAAGACGACCTGCACCTTCACGCCGATGCGCAGCCGCTCAGGGGCGACGGAGTCCAGCGGGGCGTCGGGCGCGGCGACGAGGTTGCCGACCAGGCGGATGCGCGGGGCCTCGGCGAGCTCGACGACGACCGCGTTGTACGGGGCCTGTGCGGCGTAGGCGGGCAGCAGGGGCGGGTGCGGGAAGACGTACGACCAGACGCGGCCGCGGCCGCTCATGTGGCGCCACTCGCTGTCGAAGGACTGGCAGTGCGGACAGCAGGGCCTTGGCGGCCAGCGCAACTGGGCGCAGGCCGCGCAGGCTTGGATACGGAGTTCGCCTCGGGCGGCGTAGTCCCAGAAGGGGGCGCCGTCCTCGTCGATCGTGGGGCGTAGCAGGGGCTCTGGTGGCGGTGTCTCGGCTGCCATGTCCTGTCCTTTGCCGGGTGCGGGATTCGTGTGGTCGCTCGCGCAGTTCCTCGCGCCCCTACGGGGCCGACGCCCCCTATGGGGCCCGTAGCAGCAGCGCTGACGTGGGGACCCCCTCCCCTGCCGTCACCAGGCACGTGGATGCCCCGGGGACCTGGGCGGTGCTCGTGCCGCGCAGTTGCCGCACCCCCTCGGTGATGAGGTTGAAGCCGTGGACGTAGGCCTCGCTGAGGCCGCCGCCGCTCGTGTTGAGGGGGAGGCGGCCGCCGCTCTCCAGGGCTCCGCCCTCGGTGAAGGCGCCGCCCTCGCCGCGGCCGCAGAAGCCGTAGCCCTCCAGGGAGAGCGGGATGAGCGGGGTGAACGCGTCGTAGATCTGCGCCACGTCCACGTCGTGCGGCCCGAAGTCGGCCTGCTTCCAGAGCCGGCGGGCCGCGGTCCAGGCGGGCCCGGAGAGCGGGTCGTCGTTCCAGTAGTTGACCATTCCGTGGTGCTGCGCGGGCAGGCCCTGCGCGACGGAGTGGACGTACACGGGCCTGGTGCGGCAGTCGCGCGCCCGCTCGGCGGAGACGACGACGCAGGCCAGCGCCCCGTCGGTCTCCAGGCAGTTGTCGAAGAGGCAGAGCGGTTCGCTGATCCAGCGCGAGTTCATGTACATGTCGCGGGTCAGCGGGCGCTCGTACATCATCGCGGCCGGGTTCTGGTTGGCCCGGTTGCGGCAGGCGAGGGCGACGTTGAAGAGGTGGTCGCGGGTCACGCCGTACTCGTGCATGTAGCGGCGCGTCAGCATCGCGATCTCGTCGGCGGGGCGCAGGAGCCCGAAGGGCCGCGTCCACTGGGCGGGGGTGGGGAGCTGCACGGCGGTGTTCTTCCACGGGCGGGGGCCGCTGCCGCGCTTGCGGGAACGCCAGGCGATGCCGACGCTCGCCTGCCCGGTGGCGATGGCGGAGGCGAGGTGGGCGACGGTCGCGCAGGAACCGCCGCCGCCGTAGCCGACCTTGCTGAAGAAGGTGACGTCACCGGCGCCGATGGCCTTGGCGACCTCGACCTCGTCGGTCTCCTCCATCGTGTACGAGGCGAAGGCGTCGACCTCGGACGGTGCGATGCCGGCGTCGTCGAGCGCGGCGAGGATCGCGCGGCAGGCCAGCGTCTTCTCGGGCTCCCGCAGGTGTTTCGCGAAGGGGGTCCGGCCGATCCCGGCTATCGCTGTGGCGTCCTTGAGTGAGGTCATGGGCGGCGGCACCTCCGCGAGCTCGCGAGACGTGGGACCCGGTCGGCGTGCGCGGACGGCGTCCCTGCTGCTGACAGTGCGTCAGGCTAGCGTTAATCTGACGGGTAGTCAGCAACGGTGCGACCCTTGCCCCTAAGTGCCCGGGGGCTCGGGGGGAGCGGGAGGCTTGCGATGCGCGGCGACCTGGAGTGGGGCAGCATCCCCGGACTGGTGCGGACGGCCGCCGAGCGGTACGGCGGCCGGGAGGCGGTCGTCGACGGCCGCACCCGCGTCTCGTACGAGGAGCTGGGCGCGCGCGTGGAGCGGGCCGCCGCGGCCTGCCTGGCGAACGGCGTCGAGCCCGGCGACCGCGTCGCCGTCTGGGCCCCGAACACCCTCGACTGGATCGTCTCCGCGCTCGGCGCGGTCTCGGCGGGCGGCGTCCTCGTACCGCTGAACACCCGCTTCAAGGGCGCGGAGGCCGCCTACGTCCTGGCCCGCAGCCGCGCGAAGCTCCTCTTCGTCACCGGCACCTTCCTCGGTACGTCGTACGTGGCGTCCCTGCGCCGCGCGGCCGCCGAGGGCCCGGGGGAGGGGCCGCTGCCCGGCCTGCCCCACCTGGAGCAGGTGGTGGTGCTCTCGGACGACGCCCCGGAGAACTTCCGCACCTGGAAGGAGTTCCTTGCGGGCGGTGACGCGGTGGACGCGGCCGCGGTCCGCGCCCGCGCGGCCTCGGTCGAGGGATCGGCGCCCTCGGACATCATCTTCACCTCCGGCACGACGGGCCGCCCCAAGGGCGCCGTCATCACCCACGCCCAGACCCTGCGCTGCTACGACGTGTGGAGCGAGCTGGCCGGGCTATGCGAGGGCGACCGCTATCTGATCGTGAACCCGTTCTTCCACACCTTCGGCTACAAGGCCGGCGTCATCGCCTGCCTCACGCGCGGCGCGACGATGGTCCCGCAGCCGGTCTTCAACGTGGACACCGTCCTCGCGAACGTCGCCGCCGAACGCATCTCCGTCCTGCCGGGCCCGCCCACCCTGCACCAGGCGATCCTCGACCACCCGGCGCGCGAGAGGCACGACCTGTCCGCGCTGCGGCTCGTGGTGACGGGCGCGGCGGTGGTGCCGCTCCGGCTCGTCGAGCGGCTCCGCGGCGAACTGCGGGTGGGCACCGTCCTCACCGCGTACGGGCTCTCCGAGGCGAGCGGCATCGTGACGATGTGCCGCCGCGGCGACCCGCCCGAGGTCATCGCGCGGACCTCGGGCCGGGCCATCCCCGGCACGGAGGTACGGGTGGTCTCCCCGCGGGGCGAGCCGCTGCCACCGGACCGCCCCGGCGAGATCCTGGTCCGCGGCCACCACGTCATGCGCGGCTACTTCGAGGACCCCGAGGGCACCGCCCGCGCAGTCTCCCCCGACGGCTGGCTGCGCACCGGTGACGTGGGCGTCCTCGACGAGGACGGCAACCTCCGCATCACGGACCGCGTCAAGGACATGTTCATCGTCGGCGGCTTCAACGCCTACCCCGCCGAGATAGAGCAGCTCCTCGGCCTCCACCCCGACGTGGCGGACGTCGCCGTGATCGGCGTGCCCGACGCGAGGCTGGGTGAGGTCGGCAGGGCGTACGTCGTGCGGCGCCCCGGCGCGGTGGTGACGGCGGACGACCTGATCGCCTGGTCACGGCGCGAGATGGCGAACTACAAGGTGCCGAGGGCCGTCGAGTTCGTCCCCGAGCTGCCGAGGAACGCGAGCGGCAAGGTGGTGAAGGGGGAGCTGCGGGCGGCGCGCTGAGGCATGGCTGCGTGCTCGGTGCTCGGGGGCCGCGTCGTCAGGCGCCGGCGGCCTCGACGAAGGCCTTGCGCTCGGCGGCGCTGCGCTCCACGCAGAACTCGTTGCCCTCCGGGTCGGTGAGGGTGACCCAGCCACGGCCGTCGGGCCGCCGCTGGTCGTCGTGCACCTTGGCCCCGAGCGTGAGGAGCCGCTCCACCTCCTCGTCGCGGGTGCGGTCCTGCGGCTGGAGGTCGACGTGCACGCGGTTCTTGACGGTCTTGGTGTCCGGCACCGTCACGAAGAGCAGCGTGATGCCGTCCGCCTGAACGAGCGCCTCCGGGTCACCGGGAAAGTCGTCGTCGGCGATCGAACCGCCGAGCACCTCGGCCCAGAAGGTGCCCTGGCGGTACGCGTCGTGGGAATCGAACGTGAGGTGGCGCACGAGAGAAGTCATGGGCGGCACTATCCGCCGCGGGCGGAGCGGCTGTCCACGGGATATCCGGGGCGGGTTCAGTGACCGGTGAGCGGTTCCAGGCAGCCGGACTCCATGAACCGCCCGTTCGTCTTCACGTCGAAGTCGGTCTTCTGGACGAAGCCGGTGACGCACGCGCCGTCCCCCACGTAGAGGCCGATGAGGGCGCCATCCGGCGTCACGTACCGCTTCTCCTCGTACCGCCCGTACATCTCCCGCACCTCCAGCGTGCCGCCGAGCGGCTTGTCGGCGCCGCTTGCCTTCCGGGTCTCGTACCCGAGCTTGCCGGTGAGCGCGGCGCGCACGCTGTCGGGGTCCCACTTCTTCCGCTCCCAGAGCCGCTTCAGGACGGGCCGGATACGGGCGGCCTCGCGTTCGGCGGCCTCCGCGTCGGCGGCGGACATCCTGCCGGGCCTGCGGTAGGCGTTGTTCTCGCCGTTGTGCGGGGCGCCGTCGACGACTCCGGGCTCCACGTAGGGGGAGCCGCCGGAAGCGGAACCGGAGGCGGAACCGGGGGAGGCCGTGGCGGAGGACGGTTTGCTGGGCGGCGGCACGTCGTCGCTGGTGCCGACGGCCGAGCCGGGACGACCCTCCTCACCGCAGCCGGTGAGGGACATGAGGACAGCGCCGAGGAGAAGGCCGCACGCGGCGGCACGGCGTCTTCGAGAACCGCTCCGCCGGGGATGCCGGTTACACGTAGAGGTGACCATGCGCACGACTCTGCCACGGAGGGCGGCGCACACGGCGGAGACCGGTTGCCCGACTCTGAAACGATTGCGCGATGTCACCCGAACCACCGCGCCAAGCCCCCCTGACGGGCCCTTCGTCCCCCCGCCCGCGTGTCCTCTTCGTCACGGACCTCACCTACGAGGCGAAGGGCCGCCGCTACTGCGACGAGGACATCCACCTCACCGCCCGCCTCCGCGAGGACTTCGACGTGGCCCTGTGCCATCCGCTGGACGCGGCGTCCCTGCTGGAGACGGCGGCCTTCGACGTGGCGGTGATCCGCAACACCGGTCCCGTCCTGCACTACCTGGAGGCGTGGAACGACTTCCGCGAGCGCGCGGCGGTCAGCGGGACGCCCGTCTACAACCAGCTCTCCGGCAGAGCGGACATGGTGGGCAAGCAGTACCTGCTGGACCTGACGTCAGCGGGCTACCCGGTGATCCCCACGGTCGACACCCCCGGGGCGGCCGACCGGCTCCCGCCCACGGACACGTACGTGATCAAGCCGAAGCAGGGGGCGGACTCGATAGGCCTGCGCTTCGTGCCGGCGGCGGACCTGCGGGCGTCCCTCGCCGGCGGTCCCTCCGGGGTCCTGATCCAGCCCTTGATCGACTTCACGTACGAGGTCTCGTTCTACTACGTGGACCACACCTTCCAGTACGCGCTGTACGCCCCCGCCCCCGACCGCCGCTGGGACCTGCGGCGCTACGACGCGACCCCCGCCGACCTGGCCTTCGCCCAGCGCTTCATCGATTGGAACGCGATCGACCACGGAATCCAACGCGTGGACGCCTGCCGCACCCGTGAGGGCGCCCTGCTCCTGGTGGAACTGGAGGACCTGAACCCGTACCTGTCCCTGGCCCTCCTGGACGCCCCCACCCGGGACACCTTCGTGACCGCGCTGAAGTCGTCACTGCGGACCCTGTCGAGGACGTGACGGAGGGTTATCCACAGGTGCCCCATGGCCGACCGATCTGCGGCAGCCTTGAGGCATGGGGCATACGGGGGGACCACGGAAGGCATGCGGGGCGGGGGAGCCGTTGCGGGCCCTGGCCGTCGGAGGGGTGCTGCTCAGCCGCTGGGCGCTGGAGGCGGGGCACCCGCGGGTCTCACTGTTCCGGCAGCTGGCGGCCGACGGCTGGACGCGCATCCCGGGCGGCGGCTGGGCGGAGCCGGGCCGCGCGGTGGACTGGCGGCTCCGGCTGCGGGCCGGTCAGCTGTCGATGCCGGGCCTGGTGGCCAGCCACCGTTCGGCGGCGCGGCTCTGGGGCATCGAAGTCCTGACCGACGCGCTGGAGTTCACGGACCCGCGCCGGTGCCGCCGCAAGGCAGCGGCCCGCGTCCACTGGCTCCCGCTCGCGCCCACCGACACCACGCTCCGTGACGGCCTCCGGGTCACGACGGTCACCCGTACGCTGGCCGACCTCCTCCGCGGCGCCTCGCGCGAGGACGCCCTGGTGGCCGTCGACTCGGCCCTGTCCCGCCGGGCGTACGGCGGCCTGAGGCGGAGCCCGCTGATCACGGGCCGTGGGGCGCTGACCGAGGCCCTGTCGTCCCCCCTCCCCGGCGCGTCGCGCGCAAGCCGGCGGCTGACGCTGGCGGACCCCGCGTCGGGCTCCCCGGCGGAAACGATGGCCCGCCTCCGGATGCACGACGCGGGCCTGCACCCGACTTCCCAGGCGGTTTTGCTGACCCCGGCCGGCCGGAGGCTCCGCCCCGACTTCCTCTTCCGGGAGGAGTGCGTGGCGGTCGAGGTGGAGGGCTACGCCTACCACGGCACCCGCGAGGCCCACCGCCGCGACCTGCACCGCTTCAACGAACTGGGCTCGTGCCCGGAGATCCGGCTGATCGTCCGCGTCACGGCGGAGGAGGTCTTCCACACCCCGACCCGCTTCGTACGCCGAGTACGGCAGGCGCTGGCGAGGTCTGGGATGGCGGATTGCGGAAAAGTCCCACGGGCGGAGTGGGGTTAGGCCTCTGACCTGGGGTTTTGCGGGGGAGGGGCGGCACTTTCGTGCAACCGTTGAACCTGGCGGCCGCGGGGGTGGGGCGGGGTGGATTTGAGCGTGCGTATTAGGGCGGCCAGGCGGGGGGCGGTGGTCGTCAGGCGCAGCGTGGGGGTTTCGCTTTCGCGGAGGTGGATCGTGGCCGCGGTGGCGGCCAGCTCGACGCAGTCGGACGAGTCACCGCCGCCGGAGTACGACGACTTCTGCCATGCGGTTTCGTGGGTCATGACGGGGCCCTTCACGTGCTCTGGCGGATGCGGTCGATGAGGTTCCTCGACTCTAGGACCCCCAACGCCGCCCCCTCCACCTTGCGCATGACCTCGCGGTAGCGGCTGAGTTGCGCCTCACCGTCAAGAAAGGCGCCACCGTGCGGGGTGTCCGTCAGGACGGTGTCCAACTGCGGGACTGGTCCCACGGCGTAGAGGAGCGGATCGCCGAGGGCGGCAAAACCGTCCACGTCGAACGGGACCACGCGAACCGTCACGTGTGGACGTTCTGCCTGCTCCAGGATGTGCCGCAACTGGCTGCGGGCGACCTCGCTGTCGGCGGCCCTGATCCTCAGGGCGGCCTCATGGATCACCGCCACGTAACCGAAGCCTCCGGGCCGGTCCAGGAGTTCCTGGCGGCGCAGGCGGAAGCGTACGCGTATGCCGACTTCCTCCGTGGGCAGCCGTGGGACGGTAGAGGTGAAGATCGCGCGTACCTGGTCCTCGGTCTGTAGCAAGGCGGGAACGTGGACGGTTTGGAAGGTCCACAGACGGGTGGCGTTCTCTTCGAGCTCGGCCAGGTCGAGGTAACCGGACGGGACGGCTTCCCGGTACTCCTCCCACCACCCCCGCACGCGTTCGCCGGCCATGGCTGCCAGGGCCTTGACCAGGGCGGCGTCCTCGCACGCGTACTGGCTGGCGAAGTGGCGTACGCGCTCGGGGCTGACGCCGACCTGCGCCGCCTCGGTGTTGGACAGCTTCGGCGGCGCGATGCCGAGGAGTTGGGCGGCCTCGCGTACCGAGAGCCCTGCCCGCTCGCGCAGCTTGCGCAGCTCCGTCGCCAGGCGCACTTGCCTGGCTGTGATCACCTTCCGCGCCGGCATGTTCCGCTGCGCTCCCGTCAGTTGAGGACGGCACCAGCCTACGTGAACGGCTTGACCGGGGTTACTGATAACCCTTACGGTCAGTGACGCACCGCACACGTTGCGGAACCGGCGGAAGCCGGAAGCGCACCGCTCCGTCACGCCCTGGTGGAGTCGGCATTGCCACCGGCCCACGGGTGTCCGCCTTCGCCCCCTCCACGAACGGGAGTACCGCCATGCCCGAAAACAGTCGCGTCCAGCCGGACGAGCCCTGGGAGTACACCCTCTACGTCCCGCACGACCTCCGTGCCGTCACGATCGGGCGTCGTACTCTGCGGCTGATCCTCGCCGCG
Source organism: Streptomyces sp. NPDC046335 (assembly GCF_055587985.1). Lineage (NCBI taxonomy): Bacteria > Bacillati > Actinomycetota > Actinomycetes > Kitasatosporales > Streptomycetaceae > Streptomyces > Streptomyces sp. NPDC046335. The sequence goes on along the minus strand of NZ_JBVJFF010000005.1, from coordinate 356,962 downwards.
CATGGGCTGCCGCACCTCGGCGAGGCTGCCGAGCTGGTGGCCACGGAGTTGGTGGGCAATGCGTTGCGGCATACGAAAGGGCCCGCCGCGCTTCGGCTGCGCTGGGCGGGGCCGGTGCTTCGTATCGGGGTGTGGGACGCCGATCCAACCCCGCCGGAGCCACCGCCGGACGCCGCTGCCTCGGATGCGGAGGAGGGACGTGGGTTGGATCTGGTGCGGAAGTGCTCCGACGGGTGGGGGTGGTACGCCCTCGCCCAGGGAGGGTGGAGGGGTGCGGCAAGTACGTGTGGTGCGAGCTGGTGGCGGCTCAGAGGGCCGCGTGATCAGCCAGAGGGGGAGTCGGCATGTGGCTGTCGCCCTGCGGGGTGACCGGCATGTGGCTGTCGCCCTGCGGCGTGACCGGCATGTGGCTGTCGGCCAGGGCCGGGGCGGCGGTGCCGCCCGCAGCGGCGGCCGCGATGGCCAGGGTGACGAGAACCTTCTTGGTGCGGGTCATTCCAACTCCCATGCAGTAAGGCACTAGTGGCTGCACGTGACGCTAGTGGCATATGGCACTGGAGTTCGAGCACCTTGCCTGGAACTGGTCACCGATTGGCCGGAACAGGGCCTTGCGCTTATGTCGGCCGCGACGGCTCCCCCTCCGCGCCGCCGCGGCCGACCCCCGTCGGGAAGGAAGTCTCTAGGCGTCCTTGGCGGGCGGAGCGGGCGAGTGACTGTCGCCCTGCGTGGTGATGCCGCCGTCGGCCGGCGGAGCGGGTGAGTGACTGTCGCCCTGCGTGGTCACGCCGCTCTTGGCGGGCGGGGCGGGCGAGTGGCTGTCACCTTGAGTGGTGACGTCCTCGTTCTTTCCGATGTCGCTCATGATTGACAACTCCTAGAGTCAACGTCGCTTATGTGGTAGAAGCGCCCGCTCAGCAATTCCCCCGAGGATCGCTGAGCGGGCGTTCTGGAGGCGCTCACTCTAGTTGTGAGGCCCAAGGCGACCCGTCTGCCCCCCGATGCGACGGTTCGATGCATTGAGAGTGCCAGGCATCCATAAACGTTCGATGAACGTGCCTCAGGGGGTGAGTTCAGACTGCGGTGAGTGGGGCAAGGAGGCTGCGCACCTCGTCCGACTCGGTCGCGCCCAGCTCCTTGTAGATGGCTAGCGCATCCTGCCAGCAAGCCCTCGCGCGGCCCTGCTGCCCCAGGGCGTTCAGCGTCCTGCCCAGCAGGGTGAGCGTGTTGGCGCGCATCCAGTCACCGCCTATGCATTCCGCGGTGAGGGCCTGTTCCGCGTGCCGAGCGGCCTGTGCCGGGCGGTGGGCGGCCAGGTGGACCTGGGCGATGCGGAAGTGCGTCGTACCCTCCCACAGTCGCTGGCGGCTCTCCACGAAGATGCGCAGGGAGTCGACAAGCTGCTCCAGCGCCGAGTCCAGACGATCGGACTGGGCGAGGACGACCCCCAGGGCGTACCGGGCGTTCGCGAGGCGGACCGTCATGCCGAGTTCGTCATAGATGGTGATACCGCGCTGAGCGAGTCCGACGGCGCGTGAGGTGTCGCCCATCGAAGCCACGACACGGGAGAGATTGCAGAGCGCGCTGGCCTCACCCGGGCGGTTCCCATCGGCGCGGAAGGCCTGGATGGCCTTGAGGAGGTAAGTCTCCCCGTCGGCGTAGTGGCTCGTGCAGTTGGCGATGATTCCGAGCTCGTTGGGCGCGTTGCTGCTGATCCATGGATCCTCGGCCACCAGTCCGAGCGCGGTGGCCCGTTCGGCCTCCAGCTTCGCCTCGTCGAATCGCCCGGCGTTGCTGTGCACCTGCGTGAGCGTGACCCGTGCGCGGCCCTCCGCGTGTGCGTCGCCCAGGGCTGCCGCCGCGTCACGTGCGGCCGACGTGGCCAGTTCGTAGCGGAGGGAGCTCGCGCCCGATTCCGCCAGGTCCTTGGAGGCGAGGAGGAGGTCGACCGCTCGGCGGAGCGTTTCCGGGGCCAGGGACTGCTGGACGCAGGCCAGGATGCAGGCCGCCTCCGAGTGGAGCCAGTCCAGGGCCTTCGTGTCGTCGCTGAAGTCCTGGCCCGGATGGCCCGTGCGCTCCAGGTGGTCGACCGTACGGTCACCGGGGCGTTCTATGGCGTACACCCGGGCCGCCGAGGCCAGGTAGAAGTCGAGGAGGCGGGACATGGCCGCGGTGCGTTCGCTGGGGGGTTGTTCGTCGCGTTCGGCGCACGCACGCGCGTAGAGGCGGACGAGGTCGTGGTAGCGGTAGCGGCCGGGGGCGGCGGATTCGATGAGGGAGGTGTCGACCAGGGCCTCCAGGAGGTCCTCCGCTTCCTCGGGCGGGAGGTCGAGGACGGCCGCGGCCGCCGCCAGGGACAGGTCGGGGCCGTCCGCGAGGCCCAACAGGCGGAAGGCGCGGGCCTGGGCGGGCTCCAGTTGGCCGTAGCCGAGTTCGAAGGTGGCCTTGACGGCGAGGTCGCCGGCCTGGAGTTCGTCCAGGCGGCGGCGTTCGTCCGCCAGCTTCACCGCGAGCGTCGAGACCGTCCAGGTGCGGCGGGCCGCCAGGCGGGAGGCCGCGATGCGGATGGCCAGGGGCAGGAAGCCGCAGGCCGCGACGACGTCCAGGGCGGCCTTGCGCTCGGAGGTGACCCGCTCCTCGCCGACGATGCGGGTGAACAGGAGCAGGGCCTCCTCGGGAGACATCACGTCCAGGTCGACGAGGTGCGCCCCCGCCAGGTCGACCATGCGGACGCGGCTCGTCACCAGGGCCGCGCAGCCCTCCATGCCGGGCAGGAGGGGGCGCACCTGGGCCGCGTCGCGGGCGTTGTCCAGGAGGACGAGGATCCTTCTGCCGTCGAGGACGGATCTGTACAGGGCCGCCCGCTCCTCCAGGGAGTCGGGGACCGCCGAGTCGGGCGTGCCGAGGGCGCGGAGGAAGGCGCCGAGGACCGTCTCCGGTTCCGCCGCCCTCGCGCCCGCGCCCTGGAGGTCCACGTACAGCTGGCCGTCGGGGAAGTGGGTGCGGGCCACGTGCGCCACGTGCACGGCGAGGGTCGTCTTGCCGACGCCGCCGATGCCCGCCAGGGCCGAGACCGCCATCACCCGCCCCTCGGCGGAGGAGAGGATGTCGCTCAGTTCGGTGACGAAGGAGGCGCGTCCCGTGAAGTCGGGGACGGTCGCCGGGAGCTGCGCGGGCCGCACCACGGTGGCGGTCGGCTCGGCGGCGGCCGCCGCGGGCTCCGCGAGGGCCGGGTCGGCCTTGAGGATGCGCTGCTGGAGCTCCTTGAGGCCCGGCCTCGGGTCCACGCCCAGCTCGTCCGCGAGCAGGCGGCGCGTGTCCGCGTAGACGGCGAGGGCCTCGGCCTGCCGCCCGCTGCGGTAGAGGGCCAGCATCAGCAGTTCGCGCAGGCGCTCGCGCAGAGGGTGCGCCGCCGTCAGGGCGGTGAGTTCCGAGACGGCCTCCGCGTGGCAGCCCTGCTCAAGGTCCATGTCCAGGCGGGTCTCGATCAGTTGCAGGCGCCACTCCTCCAGGCGCGTGCGCTGGGTGTCGGCGTAGGGCCCGGGCACGCCGGCCAGGGGTTCGCCGTGCCATAGGGCGAGCGCCTTGTTGACCAGGGTCCGCGCCCGGCACAGGTCACCGGCGCTACGGGCCTTCTCCGCCGCGGCCCAGAGGTCCTCCGCCACGGCGAGGTCGAGGGCGCCGTCCGCGGCCTGGATGGAATAGCCCCCGGATTCGCTGACGAGAACGCCGGGGGGCAGCACCTTGCGCAGCCGGGAGGCGTACGTACGTACCGCCGCCAGTGCCTGCGAGGGCGGTTCCTCCCCCCAGAGGGCGTCGATCAGCTCCGAGGCCGTGGCCGTGCGGCCGTCCCGCAGCAGGAGGGCCGCGAGGAGGGCCCGCTGCTGCGGAGAGCCGGGCGGGAGCTGTTCCTCACCGTGCCATGCGCGCACCGGCCCGAGCACGCTGAAACGTGACGCCTGGACCTCGGGGTTCCCCTCGGTCCGCTCCTCGGGGGCGTCCCCCGAGGCCGGACGCCACTGCTCCGGTACTCGCGGTACATCGACCATCGCTCCCCCTGCTGCCCTGCCGTTCCCAGTCCTGCCGGTCGCGGGCTGCCCGTCCCGCGGTCTTGCCGTTCTCCGGTCACCTCGGCGGTGCCAAGGCGGCGCGCCGGGCGCGCCTCAGCCGTACCTCGGTTTCTTGCACCCGTCAGTTTGCCTTGTTCATGGCTGATGCGTCAGCCGTGGGAGACGGCTCTCACAGGGTCCTCGCACGGAGTTCGTGACGGGATGCCGATTACGCGCCGGTTCCGGTCATGGTTCCGGTCGTGGTTCCGGTCGTGGTTCCGTATCGGCTCCGGGGCGCGACGGGGTGGGTGCCGGGTCGCGCACCGGTAGCTGACGGGGTGTCAGATGCGCGCTACCTTGGGCGTATGGAGACCATGGAGAGCTCGGAGACCTTCCCGAAGATCATCTCGGTGGACGACCACACCGTCGAACCGCCGGACGTCTGGCGGGACCGGCTCCCGTCGAAGTACCGGGACATCGGCCCCCGTATCGTCCGCGCGCCCCTGAAGGAGATGACGTTCCTCGGCGGGAAGTTCGCGCCGGTCATGGGGGAGAAAGGCGACGAAGGGCCCATCGGGGACTGGTGGGTGTACGAGGACCTGCACCGCCCGCTGACCCGGCTCGACACGGCCGTCGGCTACGACAGGGACGAGATCAAGCTGGAGGTCATCACCTACGAGCAGATGCGCCCGGGGTCGTTCAGCGTGCCCGAACGCCTGGCCGACATGGACGTCAACCACGTCCAGTCCGCGCTCTGCTTCCCCACCTTCCCGCGTTTCTGCGGCCAGACCTTCACCGAGGCCAAGGACCGGGAGCTGGGGCTGCTCGCGGTACGCGCGTACAACGACTGGATGGTCGAGGAGTGGTGCGGTCCCGAGGCGGGGGGCCGCCTCATCCCGCTGACCCTCATCCCCCTGTGGGACCCCGCACTGGCCGCCGCCGAGGTGCGGCGCAACGCCGCGCGCGGGGTGCGGGCGGTCGCGTTCTCCGAGATACCGCCGCATCTCGGGCTGCCGTCCATCCACACCGACGACTGGGACCCCTTCCTCGCGGCGTGCGACGAGACGGGGACGGTCATCGCCATGCACATCGGCTCGTCCAGCAGGATGCCGTCGACGTCCGCGGACGCGCCGCCGGCCGTGGGCTCCACGATCACCTTCGCCAACTGCTGTTTCTCGATGGTGGACTGGCTGATGAGCGGCAAGTTCGAGCGGTTCCCCGGGCTGCGGATCATGTACGCCGAGGGGCAGATCGGGTGGATCCCCTACATCCTGGAGCGGGCGGACGTGGTGTGGGAGGAGAACCGGGGGTGGGGCGGGGTCGCGGACAAGGTGCACCGGCCGCCGTCGGAGCTGTTCGCCTCGCATGTCTACGGGTGCTTCTTCGACGATGCCTTCGGGCTGCGGAACCTGGATTCCATCGGGGTCGGGAACGTGTTGTACGAGACGGATTATCCGCACTCGGACTCCACGTGGCCGAAGTCCCGGGAGGTGGGGGAGAGTCAGATGGGGCACCTCGCCCCTGACGTGGTCTCCCGCATTGTGCGGGGCAACGCGATTGATCTTCTGGGGCTGTCGGAGGCGGGCCTCTGGGCGGGTGCGTGAACCGTGTCCCCGGGGGTGGGCTCCGCCGCCCGGGGGTGCCGTCGCCGCCTGCGGCCGAGGCTCCGCCGGGGCGGGACCTCGCGGGTCTCCGGGGCTGCGGCGCGGGGCGTAGGGGCTTCAAGCCGCCGCTTCGCGGCGAAGGGTTTCCCACCCGGCCCGCCCGTCTCGCCGCGGCGGATGCGGTGACGTAGGGGCGGGCGGGCGCTGATCCGGCCGGAAGGGCAAGGGGGGGCGAGCCGCAGCGGCTCAGACGCGCCCGACAGCACCTCGACCGGCAGCGTCGCGCCTCGCCTTCCGGCGTCGCGCCTCGCCTTCCGGCGTCGCGCCTCGCCTTCCGGCGTCGCGCCTCGCCTTCCGGCGTCGCGCCTCGCCTTCCGGCGTCGCGCCTCGCCTTCCGGCGTCGCGCCTCGCCTTCCGGCGTCGCGCCTCGCCTTCCGGCGTCGCGCCTCGCCTTCCGGCGTCGC
>NZ_JBVJFF010000005.1:33590-350750 GCF_055587985.1 Streptomyces sp. NPDC046335 | reverse complement strand
CTTCCGGCGTCGCGCCTCGCCTTCCGGCGTCGCGCCTCGCCTTCCGGCGTCGCGCCTCGCCTTCCGGCGTCGCGCCTCGCCTTCCGGCGTCGCGCCTGCCTACCGGCACGCGCCTGCCTTCCGGCGCTGCGTCCGCCGTCCGGCCCCACGCCCCCTACCGGCCCCGCGCCCGCCTTCCAGCCGTGCCCCCCTACCCCTTGCCTGATGGCCCGTCAGATATCACCATGGCCGCCAGTCCGGCCTAGTGGAGGGTGGCGTTGGTCATGGGTGGGGATCAGGGAGGGGGGCTCGCGTATGGGATGCAGCTTCCTGTGCAGTCGCAGAGTTCGCTTTACGCCGAGCCCTGGGAGGCCGCCGCAGGGCCGGGAGACCTCGCCGAGATCGCCCGTACCGCGGACCGCACCGGCTTCGCCTACCTCGCGGTCTGCGACCACGTGGCGATCCCCCGCCGCCTCGCCGCCGCCATGAGCACCGTCTGGTACGACCCCGTGGCCACCCTGTCCTACCTCGCGGGGATCACGCAGCACGTCCGCCTCCTGAGCCACGTGGCCATCGTCGGCCTGCGTCACCCCCTGGCCACCGCCAAGCAGTACGCGACCCTCGACCACCTCAGCCGCGGGCGCCTCATCCTCGGCGTCGGCGCGGGCCACGTACGGGAGGAGTTCGAGGCGCTCGGGGTCGACTTCGAGCGGCGGGGGCCGGTCCTCGACGAGACGGTCGACGCGCTGCGGGCGGCCCTCGGCCCGGACGAGTACCCCACCCACCACGGCGAGCGCTTCCACTTCGAGGGGCTCGGCCAGCTCCCCCGCCCCGCCCAGCGCCGCGTACCCCTGTGGGTCGGCGGCTCGTCGCCCGCCGCCATCCGCAGGGCCGCGACCCGCGGCGACGGCTGGCTGCCCCAGGGCGACCCGCGGGACAAGCTGCCCGCGCAGATCGAGCGGCTCAGGCGGCTGCGCGCTGAGGCGGGGATCGAGGAGCCGGTCACGATCGGCGCGATCACCGAGGTGCTGTACGTGGGCGAGGCCGCCTGGCCCGTCGGCCGGCGCACCCTCAGCGGAAAGCCCGACGCCCTCGCCGAGTCCCTGCGCGCCTACCGCGCGATGGGCGTCGACCAGATCCAGGTGCGCTTCCGCAGCCGCGGCCGCACCGAGCTCACCGACCAGATGGCGGCGTTCGCCGCGGACGTGGCCCCGCACCTCGACGACTGACGCCCGCACCACCCGAGGAGAGAGACGCCCCGCACCACCCGAGAAGACAAGGGAGTACGGCATGGGCAAGCTGGACGGCCGCGTGGTCATCGTCACCGGCGGCGCGCGCGGGCAGGGCGAACAGGAGGCGCGGCTCTTCGCCGCCGAAGGGGCGAGGGTCGTCGTCGCCGACGTGCTCGACGACCAGGGCGAGGCCCTGGCCAAGGAGATCGAGGAGGAGCGGGGGGAGGGGGCGGCCAGGTACGTCCACCTGGACGTCGGGCGTGAGGCCGACTGGCAGGCGGCCGTCGCCACGGCCAAGGACGCCTACGGAAAGGTGGACGGCCTCGTCAACAACGCGGGCATCCTCCGCTTCAACGAACTGCTCAGCACCCCGCTCGCGGAGTTCCAGGAGATCATCCAGGTCAACCAGATCGGCTGCTTCCTCGGCATCCGTACCGTCGCCCCCGAGATCGGCGCGGCGGGCGGCGGCACCATCGTGAACACCGCCTCCTACACGGCCCTCACGGGCATGGCGTACGTGGGGGCGTACGCCGCCACCAAGCACGCCATCCTCGGGCTCACGCGGGTCGCCGCGCTGGAGCTCGCCGGGCGGAACATCCGCGTCAACGCCGTGTGCCCGGGGGCGGTCGACACCCCCATGACCAACCCGGCGCAGCTCGACCCCACCGCCGACCCGGAGAAGGCGGGGGCGGCGGTCGCGGAGCTGTACAAGAAGCTGGTGCCGCTGGGGCGGGTCGGCGCGCCCGAGGAGGTCGCGGCGCTCGCGCTGTTCCTGACCGGCGACGACTCCGCGTACATCACGGGCCAGCCCTTCGTCATCGACGGCGGCTGGCTGGCGGGGGTCAGCGTCATCTGACCGGGCGCCCCGCCGGAGCGGCGCCCGCGCCCGCACAGTGGGCTGACTGGGCGTCAGCTATTGACGGTGCACCGCCTCGGTGGAACAGTCGACGCAACGTATCTGACGGGCCGTCAGAAATGGCCGGCATCCGCCAGTAGCTGTCAGCCCCCCCCAGGACCTCATGAGGACGGTGAACATTCCTTGGAATTCGGGCTCTTTGTACAGGGATACGTGCCCGCCGCGCGGGCCCAGGTCGACCCCGAGGCGGAGCACAAGGCGCTGATCGAGGAGACCGAGTACGTCATCCAGGCGGACAAGTCCGGCTTCAAGTACGCCTGGGCATCCGAGCACCACTTCCTGGAGGAGTACTCACACCTCTCCGCCAACGACGTCTTCCTCGGGTACCTCGCCCACGCCACCGACCGCATCCACCTCGGCTCCGGCATCTTCAACCCGCTCGCGCCCGTCAACCACCCGGTGAAGGTGGCCGAGAAGGTCGCGATGCTTGACCACCTCTCCGAGGGGCGGTTCGAGTTCGGGACGGGGCGCGGCGCCGGTTCGCACGAGATCCTCGGCTTCATGCCGGGCATCACCGACATGAACCACACCAAGGAGCTCTGGGAGGAGACGATCGCCGAGTTCCCCAAGATGTGGCTCCAGGACGAGTACGCCGGCTTCCAGGGCAAACACTGGTCCCTGCCGCCGCGCAAGATCCTGCCCAAGCCGTACGGGAAGTCCCACCCGGCGATGTGGTACGCCGCCGGGTCCCCCTCCTCGTACGCGATGGCGGGGAAGAAGGGGCTCGGCGTCCTCGGTTTCAGCGTGCAGAAGGTCTCCGACATGGAGTGGGTCGTCGAGTCGTACAAGACGGCCGTGAAGGAGGCCGAGGCGATCGGCGACTTCGTCAACGACAACGTCATGGTGACGTCCACGGCGATCTGCGCGGAGACGCATGCCAAGGCCGTGGAGATCGCGGTCGGCGGCGGGCTCAACTACCTCCAGTCGCTGCTGTTCCGCTACCACGACACGTTTCCGCGGCCCGAGGGCATTCCCGAGTGGCCCGAACTGCTCCCCGCGTACAGCGAGGAGATCATCGAGCTGCTCATCGCCGAGGAGCTGATGATCTGCGGTGACCCGGACGAGGTGCTCACGCAGTGCAAGCGGTGGGAGCAGGCCGGGGCCGATCAGCTCAGCTTCGGGCTGCCCATCGGGATCTCGCCCGAGGACACGAAGAACACGATCCGGCTGATCGGTGAGCACGTGATCCCGAAGATCGACACGGATCCGGTGCATCGGACCTCGCGGTTCCGTGGGGGTGGGGGCCGCCGGGGGTGAACCGGGTTTTGGGCTCCCCGGCTTCCTCTCCCGGACGGAAGCCGGGGTCTTTCCAGACGGGGGCGGGTTCAGTCCCGGTGCCCGGGGGCTGGTCCTGTGCCCCGGGGCTGCGTCCCTGTCTGTCGCCCTGCGGGCTCGTCCTCAAACGCCGGACGGGCTTCAAACTCGCCCTGCGGGCTCGTCCTCAAGCGCCGGACCGGCTGGTAGTTGCCGGTCCAGGGATCGGCCCGTACGAATCGCTCGCTTCCTGGAAGGGACGTCATGCTTGATCACCTCATCAAGGGTGCGACCGTCGTCGACGGGACCGGCGCTCCCGGGTATGTCGCCGATGTCGGGCTGCGGGACGGGCGGGTCGCCGTCATCGCTGAGCCGGGGGCCGTCGTCGAGGAGGCGCGGTCCGGGGAGGATGCCCGGGGGCTCGTGCTCGCGCCCGGGTTCGTCGACCCGCATACGCATTACGACGCCCAGCTGTTCTGGGACCCGTACGCCACGCCGTCACTCAACCACGGCGTGACCACCGTCGCCGGCGGCAACTGCGGCTTCACGCTGGCGCCGCTGCATCCGGGGCGCCCCGAGGACGCCGACTACACGCGGCGGATGATGTCCAAGGTCGAGGGGATGTCGCTGGTCGCCCTGGAGGAAGGGGCGCCCTGGACGTGGAACTCGTTCGGGGAGTATCTGGACGCCCTGGAGGGGCGCGTCGCCGTCAACGCGGGGTTCATGGTCGGGCACTGCGCCCTGCGGCGCCACGTGATGGGCCCCGACGCGGTCGGCGGGCAGCCGAGCCCCGCCCAGCTCGACGCGATGGTGCGGCTCCTCCACGACGCGATGGACGCGGGCGCCTGGGGGCTCTCCACCACCCAGTCGTCGACCCACTCCGACGGCGACGGACAGCCGGTGGCCTCCCGCCACGCCGGGCCGGACGAACTGCTCGCGCTCTCCCGTGCCGTCGCCGAACACGAGGGGACGCAGCTCGAAGCGATCGTCGCCGGGTGCCTCGACCAGTTCGGCGACGACGAGATCGAGCTGCTCGTGGGGATGAGCGTGGCCGCAGGCCGGCCCCTGAACTGGAACGTGCTCACCATCGACGCCGCCGTCCCCGAGCGCGTGCCGCGCCAACTCCTGGCCAGCGAGCGGGCCCGGGACGCGGGGGGCCGCATCGTCGCCCTCACCATGCCGATCCTCACCCCCATGAACATGTCGCTCGGCACGTTCTGCGCCCTCAACCTCATCCCCGGCTGGGGCGACATCCTCGGCCTGCCCGTGCCCGAGCGGATCGCCGCGCTGCACGACCCGGCGGTCCGCGGGGAGATGCTGCGGCGCGCCGACAGCAAGGAGGCGGGCGTCTTCAGGCGGCTCGCCCGCTTCGACCGCTACGTCATCGGGGACACGTACAGCGAGAGGAATCAGGGTCTCACCGGGCGCATCGTCGGTGACATCGCCGCCGAGCGCGGCCAGGAGCCCTTCGAGTGCCTCGTCGAGATATGCGCCGCCGACGAGCTGCGCACCGTGCTCTGGCCGATGCCCACCGACAACGACCCGGACTCCTGGGCCCTGCGCGCCGAGACCTGGCGGCACGAGGACGTGATGTTGGGCGGCTCGGACGCGGGCGCGCACCTGGACCGCATGTGCGGGGCCCCGTACACGACCCGGTTCATCGGCGACTGCCTGCGCGGCCGGAAGCTCGTCGGCCTGGAAGAGGCGGTCAAGATGCTCACCGACGACCCGGCCCGGCTGTTCGGGCTGCGCGAGCGCGGGCGGATCGCCGAGGGCTTCCACGCCGACCTGGTCCTGTTCGACCCGGAGCGGATCGACGCGGGCAAGGCCACGCTCGTCCACGACCTGCCCGGCGACAGCCCCCGCCTGGACTCCAAGGCCATCGGCGTCAACGCGGTCTGGGTCAACGGTGTCGAGGCGATCCGCGAGGACGTCGTCACCGGGGCCGTGCCCGGCAAGATCCTGCGCTCCGGCCGCGACACGAGGACGGTGAGCACCAAATGAGCCCCCGCGAGGACCCGCAGCGGTTGTTCATCGGCGGCCAGTGGGTGGCGCCGGACAACGGGCACTACGAGGTCGTCGACCCGGCGAGCGAACAGACCGTCGGACTCGCGCCCGAGGCGAGCCCCGAGCAGGCGTACGCGGCTGCCGCCGCCGCCCGCGAGGCCTTCGCGGGCTGGTCCCGTACGGGCCCCGACGAGCGGTCCGCGATCCTGTCCCGCGCCGCCTCGGTCATACGTCGCGACAGCGCGGCACACGCGGTACTCGCCCAGGCCGAGACCGGCGCGACGACCGCCACCGCGCGCGGCATGCAGGTCGCGGTGGCCGTCGCCCGCTTCGAGCGGTACGCGAAGGGCGCGCTCGAACCGGTGGAGTCCGCCCTGCCGCCGCAGATCAACGAGGCCGGGCCCATGGGCAGGGCGGGCGTCATGGGCGCGGTCGCCGTGCGCCAGCCGGTCGGCGTCGTCACCTGCGTCACCTCGTACAACAACCCCTGGGCGAACGCCGCGGGCAAGGTCGCTCCCGCGCTCGCCATGGGCAACACGGTGGTGGTCAAGCCCGCCCCGCAGGACCCGCTCTCCGTGTACCGGATGGCGGCCGCCCTGGAGGAGGCGGGCGTCCCGCCCGGCGTCGTGAACGTCGTGTCCGGCACGGACGTCGCCGTCGGCGAGGCGGCCGTCGGCTCCCCGGACGTCGACATGGTCAGCTTCACCGGGTCGACGGCGGTCGGGCAGCGCATCGGCGAGGTCTGCGGCCGTGACATGAAACGCCAGCTCATGGAGTTGGGCGGCAAGGGTGCGGCGATCGTCTTCGACGACGCGGACCTGGCCGCGGCGGTGGCCGGCATCGGCACCACCTTCTCCTTCTACAGCGGCCAGATCTGCACCGCCCCGACCCGCGTCCTCGCACAGCGCGGCGTGTACGAGCGGCTCCTCGACGGGCTGACGTCGTACATCGGGCACCTGCCGGTCGGCGACCCGCGACAGCCCGGCACGATCGTCGGCCCCGTCATCTCGGCGGCGCACCGCGACCGGATCGAGTCGTACGTGGAACTGGCCCGCAAGGAGGGCGCCCGCGTCGCCGCGGGCGGCGAGCGCCCCGCGGGGCCCGGCTTCGGCAGGGGCTTCTACGTCGCCCCGACGCTCCTCGCGGACTGCACCAACGACATGCGGGCGGTCCGCGAGGAGATCTTCGGCCCGGTGGTCACGGTCATCCCTTTCGACGGCGACAGCGACAGCGACAGCGACAGCGACGGCGACGGCGAGGACGCCAAGGCCCCGGATGCGGCCGAGGAGCGGGCGATCGCGTTGGCCAACGACACCGACTACGGCCTCATCGACTACGTCTTTTCCGGCGACGTGGCCCGCGCCTTCCGCGTGGCCCGCCGCCTCCGCGCGGGCGGAGTCGGCGTCAACACGATCGGCCGCAACATGGAGGCCCCGTTCGGCGGCTTCAAGAAGAGCGGCGTGGGCCGGGACGTGGGCTCATACGCCCTGCACGCATACAGCGAGACCCAGGCGATCGTGTGGCCGGGGTGACGTGGTTGCAGAAAAGTCCCGGCCGTAACGGGACGAAACGGGCGCCAGGTCGGGACTTTTCTGCAACCCCGCCCGGCTAACCCGCGTGGCCCAGGAATACCGGGTTCGTGAAGGCTCGTAGGGGGCCTGGGAGGCCGGGGGTCGTCGCTGGGTGGCGGACCTCGGCGCGGGCGTAGGCCGCGTACGACGCCGTCGTGTGCCATACCAGCGTGCCCTCGCCCGAGGCGGGCAGGGCGGGGCCGGTGTGGAGGACGCCCTGGTCGGTGACGAAGCGGGGGGTGCAGCCGGGGGCGCCGCGCACGTCCAGGCGGATCGTGAGCGGGGTGTCGCGGGAGACGTCCAGGCGTTCGCCGATGCCCGCGTGCCTGCCCTTGCCGCCCGCCGCCGAGAAGGACAGCTCCACGTCCTTGGACTCCGCGACGTAGGAGCGGCCACGGCGCAAGCCTTCCAAGATGGCTTCGCGGGTCAGGTCGTCGGCCAGGACCACCGTCTGCGGGCCGCCGACCGGGTCGGGGTCGCGGTGGGCGTCGCTGTTGCCCATCGCCGGGATCCAGGGCCGTCCGCCGCGTACGGAGGAGACGAGCTGGCTGTCCCAGTCGGCGAGGGCCACTTCGTCGTCCGGGGTGTACGGGCCGTTCCAGGCCTCGATCACGTCCGCCTCGCCGAAGCCGAACTTCCAGTTGCAGCCGACGCAGGTGGCGTGCGGGTGGGCGGGGACGACGAGGCCGCCCGCGTCGCGGATCTTCCGCGCGTACTTGCCGAAGCGGTTGTCGCGGGCCCGGTAGCGCCAGTCGATGAACGTGCCGGGGTCGGTGCCGAGGGCGACCACGTGGCCGTTGCGGGTGGTGACCTCCTCGCCCAGCATGATCAGCAGGTCGTCGCCCGCGTGCTCGGCCCAGTGGGCGTGCGCGGAGTGGGTGTTGTGCTCCGAGCTGTTGATGAAGTCGAGCCCGGCGGCGCGCGCCGCCGCGGCGACCTCGGCGAGGGTGCGTCTGCCGTCGGAGTGGACGGAGTGCAGGTGGCAGTCGCCGCGGTACCAGGCGCGGCCGCGGCCCTTCGCCCGCTCCGGCGGGTGGACCGGCCGCGGGGTCGTGCCGGGCGCCCCGTAGGTGAGCGTGATGGTCACCTCGTAGGGGAGGCCCCCGGGGGCGACCGAGTACGGGCCGAGCGCGATGTTCCAGGTGCCCGCGCGGACCCGGCCCGGGATGTAGCCGGGCGTGGCCGCGTCGGCGCGGATGAAGAACTCCGTGCGGGCGCCGCCGGACCAGCCGCGGAAGCCACGGCCGCCGAGGTCCGTGCCGCGCTCGTCGAAGACGCCGATGTCCAGGGCGTTGCCCTGGGTGCCCGCGGGCACGGACGGCTTCTCGTACGAGTAGGCGACGTGGAGCTCGCGGACGCCGTGCGGTACTTCGACGGGCAGGTAGACGAAGTCGGGGGCGCCCGGCGGCAGCGTCCCGCTGACCGTCTTCGTCTGCTTGCCGCCGGCCGGGGCGCGCCGCTCGGCGCCGCTCGCGAAGCTCACACCGCCCAACGTAAGCGCGGCGGCGGCTCCCGTCACGAACAATCCGCGCCGGTTCAGGCCGGACGCGTCCTTTGCCGGGCCTGACGCGGTCCCGTGGTGGTGTACGTCCTCACACATGCTGCGGCTCCCCAGGGTGTCGGTGGTGACGTGGGTGGTGCGTGCAACCCTGGTATTCAGCCGTTAACTCTGCGGCAAGGGAAGGTGATTGACGGGAGGACTTCGCGGGCGTGTCGCGCGTGGCGGGTGTGCCGCTGTCCCGCGCGGTGCCGTCACAGCCATGGACCAACCGGCTTTACGGGGATAGGAAAGGCCGAGGAAGTGCCCCACACCGACGCTCCCGGAGGCACCCGTGCGCATCTCGGCGACGCTGTACCTGACGGACGGCACGATCGGCCCGGCTCGGCTCGGCCGCGAGCTGGAGGGGCGCGGCTTCGACGGCCTCTACGTGCCCGAGCACACGCATATCCCCGTGCCCCGCGAGACCGCCTACCCTGGCGGCGACCTGCCGCCCGAGTGCGCCCGCATGCTCAGCCCGCTCGTCGCCCTCGCCCAGGCCGCCGCCGTCACGGAACGGATCACGCTGGGCACCAACATCGCCCTGGTCGCCCAGCACGACCCCATCGACCTGGCCAAGCAGATCGCGACCCTGGACCACCTCTCCGCAGGGCGCTTCACGTTCGGCGTCGGCTACGGCTGGAACCGCGAGGAGGCCGAGGACCACGGGGTGCCGTGGCCGAGACGGCGGGCGCTCGTGCGGGACCGCCTCGCGCTGATGCGGGCGCTCTGGTCGGACCGGCCCACGGAGTACGAGGGGGAGTTCGGCTCGGTGCGGGCGAGCGAGGTGCATCCGAAGCCGTCCCTGCCGCCCCGCAAACGGCTCGGCAAGGCTCCGCTGTACGGCCCGCGCACGCTGATCGGCGGCGCCGCGGGCCCCGGGCTTTTCGCGCACATCGCGGAGTACGCGGACGGCTGGATGCCGATCGGCGGCAGCGGGCTGCGCGAGGCGCTGCCGGTGCTCCGCGCCACGTGGGCGGAGGCGGGGCGCGACGCGGACGACCTGTACGTGGCGCTGACCGGCGTGGCCCCCGAGCCCGGCAAACTCGCGCACTACGCGGAGCTGGGCGTCGACGAGGTGATCGTGCAGCTTCCGGCGGCCGGGGCCGCGGAGGTCTGCCGGGCGCTGGACGGGATGCGGCGGTACGTGACCCCACGGGAGTGAGGCACGGCGGAAAAGGGGCGGAAGTGCCTGTTCGCGTCGTGTGTGACCGCTCGTATGCTCGGGGACATGACCAACAGCGCGCAGCCCCCCGAGGCCGGACGACCCACCGCGAACGCCATGCGCCGCGCGCTCAGGCGGGCCAGGGACGGGGTGGCGCTCGACGTGACCGAGGCGGCCGTGCTGCTCCAGGCGCGCGGCGATGACCTGGACGATCTGACGGCCTCCGCGGCGCGGGTGCGTGACGCGGGTCTGGAGGCGGCGGGGCGGCCCGGCGTCATCACGTACTCCAAGAGCGTGTTCATCCCGCTCACCCGGCTCTGCCGCGACAAGTGCCACTACTGCACCTTCGTGACCGTGCCAGGAAAGCTGCGCCGGGACGGCCACGGCATGTTCATGTCCCCCGACGAAGTCCTGGACATCGCCCGGCGCGGCGCCGAACTGGGCTGCAAGGAAGCCCTGATCACCCTCGGCGACAAGCCGGAGGACCGCTGGCCCGAGGCCCGCGAGTGGCTGGAGGCCGAGGGGTACGACGACACCCTCGCGTACGTCCGTGCCATCTCCATCCGCATCCTGGAGGAGACCGGGCTGCTGCCGCACCTCAACCCCGGCGTCATGACCTGGACGGACTTCCAGCGGCTCAAGCCCGTCGCGCCGTCCATGGGGATGATGCTGGAGACCACCTCCGAGCGGCTGTGGAGCGAGCCGGGGCAGCCGCACCACGGCTCGCCCGACAAGGAGCCCGCCGTGCGGCTGCGGGTCCTGGAGGACGCGGGGCGCTCGTCGGTGCCGTTCACCAGCGGGCTGCTCATCGGCATCGGCGAGACGTACGAGGAGCGTGCCGACGCGCTGTTCGCGCTGCGGCGGGTGGCGCGGGCGTACCACGGCATCCAGGAGCTGATCATCCAGAACTTCCGCGCCAAGCCGGACACGGCGATGCGCGGCATGCCGGACGCCGAGATCGACGATCTGGTCGCGACCATCGCCGTCGCCCGGCACATCATGGGGCCCTCGGGGAACATCCAGGCGCCGCCGAACCTCATCGCGGGCGAGTACGAGCGGCTCATCGGGGCGGGCATCGACGACTGGGGCGGCGTATCGCCCGTCACGATCGACCACGTCAACCCCGAGAAGCCGTGGCCGCGGGTGGAGGAGCTGGCCGAGCGGTCCGCCGCCGCGGGCTTCCGGCTCGCCGAACGGCTCTGCGTCTACCCGGAGTTCGTGCAGCGCGGTGAGCCCTGGCTCGACCCGCGGCTCCTGCCGCACCTGCGGGCCCTCGCCGACCCGGAGACCGGCCTCGCACGCCCCGACGCGGTCGTCGAGGGCCACCCCTGGCAGGAGCCCGACGAGGGGTTCGTGGCGTCGTCGGGCCGTACCGACCTGCACCGCACCATCGACACCACCGGGCGCACCGCCGACCGGCGCGACGACTTCGACGAGGTGTACGGCGACTGGGAGGCGCTGCGCGAGCGGGCGGCGCCCGGCATGGTGCCCTCCCGCATCGACGGCGACGTGCGCGCGGCCCTGAAGCAGGCCGCCGACGACCCGACGCGGCTCACCGACGACGAGGCGCTGGCGCTCCTGCACGCCGACGGGCCCGCGCTCGACGCGCTCTGCTCCGTCGCGGACGACATCCGCAAAACGGTCAACGGCGACGACGTCACGTACATCGTCACCAGAAACATCAACTTCACCAACGTCTGCTACACCGGCTGCCGCTTCTGTGCCTTCGCCCAGCGCAGGACCGACGCCGACGCCTACACGCTCTCCCTCGACCAGGTCGCCGACCGGGCCGAGCAGGCCTGGGGCGTGGGGGCCGTCGAGGTATGCATGCAGGGCGGCATCCACCCGGACCTGCCGGGCACCGCCTACTTCGACATCGCGCGTGCCGTGAAGGAACGCGTGCCGGGCATGCACGTGCACGCCTTCTCGCCGATGGAGGTCGTCAACGGCGCCACCAGGACCGGCCTGTCGATCCGGGACTGGCTCACCGCCGCCAAGGAGGCGGGGCTCGACTCCATCCCGGGGACGGCCGCCGAGATCCTCGACGACGAGGTGCGCTGGGTCCTCACCAAGGGCAAGCTGCCGACGGCCACCTGGACCGAGGTGATCGAGACCGCGCACGAGCTGGGCATCAGGTCCTCGTCCACGATGATGTACGGGCACGTGGACCAGCCGCGGCACTGGCTCGGCCACTTCCGGACGCTGGCGGCCATCCAGCGCAGGGCGCTGGCCAAGGGCGTCGGCGGGTTCACGGAGTTCGTGACGCTGCCCTTCATCCACACCAACGCGCCCGTCTACCTCGCGGGCATCGCCCGGCCAGGACCGACGACCCGCGACAACCGGGCGGTGACGGCGATGGCGCGGGTGCTGCTGCACCCGTACGTCCCCAACATCCAGACGAGCTGGGTGAAGCTGGGGCAGGAGGGCGCCGCCGAGATGCTCAGGTCCGGCGCCAACGACCTCGGCGGGACGCTGATGGAGGAGACCATCTCCCGCATGGCGGGCTCCAGTTACGGCTCCTACCGGTCCGTCGAGGACCTCGTGGCCATCGCGGAGGCGGCGGGCAGGCCCGCGAAGCCGCGGACGACGCTGTACGGAGAGGTGCCCGAGGAGCGGCAGCGGGCCGCGGCGGCCTCGGACGGGCACCTGCCGGAGCTGCTGCCGCTGGCGGACTGAGAAAAGCGGCGGCCGGGGATGGCCGAAAAGCCACCCCCGGCCGCCGCCGGGCCTCAGTGGGCCAGGAAACCAGGCCGCAAGAGGCCGGGAAACCTCAGTGGGCCAGGAACACGCCGAACTGCACGCCGCCCTTTTCGCGGGCGCCGATCGCCGCCGGGCCGAAGGAGTCGATGCCGGTGGTGGTCAGGCCGCTCGCGGAGCCGCGCAGGTGCCAGATCGCACCGGAGGCGGCGTAGGTGCCGGCCTCGCCGGGCGCGCCCACCGTCAGGTCGGCCTTGCCGTCCTTGTTCGTGTCCGAGAGCAGGACGGTGCCGCCGAACTTGTCGCCCTTCTCGGAGGCGCCGGGGACACCGGCCTTGGACTGGTCGAAGGCCTGGGCGCCGGTGCCGGTCAGGCCGGTGCGGGAGCCCTTGAGGATGACGACGCTGCCGGCGTCGGCGGTCGTACCGATGTCCTCGTTGGGGACACCCACGGCCACGTCCGCGTAGCCGTCGCCGTTCACGTCGCCCGCGCTGATGGCGGAGCCGAACTGGTCGCCCTTCTCGCCGGCGCCGGGCACGCCCGCCGTGTCCTGGGTGATCTTCGTGGTGCGGGACGAGAGGCCGGACGCCGAGCCGTAGCGGACGAGGACCGTGCCCTTCTGGTCGGGCATGTCCTCGAAGTACTCACCGATGTCGCGGGTGACGAAGTCCTTGTAGCCGTCGCCGTCGATGTCCGCGACCGCGCCGCCGAGGGAGGGCGCGAGGTCCTGCGAGGTGGTGGACACCCCGTTCTTGCCGCCCTTCCAGAGCTGGCTGTCGTACGCCATCTCCTCGAAGCCGTGGCTGGTGACGATGTCGTCGGCGCCGTCGCCTGTCACGTCGCCCACGACGAAGTCGCTGGGGCCGAACGTCGCGCTCGTGGCGACCTGCTGGGTGCTCGCGGCCTTCCCGTCCCGCTTGAACGGACCGTACGAGATGGTCATGCCCTCGTCGTCGTTCTCCATCGGGTCCTCGGGCTCCGGGTACTCCGACGTGACCAGGTCGCCCTTGCCGTCGCCGTTGAAGTCACCGGCGGTGAGGCCCGCGCCGTTCGAGGCCAGCGTGGCGCTGCCCGAGCCGCTCAGGCCCTGGGCGGAGCCCCACAGGACGACGGGCTTCTTGCCGCCGTTGACCACGAGGTCGGTGTAGCCGTCGCCGTCGAAGTCGGCGGGGGCCGTCTCGGTGCCGAAGTGCCCCCCGTCCGCCGCGGAGCCGGGTACGCCGGCCGTGGCGCGGCTGATGGTCACGGCGTGCGCCTTGTCGGGGCCGTTCGCCGAGCCGTACACGATGGAGACGCTGCCGGGGACGTCACTCTCGTACGTGCCCGGGGCCGAGATGGCGAGGTCGGCGTACCCGTCCTTGTTGAAGTCGACGACCGGAGCCTTGGCGGCCCGCGGGGCGGCGGACGCGGTTCCCGCGGTGGTGGCAATGGCGAGCGGTGCGGTGAGTGAGGCGACCGCCACGGCGGTGATGAGACTGCGACGCACGTGCATGTCCTCCTGTGGGGAAAGTGTGTTGCACAGCTAGAGACGCGCGTTTCGCGGAATCGGTTGTACATCGCAGGGACTTTTATGGTGCAGGCGCATTTAACTGACCGTTCAGGCCTCGCGAGTTGGCTGTCCGGCGGCCGACGCGGGGCCGGACGGCCGCCGGCGGAGGGCGTTCGTAGCAGCTGCGAAGCTTCCGTGAACGTCGTTCAAAAGCCGCCTCAAGGGCGACTCTTCGCATACCACTTGACGTCCCTATCGATCAGTCCTGGTCGATTACAGTGCTGCGCAGTCGCAACCGGTCGAGGCACGGAGGGAGGTCCCGGTGGGCACGGAAATAGCCACCGGTGTCTGGGGCCGCGCCGAGCAGCAGGACTTCCGCAGCCGGGTGCGCGGCACGCTCCTGGGGGCCGCCGTCGGCGACGCCTTCGGGGCGCCCCTGGACGGCCTCTCCCTGGACGGCATACGCGAGGAGTACGGGGCCGAGGGCCTGACCGAGCCGGCGCCCGCGTACGGCAGGCTCGGCGCGGTCACCGCCGCCACGCAGCTCACCCTCTTCACGGTCGACGGGCTGATACGCGCCCAGGTGCGGCGCGACACCGGCGCCTGGCATCCGCCGACCGACCTGCACCGCGCCTACCGCCGCTGGGCCGCCACCCAGAGCGACTGGGGCCCGGACGAGCGGCGCAAGGAGGACGGCTGGCTGGCCCGCGAGGAGTGGCTGTACGCGCGGCGCGGCCCGTCCCGCGCCTGCCTCCTGGGGCTCGGCAACGACGTCATGGGCACGCTGGAGACCCCCAAGAACCCCGACGAGCGTGGCCCGGAGGCCGCCGTCAGGTCCGCGCCCTTCGGGCTGCTCGTCGGCTGGGAGCCGCAGCTCGTCCTCCAGCTCGCCGTCGAGTGCGCCGCCCAGACCCACGGCCACCCCGCCGCGAGCCTCGCGGCGGGCGCCCACACCGTCATCCTGCACGGCCTGGCGCGCGGGGACTCCCTGGACGGCGCGATCCAGCGGGCCCTCGCCCTGCTGGCCGCCCGCCCGGGCCAGCAGACCGTCACGGAGGCGCTGCGGCACGCCCTGGGCGCCGTACGCCAGGGCCTGCCCACGGCCGCCCGGGTGGAGGAGCTGCTTGGGGAGGGCACCGCCGAGGGCGCGCTCGCCGCCGCGGCGTACTGCGCCCTGGTCGGCGAGGACGTCCGCCACGGGGTGCGGCTGGCCGTCAACCACGGCGGGCCCTCATCGGCGACGGGCGCGCTCACCGGGGCGCTGCTCGGCGCGCTGCACGGCGAGACGGCGCTGCCGCCCGGCTGGCTCACGGAGCTCGAGGGCCGGGCGACGGTACTGGAGCTCGCGGACGACTTCGCCATGGAGATGACCCAGGGCCCCGCACTGCACGGCCCCGCGGTCTCCTCCCCCGGCTGGCTCGCCCGCTACCCCCGCGCCTAGTCCTTCACGGGCGTGCGCGCCGCGTCGTCCAGCGGCTCGGCGGGGGAGGGGACGGCCGCCGCTCCCCGCGAACCGTCGTCGTCGGTGTTGATGCGCTCGATGAGCGCGTCCCGCTCCGGGGTGTCCTCCGGCTTCACGTGACCGATGACGATGTAGAGGACGAGCGAGACCGCCAGCGGGATCGACACCTGGTACTCCAGGGGGACACCGCCGTCGACCGCGTCGTTGATCGGGAAGTTGACCAGGTAGAAGGCGAGGAGACCGGCGCCCCAGCTGCCCAGGGCCGCGGTCGGCCCGGACTTGCGGAAGGTGCGCAGCAGGCCCAGCATCATCGGGATCGCGATGGGGCCCATGAGACCGGCGACCCACTTGATCACGACCGTGATGATGTCCTTGAAGGTCGGGGAGTTCACCTGTGTCGCGACCGCCATGGAAAGGCCCAGGAAGACCACGGTGGTCAGACGGGCCGCGAGCAGGCCCTTCCGTTCGTTCCACATCCGGGCCTTCGCGGAGAACGCCGGCGCCACGTCACGGGTGAAGACGGCGGCGATGGCGTTGGCGTCGGAGGAGCACATCGCCATGGTGTGCGAGAAGAAGCCGACGATGACCAGGCCGAGCAGACCGTGTGGCAGGAGCTGCTCGGTCATCAGGGCGTACGAGTCCGAGCCGTCGGGCTTCTTGGCGTCGACGAGCAGCGGTGACATCCACATGGGGAAGAAGAGGACGACGGGCCAGACCAGCCAGAGGATCGCGGAGAGCTTCGCGGAGCGCGCGGCCTCCTTGGCGTTCGCGGTCGCCATGTAGCGCTGCGCCTGGTTGAGCATGCCGCCGTTGTACTCGAAGAGCTTGATGAACAGGAAGGCGAGCAGGAAGACCGTGCCGTACGGGCCGACCAGCGGCTTTCCGTGTCCGGCGAGTTCGGGCTCGTCCCAGACGCCGAAGAACCCGCCGAACGGGCCGAGCTTGGAGACGACGGCCACGAACATCGCGATACCGGCAAGGAGCTGGATGATGAACTGGCCGAGTTCGGTCAGGGCGTCCGCCCACAGGCCGCCGATCGTGCAGTAGATCGCCGTGATGACGCCGGTGATCAGGATGCCCTGGTTCAGCGAGATCCCCGTGAACACCGAGAGCAGGGTGGCGATCGCCGCCCACTTGGCGCCGACGTCCACGATCTTGAGCAGCATCCCGGACCAGGCCAGCGCCTGCTGGGTCTTCAGGTTGTAGCGGGACTTGAGGTATTCGAGCGGCGATGCCACGTGCAGCCGGGAGCGCAGCCGGTTGATGCGGGGCGCGAAGAGGCGGGCGCCGATGGCGATGCCGAGTGCGATGGGGAACGACCAGGTGACGAAGGACGTCACGCCGTAGGTGTACGCGATGCCGGCGTAGCCGGTGAACATCACCGCGCTGTAGCCGGACATGTGGTGCGAGATGCCCGACAGCCACCAGGGCATCTTGCCGCCGGCGGTGAAGTAGTCGCTGACGTTGTCGACCCGCTTGTGGGACCACACGCCGATCGCGACCATCACGCCGAAGTAGCCGATGAGCACGGCCCAGTCGAGACTGTTCATATGGCCCTCCAGGGGTCCGCCTGGTGAACTGCGCTGAGATGGCTCGCACTTCGCCAGTACCGGGCGACGGGAGCCCGATGGCCCCCGGAAGTGCCCGCTCATCGTGGGTTCGGCCACACCTCCGGGACAACCGCGCGGCAGGTCAAGGGAGAGTAAAATCGTTCCTTTAGCTGACTTGCGTTCATGTACGTGACTCTCGGGCGGCGTTCCCAGGGCATGAAAAAGCGCCCCCGAAGGGGCGCGGGAGGCCCTCCGAAGGGGCGCGGGAAGCCGGTGTCAGCGCATGAGTTCCCCCGCGTTGACCAACAGGGACTGCCCCGTGATGGCCCGCGCCCGGTCCGAGGCGAGGAACGTCACGGCGTCGGCGACGTCGCCGTCGGTCGCCAGCTCCGGCAGCGCCATCCGCGAGGCCAGGCGGTCGAGGACGTCCGCCTCCGGCACGCCCTCGGTCACCGCGGTGAACCGGACGTACGCCTCCACCGGAGGCCCCCACATCCACCCGGGCAGGACGGTGTTGACCCGTATCCGCTGCGGCCCCAGCTCCCGCGCGAGGGAGTACATCGCCGAGGTCAGGGCCCCCTTGGACGCCGCGTACGCGGCCTGGCGGACCTGCGAGGGCGCCGCGACGGCGGACTGCGTACCGATGAAGACCACCGAACCGCCCCGCCGCTCCTTGAGCGCGGGCAGGCACGCCCGCGTCATCCGCAGCGTCCCGAGCAGATTCACGTCGAGCACGCCACGCCAGGTGTCGAAGTCGGCGTCCTCGAGACCGCCGAAAACACTGTCCCAGGCGGCGACATGGACGACCGCGTCGATCCCCCCGAACCGCTCGACGGCCAGCCCGGCCAGGGCGTCGCACTGCCCTTCGTCGGTGATGTCGGTGGCCAGATGGGCGGTGCGCGCGCCCTCGGGGTCGATCTCGGCGGCCGACTTGGCGAGGTTCGCCTCCGTGCGCGCGCCGAGCACGGCGTTGCCCCCGTCGCGTACGACGGCCGCCGCGACCCGGTGGCCGAGTCCCGCGCCGACGCCGGAGACGACGACGGTCTTTCCCCGCAGGAGCGACGACGGCATGGGCGCCTCCCGGCTCTGGCAGTTTTGCTGACGGGGCGTCAGAGTATGGGCGAGCGCCGGAGGAAGGAAGAGGGAGACAGGGGACAGACATGGCCGAGGAGACCCGCAGTGACGTCTACGCCGAGCTCGCCGCCGTCGGGCCCTACGGCGTACACCCGGGGCACGCCCTGATCACCATGGTCGAACCGCACCCGGGGCACGAGTACGCGTACAACCGCTGGTACGAGGACGACCACTACTACGCGGGCGCGATGGCCATGCCCTGGATGTACGCCGGGCGCCGCTGGGTGGCCACGCGGGACCTCCAGCTCCTGCGCCGCCCCGAGAAGTCCGCGGTCGCCGAGCCGGTCACCGCCGGGTGCTATCTCTCCACGTACTGGGTGACGGAGGGCCGCTACGACGACCACATGAAGTGGACCGTCGGCATCAACAAGCGGCTCAACCGCGACGGCCGCGTCCACCAGGGCCGCCGGCACGTCTTCACCGCCTTCCAGGACCACGAGGCGACCGTCTACCGCGACGGCGCCGCGGGCCCGCGCGACTTCCACGCGCTCGACCATCCGTACCGCGGCCTCGTCCTCGAAGTGATCGACGCGGAGGACACCGCGGGGCGGACGGAACTCATCGAGTGGCTGCGCTCTCGGCACCTGCCGCGCGCCCTGGCCGGCTCGCCCGCCGCGATGGTGACGGTCTTCCGGCCGACGCCGCTGCCGGGCGACCGCATGACGTACGTGAAGCAGGTGGAGGGCATCGGCACCCGGCTGACGCTGCTGTGGTTCCTCCAGGAGGATCCACGCGCATGCTGGGAGGCATGTTTCGCCGGGCGTGAGGAGGCCGTGGCCGGGTCCGGACTCGGGCGCGTCGAACTTCTCGCGCCGTTCGTCCCGACCGTGCCGGGAACCGATCTGTACGTGGATCAGTTGCGCTGAGGAAGGACCGAGCCCCCTCGGCCGGGACGGCGGGCCAGTCGAGAGGGCTCATACGTGTTGCCTGTGCAAGGGTGCTGCCGCGTCACGCGAGTTCGGCGGCCCCCCGGCTCACCCCGCTGACGAACGCGTTCCAGGAGTCGGCGGGGAAGGCGAGCACCGGCCCCTCGACGACCTTGGAGTCCCGCACGGAGATGCCGGTCGCCACCGGGGACTTGACCTCGACACACGCACCGTTCCCGGTGGAGTACGAAGACTTTACCCACGTGTTCGACGAGCCTCGCTGAATTGCCATGTCTGCTCCGGTTGCCCAGTTGGTGAGTTGCTGGCCGCCGCGTGACCGCGGTCGGCGCCGACGTGCCTGCTCGGTGCGGGCTCGATGGCGTGAACGACGCTACTCGCCAACATCGTCCGGTGAGGGGGGCGTTCACTCGGTCGGATGGCATATTCCAGGTGGGTCTTCCGCCTCGCCGGGGCGAGGGTGTACCGTGCGGCAAATTTTGCCGGGACGGTCATCCCAGGCCGGAAATCAGCGGGCGTACTCCTTGACCATGTCCGCGATGAGCCTGCGTGACTGCTCGACGTTGAGTGCCTGGGCGCGCAGATGCTCGTACATGACGCTGTACTGCTGCACGTCGTTCGCCTTCTCCAGGTACAGGTCGCTCGTGACGCCCTCGATGTAGACCACGCTGGAGTCGGCAGCGTCGGGGAACTCCAGGATCGCGTACTGGCCGTTGAGGCCCGGGTGGGCGCCCATCTCGAAGGGGATGACCTGCACCGTCACGTGCGGGAGCTGGGACTGCTCCACGAGGTGTTCGAGCTGCTCGCCCATGAGATGGCGCGAGCCGACGACGCGGCGCAGCGCGGACTCGTCGAGGACGGTCCACAGGCGCAGCGGGTTCTCCGGCGCGGAGATACGTTCCTGGCGGCGCATGCGCACCTGGACGCGCTTCTCGATGTCGGTCGGCGTCGTCTCCGGGAGCGCGCCGGTGATGAGCGCCTCGGCGTACGCGCGGGTCTGGAGCAGCCCCGGCACGACCTGCGGGTCGTACACGCGCAGGGACGCGGCGTCCGTCTCCAGACCGATGTACACGCTGTACGGGATGTCGCCGAAGGAGTGCCACCAGCCTTGCTGCCGCGAATCCTTGGCCATTTGCATGAGGGAGTCGACGATGCGGTGGTCCTCGACCTCGTAGACCCCGCACAGGTCGCGGACGTCGCGCTGGCTGATCGACCGGCGGCCGTTCTCCAGGCGGCTGATCTTCGACTGCGAGACGAGCAGCCGCTCGGCGACCTCCTCGGCCGTCATGCCCTTGAGCTCACGGAGCCGGCGGAGCTCCTGGCCGAGACGGCGTCGCCTGACAGTGGGATTGACATTGGACGCCACGGGACGTGCACCTCCGGCTTGGCTGCCTCGAATTTACGTATCTACCGCTCAGCAGAGTGCCACCAACGTGTGCGGCACCGCTGGGAAACAGTGGATGTACGGAATCGAGGGAGATGTCGGGGGTGCGGTCGGTCCTGCGGCGTCAACGGGTGTGCGGCCGCGCGGAAGTGGCGCCGGAGGCCGTCGAGCGGACGGTCCCGGCACCACTCCCCGCGCGGCTCAGCGGCTCCCGAACCGAGCCCGGGGGACTGCGGTGCGGCGCTGATGCGGGTGGTGCAGATGATGCTGGCGATGCTGGTGGTGCGAGCGATGCTGATGGTGCGAGCGGTGCGGTGGTGCTGAGCGGTGCTTGGTGCTGAGCGGTGCGTGATGAGCGTGATGTTCCTCGGCGGGCACCCGGCCGTGCCGGGCGGTCACGCCGTACTCAGTGGGCCACGGCGCGTGCCATGGACCCGCGGCGCGGCTGCATCGGGATCCGGTCGGAATCCGCTGCCGCCCTGGCCGGCTGCCGTCCCACGGGACCCGGGGGGCCCGCCGGTGCGGCGCTGCGGCGCGGCTGAGCCGCCACGCCGTTCTGGACGTCCATCACGGCGTGCGCCACGAGGCCGCCCATGGGGTCGTGCCTGATCAGGTCCCGGAGGCGGGAGCGCGATGAACGCCCCTCGTTCCCGGGGTAGAGATGCTTGCCGAGACCGACCGCATGGGCCAGCGCGGCGAGCGCCGCGGTCCGCGGGTCCGGCGGTACACCGGTGCGGATCGCTGAGTCCAGCCGGGCCCTGATGTCCCGGCTGATCGCTGTCTCCGTCGCTTGATAACGCGTCGTCGGCAGCACTCCGCACATCTGGCCCGCCACGGCATGCACCATGCCGCACCGCTCCAGATGCGAGAGGTAAATCTGGCGCAGCCCCAGTCGGGGCCCGCCGATCCAATGGACGGCCCGAACCGGGCTGCCGCGCCTGCGCAGCAGTTCCAGTGCGGAGTCCAGAGTCGGATCTCCGGTCGGCCGTGGCATCACCACGGCGATACGATCCCCGTCAGGGGCTATCCGTCCGGCCAGTGCCAGCTCTACTAGCTGCGCTCCGGCCAGACCCAGGTCGAGCGACTGCGGCTGCGCTGTGGTACCCGTGGCCGGGTCCAAAGCGAGCAGCAGAAGCTCCTCCGGAATTGTTCTGCGGCTCCTGCCCATCCATGCCTCCCCGCGTGGATGAATGACAGGGTGACCCCTCTCACATTGGTCTGTCGAGAGCGCGTGGGTGGTCTGTACGGGAACCAGTAGGTATGTCGTTCTCGTCTACCACGGGGGTTAAGCCCTCACACAGGACACTGGTACACGGTTCGGACAGTGGGGTCCGGCCGGATTTGGCGCACGGCGAGCACACGGTCAGCATTCAGCATCGGCATACGGCATGGCGTACGAGGAGGCATCGGTGGCGGGCGAGACCCCCGACAGGTCGAAGCAACGGAAGTCGTCGGGGAACCCGACTGCGGCGTCCACGCCGGCAGCGGAGGAACGGGACCCGCGGCTCGCGGTGGCCCGGGAGGTTCCGGCGGCGCGGGAGGACAGGGCGACGGCGGTCTTCTCCACGAAGGCCGTCGCCGGCCGGGAGACCGAGGCCGCGGGCTCCCCGGAGCCCGCCGAGCCGCCGGAGGCCTCCTCGGAGACTCCGGCTGCCGGTGGCGGCGAGGGCGGTGACGAACGGCTGCGGGACGCCGTGGCGGCGTGGGTGGCCGGCGACGCGGACGACGAGCCGGACGAAGCCGCTGCCGCGACGGGCGAACCCGCGAAGGGAGCCGAGCCCGAGCCTCCGGTGAAGCCTGGCGCGGACTCGAAGTCCGGCGCGGGCTCGAAGTCCGGCGCGGACTCCACGTCCGGCGTGGACCCGAAGTCTGGCGCGGACCCGAAGTCTGGCGCGGGCTCGAAGCCGGAGGCTCCTGCCAAGGGTGACGTGAAGTCTGACGCTGAGGCGGAGCCTGAGGCTTCGGCGAAGCCCCAGGCCGAGAGCGCGGCCAAGGCCGAGCCCGCGGACGCGAAGCCGGCTGCTGAGGCGAAGCCTGGCGCGGACGCGAAGTCCGAGGCTTCGGCGAAGCCCCAGGCCGAGGCCAAGCCCGCACCCGCGGACCCGAAGTCCGGCGCCGACGCGAAGCCGGACGTCGCCGAGAAGGCCACGGCTTCGGCGAAGCCGGCTGCCGAGGCGAAGCCCGGCGCGGGCTCGAAGCCTGGCGCGGACCCGAAGCCCGGCGACGCCCCGAAGCCCAGCGCGGACTCGAAGCCCAGCGCCGGCGCGAAGCCCGAGGCCCCGCTGAAGGGCGGCGCGGCAGCGAAGCCCGGCGACGCCGCGAAGCCCACGGCCCCGGCCAAGGGCGACGCCCCCGCCAAGCCCGACGCCAAGCCCGGAGCCAAGGCCGCCGAGGGCGACGCGCCCAAGGCCTCCGGTGTCGATCAGGCCACCGCCGTCTTCAAGGCCCCCGTGCCGCCGAAGTCCGTCGACCAGCCGACGACCACGCTCAAGATCGGCGACCACAAGGACCCCGGGGGACCGAAGGACCCGAAGGGCCCGGGCGACAAGAACGATTCTGCAAAGGGCGCCGCAAAGCGCGAGGGCGACGCCGAGCGGACCAGTAAGTTCGTCGCGCTCAAGCCGCTCGACGGGCCGTCGGCGAGGCCCGCGGCCCCCGCGCCGAAGGCCGGGCGGAACCCCGCGGCGGAGCCGAA
The DNA here is from genome assembly GCF_055587985.1 of Streptomyces sp. NPDC046335. NCBI lineage: Bacteria > Bacillati > Actinomycetota > Actinomycetes > Kitasatosporales > Streptomycetaceae > Streptomyces > Streptomyces sp. NPDC046335. Next base: position 327,794 of record NZ_JBVJFF010000005.1, on the reverse strand, counting down.
GGCCGAGCCCAGGGTTTCCGTGCCGGGGCAGGCGCCCCCGCCGGTGGAGCGGACGACGCAGCAGCCCCTTCCGCCCCGCCCGCCGATCGACCTGCTCGCCGAGCTGACCAACACCCCGCCGCCTCCGGAGACCCGCGTCCGCACCGCCGTGCGCCGGGTCAAGATCTGGACGCCCCTGGTGCTGCTCATGGTGGTCGTGTTTGCGGTCGTACAGGCCGTGCGCCCGCTGCCCGCGCCGGCCCTGACGCTCACCGCGCAGGAGTCCGTCTCCTTCGAGGGCGGCAAGCCGTCCATGCCGTGGCCGGGTCAGGGCCAGGCCGCGATGGACGTCAACGGCATCGGCACGTTCGGCACGTCGGGTGACCAGAAGCCCGTGCCGATCGCGAGCATCGCCAAGGTCATGACGGTCTACCTGATCCTCCGCGACCACCCCCTGAAGAGGGGCGAGGACGGCCCGGCCATCCCGGTCGACGCCGCCGCGCAGAAGCACTACGAGACGGGCAAGGCGGAGAACGAGTCCGTCGTCAAGGTCACCGAGGGCCAGAAGATCACGGAGTACGAGGCGCTCCAGGCGGTCATGCTGCCGTCCGCGAACAACGTCGCCAAGCTGCTCGCCCGCTGGGACACCAAGAGCGGCTCCGAGGACGCGTTCGTCGCGAAGATGAACGAGACCGCCAAGGAGCTGGGGATGAAGAACACCCACTACACGGACCCCAGCGGCCTGGACAAGACGACCGTCTCCACCGCCGAGGACCTCGTGAAGCTCGGCCGCGCGGCGATGAAGGACCCGGTCTTCAACGAGATCTCCCGCCAGCCCAGCTACAAGGACCTCAACGGCGACAAGCAGAACAACTTCTTCGGGCTCGTCCCGACCGTCGCCATCGGCATCAAGACCGGCACCACCACGGCCGCGGGCGGCAACATCCTCTTCGCCGCGGAGAAGAAGGTCGGCGGCGAGACGCAGACGATCATCGGCGCCGCCCTCGGCCAGTACGGCAAGAACGGCGTCGCCAACATCGACGAGGTCACCGGCGTCGTGCAGAAGCTCATCGGGGCCGGCCGGGACGCGCTGACCTCCAAGACCATCGTCAAGAAGGGTGACGTGGTCGGCCAGGTCGACGACGGTCTTGGCGGCACGACCCCGGTCGTCGCCACCAAGGACGTCGCCGCGGCGGGCTGGGCCGGTCTCACGGTGAAGCTGCACCTGACGGAGAAGAAGGGCGAGCCCGTGCCGCACTCGGCGAAGGCGGGCACCGAGGTCGGCGTGCTGAGCGTCGGCGACGGCAAGGGAGACGCGGTGAAGGTGCCCGTCGCCCTCCAGAAGGACCTCGCGGAACCGGGCTTCGGCGCCAAGCTCCAGCGCGTCGGCTGACCCCGGCGAGAGCCCGCGCAACGTACGCGGGGGGAGACCCGGGGGCAGACCCCGCCCCGGGTCTCCCCCCGCGTCTGCGTGCTAGCGTCACAAGCTCGGGGGGCAGTACGCCGGGGCCGAGTACGGGGTGGACCGGGACGGACCCTCATCGGATCGCACCCGGCGCCTCCGGAGACCACGGACGACACGGGGAGAGCCAGCAGTGGCCACAGCGGAGCCGACGCGCGCCGACGACGACGCACAGCCGGACAGCGGCAAGGGCGAAGGCCCCGGCGGCGCCGGGCGAATACCGCTGCCGTCCCCGGAGCCCGCCCGTACGGCTTCCCGGACCGCCAGGCTGATGGAGCGCGCCCACCGGCACCCGGTGACCACCGTGACGCTGCTGGCCGCCGTGCTGCACGTCGTCTGGTTCTTCATCTTCGCCAACAGCGGCGGCGACCTCGCGGCGCAGGACGCCTGGGCCGAGTTCGTCGGGCGGCACCCCGACTCCGCGTACAACCTCGCCTGGTACGGCGGCATGCACCCGGTGTCGTACAGCGTCATCTCGCCGTATCTGATGTCGGTGCTCGGCGTGCGGACGACGATGATGATCGCCGGGACGCTCTCCGCCGCGCTGCTCACGATGATCCTGATCCGCAGCCGTGCCGTGAAGCAGCCGCTGTGGCCCGCCCTCGCGGGTGTCTTCGCGCTGTTCTGCAACGCGGTCTCGGGCCGCGTCACCTTCGGCCTCGGCCAGATGTTCGCCCTGATGGCGGTCGCCGCGGTCTTCTGCTGGCCGTACCGCTGGCGCTACAAGCGGTGGGCGAAGGCCCTGGTGGCCGCGCCGTTCGCCGCGCTCGCCACGATGGGCAGCCCGGTGGCGGGGCTCTTCGTGGGGATGGTCGCCGTCGCGCTCTTCCTCAGCAAGCGCTACCCCGGCGCGTACGCGCTCGGCGTCGCGCCCGCGATCGTCGTGGGCCTCTCCGCGTGGCTCTTCCCGTTCTCCGGCACACAGCCGATGTCGTTCGGGTCGGCGTCGCTGCCGCTGCTCTTCGCCGTGATCGTGTACTACGCCGTCCCGAAGGACTGGAAGACGGTACGGATCACGACGGCCGTGTACGCGGCCTTCGTGCTCGGCGTCTGGCTGATCAGCTCGCAGATCGGCTCCAACATCACCCGCCTCGCGATGTCCTTCACGGGCGTCGTGCTCCTCGCCGCGCTGCCGTACCTGGTGCCGAAGTCCCGCAACTGGTACGTCGTCGTCGTGGCCCTCGTGGGCTTCACCGGCTGGATCGGCTTCAAGTCCGTCGACGACATCGTGCACACCCACGCCGCCGCCTCCTGGACGCGCGAGGTCTCGCCGCTGGTGAACGAGTTGAAGGAGCGGGGCGCCGCCAAGGGCCGCGTCGAGGTGGTGCCGGCCCGCAACCACCGCGAGGCGTCCGCGCTGCCCGCGTACGTACAGCTCGCGCGCGGCTGGAACCGCCAGGCCGACATGGAGCGCAACCCGCTCTTCTACGACGACACCCTGAACTCCGCGAACTACCACGAGTGGCTCCAGCGCTGGTCCGTGCATTACGTGGCGGTCCCCAAGGGCGAGCCCGACGGCGACGGCGGCAAGCGCGAGACGCAGCTCATCACGGACGGCCTGCCGTACCTGGAGCAGGTGTGGGTCGACACCAACTGGCGGCTGTACGAGGTGACCGACCCGAGGCCGCTCGCCGAGCCGAACGCCGTGGTGGAGCGCGCGGAGCAGGGCGAGATGACCCTGCGCGTGCAGAAGCCGGGCCGCATCCTGATCCGCATCCCGTACTCCCCGTGGCTGAGCGTCGTCGACGCCAAGGGCAAGGGCGTCGAGCAGCCCAAGGAGACCGAGGCGTCGAAGCGGGACCGGCAGCGCGACGAGTCGCTCCCCAAGAAGTACGCCAACGTCAACGGCTGCCTGCTCGAAGCCGAGGAGGACCACCACGGCGACGAGTGGGTCGAGCTGCTCGCCCCGAAGGCGGGCACCTACCGGCTCGGCTCGCCGTACCAGATTCCCCGCGGCACGCCCTGCCCGGAGGAGATGCGCCGCTGAGCGGCGCACACCTCAGCCGCCCGGCGGCGCGCAGACACCGGACGCGGGCGGCCGGGCGGGGCCCATGTCACGGACGGCGTTCTCGCGGACCGTGTCGAGCCGGCCGAGCAGCTCGTCGAGGCGCTTTCCCGTGGAGTCCCTGAAGTACTGGAGGACGGCCCGGTGGAAGGCGTCGCGCAGGCTCGGCGGCATCACGTCGGAGGCGTCGAAGCACAGCGTCCGCGCCTTCCCGGTGAGGATGCCGGCGATCCGCCGCCCGGTCGGGTCGGTGGGCTGCGGATCGGTCGCGGCGGGGAAGAGGGGCCGCAGTTCCCGCTCCGCCTCCGCGCGCCACAGCGTGCGCGCCTTCGCGCCCGAGAGGCGCTCGACGAGGGTGCGGGCCGCCGGGGCGTCGCTGAACACGGCCGCCATGTCGCCCGCCACCTCGTACGCGCCGTCGTGCTCGGCACGGCCGCGCAGGAACCCCGCGGAGGGCCGCACGTCCACGGGGTCGCCCGCGTAGACGTAGCGGATGAACGCGCTCTGGTGCTCGTGGGTGCAGCGGGGCGTCAGGGAGTACAGGAGACCGCGCGGGCCGCCGCCCTTCGCCGGTCCTGGCGTCCCCACGTACGGCGTCGTCAGCGACTGGTCCACGGAGGCCTTGGAGCGGTCGCCGAGGAGCGCGGCCCAGGTCGTCCAGGCCTCGCGGACCCGGCGGTCGCGCCAGCTCAGCCGCCCGGTGGCCCACTCGGTGTAGACGTCGGGGCCCGCCTGGTGCAGCAGGATGTCCTCCACCCAGTCGGTGCCCGGCCACCCGGACGTCGCCTGCGAGGCGAGGCCGACGCACCACCTCGGGGCCGCGGCCGGGCGGTCGCGCACGCTCCACACCAGGCTCTTGAGGTCGACCTTCAGCGGCACCCAGTAGGTGCGGCGGGTGCCGTCGACGTTCAGCGCCGGGGCCCAGGGCGGGTAGGCGCGGGCGGCGGCCGCGGGGGTGAGGGGCTGGAGGCGTCCCGCGCGGGCGTACTCGGTGAGCTCGCCGACGCTGTTGAGGATCGCCACGTCCGGCGGGGCGTCGGCCTCAAGCTGGGCGACGAGCGTCTCGCGCAGGGAGCTGGTGCCCTGGTAGGTGTACGTCTGTCCGGTGCCGTCGTCGAGCCGGCCGAGCATCGCCTCGAACGCCTCGCCCTCCTCGCCCGTCCAGGGGCCGAGGACGACGAGCGTCTCGCGGCGTTCACTTGCGCAGCCCCCGGCGGTGACGGCGAGCAGGCAGGCCGCGAGGAAGGCGCGCAGGACCGTGCGGGCGCGGCGCGTGGGGCGGCTCATGAGGCGGCTCCGGGTCGGGAGATGTGGACGTACTCGCGCCGGTAGCCGTGCAGCGTGGCGTAGATCAGGGCGGCGCAGAGCAGGCCGGTGGGCGCCACCCAGGGCGCGGCGCCGTCGAGCGCGGGCAGGCGGCCCCGGGCCAGGTCGCGGCGGGCCCCGGACTCCAGGGTGTCGATCAGGCGGGGGTCGGGGCGGCCGAAGGGGTGCTCGTCGGCGCGGGACTCGACCGCCGGTGACGTGCGGTCGGACAGCTCCCGCGCCGTGGCCACGACGTGCTGCTGCGCCCGCTGGGCGAGGACCGCGTCGGCCGTCAGGAACGGCACGGCGAGCAGCGGCAGCGCCGCCGCCGCGAGCGGCAGGCTGACGTGCAGGTGGAAGCGGTGGCGGAGGAAGAGCTGGGTGCGCCACAGGCCGACGGCGAGCAGTACGAGCGCGGCCCCGGCGACGACGGCGGCGGCGGTCACGCCCGCGCCGAGGGAGGCCCGGTCCGCGACCCTGCCGCGCAGGCTCCTCTCCAGGGCGGAGATGCGGTCCACCACGGTGGTGGCGTCCGAGCCGGTCCCTGGCTCGCAGGGCGGAAAGCCGCCGGGTGCCGTCCTGCCCGCGGATGCGGATGCGGGGGCGGTGCAGAGCATGCTGCGGGCGTAGCCGAGTCCGGTGTCCCGCAGCACCGGGTCGCCGACGTTGTTCTGTGCGAAGGCGATCCAGTTGCCGTAGTCGGCGACGAGGCCGGAGACGACGTCGAGTTCCTGGCGCTCTGCGGTGGTCAGGGCGCCGCTGCGGGCCACCTGGTTGAGGCTCTGGGTGGCCCGTGTGGTGCGGGTGAGGTAGCGCCTGCCGATGCCGCTGAGCCGCACCGACTCCCCGGCGCCCAGGCTCCGGCCCGCCTCGCGGTCGGCGATGCGCAGGGACATCTCGGCGTCGGCCAGGTCGCCGAGCGCGGGCGTGTGGCTGCCGCGCAGCGCCGCCGAGTCCGCGCGGACCTCCCCGTACGCCCAGCCGAACGCGAGGGAGGCGACGACGGCGAGCAGCGGCAGGGCGATCATGCGCTCCCGCAGGTAGACGCGGTTGCGCGGCCGTTCGGCGTGCCGGGCGGGCCACAGGTGGGCGCGCAGCCGGCGCAGCCCGCCGACGGCGGCCCGGCGGGCGGTGCGCCAGGGGACGGTCACCGGCGGTCCGCCCGCCGTGTGCCGGGCCGGGCGCCGGGCAGGACCGTCACGCTCGACTGGATGCGGGCGGCCTCCACGTCGAAGCGCGCGATGTGCTCCAGGAGTTCGACCCGGCCGCGCTCGGCGTCCGTGACGCGGACCAGGTGCAGCAGGTGGTCGCGCATCGCGGCGTCGCCGACCTGCCCGGCGAGCCGCCAGGCGGTGCCCAGCAGCGCCTGTGCCGCGTCCCGCGCGCCGCGCTTCAGCTCGGCGCAGGCCTCCTCGAAGGTGCGGTGCAGCTCCTCCTCGTGCCGGTAGTGGGCGACCTGCGGGTCGAGGCGGCTGTAGAGGTCGGCGTCGTCGGTCCAGCGCATCAGGACGGGCTGCGGGGCGGGCAGCTCCAGGCCTTCGGGGCGTCCTCCGGTGTCGATCTCGACCTCCGTGAGCAGGAGTTCCTTGCCGAGCTGCGAGGGGTCGTAGGGGGCGCCGACGCAGAGCAGATAGGCGCGGGTCTCCTCGCCGCACGGGCCCAGTTCGTACTCCTCGACGGGGCCGCCCGCGCCCGTCTCGACCCCGGACAGGTCGGTGCGGGCCGGGGTGAGGTGCGCCCGCGTGGGGTGGACCCGCTCGAAGGAGTACGGGCGCACTCCGGCCCGGTGGTAGAGGCGCAGGCGAAGGCCGGTCACGTCGCGCTCGGCGGCGCCCGCGGTGAGGGCGGCCAGCTCGTCGGGGAGCCGCGTCAGGTCCTCCACGGCCCGCGTACGGCCGCCCAGGGTGCCCGCGATGAGCAGCAGTTCCTCGGTCTCCCAGGCGTCGCCGATGCCCACGACGTCGCAGTCGAAGGCCCCCGCGCACCGCTCGACGCGCTCGCGCAGCTCCGCCCGCGATTCGTAGCCGGGCTCGTTCTTGCCGTCGGTGAGCAGCAGCGCGTGGCGTACGTGGCCGCCGGGACCGGCGGCGGGCAGGCCGCGGAACAGCTCCCGCGCGCGCTCCAGCCAGGTGCCCATCGCGGTGCCGCCGCCGGGTGTGCAGTCGTACAGGGCGGCTTCGGCGGCGGCCCGTGACTCGGTGTGCGCGACGGCGAACCCCGGCCGCCTGGGGTGGATCATGGCGGTCCTGTCACCCCCGGCGACCACCGCGAACAGGGCGCCGTCCGGGATGCGGGCCAGCGCGGACGACGCGGCGGCGCGGGCCGCGGCGAGGCGGCTCGGCGGGATCACCATCGAGGAGGAGTGGTCGATGAGCAGCACCTCCGCGAGCCGGGGCCCGGTGGCCTCCCGCGCGTGAGCCGTGCCGGGTACGTGAGCCGTGCCCGGCCTGCGGACCGTCACGGTGATGACGGCGTACATCCGCGCCGGTTCCTCGGCGCCGGGGAGGCGGGGCCGGGGCAGCTCGACGACCTGGCTGACCTCCAGGCCGACGCGGGCCCGCGCGGACCCGGCGGCCCCGCTCAACCGCGGCTCTGCGTGGAGGCGTTGGCCCTGACCCAGTTCTTGATCTTCTTGCCCAGCCATGGGGTGTCCCTGTGGTGTCGTAAGGCGAAGGGGCGTACCGCGTAGGCACGGTCGAGGAGCAGTTCGGCGAGCGGCACCTCGGCCTCCCGCGGCGGTGCGTCCCGCGCGGCCTGGTGGGCCAGGCCGCGGTAGAAGCGGGACAGGTCCTTGCGCAGCGTCCGCTCCTCGGCGGGGAACTCCAGGCGCGGGTCGGCCCTCGCGGCGACGGCCCGCAGCTCGGCGCCCGTCATCGGCGTGCCCCCGTCGGGCGGGGCGAGCAGGCGGTGGGCGGCACCCCACACCTCCGCCTTCATCCGGACGCGGGCCGCCACGTCGGTCAGGCCGTGCTCGAAGAAGAGCCCGGCGAGGTCCCGCACCGCCGTGCCGAGCCCGTCCGCGTCCCGCGCGTGATCGACGCGGACGCGCACGGCCGCGGTGCGGGCGGCCGTGCGGTGCCGGGAGTGCTGGGGCACCGCGTCGAGGGCGGCGATGGCGTCGGCGAGGGCGTCGGGCCCGCCGAGCGCGAGCCGGGCGCGGGCGGCGCCGAACGCCGCGCTGCCGAGCGAGGGATTGCGCAGCCGTACGGCCTCGTAGAACGTCAGGGCCTCGTGCCGCCGCTCCAGGTGCTCGGCGCAGTGGCCGAGGGCCAGCTTGGGCGCGTACTCGCCGGGGATCGCGGCGTAGACCCGGTCGAAGTGGTCGCGGGCCGCGCCGACGCGGGAGCGGGCCAGCGCCAGCAGACCGCGGTGCCAGTCGAGCCGCCAGTCGTGCGGGGCGCGGGCGGGGCCTATGGCGTCCTCGGCCAGGGCGAGCGCGGTCTCGGCGGCCGACAGGGCCTCGGCGTCGGGCGGCCCGTCGTCCGCGCGCGGCGCGAGCCGCAGCCGCAGGCGGCAGCGGAGCAGATGGACCTCGGGGGAGTCCCGCCAGTCGCCGGTGTGCTGGAGGAGCGCCTCGGGGTCGTCGTCGCTGAGCCTGCTCAGCTCGCCGTGGTGGTCGTCGTCGGGGTCGGGGCGCGGCACCGGGAGGCGCCGGGCGACCTGGGCCGGGGTGGGCGCGGGGTGGCGGGCGGCGGCCCGGGGCGCGGCCCAGCGCGAGACGTCGGGGGCGGAGCCGAGCCCGCCGTCCAGGGCGTACGCGGACTGGAGGAAGAGCGGGGACGGCTCGAAGGTCTCCACGCCGGTCCGCAGCGACCGCAGCTCCCGGAAGACGCCCCGCAGCTGGTCCTCCATCTCCCTGGCGGTGGCGAAGCGGTCGGCGCGCCGGGTGCGGGTGGCGCGGCGCAGCACCCGGGCGAGGGAGACCAGGCCGAGGCCGCGGTGCCCGGCGGAGGGGTCGTCCAGCGGGCCGAGCGCGGCGAGCGCGGCCAGGTCGTGGCGGTCGCCGCCGAGGCCGCACAGGGTGCGCAGTGTCTCGCCGAGGCTGAACAGGTCGTCGCGCGGGTCGGACTCGCCGTGGTCGCCGACGCTGGGGGCGCGGTAGTCGTCGGTGGTCAGCCCGGGCGCCCCGGCGCGGCGCACGCTGCCCACGTCGATGAGTTTGATGGTGGAGCCGTCGTGCATGACGTTCGGCGGCTTCAGGTCGCCGTAGACCTTGCCGCGCCCGGGGGCGTGCAGATAGGCGAGCCCGGCGAGTATCCGCACGCCGTACGCGAGCGTGAACTCCAGGAACCGCTCGTGGCCGAACTCCTCGGGGCGGGCGCGGGCGCGGGCCCCCACCTCTCTGAGGGTGAGCCCGTCGACGTACTGGAGCACCAGGAAGTCGCCCACCCCCTCGTGGTGCCCGTAGTTGAACACCCGGATGAAACCGTCGTGGTTGAGCTCGACCAGTTCCTTGCGCTCGCCGCGCAGGAGGCTGTACGAGTCCGCGGCCAGCTCCGCGTGCAGCATCTTGATGGCGACGGCACGGTCGTCGACCTTGGTGTCGTGGGCGAGGCAGACGTCGCCCATCCCGCCGTAGCCGAGGAGCCGCACCAGGCGGTACTGCCCGGCGAGCAGGGTCCCCGGCGGCAGCGGCAGCCCGCCGGGGGAGTCGAGCGCGCCCGCGCTGTCCGCCCGTTCCAGGAGGGTGATCTCGGGCAGGACCGTGGGGTCGGGGTTCTCCGGCGGCAGCGTGACGTGGGCGGGGCGCGGCGGGGCGGCGGCGCCGGGGCCGGGGTGCACGACCCAGAACTCGGAGGAGTCACCCTGGGCTTCGCCTTCCCCGGCGTACGAGGCGGTGTACGGGGTGCGCGCCGAAGGGACCGGTACGGGGGCCGGGGGCGGCGGCGCGTCGGCGGCCGGCGAGGAGTGCCGCCCCGTCCCCGGGTCCACGCGCTCACCGCTGGCCAGGCAGTACCCGGTGGGCGTGACGGTGCCCGAACAGCCGGGGTGCGGGCAGGGCTTGACCGGCGTCACGCGGCACCGCCCCCCGCCAGGCGCCGCGCCACCCGCGCGAACGCCTCCACCGCACGCTCGGCGTCGGCGAGCGGGCAGGGCCCCGCCATCAGGAGCCGCTGGGCCTCGCGGTAGGGGCCCACCGCCTCCGGGTGCTCGGTGAGGCCGCGCCCCGCGAGGAGCGCCAGGTGGTCGCGGAGCAGGGCGCGCAGCCGCAGATGCGCGTCGAGGACCGCGCGCAGCTCGCCCTCGGCGCTCTCGGCCCGTAACAGGTGGGTCTCCACGGCCTGTTCGGCGTAACTGAGCTTCTCCAGGAGGCGGGGCCCGCCCCGCCCCGTCAGGGGCCGCAGCTCGTCGCTGAGCTGCACCGTCCACAGCGCGGCCCGCGCCGCGTACCCGGTGGCCACCGGCGGGTCGACCACATGCGGCTCCACGCGGTGGAAGAGCCGCCGGGCGCGCCGCTCTGCGTCGGCCAGGTCGTCGACGCGGGCGCCGATCCGCTGGAGCCACTGCGCGGCACGCTCGGCCGGCAGCAGCCGCTCGGCCATCGCGTACGGGAAGCCGTGCGTACTGTCCCGCACCACGAGCAGCAGCCGGGCCCCCGCCTCGCTCAGCTCCGCGAGGACGCGCGCCGCCACGCCGGGTTCCGTGGCCGACCGGTCGGCGTGCAGCACGGCCACGGCGGGCCGCCGCCGCGCGGCGGTGTGCCGCCGCTCCGCGTGCCGCAGCTCGTGCCGCAGCACGGCCAGCGCCTCGCGCAGCTCCGGCTGGCCGGGATCGTCGAACGCCACGCCCTCCAGGTCGAGTACGAGGCCGATGCTGCCGACGCGGGGCGTGATCCCGGCGCGGGAGAGCAGCGGGGCGCCGCCGGCCCCGGGGTCCGGCGGTTCCGCGTCCCCCGCCGGGTCGAGCGGGCTCACCGCGAGCTGCGGGGCCTGCTCGCGGTCGGCCATGTTCAGGACGACGTACAGCGCCTGCCTGGCCCGCTCGTCGTCCTGGGCGATGAAGAGGACCTCGGTGTCCCAGGCGTCCGCGGCCCCGTTGAGCCAGCGGGTGACGGTGCGCTGGAGGCCGTGCGGGCGGGCCGCGCGGGTCGCCTCCGCGGAGACCACGCGGTGACCTGGCACGGCGTGCGGTCCGGTCACGTACCGCTCGGCGAACCGGCGGAAGTACTTCGCGACGGTGGCCGCCGGGATCATGTACCCGTGCTCGCCGCTCGCGTCGGCCTGCGCCACGATGCCGAGCAGCCGGTCGCTCCCCTCCTCGCGCACCCCCGAGCCGCTGAAGCCGCCCCGCAGGCCGACCGCCCCGCTCACGTCGATCTGCACCCGCTCGTCACCCTCGCCGCCGGGCCCCATGCAGGCCCCGGTCAGCCACTGGCCGCCCGACTGGTACTCGGGGAAGCCGTCTATCAGGACGACGGCGCCCCGGTAGTCCAGCGTGCGGTGCAGCCTGACCGGGGACGGCACGGGAGCCGGCTCGTCCAGGACGAGCACCGCCAGGTCGCCCTGCGCCTTGCCGAAGGGCGGCACCCAGTGCCCGGCCTCGACGGTCGCGGTACGGGACGGGGTCCGGGCCAGGCCCTGGAGCAGCGGGAACTCGACCTGGACGCGGTCGGGGCGCTGGCCCGTGGCGGGGTCGCGGATGACATGGGCGCAGGTGAGCACGCGGTCACTGCCGAACAGCACCCCCGCGCCCAGCACATCGTCGCTCCCCGACGCCGCCCACCGCCGCAGTCGGACCCGCCAACTCCCGTGACCGGCCAGCCCGTTCGGTTCCGCGCCGGTCGTTCTCCTGCCGTCCCCCATGCCTCCTCAGGGTAGGCGCGGGGGACGGCGATGACGCCTGGGCTGCATGGGGAGGTAGTGAGAACTAGGTCGTCGTCACCGGGAACGCCACGTCGCAGACCTCGTCCTCCGGCCCGCAGGCGTCCCAGTCGGCGAAGTACACCTCGCGGCACGGCCCGGACAGGACGAGGCCCTGTTCGGCGGCCCAGGCGTCCACGGCGTCGAAGGCCGCGATGATCTGCGGGTAGGCGACCTGCGCCTTGGTGATCCTGGTGTAGGCGAGCCGGTGCGCGGGCTCGACCCGCACCTTGGCCTCCGTCGCGCGCCCCTGCCCGGCGGCCCACGCACGGGCCGCCTCTCCGTCCACGACCGGCACGCAGGACTCGGCGGGCCCGTCGCTCTCCTCGGTCACCTCCGCGTGGTAGACGACGAAGTGCGGCGCGGCCATGCCCCCGCACCGCTCGACGGCGGCCCGCTCCAGGCGCTCCGCGGAGCCGCCGATCCAGGCGGGCAGCTCGCGCGCGCTCACGTGCCGGGTCTCGCTGAGGACGTACGTCTCCGGTACGTCCACGGTCTTCACCTCGAATGTCGCGTACAACTCGGTGTTCCTTCCCGAAAGCCGTCCACGGAGGTAACGCGCGAGCGTCCGCTGCTCGGCGAACCGCTCCTCGATCCCCGCCCAGTAGGCGTCGAGCGTCTGCGCCGCCCGCTCCCCGTCGAGCCCCACCACCTCGGCGATGCCCGCGAGGGGCATGTCCAGGCGGCGCAGCAGCGCGACCGTGCGGGCACGCTCTACCTGCTCGACGCGGTAGTAGCGGTAGCCGCTGACCTCGTCGACGTGCGCGGGCGCGAGCAGCCCCAGGCGGTCGTAGAGCCGCAGCGCCTTCGGCGAGAGCCGCGCCCGCGCGGCGAACGCGCCGATGGAGAGCAGTTCCTGTCCCGGTTCCTGGTGCACGCGATCATCCTCCGTCACCGGGCCGGTCGGCCCGGTGTCCCGGACTCTGGGGTCTGCCCCAGGGGCAAGGTCAACGACCGTTAGAGTGTCACCCTCGTGACCCTCGTGACCCTCGTCAGCCCTTCGGGCCGAGTCCCGTGTACGCGCCCCAGATCCGCGGCGGCAGCGTGTTCCCCCGCCGGGACTTCTCGCCGCCGACCCCCGAGAGCGGCAGCAGCCGGGGCTCGTCGGGGCGGAGCCGGAACAGCGTCACCGCCGTCGACAGGTCCTTGGTGAACCCCGTGAACCAGGCGGTCCGCAGCCGGTCCTGGTCGCCCGTGCGCCCCGCGGAGACACCGGGCCCGAAGCCCTTGGCGCCCGTGCGCATGGCGTCGGCGACCTCCCTGGCGACCTCCGGGTCGAGCGCCCGCCCCGAGGTGGGCGGCTCAAGGCCGGGCAGGGCCACGCCGTCCTTGACGACCTTGGTCACGGAGTACGGGGCGTGCCGGGTGCCGCCGCTCGCGAAGGTCCCGTACGCGGTGGCCATCCGGATCGCGCTGGGCGTCGACGTGCCCACGGGGAACGCGGAGTCCGGCTTCGCCATGCTCTGCGGCAGCAGCCCGGCGGCGACGGCGGTCCTGCGGATGTCGGCGTGCCCGACGTCCTTGCCGAGGCGTACGTAGGTGGCGTTGCCGCCGGGATACAGCGCCTCGCGGAGGGTGGGGCGGTCGGGGTCCGGCTGCCCCGCGGCGGGGCGCAGGGAGCCGTCGGCGGCGTAGTGGCTGTCGGCGAGGACGCTCTGCCGGGGGCCGGGTGTGCCGGCCGGCTCGACGCCGCCGGCGACGACCGGCACCTCGTGCGAGGCCACGCCGCTCTGGAGGGCGGCGGCGAGCACGAACGGCTTGAAGGCCGAGCCCACCGGCACGCCGGAGGTGTCGGCGTTGTTCGAGAAGTGCTTGGTGGCGTCACGTCCGCCGTACAGCGCCACCACCGCCCCGTCGGAGGGCCGTACGGAGGCGGCGCCGACCTGCACGTGCCGGTCGGCGGCCCGCCGCCCGGGGTCGGTGTCGCGGTCCAGGACCTGACGCACGGACTGTTCGAGGCGGCGCACCTTGGCCTTGTCGAAGGTGGTGTGGATCTGGTGCCCGCCGCGCGCGAGGTCCTTGTCGGTGAGCCCGGTGCGCTGCTTCACGTACTTGTTGGCGACCTCGACGAGATAGCCGGTCTGCCCGCCGAGGCTGGTGGACCGCGACTGCCGCCGGGGCTCGGGGAAGACGCGGTACTTGGCCCGCGCCCGCTCCGACATCAGCCCCACATCGACCTGCCGGTCGAGAATCCAGGCCCAACGTGCCTTGGCACGACGGTGGTTGTTCGCCCCGCCCGCGGGATCGTACAGCTCGGCGCCCTTCAGGAGCGCGGCGAGCATCGCCCCCTGACTGGGGTTCAGGTCCTTGGCGGAGATCCCGTAATAGGCGTGGGCGGCGGCCTCGATCCCATTGGCCCCGCGCCCGAACCAACTGCTGTTCAGGTACCCCTTGAGGATCTCCTTCTTGCTCTTGACGCGGTCCACCTTCAGGGCGATGACGAACTCCTTGACCTTCCGCGTGACCGTCTGGTCCTGGGAGAGGTAGGTGTTCTTCACGTACTGCTGGGTGATGGTGGAGCCGCCCTGCGTCTCCTCGCCGCTGACCATGCTGACCGCCGCGCGGGCCAGGCCCTTGGGGGAGACGCCGGAGTCGTCGTAGAACGTCTCGTTCTCGGCGGCGATCACCGCGTTCACGGCGGCCGGGGCGATCTGGTCCAGCTCCACGCTCTGCCGGTTGACCTCGCCGGTGCTCACCATCTGGGTGCCGTCGGACCAGTAGTAGACGTTGGCCTCGCGCCGGGCGGCGGCGTTCTCGTCGGGGATGTCCACGCTCACGTACACCGCGACGAAGGCCGCGACGACGGTCAGCACGGCGAGGGAGGCCGTGCCGAGCAACTGCCGCCAGGAGGGCAGCCAGCGCCGCACCCCCGACCGCCCCGCACGCGGGTAGTCCACGCGCCGCCGGCCGCGGCGACGCACCGTCTTCCCTTGCGCATGTGTTCCCATGCCGGGGAGGAGGTCGCCGCGCGCGGCCGGGTTGGTCAGGAAACTGTTAGCCGTACGTAACAGCCGTCGGCCCCTGTACGCGCGGCAGGGGTCAACCGACCTTGCTCAGAACGCTCTTGTCCTTGAAGAGGGCGAAGCCGTTGGCCCAGAGCTGGTTGACCCGCGACCGCTCCGTGGCGTTGGGCCGCGCGTTCGTGCACGACGTGCCGGGGCCGCCGCCCGACATCAGCTCGCTGCACGGGCCCGAGTAGTGGTCGGGCAGCCCGAGGACGTGCCCGGTCTCGTGGGACGTCACGCGGGTGGAGTTGTACTGCTGGTTCTGCCGGTAGTCCAGGAAGATGTAGCCGCGCCCGTGCCCGTCGGTCGAGGCGTAGGACCCCCGGGAGTCGTTGCCCTCGCGGTACTCGAAGTCGTACCCGCTGGTGACTTCCTGGAGCCGCACGTTGGTGACCGAGGAGTTCCAGATCGACGTCGACTGGGATATCTGGCTGCGGAAGCTGGGCGCCCTGCTGGTGCGGTACCGCACGGTGACGGCCTGGATGCCGGGCGACGCCTCCTGCTTCTTCAGCGCGGACTTCATGACGGCCTCGAAGAACTGCCGGTTCGCGGCCTCGTTCTTCGCGCTGTCCGTCTTCGACGCGGTGTACGCCGAGATCCCGTACGTCGACGCCGTACTCGCCGAAGCACCCGAGCCGGCGGCGGGGGCGGGGGCCGCGAACGCCGTGGGGGCGGTCAGGGTGGCCACGAGCGCGGCGGTGCCGAGGGCGGCGACGGCGTAGGTTCTGGTCTTGTTCTTGTTCATGGGGGTGTCCCTTCCGGGGGCTGGAGACCTGCGGGTGCGGCCTCCGGTCGGGAACGAGTATCGGGAGCGTGGCGCGAGTTGCCCCGATGCCATTGGGCGATAACGCGAACACATCAACCCCCGGACCTGGCAGGCCCGTTGAGATGTACCGCCGTGCTACTGGACCCGCCGGATGCGGTGGATGTCCCGTACGCAGAGGTTGAGGGCGGTGGCGGCCAGGATGGTCCCCGCGCATACGAGGAGGACCGCCCGGTCGGCGAAGACGCCGGACAGGAGCGCGACGGCGAGATACCCGAGCGGGATGGCGAGCCGCTCACCGACCTGGTTGAACGAGCTCATCCGCCCCAGCTCGGCGTCCGGCACGTGCTGCTGGAAGGCGGTGACCCAGGTGACGCCCGCGATGTCGAGGCAGACGCCCGCGAGGGCGGCGCAGAGCATCAGCCACGGCAGCGGGAGGCCGAGGGCGAGCCCGGCCAGCGGCAGCGCGAGCCCGGCACTGGCGGCGACGGCGACGGTGAGCAGCCGCCGCGGCCGCCACCGCAGGCACACGACGGCCCCGGCGAGGAGCCCGAAGGAGAAGGCGCCCTGAATGAACCCCCAGGTACGGGCGCCCGCGTAGTGCTCCTCGGTGACGACGGGCCCCAGCAGCTGGTACCCGGCAAGGAAGGCGGCGACGAGAACCGTCCCGGCCGCCGTGTAGGTCCACAGCCAGCTCCGTGACCAGAAGCCGGTCCAGCCCTCCCGCAGATCGGCGAGCACAGAGCCACGGGCGGCGGGCGCGCCGAGGCGTAGCCCGAGAATCAGCAGCGCGGCGACGACGAAGGTCACGGCGTCGAAACCGAGGGCCCAGGCGGGCCCGCTGAGGGCGACGATCATGCCACCGGCCACGGGCCCGGCCACCTTGACGGCGTTGGTGGGCAGCCGCAGCAGGGCGTTGGCCTGCTGGAGCCGGTCCGGCGCGACGAGTTGCGTGACGACGCCCTGCGCGGCGGGCGTGGTGAAGGCCACGGCGACCCCCGAGACGAAGCCGCAGGCCGCGATGGAGGCGGTGCCCGCGTGCCCGGCGGCGACGACCAGGGCGAGCGCGCCCTGCGCCGCCGCGGCGAGGAGATTGCCGCAGAACAGCAGCCGACTGCGGGAGAGCCGGTCGGCGAGGACACCGCCGAGCAGCAGGAAGGCCACGGTCGGCACGGTGTTCATGGCGAGCACGAGCCCCAGCGCCCCGGCACCACCACCGGCGCCGATCACCGCGTACGCGAGAGCGAGCGGCGCCATCGCCGACCCGGCGGCGGAAACGAGCTGAGCGAGCGCGAACCGCCGGAAGGCGGGGATGCGGAGGGGCGGGGTGCCGGGTGGGGGTGTGGCTGCGGGTGCGTGTTGCTCGGTGTGGGTGGCGGCGTGGGTGCCGGTGCCCGTGCTGTCGCTACCGGTGCCGCTGTCACTGCCGCTGCCGCGGTTTCCGCTGTTGCTCATGCTCCCCCTGCTGCCGTGGCCTCGGTCCTGGCCAGGCGGGCAGCTTAGGGGGCCTGATCGCGGCTGAGGGGAGGGGGCCGGCGGTCGCTGAAACGGAGGACCGGATGTGATGGTCGGCGGCCGACATGGCTGGACCGGAACCGTGGGGCAGCCCGGCCACACCGTGTCATCCTGGTGCCGGCCCCCCAGACCCCCGGAGGCGAGATGACGGCACCAGACGAGAACACGGCACGGCGACGGGACGCCCCCGAGCCGGACGCCGAGGGCAGCAGGAGCGCCCACGACGGCGAGGGCGGTCAGGGCGAGAAGGTGGTGGAGCTGGAGCGCAAGGTGAGCCAGCTCGAACAGGCGGTGGAGTCCCACGCCGCGGTGGACCAGGCGATCGGGATAGTGGTCGCCGTGGGCAAACTGACCCCGGACCAGGGCTGGACGGTACTCCGCGAGACCTCCCAGCACACGAACACGAAGCTGAGCCGCATAGCGGACCTGATCGTGGCCTGGGGCTGCGCGGGCGACCTGCCGGAGAACATCCGCAAGGAGCTGGACGCCAGCCTGGCAAGGGCCCAGGCGAAGTCGAACTGCGCGGAACCTACGGGGTGAGGCCGGGATTACGGGGCGGTGGACGACTCGGCGAGGGTGTGGGCGACGAGCGCGTTGGCGTGCCCGTGCCCGAGCCCGTGGTCAGCCTTGAGCCAGGCGACGAGTTCCATGTGCCGGGTGAGCGGCGATTGCCGTATCAGCGCCTTCCAGTCGGCGATGGGCCGCCCGTACTTCTTCTCGATCGCGGGGAAGTAGCTGGCGGGGCCCTGAGCCTTGGCGGTCATGTGAGGTGATCCTCTCCGTCATATGCGTATGACGTGATGACGTCAGGGAGGGCCGGATCTGATCGGTGGCGGGACGTGTTCCGCGTCACACACCCCGATCGCGAAGGGAACGACGCCCGGGTCAGGCCTGGTACTCGGTCAGGTCAATGGAGGAGACGCTCAGCGCATGCCCATGGACGGGGTGGCGGATCTCCCGCTCGGGAACCATGCCGAGCTTGCGTACGACGTTGGCTGAGGCGGTGTTGCCGAGCCGGTCGACGTTGATTACGCGGTCGAGCCCACGGTCCTGCAAGGCGAACTCCAGGGTGGCCTGAGCGGCCTCGGAGGCGTACCCCTGCCCCCAGAACTGCGACCCGAGCCGCCAGCAGATGGCCACGGCGGGCAGCAGGTCGGGCAGATCCTCGGGCACGTAGAGCCCGACGACCCCGGCGAGCTCCCCCGACCCGAGCAGCTCCACGGCGAAGAGCCCGAACCCTTCTTCGTCCCACTCCTCCTCCCACCGCTCGATGTCCTCGGCGGTCGCTTCAAGATCCCGCGTGGACCCGTCCCCGACCCACCGCATGACGTGGGGATCGGCATTGATGTCAGCGAGGGGGACGAGGTCATCGTCGTCCCACTGACGCAGGAGAAGGCGTGGGGTACGAATTTCGGTCATGGGGGTCATGGTGCCGAACGGGACGGGCGCACGGCGAATCGCCACTGCCGAAGGGCGTCGCCGCCCGCCGGACCACCACCGGCCGGCCGGTGGGGTCATACCTGGGTCTGACCCCACGGTTCAGTTCCTGGTCCGACGCCCCGAAGGGACGACGCAGGCATCGTCGTCGGCATGACGAACCCGAGGACGTCCATGACCAGCCCGCCCACTTCGGCCACCCAGTCCGCCCCGTCCGCCCCGGTCACCCCGTCCGCCCCGGTCACCCCGATCACCCCGGTCGGTGTCCGACTACACGCTGCGCTGCCTGTGGAGCGGTGGTGGGAGGCAACCGGCTTCCCCGGACGTTGGGTGGGCGGCACGGCCATGGTGCTGGGCCCGGTCCTGATGCTGAGCGGCGCGTTGCTGCGGGCCCGCTTCCCCTTCTTCTTCCCTGATCAACTCTCCGCGTACGAGCGGCACCCCACCCTGATGACCACCGCCTACGCCCTCTTCGCCGCCGGCAGCCTGCTGCTCTGGCCCGCTGTGGCGGTCCTGGCCGCGCGGATCGGGGCGCGGAGTGCCGGCTGGGGCCTGTGGGGCGGGGTCCTGGTGATGTCCGGGCTGTTCGCCCGTACCTTCCACGCGGGGGCGGACCACCTGGCCTTCCAGCTGGTGCGCTCCCAAGGGGCGGGGCCCGCCGCCGAGACCGTGTCGGCCGGTTACGGCGCCTTCCACGTCTTCGCCACGCTGAACCTCGCCGTCCTCGCCGGGTGGGTGGTCCTTGCCCTCGGCGCCTGGCGCACCCGGGTGCTCGGTCCGGTCCGCGCCGCCGCGTTCGGCCTCACCGCGGCCCTGCCCCTCGGAGTACTCAAGGGCACCACCCCGCTGTCGCTGGTGGCCCTTGCCGGGCTGTGCGTCGCGCTGGTGCCGCTTGGCCTGGCGCTGCTGTGCGGGGCGCCCCGCCCCAGTCGGGCGGTGGTGCTGCGCTGGGTGCCGCTGACACTGGTGACGCTGGGACTGATGGTGCTGATCGGACAGGCCGGCTAGGTGCGGACGCTGACGTACGGTCGGACCATGAAGCCCAAGTCCAAGCGGCAGGGCCATCTCCACGCCCTGGACCTCGGCGCCGCCCTGGCCCTGACCGCCGTGTACATCGGCTTCGTACGGATGACCGCCGACGACGGCCAACCCGCCTACACGGGACCGTTCTGGCTCGGCTGTCTGATCGCCGCCGCGGTCGGCCTGCCGATCGCCGTACGCCGACGTTGGCCGCTCGCGGCCCTGGCGGTTGTCCTGGCCGCCCTGGCCACGGCATCGCTCCTCGACATCCCGCGTGAGCCGTACGCGGCCGCCGGGCTCGCGGCCTACCTGGTGGGACTGGCCGAGCCCGCCCGCCGGTCGGTGCCCGCACTCGCGGTGACGCTGCTGGTGGCGTGCGGTGCCGTGTACCTCGGCGAGGCGGTGATCACTCCCGCCGGGGACGGGCGGGGTGCCGTCGGGGTGGCGGGGTTCGTGTTCCTGGTGACCGGCGGGGCGTGGGGCGCGGGGTTCACCGTGCGTGGCCGCCGGGCGGAGGCCGCCCGGGAACAGCGGCGGCGGTCGGAACACGCGCTGGACGAGGAACGTCTGCGGATCGCGCGGGAGCTGCACGACATCGTCTCGCACAACCTCAGCCTGATCGCCGTCAAGGCGGGCGTCGCCGGGCATGTGGCGGAGGCCGACCCGCGGGAGGCGCGGGCCGCCCTCAAGGTGATCGAGGAGACAAGCCGTTCCGCGCTGGCCGAGATGCGGCGCACGCTCGGCGTACTGCGCACCGAGGGCGCGCCTCTGGGGCCCGCACCGGGCCTCGACGACCTCGACGCGCTCGCGGCGGAGGCGAACCGGGCGGGGGTGGACGTCGACCTGACGGTTCACGCCACGAAGGGCCTGGCCGAGGGGGCACAGCTGACCGTCTACCGGATCGTCCAGGAGTCCCTCACCAACGCGGTCCGGCACGCCGCACCGACCCGTTGCCGGATCACGGTAGAGGCGAATGACCGCGACCGAGAGATCCGCATCGGCATAACGGACGAGGGACCACCGCCCGCGCTCGCCCGGCCCGCCCGCGAACTGACGCCCGGCCACGGCCTGGTGGGAATACGCGAACGGGCGATGATGTACGGCGGCAGCTTCGAGGCGGGCCCCCGTCCTGAGGGCGGCTTCGCGGTGTCCGTCCGCCTGCCCATGGAAGGGAACCGACAGCCATGACCGACGTGCCGCCGATCCGGGTGCTGATCGCCGACGACCAGGCGATGGTGCGCGGCAGCTTCCGGGTCCTCGTCGACCACACGCCCGGCATGACGGCCGTGGGCGAGGCCGCGAACGGTACGGAGGCCATCGAACTGGCCCGCCGCGAACGGCCGGACGTCGTGTTGATGGACGTACGCATGCCCGACCTCGACGGCATCGAGGCGACCCGGCAGATCTGCTCGGACCCGGCCCTGACCGGCGTCCGCGTCCTCATCCTCACCACCTTCGACCTGGACGAGTACGTCTACGCCGCCCTGCGCGCCGGTGCCGCGGGCTTTCTGCTCAAGGACACCCCGCCGACCGAGGTCCTCACCGCCGTCGGCGTCGTCGCCGCGGGCGAGGCACTGCTCGCGCCCTCGGTGACCCGCCGCCTGATCGCGGAATTCGCCCGCCGCCCGGAGCCCGCGCGCCCGCCCAGCCGCTCGCTGACCGGGGTCACCGACCGGGAGCTCGAGGTACTCGGCCTGATCGCGCGGGGCCTGTCCAACACGGAGATCGCGGAGCACCTCCACCTGAGCCTGGCCACGGTCAAGACCCACATCGGACGCCTGCTCGCCAAGCTGCGCGCACGCGACCGCGCCCAACTGGTGATAGTCGCCTACGAAACGGGCCTCACGGACGCCGCCCGACACACACGTCATACGCACCGCATGCTTTAGAACGCACGACTTGGGCACTGCCGCCCGGCGTACGGGACGGGAGGCGGGCGAACGCCACACCGGTCGTGCTGTGGCACGGCACGACCGCCGCCCACTTCACGGCACACGACGAGCCTGCACCCGTACCAGCCACTGCGCAGCACTGTGCCCCGCCGAGCCGGCACTCGACGAGGCACAGGAAGGGCCGACTCAGCCAACAGCGTCCCTGCGGGCACGGCCCGGAGACTTCTGTTGCTCACCGGGCCCGGAGCCCCGGTTCAGCGTTGGATCAGCCCGAAAGGTCGCTGGGGATCTCGCCGGGCGGGTTCATCGGCCAGCCGATGTAGTTCTCGTGGATCCAGCCCTTCTTGCCCTTGTGGGCCCCCTTGAGAACCTTCCCGTAGGCCCAGTTGCCGCGCTCGCAGTACTGGTAGAACTTCTTGTCCGCCTTGCCCACAAGACCCTTGGACGTGTAGCTCGTGCCCGGGCCGGTGCGGAAGTGGACCGTCTCGGTGACGGCGACCGTGGTGTTCGGAGTGTTGTCGTTGCAGGCCGAGGAGCCGACGGCGGAGGCGCTCGGCGCGCCGAGCATGACGCTCGTGGCCACCATCGCGCCGACGGCGAACGCGCCGGCGAGCTTGCGGGACGGCTTGGTCTTCTTCATGGATCCCCGTTCGGATTACGCGGTGTTCTCCTTCAACACCCGGGCGAGCGCAACTGGTTGGTACACCCCCCGGATGATCTTCGATGCTATAACCGGCCCCAGGGCCCATGAGCTCCAGAGCGCACCGGTCCGGTGCTCGACCGGTGAAGGTTCCGGGGAGACCCCCGACTCGCACTCCGCCGAACCTCCGGGTCAGCGGTCGAGTCGCCTCAGGGCGGGGCAGGGCTGGCGGGCGGGGCGTGATCGTTCAGGGCGTTTCAGGGGCTGCGCCCCTGACCAACCACGTGCCCCCCCGGCAGGACTCGAAGCTGAGGCACCCGCGGTAGGAGCCCGTTCCGGGCCCGCTCCGGCAGCTTTCGCCGTCTGGCGCGTCGGCCGGACAGGGGGTGCTGGTGTACGCCCCCGTCCGGCGTCGTTGATGCCAGCTGTGAGTGTCAGGCCGCCCCTCGATGCAAACTACGGGCGTGGCGGCTGTTGAGGTCTGCCAGGCTGGTCGCCCGCGTGTCTGCGGTTGGTGACGACCACCTGCGGTTGGGAAGGTTGCCTTAGAGGTCCTAACAAAGGCGTTGGACGTGGCGGTGGGTGATGAGGCAGGTGGCTAGGCCGAGGAAGGCTTCGTGGATGTCGTCGCGTCTTTCCCAGCGGATGCGCAGGCGTCGGAAGCCGTGGAGCCAGAAGATGGTGCGTTCGACGACCCAGCGGAAGATGCCCAGTCCAGAGCCGTGCGGCTGTCCGCGTTCGGCGATCACGGGCCGGATACCGCGTTTCCGCAGCAGTCGCCGGTACTTGTCGTGGTCGTAGCCGCGGTCGGCGAAGAGCATGTCCGGCCGTCTGCGTGGCCGTCCGACGACGCCGGCCACGGGTGGGACCATGTCCAGCAGGGGCAGGAGTTGGGTGACGTCGTTACGGTTCCCGCCGGTCAGCGTCACAGCGAGCGGGATGCCCTGGCCATCGACAAGGACGTGGTGTTTGCTGCCCGGCCGTGCGCGGTCGACCGGGCTGGGACCGCTTTTGGGCCCCTGCGGGCCGCCCGCACGTGGGAGGAGTCGATCACCGCCCGCGACCAGTCCAGCTGCTTCGCCGACCGCAGCTTCTTCAGCAGCACCAAGTGCAGCTGGTCCCACACGCCGGCCTCGTTCCAGGCGGCCAGGCGTCGCCAGCAGGTCATGCCCGAGCCGAAGCCCAGCTCCTGCGGCAGGTACTCCCACTGGATGCCGGTGTGCAGCACGAACAGGATCCCGCACAGGGCCTGTCGGTCCGGCACTCGCGGCCGGCCGGCCACCAGCTTGGGCCCCGGCTCGGGCAGTAACGGCTCGATGAGCGACCACAGTTCGTCCGACACGATCCACGGCCGCGACTGACGTTTCCCACGACTCGACCAACGAGCAGACAAGCCGACGGTCACTTGATCAACAACTTCTGTTAGGACCTCTTACTTCTATGGCTATCACCTGGTGAAAATCCTGGATTGCTGTCACTTCTCTTTATCTCGCCACCACCCCTCATCAGACTTCACCCTGGAATAGAAGGAGCGGAATTCCGGAGACTTCACATCTCTCCTTTCGGCGAATCTCCTCAATTTGCGCCACTCTTTATTCCAGCATTCGATCTCTACATCCTCTGGGGGAGATGAAACCCCCGGCGATCCTTTCCTGTGCATCTCAATCCAGATCGGCGGCGCAGCGTGTGCCACCACAGGAAGGTCGACCTTATCGCCCTCGTCCCTCTCGAGAGTGATCTGGAATCTATAGAGAGAAACGGACATGTTGACTCCCCCTTTAGGGCCGACAGTGAACGCCACTGTTTCCTGCCCGTGTGGGGGGATGGTCCAACGCATCTTCCTGTTCACCACGGCGCCAGATTTCTCCCCCGCCAGCTTCACGTCGTACCTGCCGATGGGCCAGCCCAGGCCGCCGCCACCGTCGCAGCTGAATTCATCGATGCGATGAAACTTGAACCGGGCGTTGTGAATCAGAACCGGCTCATCCCCCTCGTTCCTGATTGTGACAGTGACCATCGAAGACGGCCACTCCTCGACCTTGCTCTTCTTACCGTCTTCGTCAATAGCGTCTGCCTGGATATTCTCCTCATGGTCTACGTTGAAGTCGGCCACTTTCAGCTCTGGAGTCCTGTCGCGTTCAGGTTGCCAGTCGGGGAAAAACTGAAAGAGTAGAGCGATGATTCCGGACGGGATAGCCAGGCCGCCACCAATAACGGTTACCCACCCAATGGGGCGCTCAAGAAATGACTTTTGCCCTTCACTTCTAGTAGAGCTGCTGCGTCGACGTGAATTGCCCGGCCGTGGACTGGCTTCAGGGCGTCCCCCTGAAGTGTGCGACATAGCCCCTCCCTAGAGCGATCTACCGTTCTCGATCACGGCATTCCCAAGGGGCTTCTTGATCAATCGCGCACTCCGCAGTGCTCCTCAAGGTCCGAGGTCCCTGATTACGCAGCCGCGCGTAGGACGTGGTGTCCCCCTCCCATGCGCCACCGCGGCGGTCGGCGTACCCGGCATTGGTCTCTCGGCAACCGGGAGCGGTCCTGGTGGCGTTCATGTACAACAAGACGAACTTGGGCTCCCGTCCGTCATCAGGACGTTTGAGTCGTGGAGCTGACTGCCCCAGCCACAAGGGTTTCCCTATCTCCGCCCGCATGCACGCAGCGCGCCGTAGAGGCGGCGCGCGCGCCCGCGCCGTGCGCGGGCCTTGAACCAGTAGAGAAAGTTGTAACTCAGTCTGTCTGCTGGGGCTTGAAGTCGTATGCGCACGGCGGGAGTTCTGCCGCCTGGCGGTGTGCGAGGGGCAGGAAGAGTACTGGTCGTATCCTCCAGGTGATGCGTGTGTCGGCGTGGGTCACTGTGACTGTGCACGGCTGCATCTGGAGGAGTGCTCTGCGGGTGTGGACGCGGTCCTCGTACAGCCACTGCCAGGCTTCGTCTGATGCGTCGGCGTCGAGCGCTGGGGAGATCGTGCGGAGTGCCACCGCTACCCATCGGTCCGCCTGGGCTGCCGAATAGGCGTCGAAGGACGCTCGTAGTTGTGGTTCGGACTGGCCGTCCGTCGTTGTGGGTTGCGTCCAGCACTCGCACCAGTAGCCGCGGCGGGGCTTGCTCATCGGCATAGTGGGGCTCCCTGGTCGGCCTGGGTGTAGAGGGCCGCGGTGACCGTGAGGCCGTGGTCGCTGTCGTGGGCGAGGACTCGGTGGGCGATGGCGCTGATCATGTCCAGGCCCCGGCCGTGTTCCGCCTCCTCGTCCTGGCGCTCGACCTTCGGGGCGGTTCCCGCGCCTCCGCCGTCCGTGACCGATAGGGCGATCACCTCCGGCGAGACCTCGATCAGCAGGTGGAAGCTGCCGGACTTCTGGCCGCTGGCCGTGTGCAGGATCGCGTTCGCGCTCAGTTCGCTCACGATCAGTTCGGCGTCGTCCGTCAGTGGCGAGCCGCGCAGGATGTCCCGCGTCCAGCGTCGGGCCCGGCTGACCTCTTCAGGGAATCCTGGGCAAGTGAGGCCCCAGACTCGCTCCGTGCTCCGCCCGGGCCGGCGGACGTGCTCCCGAAGAGCAACGACACTCACATCACCGGCTTCCGCCTGTCCCTGTTCAAAAGCATGGGAAGCAGCCGTGGGAACGCCGAATCCGGCTTCATCCGCAGCGCCGACGACGCCGTGCAACGCTTTTACACCACTGTGGCAGTCCACTTGGACGGCCCGACGCCCCGGCAAGCATCAGCGAAGGAACGTGCCCGGAGCCGTACATGACCGCTGTTGTCGGCTCCGTTGGGCACGGAGGGGGCACGGGTGGCGCCATGGCAACGGACCCTGCAAAGTTGCATGCTCCGGTGGGTCGGTGGGTCAGAGAGGGACGATGCGGACCTGGCTACCGCAGAGCTTGGTCATGTCGTCGCTGTCGGACGTCAGTAGGGCGACCGGTTTGGGCTGGCGCAGCGCGACCTCTGCCACCGTGGCGTCGATCGCGTACTTGTGACCGTGCAGTCCGGCGCTCTTGAGGAGCTCCGCTGCTGCTTTGGCCGCTTGTTCAGTGACCGGCTCCACCTTGATGCGGGACAGGGCCCAGTTCAGGCGTTGGATGTTGATACGGGAGTGACTGACTTCGACGATGGTGTTCGCACCGATTACGAGGTCTGCCCCCGTCTCGTGAAACACCTGCAACATTGCGAGGAACTTGCGGTCCTGCGCGACCCAGGCGGAGAGCCCTTCCGAGTCCAGGACAACAGTCTCGATGCGCTCGCTCACGCGGCGTCCGTGTTCCTGGAGGAGCTGGCAGCACCGAAAATCTTCGAGCGGGCCTCGGCGAGCTCCTCGTCGCTGAATTGCCCGTGCACTTCTTCGTGGCGCCGCAGATCGTCGCCCAGCAGCTGGTGCCGGATCTGGCGGGCCACTGCTTCTGCCACGTAGCCGGAGACGTTGTCCGTGAGTTTGCGGAGCTCCGCCACCTGGTCGCTGGGGAGCGTGACGGTGATCCGAGTAGTGGAGGACATGACGCAAGCATACCAGAGTATGCGTACAGGGTCTCGTGATTGGCGCCCTGGGGCCATAGGGAATGGAGCCAATCTGGTCGTCTTTCCAGCGCCGTGGCACTTACGGCCGACGGGCCGATGGCGCCTCAAGGGAGGATCCGCGAGCCCAGGCCTCGCTGAGATCCGCGCTGATCCATCGGGGTTAGGGATACGAGCGACAGAGAGGGGTGGCAAGCACGCTGGGCAAGATGGTTGAGGCTGCCTCGGGGGCAGGGCGAGACCCTTGGCGCAGTCAGATCAGCATCACCATGGACGTATACGCGCACGTCGTGCAGGACACGCAGTGGCCAGGCCATCAGTCACATGGATCGGCTGCTCAAGAGGCGCCCCGGACGTAGTGACCGGCCACGTTGATGGCGGAAGTAGATGTCAAAGGCCCCGGACCATGGTCGCTCCGGGGCCTTGGCTGGTGCCCCCGGCAGGATTCGAACCTGCGACACCCGCTTTATGAGTTCGATCCGGGTCCGCTTTGAACGCTGTCGGCAACTGATGGGACGGCCGGACAGAGTTGCTGGTGTAGGCCCCTGTCCAGCGTCGTTGATGTCAGCCGTGGATGTCAGCCGTCCATCAGGTCCGGGTAGGGGCAGAGTTCCAGCTCGGCGGTCGGACGGTCGGCCACTTCCACCAGACGTGTTGGTTGGAACATCCCTCGGACCACACAGCATGTGCGGCGGTCGTCCTCCTTGCGGTGGCACAGCGCCATCGCGCCGGCCTTCAGCGGGTCACCGCACCGGGGCAGGTCGGTACGGACTCGGTCGGCATCCCTGCAACGTACCCCCCTTGGCTCCGGCGGCCAGAGCCCTCAGCTTGGGTAGCGGCGGTCCCAGTCAATGGCCCGCCGACGAGTCTCTGTCCGCTGAGGTGTCACTCCGCGGAGACGTACACGCTCTCAGGTCGGAGCTGGGAGACGGTGTCGATCTGGTGTCCCGGGGAGGCGCATATTTGTGCGGTCCTCATACCGTCGAGGCTGAAGGTTTGTTGTCGTTGCGCGCATCGATCACTACAACGGATTCTTCCCGACTCAGGTCAAGCTCTCGAAGGACTTTATCGACCCTTTGCTGATCGGTAGCGGTATAGCAAAGGATGACCTTGACGGATTGGCGAGTTTCGTTGGCCGCTTCATAAATGGCGACTTGATTCTCTAGATTTCGCTTTAGTGACTTATTGGAAGCAAGCTTGAATTCAATCAGCGACTTGTCTCCTGTGCCGAATGAAACCTTGAAGTCGACCGGGCCCCTCCCATTGTTGGGTTCACGGTTCACGTCGAATTCGCTCTTGCACCAGACGAGACCGAAGAAGAGTTGAACCTCCGATTCTTGCGCAAAAGGTCGGCCTGCTCGATTGATTACCTTGTAGCCGTCCATATTCTCGACATATCTTTTGAAGTATCGAACACGAACCAGCGCCTCCTCGTAGCTGCCCCACGGCTTTTGATAGAATTCTCCTTTGTCTTCGAGGTCTTGAATGGCAAGCTTGACCTGATCGACTAGGACTTTGTGGGTGTCGTTGGCTTTGGCTGCACTGGTGGATTGAGCGAGCTCTCCCTGGTCTTCTTTGGTTTTGATGTAGAGGTCGACTAGCTCAGGAAACTGGCGCGTGATTCTATCGATTGCTGCGTTTCGATCTTTAGCTGACTGGCGAGGGTGGAAGTTCTGTCGGAAGTAATTGTTGATACTGGCTCTGAGCTCATCGTCTTCCACGGCTGCGCTGAGGCCTGTGAATTGCCTGATGTAGTCGTCGCGGCTGATCCATGTGTCATCGCGCGTGAGGATGTCAGTCGGAGTGAGGAGGACGTAGTCATCGCGTAGGCTCGGAAGATAATAGCGGCGAGTTTCCCAAGTCTCAGTTCTGTAGTTGAAAGCCGCTCGTTTTACTGCGAACTCGCGACATTGACCCTCCCTCATGTGATCGCGGGCGAATTTTTCCGTGTACTTCAGCAGATAGTGCTTTATTAGATTGGTTGCGAAATCGCTAACCCCGTCCCGGCCGACGCCGGGGCCGATCAATGCCAGCTTCTCTAGGTGAGTCCCAGTGCCGTTGCTTTCCCTCTCGGTGCCCACGTTAGAAAGGATGTCCTCAAGCGCAGAGTTGAGAGATGCTGCAAATTTTGGACCGAGCGCGTGCCCTCCATTCCCCAGCACGGTGAACCCTAGCCAGTTCTGTTTTACTTCTTTAAAGTGGTACCAACTCTTAATGAGACCAGGGTCCAGGTATCTGCTTGCCTTGGATTTAAGGAATTGAAGGTAGATGACAATGGAGTCATGCAGTGCTTGATATTCTGACTTTTCGCTAGTGAAGAGTAGGAAAGGATCGATGAACAATGGGAGATCCGAGACTATGCTTATATCGAAAGCCCCGTACTCCTCAAGCGTGGAGGGGTTCAGTTCGAAATAGTCTGAAAAATAAATGTTCGTCCCCGTATTCATACTCGCTCCCACCCCTGAGTCAATGGATGCATCCTGGATCTTCATCCTAGGTCTGCTCGCGGAATGAGGGGTTGTTACCCGGCAAGTACAGGAGATTGATGGGCTGGGCGGGGTGTACGCCTCGTTGCGATCGGGACGGCGATGCATGCGCGGTGAGGCCGAGGCGGTGGAGTTTGGCCCACACTCTGGCCTCCGTCCACTCAGTCGAGGCTCGCGCTCGTCTCCTGCTCGCCGACTAGGGGGGCGGCCGACTCGCCGGCACCGTGGACAAGCCCATGGTGGAGCAGAACTGCCCGAATCGTCAGCGGGTCCGGTCCGTCGTGTCCTAGAGTGCGAGCGCGGCGGCCGAGACCAGGAAGCGTGGACTGGAGGCCGAGAGATGTACGAACGTTGAAATCGTCGAGGCGGGATTTTTAGAAGCTTGGGGGAAGAGTCGATGGACGAGGACAAGACGCAGGACGCCGAGCTATCGCCCTTGCTCTCCCGGTTCGTGGACGCGGCCGTGTGGGCCAGGGCAAACAGTGACCTTGTCTGGGACAGGCAAGCAGATGGAAGATTCCGCGCTGGACTCGTCCTCAAGTTCTCCGCTTCCCAGTCGGTCATGCTGAAGATCGAAAAGAGTCCTGGCAGCCGTCTCGACTGGCAGTTCGGTTCCGCCAAGCCCCTTCCCAAGCTGCGCAGGAAGCCACTGCGCTGATACGTGAACCCATGCCCTCTTTGGCTCGACGGTTTTCAAGAGTGTCAAGCGCGCAGTAGTGCGTCCTGGCCAGGGGCGGCTTTGCTTCCAGTGAGGGTGCTCCTGCCCCACACATGGGCCACGGATGCTGAAGGGCCCCTTGCTGCCCCCTCAAGCGCGCTGACGGGGCGCACACTCAACTGTGGTGTGGTGTGGTGTGGTGGGGCGATGGGCTGGTTGCGGGGGCGTTCACCTGCGTTCATGGATGGCCGATCGTTAAGAATGGCTACCGGCTTCCGTCTTGCCTGAACAACCGTGAACGGCGCTGAATGAGACGGAAACTGAGACGGGCGGCGGCGCCGCGCTCGCTACCATCTTCGCTGTTCAAGGGGGAGTCATGGCGCTGGCCGCAAGGGATCGCGACGGATCGTCGTCGATGGGCACGGTCTACCGCTGGCGGCTGCGAGGCAGGCCGACGTACTTCCAGGGCTTGGCCTGGTCGCCGTGCACGTTCGCGGTCGAGCATGCGGACACCCCGGGCATGACGCTCGTGGTCGCCACCGAACAGCCGCATCCGAGCAACTGGATAGGTTGCGAGGCTGAGCTGTACTGCCGTCGGATGTCGCCGTGGCTGTTCGGCTTGCCCTGTGTAAGGGGTGGACTCCGGCGGCTCCGGGCTCCGCGTTCCACCTCGACCAGTCCGCCGGCTTCACGCCCTCACCCTGAGCGGGCCAAGAGAGCGCTGCTGGAGTTTGCTTGTGCCTCAGCCGACGACAGTCAGCCACGACGGCGGGTGCGCCGACCGGCCAGGCGGGCTGTGCCTCGCTGTACCCCCACCGGTCTCAGCCACGCTGCTCTTCTGTTGCGTCGAGATGGCCGAGCACGGCGCCCCCATCTCCGCTGGCTGTACTCCTCACCTGGTGGCCGCTCGCTCAGAACAGCCACAACTGATCATCGGCGCCGTCGGGTGCTCGGCGCGGCGCTGTTCCTGCGCCGTCCGGAGCGGATGGCGTTCGAGGCCGACGACCTGCTGGTTGCCGGCCATCTGGCCACGCACAGCGCGCTCGGCATCGACAAGGCGGTGCTTTACGGCCGCGAGGCATACATCGCGGACGAGTTGCAATGCACGATGCTGCCTGAGACGCTGCCGCGCCCCACCGGCGTACGACTGGCGCACCGGTACCTGCCGACCGCTGAGATCGCGCGGGTCGGCGGCGACTGGTGCGACGCGATCCCGCTGCCTGGCAGCCGGGTCGCCCTGCATAGGTGGACTACGTGGCCGCCCGTGGAACCGGGCAAGCGGATTTTCGCCGATCGGGGCTACGACTTCGTCAAGTACCGCCGCCTGTTGTGGAAGCGCGGCATCAAGCCACTCATTGCCAGGCGAGGTGTCGTGCGTGGCTCCGGCCTGGGGAAGACTTGGTTGCTAGTCGAGCGTACGTTTGCCTGACTTCACCAGTTCAAACGCCTTCGCACCCGCTACGAACGCCGCGCCGGCCTCCACCACGAGTTCCTGCAACTGGCATGCTGCATTATTTGTCTCCGCCGACTGCAGGCATCGTCCCGGAAGGATCAGTAGGGTCGTTGGCGTGCGTGATTTACAGGTGGCTCTGATCGGCGGGACGTCGAACGTCGGGAAGTCGACCGTTGCCCAAGTGATGGCGAAAAAGCTTGGGTTCGAGTGCCTGAGCACTGACAGGCTCGCCGGGCACCCTGGGCGACCCTGGAGAACCCCGGAGTGGGCGGTGCCGGCGCACGTCGTCGAGCACTACAGATCACTTACGGTTGACGAACTGGTCACGTCTGTTCTCAGCCACTACGAACGACTGTGGCCCCGCATCGAAGAACTGATCAGGGCCCATGCGACCAAGAACCGTGGCAGGAAGGGCCTGGTTTTGGAGGGGTCGGCACTCTGGCCCGTCCGCGTCGCGGGACTGCAGGTCCCGCGCACGGCTGGCGTGTGGCTCACCACCGACGACTCCATAGTATGCACCCGCGTTCACGCGGCAGGCTGCTATGAAGCAGCCACAGATGAGGAGCAAGTCCTAATGGACAAGTTCCTGGCCCGCCCCGCACTGAGCGCTATCAGACACTCATGATCGATGCCATCGACAGGCTGGGCCTGGATCGCATCGACGCGGGTAGCGGACAGTCCGCCACAGAACTGGCTGACACCGTGCTCGCGGCAGCCGACGCGCAGACCGCGGTGGGACGGTCAGCTAGCGGCCGGTGACCACTCGTTGCGGCTCACCTACGGCACATCCCGACGCCAAGCGGCCCACCAGCTCATATTGAAACGATCAGTTAGGGGGTGCAGATCCTTAACCCGCTGTCTTGATCTTGCTTTGGTTGGGGCCGGAAGCGAGGAATGTTCTGGCCGACCGCACCCGGGAGCGGAACGAATCGGTGATGCGGCTGCACATCATCCCGGCCTTCGGCGCGGGCTCCATCGCCGACGTCACGACAGCTCGGGTGCGGAGCTGGCGCGGCAAGCTGCTCGCGGCCGGAGTGGGCGAGCCGACGGTGGTCAAGGCGTACCAACTGCTGCGGGCCCTGATGAACACGGCCGTGGACGACGAGATGATCCGCCGCAACCCGTGCCGCATCAAAGGCGCGGACAGTTATGACGTGCCCGAACGGCCCGTGTTGTCGGTGGCCGAGGTCTTCGGCATGGCTGACGCCATCGCTCGGCGCTACAGGCTGCTCGTCCTCCTGGCTGCGTTCACGACTCTCCGGTTCGGCGAGCTGGCCGCGCTTCGCCGTATGGACATCGACCTGGCCAGCCGTGTGGTCGTGGTCCGGCGTGCGCAAGTCGAGCTGCAGGACGGGCGCCTCTTCGACAAGGCGCCCAAGTCGACGGCAGGAGTGCGCACGGTTTCCTTCCCCGCCGAGTTGGTCGACGAGATCATGAGCCACCTGGAGCACTATGCAGCCGCAGGGCAGGACGGGCACGTGTTCGTCGGGCCGCAGGGTGGCGGCGCAGCAACTTCCGGGACGACTGGATCAAGGCCAGGAAGGCGGCGGGGGTCTCGGCCAAGCTGCACTTTCACGATCTGCGGCACGGGCAACACGCTGGCCTCAACGGCGGGAGCCAGTACGCGAGAGCTGATGACGCGCATGGGCCACAGCAGT
Source organism: Streptomyces sp. NPDC046335 (assembly GCF_055587985.1). NCBI lineage: Bacteria > Bacillati > Actinomycetota > Actinomycetes > Kitasatosporales > Streptomycetaceae > Streptomyces > Streptomyces sp. NPDC046335. Next base: position 295,143 of record NZ_JBVJFF010000005.1, on the reverse strand, counting down.
TCTCGGGCTGCGCTGATCTATCAGCACATGACGAGCGATCGTGACCGGGCCATCGCCGACCGGCTAGGGGCCATGATCCGTAACGGTGGGGGCGGCACGTCCGGCTAGAGGATGTGGCATCCGCGTGGCTTTAGTGGCACGCGTGTGGCACGGCGCCTGAAACGGCAAAGGGCCAGCTCGGGAGGAAACCCCTCCTGAACTGGCCCTTAATGCTGTGCCCCCGGCAGGATTCGAACCTGCGACACCCGCTTTAGGAGAGCGGTGCTCTATCCCCTGAGCTACGAAGGCGTGGCGATGCTCGTCCGGAGACTTGGTCGCCGCCGTCAGTGTAGCGGGTGGTCCTGGGTGGCCCCGGGGTGATCCACAGGGACGCGGCGTGGGGTGGCGGGGGCCGGGCCCGGGTGGGGGTTACTCGATGATCAGGTCCACCTGGATGTTGCCGCGGGTGGCCTTGGAGTAGGGGCAGAAGGCGTGGGTCTTCTTCAGGAGGGCTTCGCCCGCGGGGCCCTGGAGGTGGTCGGGGAGTTCCGCGCGCATGACCACCGAGAGGCCGAAGCCGCCGTCCGCCTCGTCCTTGCCGATGCTGACCTCCGCCGTCACCGAGACGTCCGTCACGTCGATCTTCTCCTGGCGTGCGACGTTGCTCATCGCGCTGGCGAAGCAGGCCGCGTAGCCGGCGGCGAAGAGCTGCTCGGGGTTCGTGCCCTTGCCGTCGCCGCCCAGGGCCTCGGGGAAGGCGAGCGTCAGGTCGATCTGGCCGTCCGAGCTGACGGTGCGGCCCTCGCGGCCGTTCGCGGTGGCGACAGCGGTGTACAGAGCGTCCATGGGTCTTCTCGTCTCCTAGCCGGTGGGGTGACGGTTGGTTCCCCCGGGAGTCTCGCTCCCTGGTGACTTCAGTAGAGCACGCCATTTAATTGTGCACAACTCAATTGGGTGGCGAGTTGTAGCATGGGGTGCATGGAGCATGTACAGGACGGGGCGGGGCGCGAAGCCCCTGAGGGCTCTCGCGGTGGCTTCCGCGAGGCGGCTCACGATGACTTTTTGCGGCTCGACGAGCAGATCTGTTTCTCGTTGCACGCCGCCGCCCGTGCCTTCAACGGGGTCTACCGGACCGCGCTGAAGGATCTCGGGCTCACCTACCCCCAGTACCTCGTCATGCTCGTCCTCTGGGAGCACGGCGAGCTCCCCGTCAAGAAGATCGGGGAGCGGCTCCGGCTCGACTCCGGGACGCTCTCTCCGCTGCTCAAGCGGCTCGAAGCCGCCGGCCACGTCGAGCGGCGGCGCAGCGAGGAGGATGAGCGGTCCGTCGGCGTCCGGGTCACCGAGACGGGGCTCGCGCTACGGGAGAGAGCCCGCGCCGTGCCGCGCGCCATCGGCGACGCCAGCGGGCTCTCCCTGGACGAGGTGCGGGACCTTCGGGCGCGGCTCGACAGCCTCACCGCCGCCCTCGACGGGAAGTCCGTCGACCTTGGAGCGCAGTCCGCCGGCCTTGGCCGGAAGGCCGCCGACGGGGCGAGTGACTGTTTGCGTTGAGTCCTTCGGCCTCGGCCTCAGGCGTCCTCCCCGAACACCCCCTCCGTCGTCGTCACGACCGCGCACCTGCCCGCCGCCCAGCGCAGCGCCATCGCGTGGTCCTCGGGGGAGAAGTCGGCCACCGCGTCGGCCACCACGAACGCCTGGATGTCCTGCATCCACGCGTCGCACGCCGTCATCAGTACGCCGATGTGGGCGTAGATGCCGGTGATCACGAGCTGGTCGCGGCCCTGTTCGCGCAGGCGCTCCAGGAGGTCCGTGCGGACGAAGCCGCTGTACTTCCACTTCGTGAGGACCGTCTCCGCCGGCGCCGGGCCGATCTCGGGGGCGATCGCCGCCGCCTGGGCGTCGTCCGGCAGGCCCGGGCCCCAGAAGTCCTGCTGGAGGCCCCGCTCCTCGGGGGTCTGCCCGCCGGGCTGCGCGGTGTGGACCACCGGGACGCCCAGGCGGTTCGCCGTCTGCTTCAACCGCGAGACGTGGCCAAGCAGTTCGGGGATCGGGGACGCCTTTCTGTCGTACGCCGACAGGAAGTAGTTCTGAAGGTCGTGCACCAGGAGGACCGCGCGGGACGGGTCCACCTTCCAGTCGACCCGGTTCGCGGGGAGCTCGCCGGCCGACGGCATGGGGTACGGGGTGATCGCGGGCAGAGCCATGGCTGTGGGCAGTTCCGTTCAGAGTCGTCGATACGCAGGGCAAGGGAGGGGGCAGCGCCGCCGGGAGGGGTTATTGGGGCTCCGGGGGCTCCGGGGGTTGGTGCGTCCTTGGTGACGACGCCCTCAGGTCCTTCTTCGAGATCTTGCCGACCCCCGTCTGCGGGAAGGCCTCCACGAACTCGACGCGGTCCGGCACCTTGTACGCGGCCAGGCCCCGTTCCCGTACGAACTTCTTCACGGTGAACGGCTTCAGCGGCTCGGCGCCCGCGCGCAGGATCACGTACGCGCAGGTGCGTTCGCCCAGGTAGGGGTCGGGTTCGGCGACGACGTTCGCGTCGTGCACCGACGGGTGGGCCAGGATGTGGTTCTCGACCTCCTCGGCGGCGATCTTCTCGCCGCCGCGGTTGATCTGGTCCTTGGCCCGGCCCTCGACGACCAGGTGGCCGGTGGCCGTGAGGCGGACGATGTCGCCCGTACGGTAGAAGCCGTCGGTGGTGAAGGAGCGGGCGTTGTGCTCGGGGGCCCGCCAGTAGCCGCGGATCGTGTACGGGCCGCGGGTCAGGAGGTGGCCGCTCTCGCCGGGCGGCAGGTCCTCGTCCTCGTCGTCGACTATCCGGATCTCGTCGTCGGGGGAGATCGGGCGGCCCTGCGTGGTGACGATCGTTTCGTACGGGTCGTCCAGGCGCGTGTAGTTGACCAGTCCCTCCGCCATGCCGAAGACCTGCTGCAACGTGCAGTCCAGGGCCGGCCTCACGCGCCGCGCCGCCTCCTCGCTGAACTTTGCGCCGCCGACCAGGAGCACCTCCAGGCTGCTCAAGTCGTACGGGGTCGAAGGCGCCGCCTCCGTCCAGACGAGGGCCAGCGGCGGGACGAGACCCGTGATCGTCACGCCCTCCGCCTCGATGATCGGGAAGGCCGCGTCGGGGCTCGGCTGCGGGGAGAGCACTACGCGGGCGCCCGCGTAGAGCGCGCCGAGCGAACCGGGGGAGGAGAGCGGGAAGTTGTGGGCCGCGGGGAGGGCCACCAGGTACACGGACGTCTCGTCCACCGCGCAGAGCTCGTTGGAGCCGCGGAGGGAGTAGATGTAGTCGTCGTGGGTGCGCGGGATCAGCTTGGGCACGCCCGTCGATCCACCGGAGAGCTGGAGGAACGCCAGGTCGGAGGGGGTGGGCGGATCCGGAATCGGTACTGGGTCGGTCGCCACCTCCGCCAGGGTTTCCACCTCCGCCAGGGTCTCGACGGGGCCTCGGGTCGTCGTTCTCGCGTCCGCGCGCGCATCCCCGTTCCCGGCCGCCACGAACACATGCCGCAAGGTCGGCACCTCGGCTGCGATCTTCTCCGCCAGTTCGCGGTAGTCGAAGCCGCCGTGGCGGTCGGGGACGACGTACGCGGCGGCCTCCGTGAACTCGCAGAAGTAGCGGATCTCCGTCTCGCGGTGTGCGGGCAGCGCGAAGACCGGCAGGGCGCCCACGCGGAAGAGGGCGAAGATCGTCGAGAAGAACTCCGCCGTGTTGGGGAGCTGGACGACCACCTTGTCGCCCTTCTTGATGCCCCGGGCCAGCAGGCCCGCCGCCAGGCGGTCGGCGCGGACGTCGAGCTCCGCGTACGTCCAGCGGTGGCCGCCCGCCGGGTCCACGATCGCGGTCCGGCCGGGGTGTTCGGCGGCGCGGTCGCGCAGGAAACCGCCGAACGTCTCGCCGCGCCACCAGCCGGCGGCCCGGTAGCGCTCGGCGAACTCCTCGGGGTACGGGGGAGCGTCCAGGGGGGTGCTCACAGCTCGGCCCCCACGGCGTTGAGGAACGTACGGAACTTCGCGCCGGTCTCCGCGGTCTCCGCCGCCGGGTCGGAGGCGGCGACGACGCCCGCTCCCGCGTAGAGACGCAGGGACCGCTCCTCGGCCTCGGCGCAGCGGATCGTCACGACCCACTCGCCGTCGCCGTCGGCGTCGCCCCAGCCGATCATGCCGGTGAAGAAGCCGCGGTCGAACGGCTCGGTCTCGCGGATGACGTCGCGTGCCGTGGCCGTCGGGGTGCCGCAGACCGCGGGGGTGGGGTGCAGCGCGCAGGCCAGTTCGAGGGCGGAGGCGTCGGGGGACGCGAGGGTGCCGGTCACCGTCGTGGACAGGTGCCACATGGTGGCCGTACGGATCAGGGTGGGACGGGCGGGGACCGTCAGGTCCGTGCAGAACGAGGCGAGTGCCTGGTGCACCGCGTCGACCACGACGGCGTGCTCGTGCAGGTCCTTGGCGGATTCCAGGAGCGCGGCGGCGCGGCGGACGTCCTCGGCCAGGTCGGCGCTGCGCGGCGTCGAGCCCGCGAGGGGGTTGGCGACGACCTGCCGGCCCCGGCGCGATACCAGCAGCTCGGGGCTGGCCCCGATGAGCGTGCGGCCCGGAGCCGTGGGCAGCGCGAACGTGTACCCGGACGGGTCACGGCGGGCCAGGCGCTGGAGCATCGCGGGGATGTCCAGCGGGGCGGGGGCGGTGAGTTCGAGGGTGCGGGCGAGGACGACCTTGCTGAAGTCACCGCGCCACATGCGCTCCACGGCATCGGCGACGCCCTGGCCGTACTCCTCGGGGGAGGGGACCGGCCGGATCCGCCAGTCCGTGGCGTCCGGCGTCTCGGCGGGCAGCGCGATCAGCGGGTCCGCGGTCAGGGGCGGCGCGGTGCGCAGGGTCTGCGGCACGGCGAGGGCGGCGGGCGCGGTGTGGTCGAACGGGACGGCGCCGATGACGTGCGGCCTGTCCGTCCCGGACCTGCGCGCGGCGGCCAGAGCGGCCTCGACACGCTGCGGCAGGGGCCTGTCGTCATGCGGTACGTGGGCGTGGACTCCCTCGGCGAGCAGGGTACGGGTCGGCGTCGCGAGGAAACGTTGACCAGGGGTGTAGTCGTCGAGGAGAGCGGTGGCCGCTCCCACGGCGGGATGGGCCTGCTCGGCCGTCGTGACTGCGACGTGTGTGGCGACCTCGGGTGCCGTCGACACGGGGGCTCCGTTTCTCCTGGGGGCGCTGGGCGATATGGGGCGGTTGTGGCTGCGGGCTGGGGGCTGGTGCCTGGGGCCTGGGGCTGGGTGATTCGGCGTACGTGTACGGGTGCGCGTACGCGTGTGGGGTGTGCGTGGGTGTGCGTGGGTGTGCCGGGCTTGCGTGGCTTACGAGGCGTACGTGGCGTACCGCCGGGCGCGAGCGCCCGTGAATTCGCGGCCGCGGGCAGGAAGACGGGGAAGCGCGGCCTCACCGCAACGTGGCGCCGCCGTCCACGTACAGCTCCTGGAGGGTGATGTGCCGGGCGCGGTCGGAGGCGAGGAAGACGACCGCTTCGGCGATGTCCTCGGGGGTGGCGATGCGGCCGAGCGGGATGCCGGTGCGGTACGTGGCGGGGTCGCCCGCGATGACGCTGCGCGGCACCTCCGCCTGGCCGTCGGGCCACAGGGCGCGCTGCATGGCGGTGTCGGTGGAGCCGGGCGCCACCACGTTGCAGCGCACGCCGCTGCGCGCGGTCTCCAGGCCGAGGCACTTGGTGAACATCGTGGCCGCCGCCTTCGACGCGGCGTACGCGGCCATGCCGGTCCGCGGGATGCCGGCGGCGTTGGAGGCGACCGTGACGATGCAGCCGGAGCCGCGGGCCGTCATGTGGGAGGCGGCGGCTTGCGAGGCGTTGAAGACGCCGGTGGTGTTCACGGCGAAGGTGTCGGCCCAGTCGGCGTCGGTCAGTTCGGCGACGGGGGCGGTGCGAAGGATGCCGGCGACGTTCACGAGGATGTCGAGGGCGCCCAGGTCGCGGACGGTCTCGTCGATGACGCGCGACACGGCGGCGGGGTCGGTGACGTCCATGACGCGGGGCGTGATCGTGCCCGGTGAGGGTGCGCCGCCCGGGCCCGCCGCTTCCGCCGATCCCGCCGCCCCCGCCGCTTCCGCCGGGTCGGTGTCGCGATCCGTGGCGATGACGTGCGCGCCCCGGGCGGCGAGCGCGGCGGCCACCGCGGCGCCGATGCCCTGGCCGGCGCCGGTCACCAGAGCCGTACGCCCGGCGAACTCGCCCTCGGTGTACGGCCCGTACGGTATGTGCTCAGGCATGTGTGAGCGACCTCCCCAGACTGTTTAGGTAAGCCTAACCTAACGTACGATCACTGCCCAGGGGTGCCGCCCCTGTCGCCCACGCCATGGCCCGCCGCCGTGCGGGTGTGTTACGTTGCGGACAGCACGTGTTGCTGCCCTGTCTTGGGCGCCGGTGCTGAATCTTCCGCTCCCGGATCTCGGGAGTCTCCCGCTTCACGGGAACCCTCCGGTTCACAGGCATAGCCCTTGCCAGGCCGTTCCGGGCCTTCCGGTCTTCCGGGGCTTCCCGGCCTTCCCTCAGTGCTCTCGGAGCGATCCGCTCCCGCAGCACTTTCTCTGCGCCCGTCGCGCGAGGCGTGAACAACGCCGCCTCCGGCCGGGCCCCCTCATTCGCATGTCCGCGAAAGGAACCCTTCACATGACAGCCACAGCCACACCCACAGCCACACCCACACCCACAGCCACAACTACAGGTACAGACACATCCCCAACCCCCCACCAGGCCACGGGCGTTCTGGACATCGCCCGTGACGGCCGCGGCTTCGTCCGAGGCCCCGACTGCCTGCCCGGCCCCGCGGACGTGCAGGTTCCGGCGGCCCTCGTACGGCAGATGAACCTGCGCCCCGGCGACTTCGTCGAGGGCGTCTGCGGGCGGCCCCGGGTGCTCGCCGGGGTCGAGCGCGTCAACGGACGCCCGCCCCAGGAGCTGCGCCTGCGCCCCCGCTTCGGGGATCTCACGCCGCTGCACCCCCGTGAACGGCTCCGCCTGGAGACCGCGGGCGGGCCCGTCGCGACGCGGCTCGTCGACCTCGTCGCGCCCGTCGGCAAGGGGCAGCGCGGGCTGATCGTTGCGCCGCCGAGGACCGGCAAGACCGTACTGCTCCAGCAGATCGCCGCGGCCGTCGCGGAGAACCACCCCGAGTGCCACCTCATGGTCGTCCTGCTCGACGAACGGCCCGAGGAGGTCACCGACATGCGGCGCTCGGTCCGCGGCGAGGTGCTCTCCTCGACCTTCGACCGGCCCGCCAAGGAGCACATCGCCCTCGCCGAACTCGCCGTGGAGCGCGCCAAGCGCATGGTCGAGGACGGGCGGGACGTCGTGATGCTGTTCGACTCGCTGACGCGGCTGTGCCGCGCGTACAACAACGCTGCGGCGAGCGGCGGTCGTACGCTCAGCGGTGGCGTCGACGCGTCCGCCGTGCAGGGCCCCAAGCGGCTCTTCGGTGCCGCGCGCCTCGCCGAGGAGGGCGGCTCCCTGACGATGCTCGCGACCGCCCTGGTGGAGACCGGGTCGCGCGCCGACGACTACTACTTCGAGGAGCTGAAGGGCACCGGGAACATGGAGCTGCGGCTGGACCGCACGCTCGCGGACCGGCGCCTCTTCCCCGCCATCGACGTCACTCCTTCCGGTACGCGGCGTGAGGAACTGCTCGTACCGGCCACCGAGTTGAGTGCCGTGCGCGGGCTGCGGCGTGCCCTGCAGGGCCGTGACAGCCAGAGTTCACTCGAAGCGCTGCTCGACCGCATCAAGAAGACGCCGGGCAACGCCGCGTTCCTGCGGCAGGTGCGGCAGACCGTGCCGGGGGCCGCCGGGGCGGCTGACCACACGGGCGCGTGACCCACACCCATACCCACACCCGCGGCCCCGCCACGTCACTGCCGCGTGACGTTCACCCGGTAGTCGCCCTCGTCCGTCACGTCCGCCACCGTCACCCGCAGCCCCGTCCTGCCGTCCGAGAACGTCTCGCCGGGACCGTAGGGCGCGTCGGACAGTTCGGCGTGGACGTTGGGGCGGCGGGTGCAGCCGCCGCTCTCGGTCCGGGAGTCGGAGACCGTGACCGGGCCGTGGCCCGTGTCGACGTCCGCGTCCACGCGGTAGATGAGGACCCCGGGCTTGCAGACCTCCTCGTCGTTGCCGCCGGGCGTGCGCACCTCGACCGCGTACCCCGTCCGCTCGCTCAGTGGGACGAAGGCGAGCTTCATCCCGCCCTTGCGGGAGAGCGGGGTGAGGGTGTGCTCGGAGGTGCCGGGCCGCGCGGCGCAGCCGACCTGGTCGTCGTCGAGCCAGCCCAGCTTCCACTTGTGCCAGGCGAGCAGGTCGTTGTTGGCGCCCCAGTCCTCGCTCATGATGTCCCAGTGGCCGGCCGCGCCCCCGCCGTCCTGCGTGTAGAGGTCGGGCAGGCCGAAGACGTGGCCGTTCTCGTGCGGCAGTACGCGGTAGCCGGTCTCGTGGTAGGTGCCCGAGCCGTCGTCCTGGCGGCTGTAGACGAAGGACGTGTTGGAGACCGGGACGCCGTCGGCGACCGGCGCCTCGTGGTTGCCCGCGAAGGTCACCGACAGGACCGTGTCGAGGGCCGAGGGGCCGGCGTTCGGCGTGACCAGGACGTTGAGCAGGTCGTACTCCCGGAAGTCCACGTCGGGGTCGGCCGCTTCCACGATGTCCTCGACCAGCTCGCGGTAGCCCGGGTCGAACGGGGCGCCGCGCTCTATCCCGTAGTCGGCGAACGACTTGGGCATGCGCAGCCAGTGCGGCACGGGGGATCCGGGGCGGTACTCCAGGCGCCCGTACGAGCTGGTGCGGAACCATTCCTCGGTCTGCGGGAAGAACTCCGCGAGGCGGTCCGTCGCCTTGCCCTGGCCGGGGGCGTCGGAGAAGTCGATCATGAGGTTCAGGGCCCGGACGGTGCCGGTGGCGCGCGCGTAGCCGGGCGGGGTGGGCACGCCTTCCGACATCTGCACGCCGAGCGTGCCGCTGATCATGCAGGGGCCGAGGGCGTTGCCTTCGGCCATGGAGATGGGGCCCGCCGAGCTGGGCGCCTCGTCCGTCAGACGGCCGGTGCCCGCCGAGGTGGTGACCGCGAGGACGAGCGCCGTGACCGAGGCGAGGGCCACTCCGCGGCGGGCGGAGCATATCCGTCGCCAGGTCGGCTGCTGCATACGTGCGCCTTTGCTCCGCGGCAGCCGCCGGACCCGGCTGCACCCTGTCCGATCACCCTCTGCCGAGGGGTGGACGGGCGCTCGTTGGGTGCGACCGACCGGGGGTTTCTGCGCTCAAGAGGTGTGACGCAGGTCACCGCAAGACAGGGGAAGAGACGGAAATAACCGGGGAGCGCTTCCCCGTTTAGACCTGTGTCCGAGCGATACGGGGAGTCATTCCCCGTATCGGCATCTCGGCACCCATGACTTGCACGATCTCAAGATGACCGGAGGAGGAACCGTGGACGCCGCCACCGCCACCGCCCCCCGGCGTCGACCCGCCCGCCCGCGGGCCGACGCCCTGCGCAACCGGGAGCGGATCGTCAACGCCGCACGCGAGATGTTCGTGGAGTACGGGCCCGACGTGCCCCTCGACGAGGTCGCGCGCCGCGCGGGCGTGGGCAATGCCACGGTCTACCGCCACTTCGCCGACCGCGCCGAACTGGTGCGGCAGGTCGTCCTCTCGGTGACGGACCGCGTCGCGGACCACGCCGAGGAAGGCATCGCCGCGGCGGACGCCGACGCGGACGCCGCCTTCGGTGCGCTGCGCACCTTCGTGCACGCCGCGGCCGACGAGCGGATCGGCGCCCTGTGCCCGATGCTCATGGCCGGCTTCGACCCCAACCACCCCGACCTGCTCGACGCCCGCGAGCGCCTTGAGCGGTCCATCGAAGGCCTGATGGGAAGGGCACGCGCGGCCGGGCAGCTGCGCGCCGACATCGCCGTCGGCGACCTGATGGTCGCCCTCTCCCAGCTCACCCGGCCGCTGCCGGGCACGGCCTGCCTCAGCATGGACCGCTTCGTCCACCGCCATCTCCAGTTGTTCCTCGACGGTCTGATGGCGCCCGCCCGCTCCGAGCTTCCGGGGGAGGCGGCGACCCTGGGGGACCTCAGGGAGCACTGACCGCGCTCCGCCCCCTCCGCGCGCCCACCCTTGACCGCGCGCCCACCCTTGACCGCGCGCCCACCCCTTACTTACGTCCTTTTTCGACCTTACGTACCGCTAGGTGGCCACACGCATGTCTGAAACAGATCCGAGACGCTGGAAAGCGCTCGTCTTCATCGCCCTCGCACAGCTGATGGTCGTCCTCGACGCCACCATCGTGAACATCGCGCTGCCCTCCGCCCAGGAGGACCTCGGCATATCCGACGGCAACCGCCAGTGGGTCATCACGGCCTACGCGCTCGCCTTCGGCGGTCTGCTGCTCTTCGGCGGCCGCATCGCCGACCTGTGGGGCCGCAAGCGCACCTTCGTGACCGGCCTGATCGGCTTCGCCGCGGCCTCCGCGCTCGGCGGCGCCGCGACAGGCGAGGCCATGATGCTGGGCGCCCGCGCCCTTCAGGGCGTGTTCGGCGCGCTGCTCGCGCCCGCCGCGCTCTCGCTGCTCGCGGTGATGTTCACCGACGCCAAGGAGCGCGCCAAGGCCTTCGGCATCTACGGCGCGATCGCCGGTGGTGGCGGTGCCGTCGGCCTGATCCTCGGCGGTTTCCTCACCGAGTACCTGAACTGGCGCTGGACCTTCTTCGTGAACATCCCGTTCGCGGTGATCGCCGCCCTGGGCGCGTACTTCGTCATCCGTGAGCCGGCCGGCGGCCGCAACCGCTCGCCGCTCGACATCCCCGGCGTGATCCTCTCCACCCTCGGCCTGGTCGCGCTGGTCTACGGCTTCACGCGAGCCGAGTCCGCGGGCTGGTCCGACGCCGTGACCGTGTCGATGTTCGTCGCGTCCGTCGTGTTGCTCGCCGCGTTCGTCCTCACCGAGGCCAAGGTCAAGTCACCGCTGCTCCCGCTGCGCGTCCTGATGGAGCGCAACCGCGGTGGCGTCTACCTCTCGCTCGGACTCGCCGTCATCTCGATGTTCGGCCTGTTCCTGTTCCTCACGTACTACCTCCAGATCGTGAAGGGCTACACGCCGGTCAAGACCGGCTTCGCCTTCCTGCCGATGATCGTCGGCATGATCACGGGCTCCACGCAGATCGGCGCCCGCCTGATGACCCGCGTCCCGCCGCGGCTGCTGATGGCCCCGGGCTTCCTGCTCGCCGCGGTCGGCATGCTGCTCCTGACGCAGCTGGAGGTCGACACGTCCTACGCCGGTCTGATCATGCCCGCGCAGCTGATGCTGGGCCTCGGCATGGGTACGGCGTTCATGCCCGCCATGTCCCTGGCCACGCACGGCGTCGAGGCCCGTGACTCCGGCGTCGCCTCCGCGATGGTCAACACCTCGCAGCAGGTCGGCGGCGCCATCGGCACGGCCCTGCTGAACACCATCGCGGCGTCGGCGACCACCGCGTACCTCACGGACAACGCGGCCGGCGCGACCAACCCGAAGCTGCTCCAGGCGCAGGCCATGGTCGAGGGCTACACCAGCGCCATCTGGTGGGCGGTCGGCATCCTCGTGGTCTCCGCGCTGATCGCGGCGACCTTCATCAACACCGGCCACCAGGGCGGTTCCTCGTCCTCCGCCGGCTCGGACTCGGCGGACGGCGCCGAGGACGAGGTGAAGATCCCGGTGATGGCCCACTGACCCGGCCGGTTCACCTGGGGCAGGTCCCCTAGCGGAGCCAGAAGGTTCCTAGCGGAGCCAGGGGAGGTCCGCACCGGCCTCCTTGGGCTGAAGTCCCTCGGCGACGATCGTCATGATCTCGCCGAGGGATTTCTGCTGTTGCGGGGTGAGCCGGTCGAAGAGCGCCTGGCGTACGGCGCTGACGTGGCCGGGGGCGGTCCCGCGCAGCACCTCGTACCCCTCGTCGGTGAGGATCGCGAGCTGGCCGCGCTTGTCGGAGGGGCAGTCCTCGCGGCGCACCCAGCCGCTCTTCTCCAGGCGGGCGACGGCGTGCGAGAGGCGGGACCGGGTGATCTTCATGGTCTTGGCCAGTTCGGTCATCCGCAGCCGTCTCCGGGGGGCGTCTGACAACTGGACCAATATGCCGTAGTACATGTGCGGCATGCCCGCGTCGCGCTGGAGCTGCCGGTCGAGGTAGTCGTCGAGGAGCGTGGTCGCCTGGAGGTAGGACCGCCAAACGCGCTGCTCGTCGCCGTCCAGCCAGCGTGGCTCACCGGCCGGGGAAGGGGTGGGTGCCATATCCATGTACTCCATCGTACGAGGCCCTTCCTTGAACTTTGAACAAACCGTGCGTACGGTCGAACATAGAACTTGAGTCTTCAAGTACCCAGTCTGTTCAAGTATCCGCCCGTTCACGTACTCAGTCCGTTCATGTACTCAGCCTTCAGTACGTCGGCCCGCTCCGGAGGTGCGCGATGATCCGCATGCCCGCCCTGTACCTCAGCCACGGCGCCCCGCCGCTCGCCGACGACCCCGTCTGGCCCGGCGAACTGGCTGCCTGGTCCGCCGGCCTGCCGCGCCCCAGGGCGATCCTCATGGTCTCCGCGCACTGGGAGGAGGCCCCGCTCGCCCTCGGCGCCACACGGACGCTGCCGCTCGTGTACGACTTCTGGGGCTTCCCCGAGCACTACTACGGGGTGACGTACGAGGCGCCGGGCGCGCCGGAGCTGGCCGCGTCCGTACGGGCACTCCTGCGGGCGCCCGGCCTGCCCGTACAGGACGTGCCGGACCGCGGCCTCGACCACGGGGCGTACGTACCGCTGGTCGAGATGTACCCCGAAGCCGACATACCCGTCCTCCAGATCTCCCTGCCGACCCTGGAGCCGCGCCGCCTCATGGACGTCGGCCGCAGGCTCGCGCCGCTGCGGGACGAGGGCGTCCTGATCGTCGGCAGCGGCTTCTTCACGCACAACCTGGCGGCCCTGCGGCAGGGCGGCATCCCGGCCTGGTCGGCGGAGTTCGACGCCTGGGGCCACGAGGCCCTCGAAACGGCCGACGTGGACGCCCTCCTCGACTTCGCCGACAAGTCCCCGGCGGGCCAACTGGCCCACCCCCGCACGGAACACTTCGCCCCGCTCTTCGTCACCCTGGGCGCGGCGGACGCCACGGGCGACCTGACCGACCAGCGCAGCGTGATCGACGGCTTCTGGCTCGGACTGGCGAAGAGGTCGGTGCAGTTCGGCTGAGGCGCGCGCCGCTAAGCCGTGGGGCCGAGGGCCAGCTCGTACCAGGCCACGTCCCAGTAGCGGCCGAACTTCCTGCCCACCTCGTGGTACGTCCCCACGTGCCGGAAGCCGAAGCGCTCGTGGAGGCGGACCGACGCCTCGTTCGGCTGGGCGACGCCCGCGTACGCGCGGTGCACGTCCTCCTCCCGCAGGGCCTCGAAGAGCGTCTTGTAGAGCAGCGTGCCGATGCCGCGCCCCGCGGCGTCCGGTGCGCAGTAGACGCTGACTTCCACGGAGGTCGCATAAGCGGGCTTGATGCGGAAAGGGCTACTGGCGACGTACCCGAGGACGCGGCCCGCGCCGGGCCCGGAATGCCGCTCCTGGGCAACCAAGAGGCGGTGCGGGCCGTCTTTGGGGTGGGAGAGCAGCCAAGGGCGGCGCTCTTCGGGGGAGAAGGCCACCGTGTCGAATGTGATAGCGGTCTCACGTACGTAGTGGTTGTAGAGGTCCGTGAGGGCTTCGAGGTCTGCCTCGACTCCCGGCCTGACCTGCACCTCAGTACACCCTGTCAACATCCGGCCTCCCCGAGTGGCGGCACAGGGTACTGCACCACCGGTGAAAAAGATGCGCGCCTTGGGAATTCTGTCCGGATTCCAGTCGTTGTTTCCATCGGATGGTGGGAACCCGAGGGTGTGCCATCCACCACAGAGGCCCCAGTGGGGCCGACCAGGACCACCATCGCAAGGGAGCACGCATGGCAACCCGTGCCGTCGCCCGTCGTAAGTCCGCCTCCGGCGAGACCGACGCGGCACGCAGTGTTCGCGCCGTAGGCGGGGAGATCGCCGACCGCGACCTGGTCGGCATGTACCTCGACGAGATCGCGCGTACACCACTGCTGGACGCCGCCAAGGAAGTAGAGCTGTCCCAGATCATCGAAGCGGGCGTCTATGCCCGCAAGATCCTGGACGGCGAGGTCGCGGACAGCAAGGTCACCGCGGACCGCGAGGAGCTCGAAGCCCTCGTCGCCGACGGTGAGCGCGCCAAGGACGTCTTCATCCGTTCGAACCTCCGCCTCGTCGTCGCCGTGGCCCGCCGCTATCCGCGCAGCGGCCTGCCCCTCCTCGACCTGATCCAGGAGGGCAACGCGGGCCTGGTGCGCGCGGTCGAGAAGTTCGACTATGCCAAGGGCTTCAAGTTCTCCACGTACGCCACGTGGTGGATCCGCCAGGCCATCACCCGCTCGATAGCCGACCAGTCCCGCACCATCCGCCTCCCCGTCCACCTGGTCGAGGAGCTGGGCCGCATCCGCCGTGTGCAGCGCGAGTTCAACCGCGAGCACGGCCGGGAGCCGGAGCCCACGGAGATCGCCGCGGAGCTCGCCTCGAAGCCCGAGCGCGTCATCGACGTCCTGGACTGGGCGCGCGACCCGGTCTCGCTGAACATGGGGGTGGACGACTCCGGCGACACCCAGTTCGGTGACCTCCTGGAGGACACCTCCGCCGTCTCGCCCGAGCAGTCCGTCCTCTCGCTGCTGCGCAGCGAGGAGCTTGACGACCTGATAGGCCGCCTCGACCAGCGCACCGCCTCCATCATCAAGATGCGGTACGGCATCGACGACGGGCGCGAGCGGACGCTGACGGAGGTCGGCAAGGAGCACGGCCTCACACGCGAGCGCATCCGGCAGATCGAGAAGCACGCCCTCCTCGAACTGAAGAAGCTGGCGCGCGACACAGGGTTCGACGCGGTCGCCTAGCCGACCGTTGCCGTGCCCGTACGGATCACCGGGTCCCGCCCGGTGACGGGGCAGCCCCCCGCGTCAGCCGGGAGCCCATGTCGCGCAGGCAGGTGAGCAGCTCCGGGGGGCCATGGGCCGTGAAGTCGCAGTCCGCCACCGCCAGGCGGACCGCCACCCACTCGACGGAGTCCGTGGCCGTGCCGCGCAGCCGGCAGTGGTGGTCGTCCAGCGGCTCCACCGCGCCGAGCGACGACGGCAGCCTGGCCGCCACGAACTCCGCGGGCGCCGCGAACGTCACGTCGATCTCGTACGCCGTGAGCCCGCGGTAGACCGACTGCCGCAAGAACTCCGCGGCGTCCCCCTTCGGCAGCTCCCGCGGCGCGAACCGCGCCCCCGTGGCGAACGGCTCCGCCACGCGGTCCACGCGGAAGGTCCGCCAGTCCTCGCGGTCCATGTCGTACGCCACGAGATACCACCGCCGCCCCGTCGAGACCAGGCGGTAGGGCTCGGTCAGCCGCCGCGACCGCGTGCCGTCGCCCGCGCGGTAGGAGAACCGCAGCCGCTCACGGCCCGCCGTGGCCGACGCGATCACCGTCAGCGTCTCGGGCGCGATGCTCGCCCCGTCCCCGCTGACCAGCGGCATCGTCGCGATCTGCAAGGACGTCACGCGGTGCCGCAGCCGGGCGGGCAGGACCTGCTCCAGCTTGGCGAGCGCCCGTACCGACGCCTCCTCCACGCCCTCCACGGCGTGGCCCGCCCCGGCCCGCAGGCCGACCGCGATCGCCACCGCCTCCTCGTCGTCAAGGACGAGCGGCGGCATGGCCTTGCCCGCGACGAGACGGTAGCCGCCGAGGGCGCCCTGCGTGGCCTGCACCGGATAGCCCAGCTCCCGCAGCCGGTCCACGTCGCGCCGCACGGTCCGCCGGCTCACCCCGAGCCGCTCGGCCAGCTCACTGCCCGGCCACTCGCGCGGCGTCTGGAGGAGCGAGAGCAGTTGCAGCAGCCGGATGGGGGTCTGGGCACCGGTCGCGCCCGTCATGACCGCGCTCCCGGCAGCGCGCCCTTTGTGCGGGTCACTGTCGTGCGGGTCACGGCCGTACCTGCGGCAGACAGCGGGTCCTTCATGTCGGTCATGGCCGCACCCCCGGGAGCATGGTTCGCGTGTCGGTCGTCCTCGTCTGCTCCATGTTCACCCGCCCAGGATGCCGGGGATCTAGGAACTGTTATGACCTAGATGACTCCTAGCCTTCCGGCATGAGTTCTTCCAGCAGCACCCTCCCCGAAACGCCACCGGCAGCGGACCGGCGCCGGTGGTTCGCCCTGGCCATCGTGATGACCGCCGCCTTCATGGACCTGGTCGACGTCACGATCGTCAACATAGCGATCCCGACGATCCAGCGGGACGCGGGCGCCTCCTTCAGCCAGATCCAGTGGATCACCGCGGGCTACAGCCTCGCGTTCGCCGCCGGGCTCATCACGGGCGGACGGCTCGGTGACATCCACGGCCGCAAGCGGCTCTTCCTGATCGGCATCGCCGGCTTCACCGTGGCCTCGGCGCTCTGCGGCTTCGCGGTCAACCCGGAGATGCTGGTGGCCTCGCGCATCCTTCAGGGCGGCATGGCCGCGCTGATGGTGCCGCAGGTCCTCTCCATCGTCCACGCGACGTTCCCCGCCCATGAGCGCGGCAAGGTCTTCGGGCTCTTCGGCATGGTCGTCGGCCTCGGCGCGGTCTCCGGGCCGCTGCTCGGCGCGCTGCTCACCGAGTGGAACATCCTCGGCCTCGAATGGCGGCCGATCTTCCTCATCAACCTGCCCGTCGGCATCGCGGGGCTGATCCTCGGCCGGAAGTTCATCACCGAGTCCAAGGCGCCGAAGGCCCTGAAACTGGACCTCGTCGGCGTCGTCATGGTCACCCTCGGCCTGCTGATGCTGCTCTACCCGCTCACCCGCGGCCGCGAACTGGGCTGGCCGGTCTGGGGCCACGCCACCATGGCGGGCTCACTCGTCGTCTTCGGCGCGTTCGTCGCGTACGAGAGGTGGAAGACCGCCAGGGACGGATCGCCGCTGGTCGAGCTGTCGCTGTTCAAGGTGAAGAGCTTCGCGGCGGGCGTCGCGGTGCAGCTGGTGTTCGGTGTCGCGCTCGGCGTCTTCTTCCTGGTCTGGACGCTCTACCTCCAGATCGGTCTCGGCTGGAGCGAGCTGAAGGCCGGTCTGACCGGGGTGCCGTTCTCCATCGCGGTCTCGGTGGCGGCCGGGATCTCCGTGCAGAAGCTCGTGCCGCGGTTCGGCCGCAAGGTGCTTCAGGCCGGCGCGTTGACGATGGCCGCGGGCCTGCTCATCTACATCTGGGAGGCCGACCGGTACGGCACGGGCATCGCGGTCTGGCAGATGGCGCTGCCCATGGTCGTGATGGGCGTCGGCATGGGCCTGATCGTGGCGCCGCTGGCGGACGCCGTCCTCTCGGGCGTACCGCGGGAGCACGCGGGCTCGGCCTCCGGGCTCTTCAACACCATGCAGCAGATGGGCACCGCGCTCGGCCTCGGCCTGGTGTCGGTGGTCTTCTTCGGGATGATCGACGAGAGCGTTCCGCGTGAGCGGCTGCCCCTGGAGTACGTGGACGGGTTCCAGAACGCGCTGGGCTGGGTGGCGGCGGTCCTCGCGGCCATCTTCGTCCTGATGTTCGCGCTCCCGGCGAAGCCGCAGCAGCACGTCGAGGGCGGCGCCGACGTGGCGGAGCCGGACGAGCGGGCGGAGAAGGAGCCTGCGCTGACTCCCTGACTCCCTGATCGGGCACGCCGCTGGGGCCCATCAGGTGCATCAGGAGCGGCAGGTGCAGCAGGAGCAGGGGAGTCCCTAGAGCTCCGCTTGGGCCGCCGTCGCGTCCAAGGACTCCAGTACGGCCCCGGGATCACCGCCCGGGGCCACCGCCTCGCCGATCCGCTGCCGGACAGCGGTCCGCACCTCGGGCCAGGAGGCCTGGTTCGTCGGCTGGAACCGCGCCTGCGGCATCTGGTCGATGAAGTCCCGCAGCGACCGCTGGCCGGGGTCCTCGCGCGCGGCCTCGGACGCGGAACTGGTCACCGGCAGCGCGGTCTTTCCGCCCCCGTACGCGAGGGCGGACTTGCGGCCGTAAAGGTAGCTCAGGAACGTCCCGCACCGCGCGCGCCGCCCGTCCCGCCTGAACGCCATCAGCCAGTCGTTGAGCCCCACCGGAGGCGCGGCGCCGCCGAGCCTCTTGGGGAACGGGGCGTGCGCGTACGGGAACTTGGCCTGGTCGGCGGCGCCCATCAGGACCGGATGGGCGATCATCATGCCGATCCTGCCGCGCAGGAACTGGGCGTACGCGTCCGTCCTGGTCAGCTTCGACGGGTGCGCTCCCGCGAGGCCCCGCTTCACGAGGTTGTCGCGCAGCCAGGTCAGGGCGCCGATGTTGGCCGCGCTCGCGAAGTCGTAGCCGGTGAGCGCGGCATAGCCGCCGCCGTCGGCGAGCAGCCAGGCCAGCGCCTCGTCCTCGGCGGCCTCCGGGCCGAGCTGGAGCCCGTAGGGGGTGTCGACGCCGAGCCTCTTCAACGCCTCGGCGGCGTCGCGCAGTTCGGCCCAGGAGCGGGGGGCCTTGAGGCGGGCCTGCTTGAAGAGCGCCTTGTTGTAGAAGAGGCGCGGGGTACTGGCGAGGAAGGGCATCCCGTACTGGACGCGGTTGACCATGCCGGCCTCCGCGTAGGAGCGGATGAAATCGCCCTCCGTGCGTACGTCGAAGAGGTCGTCGGCGCCGTACAGCTTGCCGGCCTCCGCGTACGGGGCGAAGAAGTTGGACTGGGCGATGTCGGGGGCGTCGCCCTTCTTCACGCGCTGGGCAAGGGTCTCGTCGAGCTTCGCGAACGGCACGCGCTCCAGGGCGACGCGGATGTCCGGGTGGGCCTTCTCGAAGGCGACGACGAGGTTGTCCCACTGGTCGCCGATCGAGGAGCCGACGCTCTTGTCGTAGCTGGCGACGAGGAGCCTCAGCGGCGTGTCGGTCTCCGCCGAGCAGGCGCTGAGGCCCGCGGCGCCGAGGCCGGTGGCGCCGGCGAGACCGGCGGAGTGGAGAAGGAACTGCCGACGACGCACCGCTGGTGCCACCTTTGCTTCCGGTCCTGCTCTTCGGTGCTGCTTTCCGGTTCTGTCTTCCGGTCCGCTTCCCGTTCGCGCGGTGGCAGATTCTGCCATACGGGCAGTTTGCGCCGAGGGGTGCCCTGGAGCTGGGCTGGCATAACCTGCCTGTCATGCCCAGTGGTTCGAAGCCGTCGCTGACGGAGCGTCGTAAGACCGAGACCCGTCTCGACATCGCCCGCACGGCGGCGTCGCTCTTCGCCGCGGACGGGCTGCGCGCCACCCGCGCCGAGGACATCGCCCGCGCCGCGGGCGTGGCCCCCCGCACCTTCTACCGCTACTTCGCGACCAAGGAAGAGGCGGTCGCCCCGCTGTTCACCGCGGGCGCGCAGCAGTGGGCGGAGGCGGTGCGCCGGGCCCCGGACGGCCTCTCGGTGCCGGTCGCGCTGCGGCACGCGGTCGCGCAGGCGCTGACCGCCGGGGACGCGGAGGCCGTGGAGTCCCTGGAGTGGGTGCGCTCGCTGCTGCGCATGTCGGCGGAGAGCCCCGCGCTGCGCGCGGTGTGGGCGGACGCGTGCCACGCCTCGGAACAGACGCTGCTCGCGGTACTCCTGGAGCGGACGGGCGAGAACGAACCGACCCTGGACCTGAGCCTCGCGGCGGCGGTCGCGAGCGTGGCGGTACGGGTCGCCGTCGAGGCCTGGGCGGCGGGGGAGGCGCCCGCGGCCGAGGGGGACGGCCCGGCGGACCTGGCGGCGCACTGCCTGGCGGCACTGGACTCGTTTCCCTGGCCGTAGGGCTGGGGCCGGGGCCAGAGCTAGGGCTAGGGCTAGGGCTGGGGCTAGGGCTAAAGCGGCTGGCGGTCGGCGACGGCTGTGGCTGTAGCTCTGCGGCCTGGGCTTCGCCACGCCCCCCGATGTCCGTTCATGCCCGTTCCCCGCCCGAAGGTGTTTACTTTGGCGCAATGCCGCCGTAGCCTGCCGGTGAAACAACACGCTCGGGCATCTGGCGGAGGCAAACGGACATGTACGCACCGGAGCGGCAGCAGGAGATCCTGCGGCTCGCGCGCGACGGCGGGCGGGTCGACGTGCTGTCGCTCGCCGAGGAGTTCCAGGTCACCGCGGAGACCATCCGCCGCGACCTGAAGGCCCTGGACCGCGCAGGCCTCGTGCGCCGCGTGCACGGCGGTGCCATACCCGCGGGCCGCCTCGACTTCGAGCCGGACCTCGCCGAGCGCGAGGGCACCGCCGCCGACGAGAAGGACCGCATCGCCCGCGCCGCCCTCGCCGAGCTGCCCGCCGAAGGCAGCGTCATCCTCGACGCCGGGTCGACCGTCGCGCGGCTCGCGGCGGCGCTCCCCCTGGAGTCGACGCTCACCGTCGTCACGCACGGCCTGCCCACCGCCGCCCGCCTCGCCGACCACCCCGGCATCCAGCTCCACCTCATCGGCGGCCGCGTCCGGCAGCGCACGCGCGCCGCCGTGGACGCCTGGGCCCTGCGCGCCTACGGAGAGATCCGCGCCGACGTCCTCTTCCTCGCCGCCAACGGCTTCTCCGCCGAGGCCGGACTCACCACGCCCGACCTCGCCGAGGCCGCCGTGAAGCGCGCGACCGTGGCCGCCGCCCGCCGGGTCGTCCTGCTCGCGGACTCCGCCAAGCACGGCCAGCAGCACTTCGCCCGCTTCGGCGACCTCACCGACGTGGATCTGCTGATCACCGACACCGGCCTCGACCCCGCCGACGCCGCCGCCATCGAGCGCGACGGCACGGAGGTCGTACGCGTATGAGTACGCGCACAGCCGCCGACCGCACCCCGGCGGCCGCCTCCGCCGCACGCACGAACAAGAAGGCCCCGGTACGCGCATGATCCTCACCGTCACCCCCAACCCCTCCCTCGACCGCACCTACGAGGTCCCGTCGCTCGACCGCGGCGAGGTCGTGCGGGCCACCGGCGACCGGATGGACCCGGGCGGCAAGGGCGTCAACGTCTCGCGTGCCGTCGCGGCGGCGGGCGTGCGGACCGTCGCCGTGCTGCCGCTCGGCGGCGCCCCGGGCGCACTGGTCGCACAGCTCCTCCACGAGCAGGGCATCGAGGCGGCCCCGGTCCCGGTGGCCGGACAGACCCGCTCCAACATCGCGGTCGCGGAGCCCGACGGCACGCTCACGAAGATCAACGCCCCGGGCCCCGAACTGTCGCGCGAGGAGCGGGAGGCGTTGCTCGCCACCGTCGGCGAACGTTCCGCGGGGGCCGACTGGATCGCCTGCTGCGGCAGCCTGCCGCGCGGCCTCGCCCCCTCCTGGTACGCCGACCTGGTGGCCCGCGCCCACGCCGCGGGCGCCCGTATCGCCCTGGACACCTCGGGCCCGGCCCTGCTCGCCGCCCTCGCCGAACGCCCCGACGTGGTCAAACCCAACGCCGAGGAGCTCTCCGAAGCCGTCGGCCGCCCCCTCACCACCGTCGGCGACGCGGTCAAGGCGGCGGAGGAGCTGCGGGGGATGGGAGCGCGTGCCGTGCTCGCCAGCCTCGGCGCCGACGGCCAGCTCCTGGTCGAGGAGTCGGGCACGTACTTCGCGAGCGCCCGCGTCGACGCCGTACGCAGCAACGTCGGCGCCGGGGACTCCTCCCTGGCCGGCTTCCTGATCGCCGGCGGTACGGGGGAACGTGCGCTCGCCTCGGCCGTGGCGCACGGGGCGGCGGCCGTCCAACTGCCGGGCAGCGTCATGCCCTCGCCCGCCGACCTGGCACCGGACGCGGTCACCGTGACGGCCGACGTCCCGCTGGATCGCGTACTCCTGGACCGCGTGCTCGTGGATCGCGTGCTCGTGGACCGCGTACCGACGGAACACACCCCGTGAACCCCCTCGCCCACACCCCTTTGGCCCCCGTCCCCCTCTCCCTCCCCTCTGTGGCCCTCGTCCCCCGCCGGGCGATACGCGCGCGAAGGAGCCCGCGATGACCGACATGATCACCGCGGATCTGGTCGATCTCGAACTCGACCTGTCCGCCGAAACCAAGGAAGCCGCCGCGCGTTCCCTCGCCGAGCGCATGGTGGCCCTCGGGCGCGTGACCGACCTGGACGGGTTCCTCGCCGACGTGGCGGCCCGTGAGGCGCAGATGCCGACCGGCCTGGACGGCGGCATCGGCATCCCGCACTGCCGCAGCGCCCACGTCACCGAGCCCACGCTGGCCTTCGGCCGCTCGGCGCGCGGCATCGACTTCGGCGCGCCGGACGGCCCGGCCGACCTGATCTTCCTGATCGCCGCCCCGGCCGGAGCGGACGACGCCCACCTGACGATCCTCTCCTCCCTGGCCAGGCAGTTGATGGACGCGGAGTTCACGGCGGCGCTGCGGGGCGCGGAGGACGCCGAGACAGCCGCTGCTCTGATCCGGGGTGACCGGCAGCCGCAGGACAGCGCACCCCCGGCCGCGGACAGCGCGCCGGAGGCCGACGCGCCCCCGGAGGGCGACGCGTCCCGGGAGGCGGACGCGTCCCGGGAGGCGGACGCGTCCCGGGAGGCCGACGGGGTTCCGGAGGAGCCGTTCCGGATCGTCGCCGTCACCTCCTGCCCCACGGGCATCGCCCACACCTACATGGCAGCGGAAGCCCTGGAGACCGCGGGCCGCGAGGCAGGCGTGGAGCTGACGGTGGAGACCCAGGGCTCGGCGGGCTTCACCCGCCTGGACCCGGCGGTCATCGCCGCCGCCGACGGCGTCATCTTCGCCCACGACGTCCCGGTGAGGGACAAGCCCCGCTTCGCCGGAAAGCCCACGGTCGACGTGGCCGTGAAGGCCGGCATCAACCGCCCCGCGGAACTCATCGCGGAGGTCAGGGAGAAGGCGGCCCGCGGCGAGCACACCGCCGAGGCGTCACCGACCCCCGTCGACAACGCCGGTGACAGTGACGACGGTTACGGCACCAAGCTCCGCAAGTGGCTGATGTCCGGCGTCAGCTACATGGTCCCCTTCGTCGCCGCCGGCGGCCTCCTCATCGCCCTCGGCTTCGCCATCGGCGGCTGGAAGATCGACAAGGCGCCGTCCGTCGCCGAGCACTTCGCCTGGGCCGACCACACCAGCTGGGCCGCGCTGCTGTTCCAGATCGGCGGCCTCGCCTTCGCCTTCCTGGTACCGGTCCTCGCCGGCTACATCGCGTACGGCATGGCCGACAGGCCCGGCCTCGTGCCCGGCTTCGTCGGCGGTTCGGTCGCCGTCACGATCGACGCGGGCTTCCTCGGCGGCCTCGCCGCCGGTCTGATCGCGGGCGCCGTGGTCATGGGCATCCAACGGGTACGCATCCCCACCGTGCTGCGCGGCATCATGCCCGTCGTGGTGATCCCGCTGATCTCATCGGCGGTGGTCGGCTTCCTGATGTTCCTCGTCGTGGGCAAGCCCATCGCGTCCCTCCAGAGCGCGCTGACCGACTGGCTGGAGGGCCTCTCCGGGGCCAACGCGGTCATCCTCGGCGTCATCCTCGGCCTGATGATGTGCTTCGACCTCGGCGGCCCGCTCAACAAGGTCGCCTACGCCTTCGCCGTCGGCGGCCTCGCCCACCCCACCGACGGCAGCCTGAAGGTCATGGCCGCCGCGATGGCCGCCGGCATGGTCCCGCCGCTCGCCATGGCGCTCGCCACGACCGTGCGCGGCAAGCTCTTCACCAAGACGGAACGGGAGAACGGCAAGGCGGCCTGGTTCCTCGGCGCCTCCTTCATCACCGAGGGCGCGATCCCCTTCGCGGCCGCCGACCCGCTGCGGGTGATCCCCGCGTCGATGGCGGGTGGCGCGGTCACCGGCGCCCTGTCCATGGCCTTCGGCTGCACCCTGCGCGCACCGCACGGCGGCGTCTTCGTGGTCCCGCTGATCGGCCGGCCGCTGCTGTACCTCGTGGCGATCGCCGCCGGTGTCTGCGTCTCCACGGCCGTGGTCGTGCTGCTCAAGGGCGCGCGGAAGACGACGCCCCCGGCGGCCGACGACACGACCGCCGCCGAGCCGGCCGACACCAAGCGGGTTCCGGCAGCGGCCTGACCGGGCTCGACAGCGGCCTGACCGGACCCGGTGGCGGCCCGACCGGACCTGGCGGCGGCTGGGCCGGGCCCGCTCCGGGCCGGTTCCCGGCGGTAGGGAAGTTTCCGATGATGGGGGAGTTGTGCGACATACGTCACTTCAGGACCTACGTCCCATAACCCCCCTGTCGTCATACCTGGACCCTGATGTCTACTGGGCCGCATGTTCCAGGATGTCTCGAACGTACAGCGCATCGGCGTCGCCCTGTTCGCCGTGGCGACCGCGGTCTGGACCGTCGGTCTGGTGCGGGTGATGCGCAGGGACCGCCCCGGCGCGGAGGTGCGGCGCCAGGCCGACCGGCTCCGCGCGCTGCCTGCCCAGCAGGGCCCGCCGCACGCGGAGGCGGTCCAGCTCACCGCCCACGAGCGCGCCGCCTTCGCCGGCCTGATCCGGCAGTTCGGCAACGGGCGTATGTAGGGGTGCGCGTGCGGCGGTACGTGACGTCAGGCGCCCCGGAGCGGCGCGGTCAGCCTCTGGCCGCGTCCTTGGCCCTGCGCTCCATCGCGGCGCGGGCCGCCCCCTCGGTCGCGTACACCTCGCACCGGTGGCGGCCGTCGGGGGTCAGGGTGTGCTCGACCTCCCACAGGCTGACCTCGGCGCCGTCGAAGAGCAGGAAGGCGTGCTCGTAGAGCGAGAGGCTCAGGCGCGCCTCGCCGGACAGCCGGGGACGGCCGAAGGTCTGCGTTATCTGGTGCGCGACCGCCGAACTCAGCAGGCGCGCGACATCCTCGCCCGGGCGGTCCCCCTCGGGGTTCTCCGCACGGCGCAGCAGCCGGCGCGCGTGGTCCGGGGAGTCATCGGGAGCGTACGCGTGCCGAGGCCTGGGGTCGACGGGGAGCTGTAGCACGACGGGCCTGCCGCAGGCGGGCGGGTCGGGCGGCAGCGGAAGCCGCGAGGTGGCGACGCCCGCGTCCTCCTCGTCGGCATAGATCTCGTGCGTCGGCTCACTGCCCGGCGCGGTGTTGTGGACGAGCTCCCAGAGGGTGAGCACGGACGCGTCGGCGAGCAGCCAGGTGTGTCTGTACGTCTCGCGGTGCAGCCCCGAGCTGTGGTGCGCGGAGTGCAGGGCGCTGTTGTGGGCGAGGGCGGAGTCGAGGCGACGGAGCACCTCGTCCGGTAAGTCGAAGGAGTTCAGGGCACGGCCGAGAAGCCGCTCGAGGTGTTCTTCCGGAGACTGGTCCTCCGGAGAGTGTGGCTCGGGCAACTCGGGTGGCTCGTACGCCGTTTCGTACGGAACGCTCAAGGTTTCTCCCGGCGTTGCTGCATGTCACCTAGTGGGTGCATACCGTAGCCCCTGGGTCGGACATCATGCCCGGGAACGGGAAAACGCGCGAGCCACGCGGGAAGTTCCCACGTGGCTCGCGTCGTCGAGGGGTGGCGCGGAGGCGGCGCTGTCGCGGCTCAGGGGTGGTGCGGCTCAGGGGTGGTGCGCGCCGGAGCCGCGTGCGTCGTGCGTGTGCACTGTGCGCCCTGCGCCGTGCGTCAGCTCGCGCTGCCCGCCGTCCACTCGCTCCAGTCCATGTTCCAGCCGTTGAGACCGTTGTCCGGGGCGATGGTCTTGTCGGGCGAGCCCTTGACCGTCACGACGTCACCGATCAGGGAGTTGCTGTAGAACCAGGCGCCCTGGGTGTTCGGGTCACCCGCGCCGCGCGCGTCCTGAAGGCCGACGCAGCCGTGGCTCGTGTTGGAGCTGCCGAAGATCGAGGGCGAGCCCCAGTAGTTGCCGTGGATGAAGGTGCCGGAGGACGACAGGCGCATGGCGTGCGGCACGTCCTTGATGTCGTACTCCCCGCCGAAGCCGACCGTCTCACCGTTCATACGGGTCTGGGTGAACTTCTCGGAGATCACCATCTTGCCGTTGTACGTGGGGTTCGCCGCGCTGCCCGCGGAGATCGGGATGGTCTTGATGACCTTGCCGTCCCGCTCGACCGTCATCTTCTTGGCGTTCACGTCGACCGTGGAGACCTGCGCGCGGCCGACGGTGAAGGAGACCGTCTTGTTCTGCACGCCGGTGATGCCGTTCGCGCCCTTCACGCCGTCCAGGTCGATCTTCATCGTGACCTTGGAACCGGCCTTCCAGTACTCCTCGGGCCGGAAGTCCAGGCGCTGGTTGCCGAACCAGTGGCCGACAATCTTCTGGCCGCTGCTCGACGTGACCGAGATGTGCGACTGGACGTCCTTCTTCTCCGTGATCGCCTTGTCGAAGTTGAAGGAGACCGGCATGCCCACACCGACCGTGGTGCCACCGTCGGGCGTGTAACTGCCGATGAAGCTGTTGGCCGTGGACACCGTGGTGAACGTCGCGTTCTCGGTCGCCGCGTTGCCCTTGGCGTCCTTGGCGTTCGCGGTGACCTTGTACTTGGTGCCGCGCTCCAGTTGAGCCTTGGGCTTCCAGGCGCTGCCGCCACCGGTGATGGCGCCCTCGACGGCCGCACCGGACGTCACCGCGGTCATCTTCACGCTCGTCAGCTTGCCGTTCTCGACCTTGACGCCGGTGGCGTTGATCGAGGCGTCGGTGGCGCCGTCCTTGGAGGAGATGGTGATGTCGGCGCCCTTGGCGGCCGAACTGCCGCCGTTCTTGTCGCCCTTGGCGTCCGCGTCTCCGCCGCAGGCCGTGAGGGTCAGCGCGCCCGCGGCGGCGAGCGCGGTGGCGGCCAGCAGGGCACGGCGCCGGGGGTTGACTATGACCGACCTTGTCACGGGCTGCTCCAAGTAGGTGTTCTGATCCAGTACGTGTGAAGAGCGCACGGCGGCCCGCGCGGTTCCGGCCACTTGGTGTGAGTGCGGGCACATTACGGAGGCGCGAGGACGCCCAATGCGTCAGGCACCGGGGGCACTTGCGGGATTCTGTGCCGCTATGCGCCCTTTCGGTGCACCCTTCGCACGTACGGGAGTTGCTACTTCACGTACAAGTCGCGGTACGCGGGAAACATTCCGCCCGGCGTCCTCACCGACTCCGCAGCCAGCATCGCCCGCACGATCGCCGCCGTGACCAGGTCCGCACCGGCGGCGAGGATGTCGTTCAGGGCGAGCGGACGGTCATCGGCCAAAGCGTGCTCGCCCGTCGCGAGCGCGAAGACCGTGTCGCCGTCGTTGAGGAGATGAACGGGCCGCACGGCGCGCGCCATGCCGTCGTGCGAGGTGCCCGCCAGCTTCTGCGCCTGCGCCTTGGTGAGCGCGGCATCGGTGGCGACCACGGCGAGCGTGGTGTTCAACGGCGGCTGGGTTTCGTTCCCCGCCTTGGCCTCGGTCAGGCGGCGCATGGCCTCCTGATGCACCTCGGGCGCGGGCCGGGGGTCCTCCCGCCCCTCCCCCTCCTCCCCCTCCCTCCCCTCGAAGTACCGCCCGTACAGCGCACCCGTCGCCGGGTCGAGCCCCGAACCCGCCGCGTTCGCCACGACCAGGGCCGCCACCGTGATCCCCGATTCCAGGCGCACGCTCCCGCTGCCCACCCCGCCCTTGACGCGGCCGACCACCGCGCCGGTGCCCGCGCCGACGTTGCCCTGCTCGACCGGGGCGAAGAGCTGGGACCGTGCCGCCGCCTCCACCGCGGCCCGGCCGGTCGCCGCGTCCGGGCGGGCCCCGAAGTCGCCGCCCCTGCCCAAGTCGAAGACGCAGGCGGCCGGGACGACTGGCACAACGTGGCAGGGCTTGGGCCCGACTCGCACCCCCCGGCCGCGCTCCTCGAGCCACGCCATCACGCCGGTCGCGGCGTCAAGTCCGTACGCGCTGCCGCCGGTGAGGACGACCGCCTCGACGCGCTGCACCAGGTTGCGCGGGTCGAGGGCGTCCGTCTCGCGGGTCCCGGGGCCGCCCCCGCGCACGTCCACGGCGGCGACCGCACCGCCCTCCGGCGCCAACACGACGGTGGTCCCCGTCAGTTGTCCGTCGCCGATGAGCGTTGCGTGCCCTACCCGCAGGCCGGCTATGTCGGTCAGGGAGTCAGAAGTCATACGCGGGTGCGTATCACGAGCGGCGGCCCCCGTGGGCCGTGAGCGTCGCTCCCTCGTCGGCCCGGGGTCAGGGACAGGCCCAGGGCCAGGGGCACGTGGCCGCGGTCGGGGAGATCTTCGCGGCACGGGGAGCCCGGGCCGTCCGAGGCGGCTTCGGAGCCCGCGTGAGCGCGTCGGTGCCGGACTCGGCCGACGTACCCTGGAGGCATGAGTACCGCCCCCGACCCCGAGCCGCGCGATCCGGAGGACCCGGCGAAACCGAAGCAGCCGGAGAAGCCGGAGAAGCCGGAAAAGTCCAAGAAGCCCGGGAAGCCCGCGACATCCGCGAAATCCGCGAAGCCCAGGAACGCTCTGGTCTTCGACGATCCGCTGTCGCAGCAGTCCTCGGACGACACGGACCGCGGGTGGGGCGAGCGGCCGTCGGCCGGCGGCGACAGCGCCGCCGATCTGGCGCGGTTCCTCGACGAGAAGCCGCCCCACCACATCTGAGCCCGCGCTACGGCAGACCGGGCCGCCCGTCGGGCCGCTCGCCGGAGGGACCATCGGGGCCCGACGCGCGCTGAGCCACCAGGGCGTCGCGGATCTCCTTGAGGACCTCCAGCTCGGTGACCTCCATGACCTCCTTCGTGCCCTCCTTCTCGGCCCTCCTCGCGGCCACCCGGGCGAGGTACTTGGCCATGGGGAGCACCATCAGGAAGTACACGACAGCGGCGGTGATCACGAAGCTGAGGACCGCGCTGAGCACGGAACCCCACATGATCGGGATGCCGTCGGTGACCTCGCCCGCCGCGTTCGTCTCGCAGGGTGACTTCAAGCACGAGCGGTAGTGGTCGAGGTCCTTCGTCCCGAAGGCGCCGACGAGCGGGTTGATGACACCCTTGACCACCGAGTTCACGATGTTGGTGAACGCGGCGCCGATGACCACCGCGACCGCCAGGTCGACCACATTGCCGCGCATCAGGAAGGCCTTGAAGCCATCCCAGATGCCCGGTTCCTTCTTCTCGCTCACCACGGGGCCTTTCGTTGCGTGTGCAGGTTGCGGAACAGCCAAATCCGCAACCTACGTCAGCACGCCGTCGCCCTGTCCAATGCGCTCTCACGGACGAGCGACGCGACCGGGTGCCAGTGCGACCAGGGGCGGCAGTGCGACCGAGGGTGGCAGGGAGACCGTGACCGGTGGCCCTCATCGCAGGGTCACCGCCAGACGGGCGCTCGCCCCGGCGCCGGCCAGCCGTGCGGCGGTGTCGCGGGGCACGGACAGAACCACCAACGCGCCGGTTTCCGCCGCGGCGTCGCCCCGCTCCGGCACCTCCGTCACGCGCGCCCCGGCGGCCACCACTCGCGGCTTCGCGCCTCCCGAGGGTGATTCGACGGCGGCGATGACATCGACGCGGTCGCCGGGGCGCAGCAGCCGCACGGCCTCGGCGTCCGCGATCCGCACAGGTGCCGTCACCCTCTCCGAGGCACCCCGGGGCGGCTCGGGCGAGGAGGCGACCGCCGCGGTCCTGTCCGGCGTCCTGTCCGCTTCCGGCGGACCCGTGGCCGCCAGGGCGGCGGCGGTCATCGCGAGCCCTGCGGCCATGGCCGACCGGCGGTGCCGCAGCAGCCGGCGCAGCCGTGGATGGCCTCCCCGCACCCGTACGGGCGGGAAGAGGGGAACCGGGATGCCCTCCGTGAGCCGACTCGGAGAGGGGGCATGGGCCTGAGGGGAAACGCGGGTCACGACAACCACCGCCTGGGGTGCGAGGAGGACGAGCTGGACTTGCGCTCCCACGATCCACGCCCGAGCCGATCCCCGCTGAGGCCCGTGTACTACTCCCCGGTTGTGGACAACCCCGTCACCGGAAGGTGCAATTCCTCCCGACCCGACCAGCCACAGGCGCCCCCGGACCGGCCACACGCGCCCCCGGACCGGCCACACCCACCGCGAGCGGTCACGCCCGACGGCCACCCACCACGACCGGCCGCACAGTGCCGTGCCCGGACACGACGATGACCCCGCCGTCGGTGAACGGCGGGGTCACGAAGAAAAACCTGGCGAAGCCGGAAACGCGAATCCGGGAGCGCGAAGCCGGAAGCCGGAGCCTCCGAGGAGCTCCTACGCGGCCGAGCTGGACGCCGACGAGGAGCCGGACGTCGAGGAGCCGGCGGACGACTTCGAGTCCGAGGAGGACGACGAGCCGGAGGACGACGAGGTCGACGGCTTCGCGTCGGAGGACGTCTTCGTGGCCGTCGACGGCGTGCTGCTCGACGAGGAGCCTCGGCTGTCGTTGCGGTAGAAGCCGGAGCCCTTGAAGACGATGCCGACCGCCGAGAACACCTTCTTGAGGCGTCCGTCGCAGTTCGGGCATACGGTCAGGGCGTCATCGGTGAACTTCTGCACCGCCTCGAGCCCCTCGCCGCACTCGGTGCACTGGTACTGGTACGTCGGCACTTGCTTCCTCCTGGCACTCTCACTCGATGAGTGCTAACGACGGTCCATAGTGACGTATTCCGAGAGATCAGTCCACCGTGACCGGCACGCGGTGACCCACGCCACGCGTGACCGTGCGTCCCGGGGCCGGGGGGACGAGCCGCGAGCGGAGCGTCACGAGGACCGCGAGGGCCAGTGCCGTGCCGCCGAGCGGGACCAGGAATCCGGCCCCGTCCCAGAGGCGGTCCTCGAGCTGGCCCGAGACCGTGACGGCCGCCGCCTGGCCGAGGGCGACCGCGCCGGTCAGCCAGGTGAAGGCCTCCGTGCGGCCGGTCGGCGCGACCAGCTTGTCGACCAGGGTGTAGCCGGTGATCAGGGCGGGCGCGATGCAGACGCCGACCAGGAGGCCGAGCCCGGCGAGGAGCAGTGTGGACTGCGCGGCCCAGAGCCCGGAGGCCATCAGGGTCAGCGCGGTGTACCCGACGAGGAGACGGCGCTGCGGGGAGATCTTCCAGGCGATGGCGCCGCAGACGACGCCGGAGAGCATGTTGCCCGCCGCGAACGTGCCGTACAGGACGCCGTTGAGGCCGGGCTCGCCGATGGACTCGGAGAAGGCGGCGAGCGATACCTGCATGCCGCCGAAGACGGCGCCGA
This sequence comes from Streptomyces sp. NPDC046335, assembly GCF_055587985.1. NCBI lineage: Bacteria > Bacillati > Actinomycetota > Actinomycetes > Kitasatosporales > Streptomycetaceae > Streptomyces > Streptomyces sp. NPDC046335. The sequence continues at coordinate 264,013 of NZ_JBVJFF010000005.1, read as the reverse complement.
TGCCGAGGAAGGTGGCGATGAGGACCCGCACACCGGGGATCCGCAGCGCGGAAACGTGCTCCACGCGCGCGTGGGCGTCGTCGTGCGCGGACGGCTTCGGCTGGGTGCTCTTCTGGGCGGCGAAGAGGAGTCCGCCGATCAGGGTGAGCCCGGCCTCGGTGAACAGGCCCGCGGAGGGTGTGATGCCGGTGCACAGCGCGGTCGCGAGGAGCGGGCCGAGGACGAAGGTCAGCTCGTCGGTGACGGACTCGAAGGCCGCCGCGGTGGTCGCGAGGGGGGAGTCCTGGAGCTTGACGCCCCAGCGGGCCCGCACCATGGGGCCGATCTGCGGCGTCGAGGCGCCCGCGGGCACGCCGGCCACGAAGAGCGCCCACAGGGGGGCGCCGGAGAGCGCGAGGACCGTCAGCGTGATGACGGACGCGGAGTGCACGAGGACGCCGGGCACCAGGACGGCGCGCTGGCCGAACCGGTCGGCGAGTTTGCCGCTGAAGGGGGCGAACAGCGCCATGGAGACGCCGGTGACCGCCGAGACGGCGCCCGCGGCACCGTACGAGCCGGTGGTGTGCTGCACCAGCAGGACGATGGAGATGGTCAGCATCGCGAACGGCTGGCGCGCGGCGAAGCCGGGCAGCAGGAACGTCCACGCGCGCGGGGTGCGCAGAAGCTGTCCGTAACCCGGGCGGGATTCGGTGACCGTGGATGCCACGGCCGTGCCTTTCTGCCGCCTGGTAGCGCGCCCGTGCGGGGGCGCCGAGAGCTGTCCTCTTGCGCGGAACTGCGGTAGATGCCGGGCCCAACTGAGGGGGCTGCACGGCCGCCATACGGTCGCGCCAGCTCTGCTTCAGGCAGAGTTGGTTCGATCAGGTGCCTTTATCGTACAGGCAAGGGCCTCATCAGCCCCTGTGATCACAGTGGATGAGACCCTCGCCACCTACGATTGGTGTGTTTCTCCGTCGGTTCCCAGCCAACTGGCCAGCTTGCCGCCGCGGCTGATCGCGCGCAGCCGCTTCTCGGCCGCGTCACGCACCGGGTCCGTCGCCACCACGAGGAGTTCGTCGTCCCGCCGCAGCACGGTCGTCGGCAGCGGCACGAACGATTCGCCGTCGCGCACCACCAGGGTGACCGCGGACCCGGCGGGCAGCCGCAGCTCGCCGACCTCGACGCCGTGTATGCGGGAGTCCTTGGGGATCTCCACGGAGAGCAGATGGCCGCGCAGCCGCTCCAGGGGCGCCGATTCGATGCCGAGGTCGGCCGCCTCCGAGCCGCCGCCGATCCGCAGCGTCCTGGCCAGCCAGGGCAGCGTGGGGCCCTGGACGAGGGTGTAGACGACGACCAGTACGAAGACGATGTTGAAGATCCGCTGGCTGTCCTGGACGCCGCTCACCATCGGGATCGTCGCCAGGATGATGGGCACCGCGCCGCGCAGCCCCGCCCAGGACAGCAGTGCCTTCTCCTGCCAGGGCAGCCGGAACGGCAGCATGCCGAGCACGACCCCCAGGGGCCGTGCCACCACGGTGAGGACCAGGCCGATGAGGACCGCGTGCCAGGTGTCGTCGAAGAGGTCGTGCGGGGTGACCAGGAGGCCGAGCAGGACGAACATGCCGATCTGGGCGAGCCAGCCGAGCCCTTCGGCGAAGCCGCGGGTGGCGGGCCAGTGGGGCAGTCTGGCGTTCCCGAGGACCACTGAGGCGAGGTAGACCGCGAGGAAGCCGCTGCCGTGCGCCATGGCGCCCGCGGCGTAGGCGGTGACCGCGATGGCCATGACGGCGATGGGGTAGAGGCCGGAGGCGGGCAGCGCCACATGGCGCAGGCCGAAGGCGCCGAGCCAGCCGACCGCGATGCCGAGGGCGGCGCCGATCGCCAGCTCCAGGGCGATCTCACCGAGCAGTACGTACCACTGGTCCACCGGCCCCGCGGTGGAGAACGCCACCACAAGGATCACGACAGGGGCGTCGTTGAACCCGGACTCCGCTTCGAGGACGCCGGTGATCCGGGAGGGGAGCGGCACCTTCCGCAGCACCGAGAAGACGGCGGCGGCGTCCGTGGAGGAGACCACCGCGCCGATGATCAGCGCCTGCCGCCATTCCAGGCCCACCAGGTAGTGCGCGCCGGCCGCTGTGACGCCGACGCTCACCGCGACGCCGACGGTCGAGAGCACGGCGGCGGCCGGCAGGGCGGGCTTGACCTCTTTCCACTTCGTTCCGAGGCCGCCCTCGGCGAGGATCACGACCAGGGCGGCGTAGCCGATGACCTGCGTCAGCTCGGCGTTGTCGAAGTGGACGTCGCCGATGCCGTCCTGGCCCATGGCCACGCCGATGCCGAGGTACAGCAGCAGGCTTGGGAGCCCGCTGCGCGACGAGATGCGGACCGCCGCCACCGCGACGAGCAGAACGAGCGAGCAGACGAGCAGGAGCTGGTTGAGGTGGTGGACAGTCAGGGGCCGTTCCTTCCTCCGTGCGCGCACAAGTAGTTCGTGCGAGCCAAGTACTTCGTTACCTTACCTAATTGTTAACGCTTTCTTGATGCCTTCGAACGCATTTACGATCTTCAGGCGTCCGGTTCCTGACTCCGCGTCCGGGGGCGCAACCCCCTGCGCCTATGGTTGCTCCAGCGCTCCCAGAGCCGCCCAGTCGACAGCACAGCCCGCCCTGCCGCTCGCGTAAGGACAGCAAGGACAGCGATGCCCTCCAACACCAACGCCTCTTCCGGCCATAAGTCCGGCAAGAAGAAGGGGCGCCGAGCCCGACTCGTCGTGATCGTCCTGGTCCTGGCCATCGTCGGAGGCATCGGCTTCGGCGCGTACTGGAGCGTCAGCACCGTGCGCGCCTCCTTCCCGCAGACCAAGGGATCGATCAAGCTCGACGGCCTTGCCGCCAACGTCGAGGTGAAGCGCGACGGGAACGGAATCCCGCAGATCTACGCCGATTCCGACGCCGACCTCTTCATGGCCCAGGGCTATGTCCAGGCGCAGGACCGCTTCTGGGAGATGGACGTACGTCGCCATATGACCTCCGGGCGGCTCTCCGAGATGTTCGGCAAGAGTCAGGTCAAGAACGATGAGTTCCTGCGCACGCTCGGCTGGCACCGGGTGGCGAAGAAGGAGTACGACTCCAAGCTCTCCCCGCAGACGAAGAAGTACCTCCAGGCCTACGCCAAGGGAGTCAACGCCTACCTCGACGGCAAGGACGGCAAGGACATCTCCGTCGAGTACGCGGCGCTGGGCTTCGAGAACGACTACGCGCCGCAGAAGTGGACGCCCGTCGACTCCGTGGCCTGGCTCAAGGCCATGGCCTGGGACCTGCGCGGCAACATGCAGGACGAGATCGACCGCTCCCTGATGACGAGCCGCCTCGGCCCCTCGCAGATCAAGGACCTGTACCCGGAGTACCCGTACAAGCGGAACAAGCCCGTCGTCCGCGAGGGCGCCTACGACGGCGTCACCGAGAAGTACGACGCCAAGGGCACCGCCACCGAAACCGGTACTGGTACCGGCACTGGCACTGGTACCGGAACTGGTACCGGCACGGGTACGGGCACCCAGACCGGCGCCGGCACCGGCATCGGCACCCAGACCGGCACGAGCGGCGCTGCGGGCTCCGGGCTCGCCGGAGGCGGTCAGGCGCCCGACGGGATGCAGTCGCAGCTCTCGGGGCTCTCCGACGCCCTGGACGGGGTCCCCGCGGTCCTCGGCCCCAACGGCAACGGCATCGGCTCGAACTCCTGGGTCGTCTCCGGCGACCACACGATCACCGGCAAGCCGCTCCTGGCCAACGATCCGCACCTGGCGCCGCAGCTGCCCTCCGTCTGGTACCAGATGGGCCTGCACTGCCGTTCGGTGTCGGACAAGTGCCAGTACGACGCCTCCGGCTACACCTTTTCCGGCATGCCGGGCGTGGTCATCGGCCACAACAACGACATCGCCTGGGGCATGACGAACCTCGGCGCCGACGTCACGGACCTGTACCTGGAGAAGTTCACCGGGGACGGCTACCAGTACGACGGCAAGGTGCTGCCCTTCACCTCGCGCGAGGAGACCATCAAGGTCGCGGGCGGCAAGGAAAAGAAGATCACGGTCCGCGAGACCAACAACGGCCCGCTCATCTCCGACCGCGACGACGAGCTGGTCAAGGTCGGCAAGAAGGCAGGCGTCGACACCGCCGCGCCCGACCGGGGCGACGGCTACGGAGTGGCGCTGCGCTGGACCGCGCTGGCCCCGGGCAACTCCATGGACGCCGTCTTCGAGCTCAACAGGGCGAAGAACTTCACCGAATTCCGCAAGGCGGCCGCTTCCTTCGAGGTGCCTTCGCAGAACCTGATCTACGCCGACACCAAGGGCAACATCGGCTACCAGGCGCCCGGCAAGATCCCCACCCGCGGCAAGGGCGACGGCTCGCTCCCCGCGCCCGGCTGGGACCCCGACTACCGCTGGGACGGCTACATCCCGCAGGACGCGCTGCCCTACGAGTACAACCCGAAGCGCGGCTACATCGTCACCGCCAACCAGGCCGTCATCGACGACAGCGACGAGGCGAAGTACCCGTACAAGCTCACCTCGGACTGGGGCTACGGAGCGCGCAGCCAGCGGATCGACGACCTCATCCAGTCGAAGATCAAGAACGGCGGCAAGATCTCCACCGAGGACATGCGCCTCATGCAGACGGACAACAGCAGCGAGATCGCCAAGCTGCTCGTGCCCAAGCTGCTGAAGATCGACATCAAGGACAAGTACGTCCGCGAGGCGCAGAAGCTCCTGGAGGGCTGGGACTACACCCAGGACGCCGATTCGGCGGCCGCCGCGTACTTCAACTCGGTCTGGCGCAACATCCTCAAGCTGGCCATCGGCAACAAGCTCCCCAAGGAGCTGCGCGTCAAGGGCCAGTGCCTGAACGTCGAACCGGCCGGCAACACCCGCCCCGCCGACGAGGGCAAGCGGGTGCGCGAGTGCGGTGAGCGCGACGCCGACTCGGCCCAGCCGGACGGCGGCGACCGCTACTACGAGGTGATCCGCAAGATCATCGACGACGAGACCAACGACTGGTGGAAGACGCCGGCGACCCGCACCGACGCGGAGACCAAGAACCGCGACCAGCTGTTCGAGCGGGCCCTCGGGGACGCGCGCTGGGACCTGACGGCCAAGCTCGGCAAGGACGTCGACACCTGGAGCTGGGGCCGTCTGCACCGCCTCACGCTGAAGAACCAGACGCTCGGCACCGAAGGCCCCGGCTGGCTGCAGTTCGTGCTCAACCGCGGCCCGTGGAACCTCGGCGGCGGCGAGGCGGCCGTCAACGCCACCGGCTGGAACGCGGCGGGCGGCTACGGCGTCGTCTGGGTGCCCTCGATGCGCATGGTGGTGAACCTCAAGGACCTCGACAAGTCCAAGTGGATCAACCTCACCGGCGCCTCGGGACACGCGTACAACGCGCACTACACCGACCAGACCGACAAGTGGGCCAAGGGCGAGCTGCTGCCGTGGGCCCACTCCGAGAAGGCCGTCGAGAAGGGCACGAGCGACAAGCTGGTGCTCCGCCCCTGACCGGGCACGCCGAGCGGTGAAGCACCGCACCTGCCGAGAGGGCCCTCCACGCGCGCGTGGAGGGCCCTCTCGGGTATCCGGGGGTCACCGGAAGCGGCGTACCCCCGAAGGCGTCACCGCGGCGTGCACGGGCCGGTCGTGCGTCTCGCCGGGGATGTGCGCGACGACCTCGGAGTCGTACAGGAGCACCACGAGGGCCGGATCGGTGGCCGCGCGCTCCAGGCGGGTCAGGACACGGTCGTACGAGCCGCCGCCGCGCCCGAGCCGGGTGCCGCCCGTGTCCACCGCGAGGCCGGGCAGCAGCACCGCGTCCGCCTCCAGGACGGCGTCGGGGCCGAGCCGCTTCCCGGCGGGCTCCAACAGCGGCATCTTGCCCTGGTGTTCCACGGCGACCAGGGAGTCCTCGCCGTCGTAGACGGCCCAGTCCAGGTCGTTGTCCGCGAGGAGCACCGGCAGCAGTACGCGCGTCCCGCGCGCGTGCAGGGCGTCGAGCAGTACGCGCGTGCCGGGCTCGCTGCCCACGGACACGTAGGCCGCGACCGTCCCCGCCGTGGCGAGCTCGGGGAGCTCCAGCGCGTGCCCGGCGAGAACCGCGGCCGCCTTCCGCACGTCATCCTCAGTCAACCCGCGTCTCACCGCGAGGAAGTCCCCGCGCAACCCGCGCTTGGTTGGCTGGCCGCCGGTATCGGTTCCATTCATGGGGAATTCACAAACCCTTCTCAGTGGACGCATATGCCAATCAAGTATCTGGAACCACAGATTCCGCACATACTGACCGGATATGGTGGCGACATGACTGAGTCTCACCCCCCTCGCGCCAGGATCACCAAGGCGGTCATCCCGGCGGCCGGCCTCGGCACGCGCTTTCTGCCCGCCACCAAGGCGACTCCCAAGGAGATGCTGCCGGTCGTCGACAAGCCGGCGATCCAGTACGTGGTCGAGGAGGCGGTCTCCGCGGGCCTCGATGACGTCCTCATGATCACGGGCCGCAACAAGCGCCCCCTGGAGGACCACTTCGACCGCAACTACGAACTGGAATCCGCCCTCCTGAAGAAGGGCGACGAGGACCGGCTGGCCAGGGTCCAGGAGTCCAGCGACCTCGCGACCATGCACTACGTACGCCAGGGTGACCCCAAGGGGCTCGGTCACGCCGTCCTGTGCGCCGCACCGCACGTCGGCCACGAACCGTTCGCCGTCCTCCTCGGCGACGACCTCATCGACCCGCGCGACCCCCTCCTCGCCCGCATGGTCGAGATCCAGGAGCGGCACGGCGGCAGCGTCATCGCCCTCATGGAGGTCTCCCCGGAGCAGATCCACCTCTACGGCTGCGCCGCCGTCGAGGCCACCGAGGACGACGACGTCGTCAAGGTCACCGACCTGGTCGAGAAGCCCGACGCCGCCGACGCCCCCAGCAACTACGCGATCATCGGGCGCTATGTCCTGGACCCCCACGTCTTCGGCGTCCTGCGCGACACCGAGCCCGGCCGCGGCGGCGAGATCCAGCTCACCGACGCCCTCCAGCAGCTCGCCGCGGACGAGAAGGTGGGCGGTCCCGTGCACGGCGTGGTCTTCCAGGGCCGCCGCTACGACACCGGTGACCGGGGCGACTATCTGCGTGCCATTGTCAGACTCGCGTGCGAACGTGAAGATCTGGGGCCGGACTTCAAGGCCTGGCTTCGCAGTTACGTCACCGAGGAGATGTAGCACTTGAGCAGCAGCACGACGACACCGACCACCGGTCAGAGCGGCTTCTGGTCGGTGGAGGAGCACCTGGACGACATTCTCGCGACCGTCCGCCCGCTCGAACCCATCGAGCTCCAACTCCTCGACGCCCAGGGCTGCGTCCTCGTCGAGGACGTGACGGTGCCCGTCTCGCTGCCGCCCTTCGACAACAGCTCCATGGACGGGTACGCGGTACGGGTCGCCGATGTCGAGGGCGCCAGCGAGGAGTTCCCCGCCGTCCTGCGCGTCATCGGGGACGTCGCCGCGGGCGCGGGCGAGCAGCCCACCGTCGGCGCGGGCCAGGCCGCCCGCATCATGACCGGCGCCCCGCTGCCGCCAGGCGCCGAGGCCGTCGTGCCCGTCGAGTGGACCGACGGCGGCCTCGGCGGGGGCCCCGTCACCGGCATGCGCGCCCACAGCGCCGCCCCCGAGGGCGCCTCCGGCGAGGTCCAGGTGCACCGCCCGGCCGCGGCACGCGCGCACGTACGGGCGCGTGGCAGCGACGTCCGCGCGGGCGACCGCGCCCTCAGCGCGGGGATGGTCCTCGGCCCGCCGCAGATCGCCCTGCTCGCCGCCATCGGACGCGGCACGGTCAAGGTGCGGCCCCGCCCGCGCGTGGTCGTCATGTCCACCGGCAGCGAGCTGATCCAGCCCGGCGAGGCGCTCGCCGAGGGCGAGATCTACGACTCCAACAGCTTCGCCCTCACCGCGGCCGCCCGCGACGCCGGAGCCATCGCCTACCGCGTGGGCGCCGTCGCCGACGACGCCGAGACGCTGCGCTCCACCATCGAGGACCAGCTCATCCGCGCCGACCTCGTCGTCACCACCGGCGGCGTGAGCGTGGGCGCGTACGACGTCGTCAAGGAGGCCCTGACCTCCGTGGGCGACCCGGACGACGAGAACGGCATCGGTGCGGGCGGCGGCGTGGAGTTCCGCAAGCTCGCCATGCAGCCGGGCAAGCCGCAGGGCTTCGGCACCATCGGCCCCGACCACACCCCGCTCCTCGCGCTGCCGGGCAACCCCGTCTCCTCGTACGTCTCCTTCGAGCTGTTCGTGCGCCCCGCGATCCGCACGCTCATGGGGCTGCCCGAGGTCAACCGGGTCTCCGCGCGCGCGGAGCTGGTCTGCGACAAGGCGCTCGGCTCGCCCGCGGGCCGCCGGCAGTTCCTCCGGGGGCGGTACGACGCCGAGGCGGGCCGTGTGGAGCCCGTCGGCGGCTCCGGATCGCATCTGATCGCCGCGCTCGCCCAGGCCAACGCGCTGATCGTCCTCCCCGAGGACACCACTTCGGTGGAGCCGGGAGCGGACGTCGAGGTGGTCCTGCTCGGCTGAGAGGGCCGTCAGCGGGGTACCGTGTCGCGCACAACAGGCCCGCGCGCGCCGCACCGCGCGGGGCCCGGACCGGGAGCGCCACAGCACATGACCGCGATTTCCCGGGGGGACACCCCCGGACCCCCTGAGCAGCAGCGACTGACGCACATCGACGAGGCGGGCGCGGCCCGCATGGTCGACGTGTCGGCCAAGGACGTGACCGCGCGCACGGCCCGTGCCAGCGGGCGCGTCCTGGTGTCGCCGCAGGTGATCGAGTTGCTGCGTGGTGAGGGCGTCCCCAAGGGCGACGCCCTGGCGACCGCGCGGATCGCCGGGATCATGGGTGCCAAGCGCACGCCGGACCTGATCCCGCTCTGCCATCCGCTGGCCGTCTCCGGGGTCAAGCTCGACCTCTCCGTGGCCGACGACGCCGTCGAGATCCTCGCCACGGTGAAGACGACGGACCGTACCGGCGTCGAGATGGAGGCCCTCACCGCGGTGAGCGTCGCCGCCCTCACGGTGGTCGACATGGTGAAGGCCGTCGACAAGGGCGCCGTCATCACGGACGTACGCGTCGAGGAGAAGACCGGCGGCAAGTCGGGGACGTGGAACCGCGAAGGAGCCGGGGCGTGAACGCCGAAGACGGCCACGCACGCGTGGACCACGATGCGCCTCCGGCACCCCGGGCGAACCAGAACCCCCCGCCGACCCCTCAGCCGCGGGCGGGCCAGGACCCGCAGGCCGGCCAAAGCCCAGCGGTGAGCCGGGAGCCGCGGGCGGGCCAAGGCCCAGCGGTGAGCCGGGAGCCGCAGGCCGGCCAGGAGCCGCAGGCCGGTCAAGGCCCGGCGGTGGGCCGGGAGCCGCAGGTCAGTCGGCCTCAGGAGGTGCGCCGGGAGCCGCAGGCCGGTTCGCCGCCGGGGGAGGTCGGGGGCTATCGTGCGCTCGTCGTCACCGCTTCCAATCGCGCCGCCGCCGGGGTCTACGCCGACCGCGGTGGTCCGATCCTCGCCGAGGGGCTCACCGCGCTCGGCTTCGTCGTGGACGGCCCCCAGGTCGTTCCCGACGGCGACCCCGTCGAGCAGGCCCTGCGCGCGGGCGCCGCTGCGGGCTACGACGTCATCCTCACCACCGGCGGCACCGGCATCTCGCCCACCGACCGCACCCCCGAGGCCACCCGCCGCGTCATCGACCACGAGGTGCCGGGCATCGCGGAGGCGATCCGCGCGTACGGGAGGGACAAGGTCCCCACGGCCGTGCTCTCCCGGGGCCTCGCGGGGGTCGCCGGAGGGACGCTCATCGTGAACCTGCCGGGATCGACCGGCGGCGTACGCGACGGGCTCGCCGTCCTGGAGCCACTGCTGAAGCACGCCGCGGACCAACTGCGCGGCGGCGACCACCCAGGCCCGGCAGCCGACGCCGGCGGTCACCCCGGCCCCGCAGGGGGTGCGCGCTGAACGGCTCTTCCTGGCCCGTCGATCTGACGGACGGCGACGTCACGCTGCGACCGATAAAGATGCGGGACCAGCGCGTCTGGCGTGACGTCAACCGGCGCAACCGTGACTGGCTGCGCCCCTGGGAGGCCACGATCCCGCCGCCCACGCCCAGCGGCCCGATCGTGCACCGTCCCACGTACCGGCAGATGGTCCGCCATCTGCGGGCCGAGGCCGGCGCGGGCCGGATGCTGCCCTTCGTCATCGAGTACCAGGGCCGCCTCGTCGGCCAGCTCACGGTCGCCGGGATCACCTGGGGCTCCATGTGCTCGGGCCACATCGGCTACTGGGTGGACGAGTCCGTCGCGGGGCGCGGCGTCATGCCGACCGCCGTCGCGCTCGCCGTCGACCACTGCTTCCGCTCGGTCGGGCTGCACCGTATCGAGGTCTGTATTCGCCCCGAGAACACGCCGAGCCGGCGGGTCGTGGAGAAACTCGGATTCCGTGAAGAGGGCATGCGCCCGCGCTATCTCCACATCGACGGGGCCTGGCGCGATCATCTCGTCTTCGCGCTCACCGTCGAAGAGGTGCCGGAAGGGCTGCTGCGCCGCTGGCACCGCGCGCGACCTCGGAACACCGCCTGACCCGCCGCCCGGCCAAAGGCCGATCCAACGCCGGCCTCACCAAATGAAATAAACGTTCGAAACGTGAGCGGTCTGTATGCGGCCCGTATGGATCGTGTCCGGACATTAATTCACCTTCTCTCAGTGATCTGTTGATCACATCAGTCACAAAAAAGTTCGGGTTATCTGCCGGATCGTGCGACACACCGACTCAATTGGCGGATGGCCCCAGCGAAACCCCTCTACCGTGTGAGCGTGAGCAGCAGCGGCCTCATCTACGCAGTCATCGTCGGGGCCTGGGCCGCCTACTTGGTGCCGATGTGGCTCCGTAGGCAGGACGAGCTGAACGAAGCCCGTCCGACGGAACGCTTCAGCACCGCCATCCGGCTGCTTTCCGGACGGGCGGGGATGGAGCGCCGATACGCCAAGGACCTGCAAGCCCGCTCGCCCGAAGAAGGGGAGAGCCGTGGCGAACCGGACGTGATCACCGGCTCGGTGGACGTCCGGTCCTTCGCCGCGCCCCCGAAGGCGGAGCCCGACAAGGAGCACCGAACGGAGCACCGGACGGAGCACCGAACGGAGCAGCGGACGGAGTCGCCCGCGGAGCGGCCCGAAGCCTCCGCGGCACGGGTCGACACCGCCCCGCCCCGCGCCGAGGTCCCCCAGGCACGCTCCGAGGCCCCCGCCTCGCGGCAGGAACGCCCCGAACCGGAACGTGAGCGCACCCGCCGCCCCAAGGCATCGCCCGCGCGCCGTGCCGGTTCGGCCGAGGCCGCCGCGCGCGCCCGGCGCTCCAAGGTGCTCGCCCGGCGCCGGCGCACGACGGTGCTGCTCTTCCTCGCCTTCACGGCCGGCGCGATCGTCGCGGCCGTCGGCGGCCTGGCCTTCCTGTGGGCGCCCGCCGCGCCCGCCCTGCTCCTGAGCGGCTACATCGTCTACCTGCGCGGCCAGGAGCGGAAGCGCTTCACCTACGTCATGGACCGCCGCCGCGCCGAGGACGCGGCGCAGCGGCTGCGGGAGCGGCAGCCGTACCGCGGGCCGGTGGGCGCCGGGCACGACACCGTCGAGGAGCAGGAGGGCGCGGGGCCAGGGACCGAGACCGGCCTGTCCGCCCTCGCCGCCGACCGCCGCGCCCTCGTCGAGCAGACCGACCACGCGGAGTGGGTCGACCAGCAGCGCGAGCGGCAGCGCGGCCCCGGCCGCGGCGAGAGCTGGGACCCGGTCCCGGTGCCGCTGCCGACGTACGTCACCGCGCCGGTCGCCCCGCGTGCCACCGGCAGCGTCGACCTGGGCGCGCCCGACGCCTGGAGCTCGGCGCGGTCGGGTCCGGCCGAGCGTGCCGCCGAGGAGCCGGACCGGCGGGCCGCCGACGCCGGGGACATCGACGGCGCCGAGGGTTCCGACGCCACCGGCGGGCGCAGCGACAAGCGCCGGGCCGCGTCCGCGCGGCGGGCCCGCGAGCGTGGCCGCACGCCGCTCTTCGACCAGTACGAGGACGGGGACAGGCCCCGCGCCGCCAACGAGTGAGACACGGTGAGGTCCCGGCCCCCCGGCTGACCAGCCAGGAGCGGATTTTTGAACACTCCGTTCGGGGTGCTAGAGTTTCACTCGTTGCAAGGGCCTGTGGCGCAGTCTGGTAGCGCACCTCGTTCGCATCGAGGGGGTCTGGGGTTCAAATCCCCACAGGTCCACTGCACATGAGATCCCGTCCGGTTCACTGAACCGGACGGGATCTTTGCGTTGCCCTCCTGCCCTGCCCGCCGGGTGGCGGTGTCCCGCCGACTGCGGGAGCGGGCCCCGTTACAGCTGCTTCGCGTAGCAGAGGCTCAGGTCGTCGAAGCGGTAGTGGCCGAACTTGGCCGGAGCCATGGTGTAGCCGGTGGAGGCGTAGAGGGATATCGCCTCCGGCTGCTTCGTGCCCGTCTCCAGGACCATGCGGGTGCGGCCCGCGGCCCTCGCGTCCTGCTCCAGGACGGCCAGGATGCGGCGCGCGAGGCCGAGGCCGCGGGCCTCCGGGGTGACGTACATGCGCTTCAGCTCCGCGTCGCCGTCCGCGTACCCCTCGCCGTCGGCGTCCATCGAGCGCCAGCCGCCGGTCGCCAGCGGGGTGCCGTTCTCGTCGTACGCGATGACGTACAGGCCCCGGGGCGGCTCGAACATGGACGGGTCGAGGAACGTGACGTCGCCCTCGTCTCCGTAGCGCTCCGCATATTCGAGCTGGACGCGGTCGTTGAGCGCGACGGCGTCGGGGTGCGCGAAGGTGACCGTGCGCAGGTGGACGGCGGGTGCGGTGGGCGCGACGGGGGCTGCCGGGGCTTCGGCGTCTTGGATACTCATGCGTCTAATCGTACTTCTATGCGACGGTAAGGGAAGTCAGTAATCCAGTGTGCAGGTAACGCTCCCGTGGGCGCGTCGGCGCGTGAACGCCGTATGGGAGCCTTTCCTCTGGCCCGAGGACGGAGAGGCCAAAGGAAAGTAGGGCGAGTGTTGTGCTGACAGTGACCTCTGTGAACGTGAACGGTCTGCGGGCCGCGGCCAAGAAAGGCTTCGTCGAGTGGCTCGCCGAGACCTCCGCGGACGTGCTGTGCCTGCAAGAGGTGCGCGCCGAGCCGCACCAGCTCCCGGACGGCGTCCGTGAGCCCGAGGGGTGGCACGTCGTGCACGCGCCCGCCGCGGCGAAGGGGCGGGCCGGGGTCTCCCTCTACACGCGCCGCGAGCCGGACCGGGTGCGGGTCGGCTTCGGCTCGGCGGAGTTCGACGGCGGCGGGCGGTACGTGGAGGCGGACCTGCCGGGCGTCACCGTCGCCAGCCTGTACCTGCCCTCCGGCGAGGTCGGCACCGAGCGGCAGGACGAGAAGGTGCGGTTCATGGGGGAGTTCCTCCCGTACCTGAAGGAGCTCAAGGCGCGGGCCGCCGCGGAGGGGCGTCACGTCGTCGTCTGCGGCGACTGGAACATCGCCCACCAGGAGGCCGACCTCAAGAACTGGAAGGGCAACCGGAAGAGCTCCGGCTTCCTGCCCGAGGAGCGCGCCTGGCTGAGCCAGGTCTTCGAGGAGTACGCCGACGTGGTGCGCGAGCAGCACCCCGGCGTGGAGGGCCCCTACTCCTGGTGGTCCTACCGCGGGCGCGCCTTCGACAATGACTCGGGGTGGCGGATCGACTATCACGTCGCCACGGAGGGCCTCGCCGGGCGTGCGGTCAAGGCGTACGTGGAGCGGGCCGCGACGCACGGCGAGCGGTGGAGCGACCATGCGCCCGTGACGGTGGTCTACGACCTGTAGCGGGCCCCCGCGCGCGCGGCGCCCGTGGCGGAAGCGGCGCGCGGTCATAAAGTCAGTTCGGCAGAGGGCTGTCCCGGGCCCCTGGGGCATGGCAGATTGCGGTCGCGTCATGCCCAACTGCCGAGGTGTCGGGGGGACTTCATGTCCGTCGTGTCGTCGAAGGTCGCTGAGAGCGGAGCCCGGCCGTCCAGGCGTGCCCTGCTGCTGGGAGCCGCGGGCGCCGGAGCCGTGGCCGCGCTGCCGGGCGCGAACGCGTACGGCGTCGGCGGGAGACCCGGCGGTACGCCGCCCGTGCTCCTCACCGAGCAGGCGACCAGGCGGCTCCTCGTCCTGGACTCCCGGCGGCGCGTCTGGGACCCGGCCGCCGATCCCTCCGTCGTGCGGTGGCAGTTCTCGCCGCTCGGGGACCCGCGTTACCAGGACCTCGCGCCGGACGTGAGCTGGATCTATCCGTGCGAGTCGAAGGTGCGGGTGCACCGGCGGCGTACGTACGTCCTGACGACGGCGTCGTTCGGCTTCGTGGCCGTCGTCGCACACCCCTCCGGCGAGCGGTACTGGGCCACGGCGATCGGACCCGGCGACGACCTGTTCAATCCGCACAGCGCCGAGATCCTGCCCGACGGCAACGTCGCCGTCGCGTGCAGCACGGGCGCGATCGTCCGGCTCTACGCCGCTTCGCAGGGCCCGCGGGCCACGCGGTACGCCGAGGCCGGACTCAAGGGCGCGCACGGGCTGCACTGGGACGGCGCCCGGCGCGTGCTGTGGGCGCTCGGCGACGACGAGCTGGTGACGTACGAGGTGGGCGGGACGGCCGCGCGGCCCGCGCTGAAGCGGACCTCGGCGATCGGGCTGCCGGTGGGGACGCCGGGAAAGACGCCCGGCGGACACGACCTCTTCCCCGTGGCGCGGCGGCCCGGCCGGCTCTGGGTGACGACGAACGCGGCGGTGTTCCAGTACGACAAGGCCCGTCGCGTCTTCGTACAGGACTTCGCGGGCGCCGAGCTGATCTCCCGTAAGTCGGTGAAGTGCGTGGGCGACGATCCGCGCACCGGGCAGGTCGTGACCGCGGTGCCCGAGAAGGGGCTCGGCGAGACCTGGTGGACGACCACGGTGAGCGTCCACCGGCCCGAGAGCAGCCACAAGCTCGTCGACGGCGGCATCTACAAGGCGCGTTGGTGGCTGCCCCGCTGAAGCGCCGGGGGGGGCTTGACTCTCCGAGGGAGGCTAGGGCTGCTGGAGACGGCGGTCCAGCGCCATCGACAGTTCCGCCTCCACCACGCTCTTGGCCAGCGGGCGGAGCTGTTCGATGTCCACCTCCGCGGTGGCGGGCACGTGGGCGCGCATGACGGTGATGAACAGTTCGGCGAGCGCGTCGGCGTGTTCGCGGACGCGCTCGCCCGCCTCCAGGACCGCGGCCAGCGGCACGCCCTTGCGCACCAGGGTGGAGGAGGCGTCGAGGAGGCGGCGGCTGATGTGGACCAGCTCGTCGCCGTCGGTGCCGAGGTAGCCGAGGTCGAGGGCGGCGACGAGGTTCTCCGGGGTCACCTCGCCCGCGAAGTGGTCGGCGAGTTCCTCGGGCGTGAGGCGGACCGGCTGCTCCTCGGTGGGGCGGCCGAGGCCGAGGAGTTCGCCGACGTCACGGCCCTTGTCGAAGGCGTCGGAGAGTTCGGCGATGCCGTTGAGGGTGTGGCCGCGCTCCAGGAGGGCGGCGATGGTGCGGAGCCTGGCCAGGTGGTGCTCGTCGTACCAGGCGATGCGGCCCTCGCGGCGGGGTGGCGGGATCAGGCCGCGCTCGCGGTAGAAGCGGACGGTGCGCACGGTGATGCCGGCCGCCTTGGCCAGTTCCGCCATGCGGTACTCGCGTGCGTCCCCTGATCCGCTCTCTTGTTCGTCTGCCACGAGGGAAGCCTATGGCGTACCGCTGGTAACTTTCCCGGACCGACCCCTACCCATGAGTACGCCGGTGTTCTACTCTCCCAATTGCGCCAGTGGTTACTGGCAGAGTCAGGTACTTCGGGAGGCGGCGGCATGGCCGAGCACGAGCGTGCCCCTGAGCAGGGGCGCGAGTACGAGCACGTACGGGTGGCGGTGATCGGGTCCGGCTTCGGCGGGCTCGGAGCGGCCGTGCGGCTGCGGCGCGAGGGCATCACCGACTTCGTCGTCCTGGAGCGGGCCGGTGCGGTGGGCGGCACCTGGCGGGACAACAGCTACCCCGGCTGCGCCTGCGACGTGCCCTCGCACCTCTACTCCTTCTCCTTCGCGCCCAACCCCGACTGGCCGCGCACCTTCTCCGGCCAGGAGCGCATCCAGGAGTACCTGGAGGGCGTCGCCGACACCTTCCGGCTGCGCTCCCACATCCGCCTCGACACCGAGGTGAAGCAGATGCGCTGGGACGCCGCGAAGCTGCGCTGGAAGATCGAGACCAGCAACGGAACCCTGACCGCCGACGTCGTCGTCTCGGCCACCGGGCCGCTCTCCGACCCCAAGACCCCCGACATCCCCGGCCTCGACACCTTCCCCGGCAAGGTCTTCCACTCCGCCCGCTGGGACCACGACTACGACCTGACCGGCAAGCGCGTGGCGATGATCGGCACCGGCGCCTCCGCCATCCAGATCGTGCCCGCCATCCAGCAGCGGGTCGGCAGGCTGACCCTCTTCCAGCGCACACCCCCGTGGGTGATGCCGCGCGCGGACCGCGCCATCACCGGGGCCGAGCGCTGGCTGCACCGGCAGCTCCCGTTCACCACCCAGGCGCGGCGCGGCATCCTGTGGGGCATCAGGGAGTTGCAGGTCCAGGCGTTCACCAAGCGGCCCAACGAGCTGGGCATGGTCGAGCAGCTCGCCAAGCGGAACATGTACCGGGCGGTCAAGGACCCGGCGCTGCGGCGGAAGCTGACCCCCACGTACCGCATCGGCTGCAAGCGCATCCTGCTGTCGAACACCTACTACCCGGCGCTCGCGCGGCCCAACGTCGACGTCGTGGCCAGCGGCCTCGCCGAGGTGCGCGGGAACACCCTGGTCGGCGCCGACGGCACGGAGACCGAGGCCGACGCGATCATCTTCGGCACCGGTTTCCACGTGACGGACATGCCGATCGCCGACCGGGTCGTGGGCGACGAGGGGCTCACGCTCATGGAGAGCTGGAAGGACGGCATGAACGCGCTGCGCGGCGCGACGGCCGCCGGCTTCCCCAACTGGATGACGATCATCGGCCCGAACACCGGGCTCGGCAACTCCTCCATGATCCTGATGATCGAGTCCCAGCTCAACTACATGGCGGACTACCTGCGGCAGCTCGACGTGCTCGGCGGAAAGGCGGCACTCGCCGCCAGGCCCGGGGCCGTGCGCGCCTGGAACGACCGCGTGCAGGAGCGGATGAAGCGCACGGTGTGGAACACCGGCGGCTGCAACAGCTGGTACCTCGACGAGAACGGCGTCAACACGACCGTGTGGCCCGGCACGACCACCGAGTTCAGGGCGGCGACGCGGCGCGTGGACCTCTCCGAGTACGAGGTGCTGCGCCCGGCGAGGCCGCTGGAGGCAGTGGCCGACGTGCCCCGTGACGCGCGGGTGGAGGCCCAGGCGTGAGCCGGCTGACCCGTGACGTGAGCGGGCCGCACGCCCCGCACGCCGCGCACGCGCCGCACGCCGCCGGGCGCGAGGTGACCGCCGTCTCCGCCGACGGGGCCCGCGTCCACGTCGAGGTGTCGGGGGCGGAGGGCGCGCCCGCCGTGGTGCTCGCGCACGGCTGGACCTGCTCGACGCTGTTCTGGGACGCGCAGATACGTGACCTCGCCGCCGACCACCGGGTCATCGTCTACGACCAGCGCGGGCACGGGCGCAGCGCGGCACCCCTGGACCGCGACGGGTACAGCACGCGGGCGCTCGCCGACGACCTCGAAGCGGTCCTCGCGGCGACGCTCGCGCCGGGCGAGAAGGCAGTGCTCGTCGGGCACTCCATGGGGGCCATGACGATCATGGCCGCGGGGGACCGACCGAAGTTCCGTGAGCACACGGCGGCCGTTCTGCTGTGCAGCACCGGCAGTTCGGGGCTGGTCGCCGAGTCGCGGGTGGTGCCGCTGCGGGCCGGGTGGCTGCGGACCCGCGTCACGCGCTCCGTGCTCGGCTCACGGGCGCCGCTCGGTCCCGTCACGCCGCTCGCCAAGCGGATCCTGCGGTACGGCACGATGGGCCCCGGCTCGGCGCCGGACAAGGTCGAGGCGTGCGCGCGGATCGTGCACGCCTGCCCGCGGGCCGTACGGCACGGCTGGTCCCACGTGCTCGCCACCCTGCAACTCGACGTGGAGGTCGGCGCGTTGCGGGTGCCCACCGCGGTGGTCGCGGGGCTCGCCGACCGGCTCACGCCCGTCGTACACGCACGGCGGATCGCGGAGGCGCTGCCGGAGTGCGTCGGCCTCACGGAACTCGCCGGGGTCGGACACATGACGCCCGTGGAGGCGCCCGAGGTGATCAACGGACGGATCAGAGAACTCGTCGGAACGTACGTACAGGTGAAGTCCGCACAGGTGAAGTCCGTACAGGTGGAGTCCGTACAGATGAAGGAGGGCGCATGAGCAGGGTCAGCCTTGAGGGGCAGGTCGCGGTCGTCACCGGGGCGGCGCGCGGCGTCGGGGAGCTGCTCGCGCGCAAGCTGTCGGCGCGCGGCGCCAAGGTCGCGCTCGTCGGCCTGGAGCCGGACGAGCTGAAGCAGGTGTCGGATCGGCTGCACACCGAGTCCGGCCACTGGCACGCGGACGTCACCGACCACGCGGCGATGGCGCGGGTCGCGCAGGAGGTCAAGGAGCGCTTCGGCAAGGTCGACATCGTCGTCGCCAACGCGGGCGTCGCCAGCGGCGGCCCCTTCGTCGACTCCGACCCGGACGCCTGGCGGCGGGTCATCGAGGTCAACCTCATCGGCAGCGCGGTGACCGGGCGTGCCTTTCTGCCCGTCCTGATGCAGAGCCGCGGCTATCTGCTCCAGATCGCCTCGCTCGCCGCGATCACCCCGGCGCCGATGATGACGGCGTACTGCGCGTCGAAGTCGGGCGTCGAGGCGTACGCGCACGCGCTGCGGGCCGAGGTGGGTTACAAGGGCGTCAAGGTCGGCGTCGGCTATCTCTCCTGGACCGACACGGACATGGTGCGGGGCGCGGACCAGGACGACGTGATGCGGGAGCTGCGGCAGCGGCTGCCGTGGCCGGCCAATCAGACGTATCCGCTCGGCCCCGCGGTCGACCGCATCGTGGCCGGCATCGAGCGGCGCTCCAGCCATGTGTACGCGCAGTGGTGGCTGCGGGGCATGCAGGGTGTCCGCGGCTATCTGCCCTCGATCATCGGCTCGGTGGGCCAACGCGAGATGCGGCGCTTCGAGCCACGGCTCAAGGGCGTCTCGACGGGCCTGGTCGGAGCGGGCGGCTCCGCGGACGAGGCGGCCCGCGCGACACGGTGACCGCCGCCTCGCGCACGGGTCGCGCGTTGCGCACGACCCGCCCCTGAACAGAGCCTCCTGAACAGAGCCCCTGAACGGAGCCCCTGAACAGAGCGGAAGGCCCCCGGCGTCCCGGGGGCCTTCTGTGCACGAGCTGGGGCGACGTGTCAGATCTCGTCGAGGTCCCGGCCGAGGCGGTCCTGGCGGTTCTGGGCCGCGTCGCGGGCCTGCGAGGCGCGGTCGCGCGCCTGGTCCTGGGCCTGCGAGGCGCGGTCACTCGCCTCGTCACGGGTCCGCGAGGTGCGCTCGCGCCGGTCGTCCTTGGCGCCCGCGGAGCCCTTGGCCCGGTTGGCCCGGTCGGCGAGGTCCTGCGCCTTGTCCTGGAACTGGTCCTTGATGCCCATGCGTTGTTCACTCCCGATGTCAGTGAGGGGATGGGGCCTCGGTGAGGCCTCGACCAGATTTACACGGGCGGACGAACCTCGCATTTCGATCAAGTACGCAGTGTCACCGAGGAGTCAGGAGCGGGGCGGCAGCGGCGGCCTGCGCCGGTCGGGGACGTCGTCGTAACCGGGCGGGGCCGCGGCGGGTTGCTGCTCCAGGAGTTCGAGCGCGATCCGTACGGCGTCGTCGAGCTGGGCGTAGCGGCCCTCAGCCCAGTGGAGCGGCGTCCGCAGGGCCTCGACGTCCGGCGCCACCCCGTGGTTCTCCACGGACCAGCCGTAGACGTCGAACCAGCCCGCGTTCATCGGCACGGTGATCACCGTGCCGTCGCCGAGCGTGTGCCGCCCGGTCATGCCGACGACGCCGCCCCAGGTGCGCTGGCCGACGACCGGTCCGAGGCCGAGGAGCTTGAAGGCCGCGGTGATCATGTCGCCGTCCGACGAGGTCGCCTCGTCCGCCAGCGCGACGATCGGGCCGCGCGGCGCGTTGGACGCGTACGAGACGGGCTGGGCGTTGCGCGTGATGTCCCAGCCGAGGATCTTCCGGGTCAGCTTCTCCACGACGAGTTCGCTGATGTGGCCGCCCGCGTTGCCCCGCACGTCCACGATGAGCGCGGGCCGTGAGACCTCCAGGCGCAGGTCGCGGTTGAACTGGGCCCAGCCGGAGCCGCCCATGTCGGGGATGTGCAGGTAGCCGCACTTGCCGCCGCTCAACTGCCGTACCACCTCACGCCGTTTGGCGACCCAGTCCTGGTAGCGCAGGGGGCGTTCGTTGACGAGGGGGACGATGGCCACGCGCCGCGCGCGGCCCCCGCCCTCCTGCGGCTGGAACGTCAGCTCGACCGTGGTGCCGCCGGCCGCCGCGAGCAGCGGGAAGGGTCCTGCCACGGGGTCGACGGCGCGGCCGTCGATGTGCGTGAGGACCGCGCCCTCGCGGATGCCGGAACCGGCCAGCGGCGAGCGTGCCTTGGAGTCGGAGGAGTCGCCGGGCAGGATGCGCTTGACCGTCCAGCCGTCGTCCCTGCGTACGAGATCGGCGCCGAGCAGGCCCATCGCGCGCTGGTAGTGGGGCGGGCCCTCGTTGCGGCGGGCCGCGGAGACATAGGCGTGGGAGGTGCCCAGCTCGCCGAGGACCTCCCGCAGCAGGTCGGCGAACTCGTCGGGGGACGCCACGCGTTCGACCAGCGGCCGGTACTGGGCGAGCACGGAGTCCCAGTCGATGCCGCACATGTCGGGGTCCCAGAAGTAGGAGCGGATGATCCGGCCCGCCTCCGCGTAGGCCTGACGCCACTCGGCGGCCGGGTCGACCTCGTGCAGGATGCGCCGCAGGTCGATCCAGACCGTGGTGTCGCCGTCGCCCTGCTCGGTGGAGGGCACGGCCGACAGGTCGCCCTCGTCCACGACGACCAGGCGGGAGCCGTCGCCGCTGAGCGCGAACCAGTCGAGGTGGTCGACGAGCTGCGCCTTCTTCGCCTTGGTGATGTTGAAGTGCTCCAGGGTCGGCCGCCCCGACATGTCGGCGGGGTTGGCGAAGGTCTCGCCGAGCGCCCCGGAGATCGGCCAGCGCAGCCAGACCAGGCCGCCGTCGCTGACGGGCTTGAGGGCCGAGTACTTCGACGCGGCGACGGGGAAGGGCGTGACCCGCGCCGCCAGGCCCTCGGTCTCCACGGTCGTCGTGCCGTCCCCGGAGCTGCCCTCGGCCGGGTCGAGGCCGCCGGCCACCGGGCGTCCGTCGGGCAGCAGCGCGAAGGGCGAGGGCGTCGCCGACGACAGCGGCACGAGGTAGGGGCGGCAGCCGAGCGGGAAGGACAGGTCGCCGGTGTGCACGTCGTAGACGGGGTCGAAGCCGCGCCAGGAGAGGAAGGCGAGGTAGCGCCCGTCACGGGTGAAGACCGGGTTCTCGTCCTCGAAGCGGCCGTTGGTGACGTCGACGACCGTACGGGCGCCCGGCCCCTTGACGCGGGCCAGCTTGATCTGGCGCAGGGAGCGCCCCACCCCCGGGTGCGACCAGGTCAGCCAGGCCCCGTCGGGGGAGAACGCCAGGTCGCGCACCGGCCCGTTGACGGACCGGATCAGCTCGGTGACCTCGGCGGGCTCCTCGTCGGGGGAGTCGCCGGCGCCCTCCTCGGCCTCGCGGAGCTCGCCGATCTCGCGGAGCCCGCGGTTCAGGTCGGCGGCGCCCGCGTCGTCGGCGAGGGTGACGAGCAGCAGCCTGCCGTCGTCCGAGGCGACGGCGAGCCGCTGCCCCTCCGGGTCGGACACCAGCTCCAGGACGCGGCCGAGGCCGCCGCTCACCGGCCTGCGCGGCCGCCGGGCACCGCTGGCGCGCGGCAGATAGGCGATCTCCACGGCGTCCTCGCCCTCGGCGTCCGTGACATAGGCGACCTGGCCGCCGGTGCCGAGCATCTCGGGGAGGCGGACCCGTACGCCCGGGGTGTCGGCGATGGTGCGGGCGGGGCCGTCGCGGTGGGTCAGCCAGTAGAGGCTGCCGCGTACGACGACGGCGCTCGCCCGGCCCGTCGCGTCCACGGAGAGCGAGTCGACGTGCTGCGCGGCCGGGACCTGGTAGACCCGCCGCCCGGCGCGCGGCCCGCCGAGCCGGACGTCCAGGCGGCGGGGCCGTGAGTCGGCGGCGAGCGAGTCCACCAGCCAGATGTCACCGGCGCACTGGTAGACGACGCGCGTGCCGTCGCTGGCGGCGTGGCGGGCGTAGAAGGCGTCGTGGTCGGTGTGGCGCCGCAGGCCGGAGCCGTCGGGCAGGCAGGAGTAGAGGTTGCCGACGCCCTCGTGGTCGGAGAGGAACGCGATGCGTCCGGCCACGAACATGGGCGAGTCGAGGTGTCCGTCGAGGTGGCCGAGGATGCGCTTGCCGTGCATCCACAGGCGGCCGGTGGCCCCGCCCCGGTAGCGCTTCCAGGCGGCGGGCTCGTGCGGGGGCTTGCCCGTGAGGAGCAGCGTCTTGCGCTCGCAGTCGCCGTCGGCGAGGGAGTCGGTGACGGCGATGTCGTGGACCGGGCCCCAGGGCAGCCTGCCGCCCGGCGAGCCGTCGAGGGGCACGCTGTAGGCCCAGCAGAGGTGCGAGAACGGCTGTCCGTGCGAGGAGACGGCGAGGACGTCGCCGTCGGGGGACCAGCCGCAGACCCGGGTGTCGGTGCTGCCCCAGTAGGTCAGGCGGCGCGCGGGCCCGCCGTCCACCGGGGCCAGGTGGATCTCCGGGTCGAGGCTGCGCCACGTCGTGTACGCGATGTGGCGGCCGTCCGGCGAGAAGCGGGGGTGCCCCACCTTGGTCCGGTCGACGGTGACCCGCCACGCCCGGTCGGCCGGGGTGCCCTCCGGGGTGAGGGGGGCCACCCAGAGATCGTCCTCGGCGGCGAAGCAGAGGCGGTCGCCGCTGAGGTGCGGAAATCGCAGGTAGGAGTGGTCGGCCTGGGCATCGTCGCGCTCGTCGGTCACCTCACCATGTTTTTCCGCCCCGCAGACCCCGGCAACTTGTGCACCCGTACGCGTCACGGGCGGGGGGACACGAACACGTACGCGCGCGGAACACCGGAGCGGCGGCGACGTGAGCCAGCACACGTACGAAACCGTTTCGTTTCGATAAGACAGGGCATACGATACGGGAGTACGAAAGTACGAAACCGTTTCGTTCAGGGGCAGGAGGCGATGGTCATGGCTGAGGCGGCAACGACGCGGCGCAGCAGGATCACGCCCGAGCGCGAGGCCGAGCTGTACGAGGCCGTGCTCGACCTGCTCCGCGAGGTGGGGTACGACGCGCTCACGATGGACGCCGTCGCCACCCGCACCCGCTCCAGCAAGGCCACCCTCTACCGCCAGTGGGGGAGCAAGCCGGAGCTGATCGCCAGGGCGCTGCGGCACAACAAGCCGGCGTCCCTGGCGGACATCGACACCGGATCGCTGCGCGGCGACCTGAACGAGATGGTGGCCCGCTCGGACGACTGCCAGATGGAGAGGGACGCCGCGCTGATGCGGGGCCTGTTCCACGCCATCCACGACAATCCCGAACTCCACCAGGCGCTGCGGGACCTGCTCATCGAGCCGGAGCTGACCGGCCTGAGCGATCTGCTGCGCAGAGCGGTGGAGCGCGGCGAGGTCGCCGCGGACCATCCCGCGCTCGACTTCGTCGTCCACATGCTGGTGGGCGGTTTCGTCGCCCGTGACCTCATCGAGGACCGCCCGGTCGACCGCGCGTTCCTCGCCTCGTACCTCGACGCCGTGATCTTCCCCGCCCTCGGCGTCTGACCCCCCGCACGCCCCGACCCCGTACCTGACGCGACCGCTCACGTCGTCGGGCTCATCCCCCCTGCCCTGAAGCAACACGACCTGACCGGGAGTACGCCCCCGTGGCAACGTTCCTCTACAAACTCGGCAAACTCGCCTTCCGGCGACGGCACTTCGTCGCCCTGATCTGGGTGGCGCTGCTCACCCTCGCCGGTGTCGGCGCCGCGACCGCGCCCACCGCCGCGTCCAGCAGCTTCTCCATACCCGGCACAGAGGCCCAGAAGGCCTTCGACCTGCTGGAGAAGCGCGCCCCCGAAGCCAGCGCCGACGGCGCGAGCGCCCGCGTCGTCTTCAAGGCACCGGACGGCGAGAAGGTGACCGACCCGGCCAACAAGGCCGAGATCGACAAGACCGTCGCCGCCCTGAAGTCGGGCTCCGACCAGGTCGCCCGCGCGGACAGCCCCTTCGTGGCCAAGACGGTCAGCAAGGACGGCACCACGGCGTACGCCTCGGTCTCGTACAAGGTCTCCTCCATGGAGCTGGCCGACGAGGACCGCGACGCGCTGGAGAAGACCACCGACGACGCGCGCGACTCCGGGCTCACGGTCGAGATCGGCGGTGACGCGCTCCAGGCCATGCCGGAGACCGGGGCCACCGAGGTCATCGGCATCGCGGTCGCCGCGGTCGTCCTCATCATCACCTTCGGCTCGCTGGTCTCGGCAGGGCTTCCGCTGCTCACCGCGCTGATCGGCGTGGGCATCGGTGTCTCCGCCATCACCGCGCTCGCCAACGCCCTGGACCTCGGCACCACCACCTCGACGCTCGCCATGATGATCGGCCTCGCGGTCGGCATCGACTACGCCCTGTTCATCGTCTCGCGCTACCGCGGCGAACTCGCCGACGGGCGTGACCGCGAGGAGGCGGCGGGCCGTGCGGTGGGCACCGCGGGCTCGGCGGTCGTGTTCGCCGGACTCACCGTGGTCATCGCCCTGGTCGGCCTCGCCGTGGTCAACATCCCGATGCTCACCAAGATGGGCGCCGCCGCGGCCGGCACGGTCGTCATCGCCGTCCTCATCGCGCTCACCCTCATCCCGGCGCTGCTCGGGTACGCGGGCAAGCGGGTCATGCCGACGGGCGCGAAGAGCAGGCTGTTCGGCGGCGGCAGGAAGAAGAGCGGGGCTCCCGCGCAGGCCACCGGGGCTTCTGGTGAGGCTTCCGGGGCTTCCGGTGAGGCTTCCGGCGAGGGGAAGCCCAACATGGGCACCCGCTGGGCCCGCTTCGTGGTGCGCCGCCCGGTCACCGTGCTGCTCGTCGGCGTCATCGGTCTGGGCGCCGCCGCCGTCCCGGTCACCCAGCTCGAACTCGGCCTGCCGGACGACGGCGCGCAGCCGACGTCCACCACCCAGCGCAAGGCGTACGACCTGGTCTCCGAGGGCTTCGGCCCCGGCTCCAACGGTCCGCTGATGGTCGTCGGCGATCTCAAGGGCGCCGACGACCCGAAGGCAGCCGCCCAGCGCATCACCAAGACGATCTCCGGCCTCGACGACGTCCAGGCCGTGGCCCCGCCGCAGCTCACCAAGGCGGGCGACACCGCGATCATCAGCGTCGTGCCGTCCTCCAAGCCCAGCGGCATCGAGACCGAGAACCTGGTCCACGCGATCCGCGACGCGGGTCCCGAGATCAGGTCGGGCACGGGCGCCGAGATCATGGTCACCGGCACCACGGCCATGAACATCGACGTCTCGCAGAAGCTCAACGACGCCCTCGTGCCCTATCTGGCACTGGTCGTGGGCCTCGCCTTCCTGCTCCTGATCGTCGTCTTCCGCTCGATCCTGGTCCCGCTCAAGGCGGCCCTCGGCTTCCTGCTCTCGGTCCTCGCGGCCCTCGGCGCGGTCGTCGCGGTCTTCCAGTGGGGCTGGCTCGGCTCGCTCTTCGGCGTCGAGCAGACCGGCCCGGTCATGTCGATGATGCCGATCTTCATGGTGGGCGTGGTCTTCGGCCTCGCGATGGACTACGAGGTGTTCCTCGTGACCCGGATGCGAGAGGCGTACGTCCACGGGGAGCGGCCCGCCCAGGCGGTCGTGACCGGCTTCCGGCACGGGGCCCGGGTGGTCTCGGCGGCGGCCGTCATCATGATCGCGGTCTTCGCGGGCTTCATCGGCTCCGGCGAGCAGATGGTGAAGATGATCGGCTTCGGCCTCGCGATCGCGGTCTTCTTCGACGCCTTCGTGGTCCGCATGGCCCTCGTGCCCGCCGTCCTCGCGCTGCTCGGCAAGAAGGCGTGGTGGCTGCCCAGGTGGCTGGACCGCGCGCTGCCGAACGTCGACGTCGAGGGCGAGGGGCTGCGCACGGCGGCCGAGAAGGACCCCGACGCCGACTCCCGGGAGCTGGCCCGCGTCTGACGGGGGCCAGCGGATGACCGTGGTCAGTGGATGACCAGGGTCAGTGGGTGACAGGGGTGACAGGGGTGACAGGGGTGGCGGTCGTCGCGTAGGTGCGGCGCAGGAAGCGGATGAGTGCCGACGCGTCGAACTGGACGACCGTCACCCCGTCGCCCGCGTGGTGCTCCACGACCGTCTGGACCCGGCCGCACGGCCAGATGTGCACGTCACCGGCGGTGACGGGGGCCCGGAGTCCCTGTTCGAGGAGCTGCCGGGCGAAGGTCCACTCGTGGCCGTCGGGGAGGCCGATCCGCACAGCGTGCGGGTCGGCCTCCGCGTCGTACCGCAGCAGGGCGGGGACGACGCGGTGGCCCTCGGAGGAGTCCGTGACGAGGTGGGCGCGTGCGTACTGCTCGACTGCGGACATCGCTGGACTCCTCGACCGGGCGTGCGTTTTCTACTATTCTCTCCCCCAATGTCCCATATTTACGGCGAGTCACCCCGGCGGGGGTGCGGAGTGCGCGCGCCGGGCGCCGCCGTATCGGGACTGCGGCGCTCTTGCGAACCGTTCGCAACAAGGCCCTATCATTGAACGGCTCAGGAGCGGTCCCCCCAGCCTTTCCCGCTCTCCCTCTCCGCTCCGTCTTTCCGCTCCGTCTTTCCGCTCTGCTTCTCCCCCTGCCCAGGAGCGTGCGCATGCATGTCCCCGACGGATTCATCGATGCTCCCGTCTCCGCCGTCGCCGGGGTCGTGGCGGCGGGCGCCGTGGCGGTCAGCCTCAAGGGCGCGCGGCGCGAGCTCGCGGCCGACGGCGGCGGGGAGCGGACCGCGCCGCTCGCCGGCCTGGTGGCGGCCTTCATCTTCGCCGTGCAGATGCTGAACTTCCCCGTCGCGGCCGGGACCAGCGGACACCTCCTCGGCGGGGCGCTCGCCGCGATCCTCGTGGGGCCCTTCACCGGGGTGCTCTGCGTCTCCGTCGTGCTGCTCCTCCAGGGCGTCCTCTTCGCGGACGGCGGCCTGACCGCGCTCGGCGTCAACATCTCCGACATGGCGCTCGTCACGACCGTGGTGGCCTATCTGGTCTTCCGGGGTCTTGTGAAGGTCCTGCCGCGCGGGCGCCGGTCGATCACCGTCGCCTCGTTCGTCGCGGCGCTGCTGTCGGTGCCCGCCGCCGCGGTCGCCTTCACCCTCATCTACGCGGTGGGCGGCACCACCGACGTCTCCATCGGCAAGGTCGCCACCGCCATGATCGGCGTCCACGTCCTCATCGGCATCGGCGAGGCGGTGATCACCGCCCTGACGGTCGGCGCCGTCGTCGCGGTCCGGCCCGACCTCGTGTACGGGGCGCGCGGCCTGACCGCACCGCTGAAGCTGCGCGTCGGCGGTGAACTGGTGGACGCCCCGGCCGCCGAGCCCGTCGCCGCGGCACCCCGCTCGCACCGGAAGGTGTGGCTCGCGGGCCTCGCGGCCTCCCTCGTCCTCGCGGGCTTCGTCAGCTTCTACGCCTCCGCCGACCCCGACGGCCTGGAGAAGGTCGCCCACGACAAGGGCATCGACAAGAGGGCAGAGGAGCACGCCTACGCGGACTCCCCGCTCGCCGACTACGGCATCAAGGACGTCACCGACGCGCGCCTCTCCGGAGGCCTCGCGGGCGTGATCGGCGTGGGCGTCACGGTGGTCGCGGGCTCAGCGGTCTTCTGGACCCTGCGCCGCCGCCGCACGCCGGACGCGTCGCCTGCGACGGTGCGTGACGCGTCGCCTGCGACGGTGCGTGACGCGTCGCCTTCGGCGGTGCCTGACGCGGAGCCGCCCGAGGCGGAGGCGCTGCGGACTGCCGGGCCCGGGGCTTCGCGTACCGCTCCGACCGGGGCTTCGCGGGCCGGCGGGGCCGAGGCCGCCTCGGCCGGTGAGGTCGGCGTGGAGAGCGCCGCGGGCGAGAAGGGCTGATATGGGGGCGGGACATGCCCATCGGCTTTACCGGCACGGGCACTCGCCGGTGCACGCGCTGCCGCCGCACACCAAGCTGGCCGCGGTCTTCTGCTTCGTCGTCGTGGTCGTCTCCACGCCCCGCGAGGCGATGTGGGCCTTCGCGCTCTACGCCGTGCTGCTCGGGACGGTCGCGTACGCGGCCCGCGTCCCCGCGGGGTTCCTGCTCAAGCGGCTGCTGATCGAGGTCCCGTTCGTGGCCTTCGCCGTGCTCATGCCCTTCGTCGCCGAGGGGGAGCGCATCGACGTACTCGGCATCTCGCTGAGCGTCAACGGCCTCTGGGGCGCCTGGAACGTCCTGGCCAAGGGCACGCTCGGCGTGGCGGCCTCCGTGCTCCTCGCCTCCACCACCGAACTGCGCGACCTCCTGCTCGGCCTCCAGCGGCTCAAGCTGCCGCCGCTGCTCGTCCAGATCGCCTCGTTCATGATCCGCTACGGCGACGTCATCACCGACGAGATGCGCCGCATGAAGATCGCCAGGGAGTCCCGCGGCTTCGAGGCGCGCGGCATGCGGCAGTGGGGCGTCCTCGCCAAATCCGCCGGCGCGCTCTTCATCCGCTCCTACGAGCGCGGGGAGCGCGTCCACCTGGCCATGGTCAGCCGTGGCTACTCCGGTTCGATGCCCGTCATCGACGAGGTGACGGCGTCCCGCGCGCAGTGGACGTACGCACTGACCCTGCCGCTCTGCGCACTCGCCGTATGCCTGTTGGGATGGACGCTGTGACCACACCCCCCTCACTGGACGTCGCCGGACTCGCCTTCGCCTACCCCGACGGACACCAGGCCCTGTTCGGCGTGGACTTCCGCGTCGGGCGCGGCGAGCGCGTCGCCCTGCTCGGGCCGAACGGCGCCGGCAAGACGACCCTCGTACTGCACCTGAACGGCATCCTGACCGGCGGCGCGGGCAGCGTGACGGTCGCCGGGCTGCCCGTGGGCAGGAAGCACATGGCCGAGATCAGGCGCAGGGTCGGCATCGTCTTCCAGGACCCCGACGACCAGCTCTTCATGCCGACGGTCCGCGAGGACGTGGCCTTCGGGCCCGCGGCCGCCGGAATGCGGGGCCCAGAGCTCGAGGCGAGGGTCATGAAGGCCCTCGCCCAGGTCGGCATGGCGGAGTTCGCCGACCGGCTGCCGCACCACCTCTCCTTCGGGCAGCGCCGCAGGGTCGCCGTCGCGACGGTCCTCGTGATGGAGCCGGAGATCCTGGTCCTCGACGAGCCCTCGTCCAACCTCGACCCCGCCTCGCGCCGCGAACTGGCCGACATCCTGCGGTCCCTCGACGTCACCGTCCTGATGGTCACGCACGACTTGCCGTACGCGATGGAGCTCTGCCCCCGGGCCCTGATCCTCAGCGAGGGCGTGATCGCCGCGGACGGCCCGACGGGCGAACTCCTGGCCGACCCGGAGCTGATGGGCAGACACCGCCTGGAACTGCCTTTCGGCTTCGATCCGAAGATGGCGCGGGCGGGAAGGTAGGGAATCGTCGGTCGGTGGCCGCGGTTGTCTTCGGTATGGATGACGTGAGGGACGGTACGGGTCAGGGTCGGACGCCTGGTGCGGTGCGCGGGGTGGTGGCCGCGGGTGTGCGCGGCACGGCTGCCGCCGGTTCCCTGGACGCCGGTGTGCACGGCACCGTGGCCGCCGGTTTCGAACCGGTCAGGGACGCCTTCGTACGCAACTTCGCCGAGCGCGGCGAGCGCGGCGCCGCCGTCACGGTCTACCGCGACGGGCGCAAGGTCGTCGACCTGTGGGGCGGCGCGAAGGACGTCGACGGGGACCCGGCGGCGGGCGACGCCCCGTGGGAGCACGGCACCGCCCAGATCATCCGCTCGGCGACCAAGGGCGTGGCGGCGGCCACGCTGCTCCTGCTGCACCAGCGCGGCGAGCTCGACCTGGACGCCCCGGTCGGCGCCCACTGGCCGGAGTTCAAGGCGCGCGGCAAGGAGCGCGCCCTGGTCCGGCACCTGCTCGCGCACCGCGCCGGAGTGCCCGCCCTGGACCAGCCCCTCACCCCGGCCGAGGCGCTGGACCCGGATCTCGCGGCGGCGGTGGTCGCGGCGCAGGCCCCGTTCTGGGAGCCGGGCACCGACCACGGCTACCACGCGCAGACGTACAGCTGGCTCATCGGTGAACTGGTGCGGCGCGTCACCGGCAGGGCGGTCGGCGAGTGGATCGCGGCCGAGATCGCCGGGCCGCTCGGCCTCGACCTGTGGGTCGGGCTCCCGGACGCGGAGGCGTCCCGCGTCGGCAGGGTCGGCCGCATCGAACCCCCGGCCCCCGCGGGCGGCCTTCGGACACGGCCCCGGCGGAACGTGGCCGAGGCCTACGCGGACCCCGGCTCCCTGACCCGCCGCGCCTTCGGGGCGATAGCCCCGGCCACCGCGGGCCAGGAGCTGTCCCGCCCCGACGAGAACGCCCCGGCCTACCGGGCGGCGGCCCTGCCCGGCGCCAACGGCATCGCCACGGCGGACGGCCTCGCCCGCTTCTACGCCTCGCTGATCGGTGAAGTGGACGGCGGGAGGCGGCTGTTCACGCCGGAGACGGTCGGCCTGGCCCGCGCCGAGGAGTCCTCGGGCCCCGACCGCGTCCTGGTCGTCCCCACCCGCTTCGGCCTCGGCTACATGCTGCACGGCGGCGCCTCCCCGCTCCTGGCCCCCGGCTCCTTCGGCCACCCCGGCAGCGGAGGCGCCCTCGGCTTCGCCGACCCGGAGTCGGGCCTCGCCTTCGGTTACGTGACGAATGGCATGGCCAAGGGGGTCACGGCCGATCCGCGGGCCCAGGCTCTGGTGCGGGCGCTGCGGGCCGCCGCGTCCGGCCCGGCGTACTGACACCGGTGCGCCGCAGCGCCAGCAGCCCGCCGACACCGGGTACGAGGGCGAGCCACCGGGCGGCACCACGCAGGGGCCAGGCGGTGGCGATGGTGACCAGATAGGCCGTGCCGTGCAGCGGACCGAGGAGCGCGGAGGCCGCGGGCGCGTGCACGGTCACGAGGTTGAGGAGCAGCAGGGCGAGCGAGGCGGCTTCGACGGCGGCGGCGACGCGGAGGGTGCGCACGGTTCTCACACTCCCGTGGTGGAGCCGGGCCGGACGATCATCAGGACGGTGACGGTCGCCCAGAGGAGGTTGAAGACGCCGGTGAGCATGGTCAGCCGGGAGGCCGTGGCGCGGGCGGCGCCGGCGTCCTCGCCCGCACCGAGCAGAAGCCGCTGACCGGGCAGGATGGCCATGGCCAGCAGGCCGGCGGCGAGCGCGGTCAGTATCAGCGAGGCGATGAGCCAGGCGTCGCCGAGTACGCCCAGTTGAGCGGCGGTGGCGATGCCGAAGACGGGCACGGCGATCCCGGCGAGCGCGTAGCCGCGGCAGACGCGGTGCAGCAGCGCGGCGACCCCGGCGGCCCGGTCGTTCCGGTCGCCGAGCGCCTGGAGCGCGTACCGCGGGAACATCGAGGCGGCCACGGTGATGGACCCGACGGCGAGGATCGCCGCGAGCACGTGGACGGACAGGAGCAGTTTGGTCACGGGGCCCTCCGGGCGGGACGTACGCGTGGGCGCATGGCGGAACCACGAGATGCGGAACCACGAGATGCGGAACCACGAGATGCGGTGCCGCGAGGTGCGACGCCGCATATGTTGGCTACCAATACATACACTGCCTACGGGTGCGTTGTGTAGGCTGCCTACCCATGAAGGCTGATGCGGTGCGAGGGCACCTCGACGGACTGCTGCTCGCGGTGCTGGAACCCGGCCCGCTGCACGGCTACGCGATCATCGCGGCGGTGCAGCGCCGAAGCGGCGGCGCGCTGGAGCTGCGTACGGGCACGATCTACCCGGCGTTGAACCGCTTGGAGCGGCTGGGTCTGCTGAGCAGCAGTTGGGAGTCGGCGGCGGGGGAGCGGCGCCGCAGGGCGTACGAACTGACCGACGCGGGGCGGGCGACCCTGGCGGGGGAGCGGGCGGCCTGGACGGAGTTCACCGCGGCGATCGGCTCGGTGCTGAACCCCGGCTCCGGCCCTGGCTCCGGCCCCGGTCTCGGCGCGCAGCCGGGCCTGGCCACATGAGTACGACGGTCCGGCGCCCCGCCCCGATCGACGAGTACGTGGCGCAGTTGACGGCGGCTCTGCGGGGCCCGGCGAAGGCCAAGTCCCGCCTGGTCGAGGAGATGCGCGACGGCCTGGTGGACACGGCGGAGGCGCTCGGCGAGGACGGCATGCCCGAGGAGGAGGCGGCCCGCCTGGCGGTACGGGAGTTCGGAACCGTCGAGGAACTGGCCCCCGTCTGCCAACGCGAACTGACCATCGCCCAGGCGCGGCACACCGCCCGCACGGTCGCGCTGACGGCACCCTTCCTGCTCACCTGCTGGCACCTGTCCCGCACGGGGGACCCCCAGGCCCTGGCCTGGCAGACGCTCGCAGCGCACCTGGCCCTGCTCGCGACGCTGGCGGCACTGCTTGCGGCGGCGACCCTGGCCGCCACCGGCACCCTCGCCCGCCGCCTGCCCACGCCGCACCACCTGCCGCTGACGGTCGCCTGGGCCGGCACCACGGCGAGCGCGGCCATGGCGGTGGCGACCCTGTCCCTCGCGATCGCCGCGGCCCTGGCCACGAACTGGCCCCTCCTGGCGGCGGCGGGCACCCTGGCAGCGGCTTCCCACGCGGTAGTGGCAACCTCAGCACGGGCCTGCCGCCGCTGCGTGGGCCTGACCCCCACGGAGCCAATGACCGGCTGACGCCGGGGCGGCTACTCGGCGCGATCGCCCTTCACCCGCCCTTCGCCGCCGGGTGTTCTACCTGGCCTGAGACTTGAGCTGCGAGACGAAGCCGTGCCAAGCGCCTGACGTGAACGCGAGAGCGGGTCCGCATGGGTTCTTGCTGTCACGGATGGCCGTGTGGTGGCTCAGTTCGGCGACCTCCACACAATCACCGCCGGAGGAGCCGCCACCGCTGTAGCTGCTCTTGCGCCATATGACGTCGCCGAGTTCGGGGGCAAGCATGATACGTACCTCGTCTTCCCGATAGTTACAGCTCATGCCGGACTTGCTGGATCAGGTCGAGACTGGCCGCAGGGCTCAGAGCCACCGAACGCAACGAGTCGAAGGCGAGCGTATATCGTCGGGTCTCCTCCTCGGTCTCCATGTGCAAACTGCCAGTGACGTGCTCGACGCACACCACGTCGGAGAAGGCCGGCGTAGGGAACCCGAAAAGGACGAACGCGCCCACCAGGCCCGCGTGAGCCCCAGCGTTGAGCGGAAGTACTTGAACCTCGATGTTGGGACGCTCGGCGAGCACGCACAACCGGTTCAACTGCGGCTGCATGACGCTTGCGCCACCGACATGAGCACGTAGTGCCGCCTCTCCTTGGATGACGGCAAACCTGGGAGCGTCATCCGTCTCAAGGATCTGTTGACGCTGCATGCGAGTGTCCACCAGGTCGTTGACCTGGGAGCTGCTCAACATTTCGGGGTTGCTGCGGTACAACTCGCGCGCGTAGTCGGCGGTTTGTGCGAGTCCGGCGATCAGGAGGGGTTGGTACGAGCGGATGTAGTCGGACGTCTGCTCGTAGTCGATGTGGTCGGCGTACGACGAGAACGTCGCTCCGAGGTTTCGCGTCCACCCCCGCTCTCCGCTCCGCCGTGCCAAGCCCACCAACTCCTCGACGTACGAGGTGTCGACGACGCCATAGAACGTGAGCAGGTCCCGCAACTCACCCAGCGAGATACCGAGCCTGGCGTTCTCTATGCGGCTGATCTTCGTTTTGTGGCACCCGATCCGCTCCGCCGCCTCTTCCATCGACTTCCCTGCCGCCTCGCGTAGTCCGACGAGGAGTGAGGCGAGGCGGCGTCGGCGGACGGTAGGTCGTGGCTGTGACATGTGAGCCCCCTTGCACGCTGTGTTGCGGCCACCAGGTTAGAGCGCCGTGTGGAGGCGCCGAAATGTTTCCAGGTAGTTCGGTTGCGGTTCGAATTGCTTCCAGTGCACTCTGGCGTCGGTCGCTCGCTGTGATGGTCCAATTGCCACAGGGTGACCAAGCGGCCGCGTGGCCGCAGCGGAGACAGGGACCCCCGCGACCGTTGCAGCGGTCCGGGGGCGTGGCCAACGCTTGGAGGAGCGCTGACATGACCCAACTTATCGCCCGCCTCATCGATCCGATGTTGCGGTTCTTTCTTCCGGCGACGGGGCGTCACAGGGAGGAGCTGACCCGCCCGTCCGCCGAAACCGTTCAACTGCCGCTCTACGTCGAGTTGGACGTACTCCGCGGCGAGGACAACGCGCTCGTCCGGCCCTACCTCGTGGCCGACGAACTGCGGTTGCAGCGCCAGCGCAGGCGGGCGCTGTGGCTGGCCGTGCACGGCGTCGATGTCGGGCCCCGGTCCATTCATGGGCTGAGGGTGGCCTGATGGCGACCGGCGAGCGTGACGGAGAAGCCGGGGAAGGGTCGGGTGGTGCCATCGTGCTGCGGTGGCCACGGCACCCTCGGTCGGTGGGCCGGGCGCGGGAGACCCTGCGAAAAGCCCTTGCGGTCTGGGACCTGAGCAACGCGGAGGATGCCGCACTGCTGGTCCTGTCGGAACTGTTCGGCAACGCCGTCGTCCACGGGACGGTTCCGAAGGGGCGAGAGGTGGAGACCCGTTACTTGCGCATGGCCGGAGGCGTACGGATCGAGGTGCATGACACCGCTTGGGAGCTGCCGAGAGTGCTCCCCCTGCCGGACGAGGAAGCTTGCGGTGGACGCGGGCTGTTCCTCGTCGAGGCCTTCGCCGACGGGTGGGGCGTCGCCGAGCGGACCGGGCCGGGGAAGGCGGTGTGGGCGGAGGTCTCGGCGCCGGGGCCTGTGAACGGAACGTAGGGGAGGGGTGGGGGTGCGTCACGGCCAAGCGGCTCGTGGCGCACCGCCCGCCCCACCGCGGTGTGGCCGGTAGCCGAAACAGCCGCTGGCGCCGCCGGACGGCGAAGCTTCCGCTGCCTCAGCCGGTAGCCGCGGCGGCTAGCCCGCGTGCAGCATCAGGCCGATTCCCGCCACCATCAAGCCCGCCGCGACCAGCCGGGGCGCTCCGAAGCGTTCCTTGAAGAAGACCGCGCCGATCACCGCGCCCACGATGATCGAAGACTCGCGCAGGGCGCTGATCGGGGCCAGTTCCGCCTTGGTCTGGGCCCAGAGAACCAGGCCGTAGGCCGCCACCGAGAGGGCCGCGCCCAGGAGGCCCACCTTCGCGAAGGGGCGCAGGCGGGGGAACAGTTCGCCGCGCCAGCGCCACGCCGCGTAGAGCGGGATCGCCACGCCCTCCAGGATCATCAGCCACGCGATGTAGCCCATCGAGGAGCCGGAGGCCCGGACGCCGAGGCCGTCCACCACCGTGTACGCGGCGATCGAGACACCCGTGGCCAGGGCCGCGGTGAGCGCCGGCCAGTCCGGGCGGCGCCCTGAACCCCGTATGCCCCACAGCGCGAGACCCGTGAGCCCCGCGCACGAGACCGCCACGCCCGCCGCCTGCCAGCCGTCGGGGATCTCGCCCGCGAAGACCGCCGCGAGGACGGTGACGACCAGCGGTGCCGTGCCGCGCGCGATGGGGTACGCCTGGCCGAAGTCGCCCAGCTTGAAGGAACGCATCAGCAGGGCGTAGTAGCCGACGTGCACGGCCGCCGAGATGAGCAGGTACGGCCAGGCCCCGGCCGCCGGGAACGGGACGAACGGGGAGAGGAGGACACCTATCAGCAGGCCGCCGCCCGAGATCAGCGTGAAGCCGACCAGCTTGTCGGTGATGTGGTGGGCTATCGCGTTCCAGCACGCGTGCGTGACGGCGGCCAGCAGGACCGCCGACGCCACGAGGGGGGTCACTCGGACGTCTCGCGCACGTCCACCAGCGTGGCGCCCGCCTGGGCGATCAGCGTCTTGGGGTCGGTCGGGAAGACGGCATAAGGGGTGCCTGCCGCTGCCCACACCTCGTCGTGACGGAGGAGCGAGCGGTCGGCCAGGACCCTCGTCCGGTTCGCGTGGCCGAAGGGCGGGACGCCGCCGATCGCGTACCCCGTCGTCTCCTTGACCACGTCCGCCTTGGCCCGCGTGACCTTCTCCGCGCCCAGTTCCCCGCGGACGAGTTCCAGGTCGACGCGGGACGCGCCGTCCATCAGGACGAGGACCGGTACGCCGTCCGCCGCGAAGATCAGGGACTTGCAGATCTGGCTCAACTCGCAGCCCACGGCGGCCGCGGCCTCCTGTGCGGTACGGGTCTGCTCGGGGAAGCGGCGGACCCGGCCGAGCAGCTCGGCCAGGCCCAGTTCGCGCAGGGCGGCGGCGAAACGGGGGTGCGCCGCGGACGCCGCGGAAGACGCGGAAGACGCGGAAGACGCGGACGCCTCGGCGGGGCCGGAGGACTCGGCGGGCTCGGATTCAGTAGCGCTCATGCCCCCGCACGCTAGCGGTCCGTGTACGGGGCATGCGACCACGTATCCGTATAGCGGACACGCCGCCCCGGTGGCGAGCGGAACCACCCGCCCCGGGTCCCGGAACCACCCGCCCCGGGACGCGGAGCCCACCCGCCCCGGGACGCGGAGCCCACCCGCCCCGCGGGCGAAGCCGCCCCCAGCCCCCTCAGTCCCCCGCCAACAGCATCGCCCGCACCACGGGCCCCGCCGACTCGCCGCCGTGGCCGCCCTGCTGGACGACCGCCGCCGACGCCAGGTCGCCCCGGTACGCGGTGAACCAGCCGTTCGGCTTCTTCTGGCCGTCGACCTCCGCCGAGCCGGTCTTGGCGCCCATGTCGGAGCCGAGGCCCGACATCGGCTTGACCGCCGTACCCGCCACCGCCGTGTGGTGCATGAGCTCGCGCAGCGCCGAGACCGTGGCACCCGACATCTTGCGCGGCGCCGTCGCCAGCTCGCGGTCGTCGATGTCGGGCGAGACCAGGTACGGCTGCCGGAACGTGCCCGACTTCACCGTCGCCGCCACCGACGCCATGTTCAGCGGGTTCATCCGCACCCCGCCCTGCCCGATCAGCGAGGCCGCCATCTGGGCCTGCGACTGCACGGGCACCGCGCCGTCGAAGGTCGGCACACCGATCGACCAGTTGTCGCGGCCGAGCCCGAAGACGTCCTGCGCCTGCTTGGTCAGGGAGTCGTTCTCCAGCTTCTTCGCCTGGCTGATGAAGGCCGTGTTGCAGGAGCGCGCGAAGCTGTCGCGGAACGTGCCGCCCTTGATCTGGAACTTGTCGTCGTTCTGGAACTTCCAGCCGCCGTACGTCGAGTACTTGGGGCACGGGTGCTTCTTGTCGACCCCGGCGAGTTTCTTCTCCAGGAGCATCGACGCGCTGACGACCTTCATCGTCGAGCCGGGCGCCAGCGACCCCTGGAAGGCCACGTTGAACCCCGTGGGGTTGGAGTTGGCCGCGGCCAGGATCTCGCCCGTGCTCGGCTTGACGACCACGACCGACGCCCGCTGCCGCTTGGCCGTCTCGCGCTCCGCCGCCGCCTGGAGCGACGGGCTGAACGTGGTCTTCAGCGTGCCGGGCGTGCCGGGGGAGAGCGTCAGGAGCGTCTTGTCCGGTGCCGACTCCGCGTCGTCCTTCTTCACGCTCGCCGACCCGTCCGCGGACTTGGCGGGCTTCTCGTCGTCCGCCCGCACCACGCGCAGCTCGACGCCCGCCCTGCCGCCCGCCTTCTTGCCGTACTTCTCCCTGAGCCCGTCGAGGACCGTGCCCAGCGACGGGTACTTCGCCGCCGTCAGCTCGCCGCCGTCGCGGTCCACGGCCTTGATCGGCGGGTCGCCCGCCTCGCCCGTGACGAGCCGGTCGCCCTCCTTCAGCTCCGGGTGCACCACGGAGGGCCGCCAGCCGACCAGCGTCTTCCCGTCGCTCTTCCTGCGCACGACCGTCAACTCGGACTCGTAGGCCAAGGACTTGCTCTTGCCCTTGTACGAGACGGTGGCGGCCGCCTTGAACGGCACCTCGGCGCCCGACCGCTTGCCCGGCGTCAGCACGGCCTTCGTGAAGTGCCCGTCCTCGCGGAACGAGGTCAGGGCCTCCTTCGCCGCCGCACGGTCGTCCGTGAGCGCCGACGCCTTGGCGACGTCACCCTCCGCCCATGCCGCGAGGAACCCCCGCGCGGTGGCGCGGACCTCCGCCGCGGTCGGCGGCCCCGTGGCCACCTGCTTCCCGTCGTCGCCAGGACCGTCCGCCGCGCCGGAGAGCGCGAACGCCGCGGCCCCCACCCCGCACACGACGACGGCCGCCGCCCCGCCGAGCACACCGGGGTGCACCCTTCCGCCCCTGATGCCGACGCTTCTGCGCTCGCTGGCGCGCCTTCGCTTGCCCACAAACCCTCCGCTGTTCCCCAGAGCCCCCAAGCTCCTCAACCGAAAGCAACCTTAGAGGCGCACGGAGAAGCCCTTGACCACTTCGCCGCCCGGCCTGACGGCCCCCGGGCGGGCCCTTTACCCTGCTCGCAGTACGTCGGCGACGATCGGCCCCGCCGCGTCGCCGCCGTGCCCGCCCCGCTGCGTCATGGCCGCCGCGGCGACATCGCCCCGGTAGCCGGTGAACCAGCTGTCGGACTTCTCCTGGCCGTCCACGTCCGCCGAACCCGTCTTCGCCCCGGTGTCCCCGCCGAGCGAGGCCATGACGCGCGCCCCGGTGCCGCTCACCGCCGTGCGGTGCATCATCTGCCGAAGCTGGGCCACCGTGGACGCCTTCAGACCGTCGGCGGTGGCAAGGTCGCGGCCGTCGAGCGAGCGCGGCACGATCACCGGCTGCCGGAACGTGCCGGTCTTCGCCGTCGCCGTCACCGACGCCATGGCCAGCGGGCTCATCTGGACCTGGCCCTGACCGATGGCGTTGGCCGCGCGGTCCGGCCCCGGCGACGCGGGCACCGAGCCCTCGAAGGACGGCAGGCCGACCTTCCAGTCACCCCTGCCGAGACCGAACTTGTCCTGCGCCTCCTCGGTGAGGGAGGAGTCCGTGACGCCGTCCTCGTCGATGAGCTTCACGAAAGCGGTGTTGCAGGAGCGCGCGAAGTCGTCCGCGAACGTGGCGGACTCGTCCGGTGCCAGCCCCTTGAGGTTGTTGATCGTGTGGCTCTGCCAGGTCGCGCTGGGCGGGCACGGCGCGGTGCCGCCGGCCGTGGTGACACCCTTGTCGATCAGCATCGCCGCCGTCACGATCTTCATGGTCGAGCCGGGCATCACCTTGCCCTCGAACGCCGCGTTGAAGGCGTCCTTGCGGTTGTTGGCGACGGCGAGCACCTCGCCGGTGCTCGGCCGCACCGCCACCACGGACGACTCGTCGTACCGCAGCACCGCACGCTCGGCGGCCTTCTGCACGCCCGCGCTCAGCGTCGTACGCAGCTTGCCGGGCTTGCCCTCGGAGAGCGTGAGCAGGGTGCGCACGGCATCCTCGGAGCCCTCGCGCCGCACGTACAGCTCCACGCCGGGGGTGCCGCCCGCCTTGTCCCCGTACCGCCGCCGCAGCTCGTCGAGGAGCGGGCCGAGCGAGGGGTTGGCCTTCTTGCTCAGGACGGTGCCCGCGCGGTCCACCGCCCGGACGGGCGGGGTGGGCGCCTCGCCCGTGGCCAGGGAGTCACCCTTCTCCAGGGAGGGGTGGACCACCGACGCCCGCCAGTCGACGAGGGCGCGCCCCGTGGTCTTCCCGCGCACCACGGTCAGCTCGGAGTCGTAGGCGAGCGGCTTGCTCCTGCCCTTGTACGACACCGTGGCCGACACGGCGAACGGGACCCTCTCGCCGGCCGCCCGCTTCGGGGTCAGCTTGACCTTCGTCAGGTGCGCGTCCTCGCGGTAGCCGGTCAGGGCGAGCTTGGCGGCCTCGCGGTTGTTGGTGTACCCGGCGGCCTGCCCGGCGTCCCCCTCCGCCCACGCGGCGAGGAACTTCTTCGACGTCTCGCGCACCTCGGCGTCGGACAGCGGGCCCGACCGCACCTCCGTACCGTCCGATCCCGATCCCGCGGCGGAACCGCCGTTGCCCGAAAGGCCGTTCACGAGGTTGTACGTGCCGTACCCCGCGCCCCCCACCATGACGGCGAAGACTCCGCCGACCAGCGCGACCTTGACTCCTTTGCGCACGATTGCGATCCCCTCCCCAGGAGCCTTTCCGAAGTATTTTCGGAAAGGTCATACGTGATCGACCCTAATGGGGCGGTGGGGAAGCACGGGTCGGCCGTTACCCGAAGGTGTCCATCCTGGAATGCGGGTGACCGGTTCTGTCCGTCAGACCCACGTATCGAGCCACATCCGTGACCGCCAGGAGTCGATGGGAATGGAATGGCCGGTGTAGATCGGCCAGAAGTAAATGAAGTTCCAGAAGATGAGCAGGACCAGGACGCCCGAAGCGGCGGCTCCCACGACGCGGCGCCGCTCGCCGGACCCCGGCGGGCCGAGGACCGCGCCGATCAGCATCGCGAGCGCCAGGCAGAGGAACGGCACGAAGACGACCGCGTAGAAGAAGAAGATCGTCCGCTCCTGGTAGAAGAACCAGGGCAGATAGCCCGCCACCACCCCGCACAGGATCGCGCCGGCCCGCCAGTCGCGCCGGAAGGCCCACCGCCACAGGACGTAGAGCAGCGCGAAGGCCGCCGCCCACCACAGCAGCGGCGTGCCGAGCGCGAGGACCTCGCGGGCGCACTTCTCCGTGGTGTCCGCGGGGCAGCCGTCGCGGCCGGGCGCCGGGGACTCGTAGAAGTACGAGACGGGCCTGCCGTCGACGATCCAGCTCCAGGGGTTGGACTGGTACGTGTGCGGCGACGAGAGGCCGACGTGGAACTCGTACACCGCGTGCTCGTAGTGCCACAGGCTGCGCAGCCAGTCCGGCAGCCACGTCCAGTCCCCGCCCCGGCCGGCCGTCGCCGCCCAGTCGCGGTAGTAGCCGCCGGAGCCGTCGCTCGGCGAGAGGATCCAGCCGAGCCAGGACACGAGGTACGTGGCGAGGGCCACCGGCACCGTCGAGACGAACGCCGGGAGCACGTCCCTGCGCAGGACCGCGCGGTAGGGGTGCGCCGCGCCGGCGACGCGGCGCGCCCCGACGTCCCAGAGGACCGTCATCAGGCAGAGGAGGACCATCACGTACAGGCCGTTCCACTTGGTCCCGAAGGCCAGGCCCAGGCAGAGACCCGCCGCCCACCGCCACGGCCGCCACCCCAGGCGCAGCGTCTGCGCGACCTCCACGTCCGGGCGTACGATCCCGTCCCCGTCGACCGGCAGCGCGGCGGCGAGCCGCGCCCTGGCCTTGTCGCGGTCGATCAGGAAGCACCCGAAGGCGGCCAGCACGAAGAACATCAGGACCTGGTCGAGCAGCGCGGTCCTGGACATCACGAAGTGCAGGCCGTCCACCGCGAGCAGCGCGCCCGCCAGGCAGCCGAGGAACGTGGAGCGGAAGAGCCGCCGCCCGATCCGGCAGAGCATCAGGACGGACAGGGTGCCGAGCACCGCCGTCATGAACCGCCAGCCGAACGGGTCGAAGCCGAACAGCCACTCGCCGACGCCGATCACGTACTTGCCGACCGGCGGATGCACCACGTACGCCGCCTCGTGCGGGATGGCGATGTCACCGCCCTGCCGCAGCACGTCGTCGTTGATCTTCTCCGGCCAGTTGACCTCGAAGCCGCGGTGGATGAGCGCCCAGGCGTCCTTCGCGTAATACGTCTCGTCGAATATCACGGCCTTCGGATTGCCGAGGTTCCAGAACCGCGCCACCCCGGCGACCAGCGTGACGAGCAGCGGCCCGAGCCAGGCCGACCAGCGCACCAGCTTGTCCGCGCCCGTCCTCGACACCCCGAGCGCCGTCCACAGCCGGGGACCCGGCTGTGTGTACGGGGGCACGAGCCGCGCCGACACGTCCCTTCCCGGCCGCACCACGTGCCCGAATCGGCGCAGCCGCCGCTGCCACGAGAGCTGCTGCTCCTCGGCCTGCTGGCCCTCGCGGGTGTCCGGGGAAGACGCGGTACTGGTCACCGCGCCATCGTAGGGAACCCGACTGTGCGAGTCCCGCCCGCAGGCCCTGCGAGGATGGATCCGTGACAGGAAGCGCAGATTCACCCGGAACCCTCGTACTGGCGGGCACGCCCATCGGCGATGTCGCCGACGCCCCGCCGCGTCTCGCCACCGAACTGGAGGCGGCCGACGTCGTCGCCGCCGAGGACACCCGCCGCCTGCGCCGCCTCACGCAGGCGCTCGGCGTGCAGGTCGGCGGGCGCGTCGTGTCGTACTTCGAGGGCAACGAGTCGGCGCGCACGCCCGAACTCGTCGAGGCCCTCGCGGGCGGCGCGCGGGTGCTCCTGGTGACGGACGCCGGGATGCCCTCGGTCTCCGACCCCGGCTACCGCCTCGTCGCGGCGGCCGTGGAGCGGGACATCCGGGTGACGGCCGTGCCGGGCCCCTCGGCCGTGCTCACCGCGCTCGCCCTCTCCGGCCTGCCGGTCGACCGCTTCTGCTTCGAGGGCTTCCTGCCGCGCAAGGCGGGCGAGCGGCTCGCGCGCCTGAAGGAGGTCGCCGACGACCGCAGGACGCTGGTCTACTTCGAGGCACCGCACCGCATCGACGACACGCTCGCCGCGATGGCCGAGGCGTTCGGCGACGAGCGCAGGGCCGCCGTCTGCCGCGAGCTGACCAAGACGTACGAAGAGGTCAAGCGGGGTCCGCTGAAGGAGCTCGCCGAGTGGGCCGCCGACGGAGTGCGCGGCGAGATCACCGTCGTCGTCGAGGGCGCCCCCGAGAAGAGCGCCGGCGAACTCGGCCCCGACGAGCTGGTGCGCAGGGTGCGCGTGCGCGAGGAGGCGGGGGAGCGACGCAAGGAGGCGATCGCCGCCGTCGCCGCGGAGGCGGGCCTTCCCAAGCGTGAGGTCTTCGATGCGGTCGTGGCGGCAAAGAATGCGGATCGGAGCGGCCCATCAGCGGGCAAAGGACTATCGTGAAAGGCAAAGCGTGAGCCGCGCACCAGTCATTTCTGCCATGAAATAGTTAAATCGGCTCCAATGCTCGACAGACCTGATGCGCCGGCTCGGGGAAAAGCGTCCACTGGTTGAAGGGACGTACCCGTTCCCAGGCTGCCGGGTCCAGGGCCGCTCCCTCATCCGGCAGTGCTTGTCCCACGGGCAAGAGGAGCACTGGCATGAGTGAGATCGCAGATACCGGCCAGCCCATCACGGGCCCCGCGACAAACCCCGCTACGGCGCTCAACGTCGTTCAGGAGTCGTATGCCTTCGCCTGCATGCGCTGCGGGCACGGCTGGGAGCAGTCCTACGAGATCGAGCATCACGTGGACGGCCAGGGCCAGCAGTTCGTGAGGTACCTGGCGGACGGGCGGCACGTGCCGTCGCCGCTGTCCCGTCCCACCTGTCTCAACTGCGGTGGCCATGTCGTGCGGATCATGCGGGCGGGGCAGGTGTCCTCAGTGCTCGACTGCATGCGGCGGCAGCGGGAGGGCGGTGGCCGTGGGGGCGGTGGCCGTGAGGCCGGCGGCGTGGGGAAGCAGGCCGGGCCGGTCGAGCCGGTGGGGGCCAGTGCGGCCGCGGGCTCCGGGGGTTCCGGGGGTTCTGAGGGGCGGGGGCGCCATCCGTGGCACCTCTCGGACCTGCTGCATCCCTTCGCCCACCGCAGGGGGCAGTGAGCCGTCCGTAAGCCGTCCGCCTCGGAGCGAGGGCCGGCTTCGTAGGATCGAGGCATGCCTTCGAAGAACGCCGACGTACCGCCGCCGCTGCCCGCACCGCTCCGGGTGGAGGTCGCCGACTCCCACACCCACCTCGACATGCAGGCCGGCACGGTGGAGGAGGGCCTCGCCAAGGCCGCGGCGGTCGGGGTCACCACGGTCGTCCAGGTGGGCTGCGACGTACGGGGCTCGCAGTGGGCGGCGCGGACCGCCGCCGAGCACGAGAGCGTGCACGCCACCGTCGCCCTCCACCCGAACGAGGCCCCCCGCATCGTGCTCGGCGACCCCGACGGCTGGTCGCGGCAGGGCGAGCGAGAGGCGGGCGGCGACACCGCGCTCGACGAGGCGCTCGCCGAGATCGACCGGCTCGCCGCGCTGCCGCACGTCAAGGGCGTGGGCGAGACCGGC
Organism: Streptomyces sp. NPDC046335; assembly: GCF_055587985.1. Taxonomy (NCBI): domain Bacteria; kingdom Bacillati; phylum Actinomycetota; class Actinomycetes; order Kitasatosporales; family Streptomycetaceae; genus Streptomyces; species Streptomyces sp. NPDC046335. Next base: position 219,589 of record NZ_JBVJFF010000005.1, on the reverse strand, counting down.
CTCGACTACTTCCGCACGGGCCCCGAGGGCATGGCCGCCCAGGAGCGTTCCTTCCGCGCCCACATCGAGATCGCCAAGCGGCACGGCAAGGCCCTCGTCATCCACGACCGCGAGGCGCACGACGACGTCCTGAGGATCCTGAAGGAGGAGGGCGCCCCGGAGCGCACCGTCTTCCACTGCTACTCCGGTGACGCGGCGATGGCCCAGGTCTGCGCCGAGCACGGCTACTTCATGTCCTTCGCGGGCAACGTCACGTTCAAGAACGCGCAGGGGCTGCGGGACGCCCTGGCCGTCGCCCCGCTGGAACTCGTCCTCGTGGAGACCGACGCGCCCTTCCTGACGCCCGCGCCGTACCGCGGACGGCCCAACGCGCCGTATCTCATTCCGGTCACAGTGCGGGCGATGGCCGAGATCCGGGGCATCGACGAGGACGCCATGGCCGCGGCGGTCTCGGCGAACAGTGCGCGCGCATTTGGTTACTGAGGGTGTAGAGGGTCCGGCCTGCTGCTGGCCGGATGGCGACACAGGGTGACGATTTCGCTTTGGAGAGTGACGAGAGCTCGGCTAGGTTCTGTCAGCCCGGTTCGGACCTCTGGAGCGTCATCGTGAGCAACTCGCCGTATGAGACCTACGAGACGTACGGGACGTATGAAGCGCCATACGCGTCTTATGAACCTTGGCCATACGGGGGTTCGTACGGGGTTCCCGAAGACGTGCCGACGGAGGGGCTTCTGCCTCGGCAGGCGTCCGTGCCGGGGGCCTCTGGAGGGCTGGAACCTGGAGGCGGGCGGGCCGGTGGGCGAGCCGGCGGGCGGGCCGAGGCCCGGCGGGGTGCGCGGCGGCGGAGGGCGGCCAGGGGGGTCGCGGGTCTCGGGGGCTCCGGAGACCTTTTCGGCGGCTGTCCTCGCCCCGAGAAGCTGCGGCGGCTCGTGCCGCAGGCGCTCGTGGTCGCGTTCCTCGCGGGCGGTACCTCCGCGTTCGTCGCGAGCGACAAGGACGTGCGGCTCAGCGTCGACGGCGAGCCGCGCACCCTGCACACCTTCGCGGACGACGTGGGGGAACTCCTCGCCGACGAGGGCGTCGTCGTGGGCAGCCACGACATCGTCGCGCCCGCCTCGGAGACGGGGCTGGCCAGCGGCGACGAGGTCGCCGTCCGCTACGGGCGGCCCCTCCGGCTCACCCTCGACGGTGAACGGCGCGAGGTGTGGACCACCGCCCGGACCGTGGACGGTGCCCTGCGGCAGCTCGGTGTGCGCGCGGAAGGGGCCCACCTGTCGGCTTCGCGCAGCCGGCGCATCGACCGGGAGGGCCTCGAACTGGCCGTCCGTACCGAGCGCACCGTCACGATCATGGCCGACGGGCGGGAGCGGATCATCCGTACGAACGCGGCGACCGTCCGGGAGGCTGTCGCGGAGTCCGGTGTGACGCTGCGGGGGCAGGACACGACCTCGGTCGCGCCCGACAGCTTTCCCCGTGACGGGCAGACGGTCACCGTCATGCGGATCACCGGTTCGCGGGAGACCCGGGAGGAGGTGATCCCCTTCGACGTGGAGCGGATCGAGGATGCCTCGCTCTTTCGCGGTACGGAGGTCGTGGCGCAGGCGGGGCAGGTGGGTACGCGGCGCGTGACGTACGCGTTGCGTTCGGTCAACGGGGTTCAGCAGCGGCCGCGGCAGATCGGCTCCGAGGTCGTCCGTGAGCCGCGGAGGCAGATCGTGAAGGTGGGTACGAGGCAGCAGCCGGCGTCGGTGGCCGGGGCGGACGGCTTGGACTGGGATTCGCTGGCGCGGTGCGAGTCGGGCGGGCGGGCGGACGCGGTCGACGCCTCCGGGACGTATGGCGGCCTGTACCAGTTCGACACCCATACCTGGCATTCCCTCGGCGGCTCGGGCCGCCCTCAGGACGCGCCGGCCGCGGAACAGACGTACCGCGCGAAGAAACTGTACGTACAGCGAGGCGCAACCCCCTGGCCCCACTGCGGCCGCCGCCTACACGGCTGACACTCACTGCCGGTCACCCCCGCCTCTCGCCGTCGTGGTGCGCCGCCGTGCCTTGGGCGTCTCGCCGTCGTGGTGCCTCGATGGTCTTTGGGGCGGGGCCGCGCCGGTATGTCCGTCCTCGCTATCGCCTGCGTGACCGAACGGCCACTTCGGATCCCCGAAGCCGTGCGTACCGTGCTCCGGGCAGACATACCGACACGTCCCCTCCGGTATCGACCCCACCCGCAACCCGCAACGGCCCACGCCCACACGAGCCGCCCTCCGCCCACCCACGCGTCCACCGCGTGGTGCCCTCGACGCCGACTGACGCTCGCGCGTCCACCGCGTGGTGCCCTCGACGCCGACCGACGCTCGCGCGTCCACCGAGAGGTGCCCCTCTCGACGCCGACTGACGCTCACGCGTCCACCGCGGAGCGCCCCTGTCTCCCGCCGTTCACGGTCCACTGCGGAGCGCCCCCCGTCTCCCGCCGCTCACGTTTCACCGCGGAGAGCCCGCACCCTCCGATGTTTCGCGCGTCCACCGCGGAGTGCCCCACCCCCCCCCGGGGACGCTCACGCGCTCACTGCGGAGTGCCCCACCCCCCCTCGGGACGCTCACGCGCTCACCGCGGAGTGTCCCGCCCCCCCCCGGACGCTGCGCGCTCGCCGCAGGGTGTCGGGTGGGTGGGTGGGGGACATCCGTCGCGGAGCGGCGGGGTAGGGGATACCACGGGGGCGGAGGAGACGGGGGTGAGGCCCAGGGGCCAGGGACCGTAACCTTGGGGCGTGAGCACTGAGCACGGCGACCTCCTCGGCCCCGCCGACATCCGCGAACTGGCCGCTGCCCTCGGCGTACGCCCGACCAAGCAGCGCGGCCAGAACTTCGTCATCGACGCCAACACCGTCCGCCGCATCGTCCGCACCGCGGAAGTCGGCCCCGAGGACGTCGTCGTCGAGGTCGGCCCGGGCCTCGGCTCCCTGACGCTGGCCCTGCTGGAGACCGCGTCCCACGTCACCGCCGTGGAGATCGACGACGTACTCGCGGGCGCGCTGCCCGCGACGATCCGGGCCCGCCTCCCGCACAAGTACGAGGCAGGCGCCTTCGACCTGGTGCACAGTGACGCCATGCTGGTGGGTGAGCTGCCGGGCCCCGCCCCGACCGCCCTGGTCGCGAACCTCCCGTACAACGTCGCCGTACCCGTACTGCTGCACATGCTCGACACTTTCCCGACCATCGAGCGCACCCTGGTGATGGTGCAGGCCGAGGTCGCCGACCGGCTCGCCGCGGGCCCCGGCTCGCGGGTGTACGGGGTGCCGTCCGTGAAGGCCAACTGGTACGCCCGGGTGAAGCGCGCCGGATCCATCGGCCGCAACGTCTTCTGGCCCGCCCCGAACGTCGACTCGGGTCTCGTCTCGCTGGTGCGGCGTGCCGAGCCGGTGAAGACCACCGCGTCGAGGCGTGAGGTCTTCGCCGTCGTCGACGCCGCCTTCGCGCAGCGCAGGAAGACGCTGCGGGCCGCCCTGTCCGGCTGGGCCGGCTCGGCGGCAGCCGCGGAGGCCGCCCTGGTCGCCGCCGGGGTCTCCCCCCAGGCGCGCGGCGAGGCCCTGACGGTGGAGGAGTTCGCGCGCATCGCCGAGCACAAGGAGGCCGCGGCGTGAGCGTGACGGTACGGGTTCCCGCGAAGGTCAACGTCCAGCTCGCCGTGGGCGCCGCCCGCCCCGACGGCTTCCACGACCTCGCCAACGTCTTCCTCGCCGTCGGGCTTTACGACGAGGTCACGGTCACCCCCGCCGACGAGCTCCGGGTGACCTGCGAGGGGCCAGGTTCCGACCAGGTGCCGCTCGACCGTACGAACCTCGCCGCCCGCGCCGCCGACCTGCTGGCAGCCCGGCGGGGGATCAGCGGGGCCGTCCACATCCACATCGCCAAGGACATCCCCGTCGCCGGCGGCATGGCGGGCGGCAGCGCGGACGCCGCGGGCGCGCTCGTGGCGTGCGACGCGCTGTGGGGCACGGAGGCCACGCGCGAGGAACTGCTCGACTTCTGCGCCGAGTTGGGCAGCGACGTGCCGTTCAGCCTGGTCGGCGGGGCCGCGCTCGGGACCGGGCGCGGCGAGAAGCTGGAGCCCCTGGAGGTCGGGGGCGACTTCCACTGGGTCTTCGCCGTGGCCGACGGAGGGCTCTCCACGCCCGCCGTGTACCGCGAGTTCGACCGGCTCACCCCGGCCGCCCCCGCCCCCGAGGCGTCCCCCGCGCTCATCGAAGCCCTGCGCGTGGGCGACGCCGAGGCCCTCGCCGCCACGGTCACCAACGACCTCCAGCCCGCGGCGCTCTCCCTCTTCCCCCCGCTCTCCGACACCCTCGCCACGGGCACGGCGGCGGGCGCCCTGGCCGCGCTGGTCTCGGGGTCCGGGCCGACGACGGCGTTCCTCACGGCCGACGCCGCGTCCGCCCGCACGGTGGCCGACGCCCTCACCGCCTCCGGCACCTGCCGCACGGCACGGGTGGCGAACTCCCCGGCCCCCGGCGCCACCCTGCTCTGAGAGCCCGGGCGGGCCGGGTACTCAGACCGCCATCTGAGTATGTGCGCGCTGACGCCCCGGCCCGGCGGCACGCGACCGTACGTACATGGGATCAAGCGTTCGCGAACTGGCCGAGAAGACGCCCTCCGGGCGCGACCGGTACATCGACCTGCTGCGCGTCGCCTCGCTCGGCACGGTCGTCATCGGGCACTGGCTGATGGCGGCCGTGACCGTCGGCGCCGACGGCCGCGCCGAGGTCGGCAACCTCCTCGCCGTCGTGCCAGGACTGCAACTCCTCACCTGGGCGTTGCAGGTCATGCCGGTGTTCTTCTTCGTCGGCGGCTTCTCCCACGCCCTGTCCCACCGCTCGCTGAGCCGCGGATCGCAGGGGCGCTCCGTCTACTCGGCCTTCCTCCGGGCGCGCCTGAAGCGGCTGCTGCGGCCCACCATGGTCTTCATCGGGGTGTGGGGCGCTGCGGCGCTCGCCCTGCAACTCCTCGGCCAGGGCGGCGGGCTGCTCGATGTGGCGCTGCGCCTCGTCGCGCAGCCGCTGTGGTTCATCGGCATCTACCTGGCGATGGTCGCCTTCACGCCGCCGCTGCTGCGGCTGCACGAGCGGTGGGGCTGGGGCGCGTTTGGGGCGCTCGTGGCGGCCGCGGGCGCGGTGGACGTGGCGCGCTTCGCGTTCGGCGTCCCGTACGTGGAGTTCCTGAACTTCGCCTTCGTCTGGCTCGCGGTGCACCAGCTCGGCTTCCTGCGGGCCGACGGCCGGCTGCGGATGCCGTACCCGAACGTCATGGCGGGTACGGGGATCGCGGGCGCCGCCCTGCTCGTCGCCCTCGGCCCGTATCCCCTCTCCATGGTCGGCATGCCCGGCGAGCGCGTCTCGAACATGGCACCGCCCACCTTCGCCCTCCTCTGCCACGGCCTGTGGCTGGTCGGCGCGGTGGAGCTGCTGCGCGGACCGGTGACGCGGTGGCTGGCGCGGCCGCGGGTGTGGCGCGGTGTGGTCGCGGCCAACGGCATCTCGATGACGGCGTTCCTCTGGCACCTGACGGCGATGCTCGCGGTGTACGGGGCGCAGCTCGCCCTTGACGTGCCGCTTCCCGAGCCCGCCTCGGCGCCCTGGTGGGCCCAGGTCCCGCTGCGCATGGCGGCGGCCGCGGCCCTGACGGCCGCCCTCGTGGCCCTCTTCCGCCGCTTCGAGCGCCCGAGCGCCGCCCGGCCTGCCGGCTCCGCCTCGGGCCCCGCGGCGGCCCTGGGCGTCACGCTCTGCCTCTTCGGCGTCCTCGGCCTGTCCATGGTCGGCTTCGGCGGCCTCCTGGAGGGCCGGACGGCGCTGCTGATAGCCGTCGACGTCACGGCCCCCGCGGCGGTGGCCATGGCCCTCGCGGGCTGGCTGCTCGTGGAGCGGGCCGGGCGCGGGGGTCACGGAGGGTGAGCGGGCCGGGACTCTGGAGCACCTGACGGTCCGCCTCCGCGGGCGACTACGCTTGAGGATCGATCGATCCCCCCAGTCAGGAGTGAAATGGCCGCGGTCAATCTGGTCAATGTCGAGGCAGTCAGCAAGGTGTACGGCACCCGTGCCCTGCTCGACGGCGTCTCACTCGGCGTGTCCGAGGGGGACAGGATCGGGGTCGTGGGGCGCAACGGCGACGGGAAGACCACCCTGATCCGGATGCTCGCCAAGCTGGAGGAGGCGGACACCGGACGGGTCACGCACAACGGCGGGCTGCGGCTCGGCGTGCTGACCCAGCACGACTCCCTCGACCCCGAGGCCACCGTCCGGCACGAGGTCATCGGCGACCTCGCCGACCACGAGTGGGCGGGCAGCGCCAAGATCAGGGACGTCCTTACGGGTCTGTTCGGCGGGCTCGACATGGCCGGCTTCCCGCAGGGCCTCGACACCGTCATCGGCCCGCTCTCCGGCGGCGAGCGGCGGCGCATCGCGCTCGCCAAGCTGCTCATCGCCGAGCAGGACCTGATCGTGCTCGACGAGCCCACCAACCACCTCGACGTCGAGGGCATCGCCTGGCTGGCCGGGCACCTGCGCACGCGCCGCTCGGCGCTCGTGTGCGTCACCCACGACCGCTGGTTCCTGGACCAGGTCTGCACCCGCATGTGGGACGTGCAGCGCGGTTCCGTCTTCGAGTACGAGGGCGGGTACTCCGACTACGTCTTCGCCCGCGCCGAGCGCGAGCGCATCGCGGCCACCGAGGAGACCAAGCGGCAGAACCTCGTGCGCAAGGAGCTGGCCTGGCTGCGCCGCGGCGCCCCGGCCCGCACCAGCAAGCCGAAGTTCCGCATCGAGGCGGCCAACGAACTGATCGCCGACGTGCCCCCGCCCCGCGACCGCAGCGAGCTGATGAAGTTCGCCACGACGCGGCTCGGCAAGACCGTCTTCGACCTGGAGGACGTCTCCGTACAGGCCGGGCCGAAGCTGCTGCTCAAGCACCTGACCTGGCAGCTCGGCCCCGGCGACCGCATCGGCCTGGTCGGTGTGAACGGCGCGGGCAAGACCTCGCTGCTGCGCGCCATGGCCGATGCCGCGCGCAGCGGCGGCGACGTACAGCCCGTGGCGGGACGGGTGGCCGTCGGCAGGACGGTGAAGCTGGCCTACCTCTCGCAGGAGGTCGCCGAGCTGAAGCCGACGCTGCGCGTCCTGGAAGCCGTGCAGCAGGTGCGCGAGCGCGTCGACCTCGGCAAGGGCCGCGAGATGACGGCCGGCCAGCTCTGCGAGATGTTCGGGTTCAGCAAGGAGAAGCAGTGGACGCCGGTCGGTGACCTCTCCGGCGGTGAGCGGCGCAGGCTCCAGCTCCTGCGGCTCCTCATGGACGAGCCGAACGTCCTCTTCCTCGACGAGCCGACCAACGATCTCGACATCGAGACGCTGACGCAGCTGGAGGACGTGCTCGACGGCTGGCCGGGCTCCATGGTCGTCATCTCCCACGACCGGTTCTTCGTCGAGCGCACGACGGACAAGGTGTACGCGCTCCTGGGCGACGCCACCATGCGGATGCTGCCCCGCGGTATCGACGAGTACCTGGAGCGGCGGCAGCGGATGACCGAAACCGCCCCCGCGTCGGGCCAGGCGGCGGCCCCCGCGCAGCCGGCCGCGGCGAAGACCGTCTCCGCCGCGGACGCCCGCGCCGCGAAGAAGGAACTCCAGAAGATCGAGCGGCAGCTCGACAAGGTCTCCGACAAGGAGAGCAAGCTGCACGCCCAAATCGCCGATAACGCCACGGACTTCGAGAAGGTGGCCAAACTGGACGCCGAATTGCGTGAACTGGTCGGCGAGCGCGAAGAGTTGGAGATGCGCTGGATGGAGCTCGCGGAAGACGCGTAGAGCTCTGGTGGAAGTCGCGTAACGGACGCATCACGGGCCGGTCCTCCCTTGGGAACAGGGGAGAGACCGGCCCCGTCCGGTACGGGGCCAGGGTGATAGAAAGGCTGATCTGAGCACCCTCTGGCGTGCCGAAAATCAGTGAAGGGGGAAGCGCTGATGACTCAGCCGCCCAACCAGCCGCCGTCCGGCGGCTTCGGAGCTCCGCAGGATCCACGGCAAGGAGGGGTGCCGCAGCCACCGGGCGGGCCGCCGCAGCAGCCGCCCGCCGCCCCGCAGCCGGGGCAGCCCCAGCCAGGCTACGGCTACCCGCAGACTCCGCCGCCCGCGAGCCCCTACAACCAGCCACCTCAGCCGCAGCAGCCGGGCCCGTACCAGCAGCCGGGGCCCTACGGGCAGCCGCAGCAGCCCGGCCCCTACGGCCAGCCGCAGCAGCCGGGTCCGTACGGGAGCCAGCCGCAGTACGGCTACCCGCAGCAGCAGCAGCAGCCGCCGACGCAGCCGCAGTTCCCTGCTGGCCCCGGTGACGGCGGCGGCGGACGCAAGAAGCTCGTGGTGATCGTCGCCGCCGCCGTGGCCGCGCTGCTGGTCGCGGGCGGTGTCACGTACGCCGTCGTCGGCGGTGACGACGGCGAGAAGAAGCCCGAGGCGAAGAAGAAGGACCCGAAGCCCTCCGCCTCCGCCCCCGCCAACCCCGGTACCGGCGACGGCGACGGCAACGAGGGCAAGGAGGACCTCAACGAGGGCCGCCGGCCCGGCGAGGCCAAGGCGCTCTGGTACAAGGAGGCCCCCAAGGTCCCCGGCTCCGGAGGCGACGCCCCGGGCATGTGGGTCCAGGGCGACAAGGTGGTCAAGGCCGCGTACAAACAGCTCTTCGCGTACGAGGCGGAGTCCGGCGACATCGCGTGGCCCGCCATCGAGTTCCCGCAGAAGATCTGTGCCGCGACACGGACGGCCACCGACGACGGCAAGATCGTGGTCGCCTTCAAGGAAGGCACCAAGAGCACCGCCAAGTGCAACCAGCTCCAGGTCATCGACCTGGAGACGGGCAAGAAGGGCTGGGGCAAGCCGGTCAAGGAGGAGGGAGCCTTCGACTTCGCGTCGCAGAGCACCCTCACCCTCGTCGGCGACGTGCTCATGGTCGGCCGCGACCAGTCCGGCACCGCCCTGCGGATGAGCGACGGCAAGAAGCTCTACGTCTCGAAGAAGAAGGACGAGGGCACCTGCTTCCCCAACGGGTTCGCGGGCGAGGGCAAGAAGCTCGTGCGGGCGCTGTCCTGCGGGTCGAGCACGCCCACCGAGCACGACGAGATGCAGCAGCTCGACCCGGAGACCGGCAGGGCCCTGTGGACCAAGAAGTTCCCCAAGGGCTGGCGCGTCAAGAAGCTGTACTCGGTCAGTCCGACGGTGGTGTACCTCGAGAACGAGGACACGAAGAAGTGGAACGTCTCGGTACTGAAGCCGAACAGCGACGAGACCCGCTCCGAGCTCATCACCAAGGACGGCTTCGCGCCCGAGTGCGACTCCTCCATCCTCAGCCGTGAACTCGCCGGGTGCCTGGGCGTGGCGACGGACGACAAGTACCTCTACCTGCCGACCGACGCCAAGAGCGGCGCCAACGAGGTGGTGGCGTTCGGCCTGTCCACCGGCAAGGAGGCCTGGCGCGTCAAGTCGCCGCTGGCGGAAACGATGCTCCCGCTGAAGGTCGAGGACGGTGAGCTGATCTCCTACGTCACCCCGTCCTACGACTCCGGCGGCCGGGTGGTCTCCATCGCGACGTCCGGTTCGCACACGCCGAAGACCCTTCTCCAGCACCCGAAGGGCACTTCGAAGATCGAGAGCGGCTTCTACTCGAAGGCGGTCGACTACGTGGACGGGCGTTTCTACATCTCCACCACCAGCATCACGGGCACCACGGGCCAGGCCAAGCTGATGCTGGCCTACGGCAAGTGACCCCGCCCCACGCGTAGTACACCCTCTCGATCCCGGGCGTCCCCCAAGCGCCTCCCGAGCTCCTCAAGCGTTCCCAAGGAATAGACGACGTCATGACCCAGCCGCCACAGCCTCCGCAGCAGCCGCCGAACGAGCCCCCGCAGGGCGGCTTCGGCGCGCCCCAGGAACCGCCGGCCGGTGGTTTCGGCGCCCCGCAGAACCCTCCGCCCGGAGGCTTCGGCCAGGCCCCGGAGCCGTCCTACGGCTACCCGCAGGCACCCGGCGCCCCGCAGACGCCCCCGCCCGCGCAGCCTCCGGCGCCTCCCGGCCAGCCGCCGCAGTCGCCGCCGCCCCCGGCGGGCCAGCCGAACTACGGCTACCCGCAGGCGCCCCAGGCCCCGCAGCAGCCTCAGGCCCCGCAGCAGCCCCAGGGCTACGGCTATCCGACGCAGCCGGCCCAGCCGCAGTACCAGCAGGGCTACCAGCAGCAGTACCAGCAGGGCTACCAGCAGCCGCCGACCATGCCGATGCAGCCGCAGCCCGGCGGCTCCGGTTCCGGTGGCGGCAGGAAGTTCGGCGGCCAGACGTCGATCATCATCGCGGCGGTCGTCGTGATCGCGCTGATCGTGGGCGGCGGCGTCTTCTACGCCTCGTCCAAGGACGACGACTCCAAGAACACCTCCCAGGGCTCCGGCGAGAAGAGCGGCAAGGGCGGCAAGGGCGGCAAGGGCGGCAGCGCCGCGCCCGAGCAGGGCCCGGCCAAGGAGAAGGCCCCGGGCGACCCCTCGGCCAAGGTGCTCATGCAGCTCCCGCAGCCGGAGGTCCCCAAGGACCAGATCTGGACCGCCGCGGGCTCGGCGCTGACCGAGGACGTGTACGCCAAGGCCGGTGTCAACGAGCTGAACGGCTACGACCCGGACACCGGCAAGGAGAAGTGGTCGATCCCGCTCCCCGGCATGACGTGCGCGATGTCGCGGGAGGTCACCGACGACGGCATCGCGGCCATCGTCACCGAGGAGACCAAGCGGGGCAAGAAGGGCGACTACGAGCCGTGCTCCAAGGTCTCCGCGGTCGACCTGAAGTCCGGCAAGAAGCTGTGGACCGAGAGCGTCGAGACCAACGGCGTGCAGGCCACGTTCAAGGAAGTCACCATCTCCGGCACCACGATCGCCGCCGGTGCGGGTGTCTCCAGCGGCGGCGCCGCCTGGGACGTGACCGGCAAGTCGCTGTGGAAGCCGAAGGTCGGCAAGTGCCAGGACGTCGGCTACGCCGGCGGTGACCAGCTGGTGGCCGTCCGCAGGTGCGGCAGCTACGGGGACTACAAGCTGAAGGTCCAGCTCCTCGACCCCAAGACCGGCGACGACAAGTGGACCTACCCGCTCGCCGACGGCATCGACAACGCCAAGATCATCTCGACGAACCCGGTCGTCTTCGGCCAGGACACCACCGAGATCACGGCGACCGGCGTGACGGACGTCTTCTCGATCGGCAGCAACGGCAAGCTCCGCGCCAAGATCGCGCTGGAGGAGGGCAAGTACGACCACGACTGCAGCGTCAACATGGTCAACGACTGCCGGGCGATCGCGGTCGGCAACGACCGGCTGTACGTGCCGACCCAGCAGCACGACGGCAGCGGCGAGAGCTACAACCGGACCAACGAGATCGTCTCCTTCTCGCTGGCCACCGGCAAGTCGACCAGTGACCGCGCCGTCGCGGGCGAGAACGGCGAGATCTTCCCGATCCGCATGGACGGCGGCAACGTCATCGCGTACAAGGCCCACGGCTACCAGCAGGGTGCCCAGGTCGTCTCGCTCGACGGCAAGACGATGAAGGAGACCAAGCTCCTGGAGACCCCCTCCTCGGAGGCGGTCACCGACGCGATCAGCGGCATGGTCCCGAAGTCGAACGAGCTCCTCTACGCCGACGGGCACCTGTTCATGGGCAAGAAGCTCCTGAGCCGGCCCTTCGACAAGGACGACAAGGACTACGTGGCGCTCGGCTTCGTCACCGAGTAACCGGTCGAGATCCCCATGCGGCAGCGGCCGCTCCCTCGCGGAACGAGGGGGCGGCCGCTGCCGTCTGCCGTTGCAGTACCACCTCGCGCCCCCGTCCGCCCCCGCATGGCAGGGATTCAGGCATTCCGGGCCGCTTATGGCGGGTAGGGGGCGCGCAACGTCGAACAAGCGTGTAGCTTCCGGGGGAATGGAGGGCCGGGGGGCCCGCGGTCCACGGGAAGCGGCAGATCGAGGCGGCCGGTGGATCAGGGGATCAGTGGGGGAGTTGGGGGGTTGCTGTGGGTGTGCGGCTCATGGTGGTCGACGATCACCGACTGCTCGCCGAGGCGCTCGCCTCGGCGCTGAAGCTGCGCGGGCACCGGGTGCTCGCCGCGGCCGCACCCGCCGCGGGGGCGGCCGACCTGGTGATCAGCCGTGCGCCGGAGGTCTGCCTGCTCGGCACGGCCACGCCCGCGGAACCGGGCATGTTCGACCCGGTGGTGCGGATCAAGCGGGAGCGCCCGCAGGTGGCGGTGGTGGTCCTCGGCCCGGTGCCGAGTCCGCGCGGGATCGCGGCGGCGTTCGCCTCGGGCGCCTCCGGATACGTACGCCATGACGAGCGCATCGAAGGAGTGGAGCGCGCCATCATGAAGGCGCGCGCCGGAGAAGCCGCCGTCGCGCCCCAGTTGCTGCAAGGTGCCTTCAGTGAGCTGCTGAATCCGGTGGCGCAGCCGGACGACGAGGGCCAGCGGCTGCTCCAGATGCTGACGCCCCGCGAGGTGGAGGTCCTGGTGCGGGTCGCGGACGGCGAGGACACCCGTCTCATCGCGGCCGGGATGGGGATAGCGCCCAGCACGGCGCGCACGCATGTGCAGCGGGTCCTGATGAAGCTCGGCGTCGGCTCCCGTCTGGAGGCCGCCGCGCTCGCCGCGCGCACCGGGCTCCTGGACCGTGCCGAGCGTCCCGCGTCGGCGTACGCGGACGAGGGTCCCGACATGCCGGCGGGGCCCGAGTCACCGCGGTGAACCCGGGCCCCGCCGTGGGCCGTCAGTCGTCCGTGGACTCCGGAGCGGGCGCGGCGACCGTCGGGCGCAGCCACAGCCAGCCCAGGAAGAACAGGCCGAGGGCGAGCATGCCGAGGCCGGTCCACAGGTTGATGTTGATGTCCTCGGCCTTGCGCAGGTCGGCGTCGGACGCGGTGATGCCGGCGATCGTCACGATGATCCCGTAGACGACGAACAGGCCGCCGATGATGCGCCGGATGTCGAAGAGACGGGCGGCTGTCGCGGACTTGCGCTCCAGCTCGGAGACTTCTTTGTGCAGTTCGGACATGGTGGTCGGTCCTCCGATCGGGGCTAGAGCGAGTACGGCAGGTAGCAGAGCGCGGCGAGTACGACGGCGCCCCAGCCGAGCAGGGCCGGCTTGCGGTACCAGGCGTCGTCACCCTCCTCGACCCCGTCGTCGTCGAGGCCGGGCGAGGCCGTTCCGTAGACCAGACCGGCGAGTTCGGCCTCCGGCTTGGGTGCGGTGAAGAGCGTGACGGCGATCATCACGACGGCACCGGCGACGAAGCCGACGATCGCCGAGACGAAGTTCGCGCCCTGGTCGCTCGGGATGTCGATGACGCCCTGCTTGTAGATCCAGAAGTAGTTGGCCATCGCGGCGCCGGTGCCCGCGACCAGGCCCCACACGCCGGATTTCATCGAGGCGCGCTTCCAGAACATGCCGATGATGAAGACCACGAACATCGGGACGTTGAAGAAGGAGAACAGCGTCTGGAGGTAACTCATGATGTTCGAGAACGACGACGCGATGAAGGCGGTGCCGATCGAGGCGAGCACACCGATCGCGGTGATGAGCCGGCCGAACTTCAGGTAGTAGCCGTCCTCCCGGTCCCTGACCACGTACTTCGCCCAGATGTCGTACGTGAAGACGGTGTTGAAGGAGGAGACGTTGGCCGCCATGCCCGCCATGAACGCGGCGAGCAGACCGGTGACCGCGATGCCGAGGACGCCGTTGGGGAGCAGCTCCTGCATCAGGTACGGGATCGCGTCGTTGTAGGTCAGGTCGGAGCCCGGCGTGCCGATCTTCGGGACCAGGACCGCGGCGACGAGGCCCGGGATCATCACCAGGAAGACGATGAAGATCTTCGGGAAGGCCGCGATCAGCGGGGTGCGCTTGGCGGCGCTGAGGTTCTTCGCGGAGAGCGCGCGCTGCACCTCGGCGAAGTTGGTCGTCCAGTAGCCGAAGGAGAGCACGAAGCCGAGGCCGAGGATGATCGTCAGCCAGTTGGCGCCGAGCGGGTTGGCGTCGCCGATGCCGGTGCCGCCCCAGGCGGTCATGAAGTTCTCGCCGTGCTGCTTCTCTATGGAGCCGGTCAGACCGTCCCAGCCGCCGACCTTCTTCAGGCCGATGACGCAGATCGGGATGAGCGCCGCGAGGATCACGAAGAACTGGAGGACCTCGTTGTAGATCGCCGAGGAGAGGCCGCCGATGGTGATGTACGCGAGCACGAAGGCACCCGCGACGACGATCGAGACCCACTGCGGCCAGCCGAGCAGCGCCTCGACGACGATCGAGAGGGCGTAGAGGTTCACGCCCGCGATCAGGATCGCCGCGAAGGCGAAGAGGGCGGAGCTGAGCAGGTGCGCCGACTTGTCGAAGCGCTGGAGCAGGAACTCCGGCACCGACCGGACCTTGCTGCGGTAGTAGAACGGCATCATGACCAGGCCGAGGAAGACCATGGCCGGGATGGCGCCGATCCAGTACCAGTGGACGACCGCGACACCGTACTGCGCTCCGGTGGCGGCCATGCCGAGGATCTCGGTGGCGCCGAGGTTCGCGGCGACGAAGGCGAGGCCGGTGACCCACGCGGGCAGTGAGCGGCCGGAGAGGAAGAAGTCGAGGCTGGTCTTGACGGAGCGCCGGGCGGCGAAGCCGATGCCGAGCACCACGGCGAAGTAGATCGCCAGGATCGCGTAGTCGAGGCCGTTGGTGGGCAGCCGAAGCCCCTCGGCCAGGGTTTGTGTGGGGGACTGCATGCGTGAACTCGCTTCGTTGCGCGAACGGATCAGACCGGAACCTACGCCTATACCTTCGATAACTGAACAGTTCTGTTGGTGTTCTTTGTTTGATTGTGATCGAGCTCTCCGGGCCGACTCCCGATCGACGGCGGATCGGCGGCGGATCGGCGGAAAGTGCCTGACGAGATCTCGGCCATTGACGGCACTGTTGGCTTGTGGTTAGTTATGTTTGGTTCTGTTGGGTAGGTGGTGAGGAGCCCCTGACGTGAAGAAGACCTCGACCCGTCTCGCCGACGGTCGTGAGCTCATCTACTACGACCAGCGCGACGACGCGGTCCGCGAGGCCGTCGACGACCGCCCGCTCGGGCCCGTCTCGACGACGTCGGAGATCCGCGAGGACCGCCTCCTCGGCGACGCGGTGGCCATCGCGTCCCACCGCCAGGGCCGCACCTACCACCCGCCGGCCGACGAGTGCCCCCTGTGCCCCTCCTCGGGGGACCGGCTCAGCGAGATCCCCGACTCCTCGTACGACGTCGTCGTCTTCGAGAACCGCTTCCCCTCGCTCGCGGGCGACGCCGGCCGCTGCGAGGTGGTCTGCTTCACCTCCGACCACGACGCGTCCTTCGCCGACCTCACCCCCGAGCAGGCCGGACTCGTCCTCGAGGCCTGGACCGACCGCACCGCCGAGCTGTCCCACCTGCCCTCCGTCGAGCAGGTCTTCTGCTTCGAGAACCGCGGCGCCGAGATCGGCGTGACCCTCGGCCACCCGCACGGCCAGATCTACGCCTATCCGTTCGTCACGCCCCGCACCGACCTGATGCTCCGCTCGCTGGCCGCGCACAAGACGGGGACCGGCGGCCGCAACCTCTTCGACGACGTCCTCGCCGACGAGCGCGCCGGCGAACGCGTCGTCCTGGAGGGCGAGCACTGGGTCGCCTTCGTCCCGTACGCCGCGCACTGGCCCTACGAGGTGCACCTCTACCCCAAGCGCCGCGTGCCCGACCTGCTCGCGCTGGACGAGGCCGCGCGCACAGAGTTCCCACAGATCTATCTGGAACTCTTGAGGCGCTTCGACCGGATCTTCGACGACGAGTCGGGGAAGACCCCCGGCGGATCGGGGAAGTCCCGCACGCCCTACATCGCCGCCTGGCACCAGGCACCCTTCGGCGCGCTGGAGGGACATGACGGGATCAATCGGGACGACTTCGCCCTCCACCTCGAACTTTTCACGATCCGCCGCACTTCGGGCAAGCTGAAGTTCCTCGCGGGTTCCGAATCCGGTATGAGCGTGTTCATCAACGACGTGCCGCCGGAAGCCGCGGCCGAGCGACTGCGAGAGGTAGCGAGTTCATGAGCGGTAAGTACCTGGTCACCGGCGGCGCGGGCTATGTCGGGAGCGTGGTGGCACAGCACCTGATCGAGGCCGGGCACGAGGTGACCGTCCTCGACAACCTCTCCACCGGCTTCCGCGAGGGCGTCCCCGCGGGCGCCGCGTTCATCGAGGGCGACATCCGCGATGCCGCCAAGTGGCTGGACTCCTCGTACGACGCCGTCCTGCACTTCGCCGCGTTCTCGCAGGTCGGCGAGTCCGTCGCCAAGCCCGAGAAGTACTGGGACAACAACGTCGGCGGCACCCTGGCGCTGCTCGCCGCGATGCGCGACGCCGACGTGCGTAAACTCGTCTTCTCCTCGACGGCCGCCACGTACGGCGAGCCGGTCAGCACCCCCATCACGGAGACCGACCCGACCGCGCCCACCTCGCCCTACGGCGCCTCGAAGCTCGCCGTCGACCACATGATCACCGGTGAGGCCACCGCCCACGGCCTGGCCGCCGTCTCGCTGCGGTACTTCAACGTCGCGGGCGCGTACGGCTCCTGCGGCGAGCGCCACGACCCCGAGTCGCACCTCATCCCGCTCGTCCTCCAGGTCGCGCAGGGCAGGCGCGAGGCCATCAACGTCTTCGGCGACGACTACCCCACCGACGACGGCACCTGCGTACGCGACTACATCCACGTCGCCGACCTCGCCGAGGCCCACCTCCTCGCCGTCGGCGCGGCCACCCCCGGCGAGCACCTGATCTGCAACCTCGGCAACGGCAACGGCTTCTCCGTGCGCCAGGTCATCGAGACCGTCCGCCAGGTCACCGGGCACCCCATCCCCGAGGTGACGGCCCCGCGTCGCGACGGCGACCCGGCGGTCCTGGTCGCCTCCGCAGCCACCGCGCGCGAGAAGCTCGGCTGGCAACCGTCCCGCGCGGACCTCGCGGGCATCGTCGCCGACGCCTGGGCCTTCGCCCAGCGAAAGGGGTAGTTCTCATGGGTACGGCATCCGAAGTCGCCGCGCAGTTCGAGGCGTTGTACGGCCGCGCGCCGGACGGGGTCTGGTCGGCCCCCGGCCGCGTCAACCTCATCGGCGAGTACACGGACTTCAACGAGGGCTTCGTGATGCCGCTCGCCCTCCCGCACACCGCGGTCGCCGCCGTCGCCCGGCGCGACGACGGCGTCCTGCGGCTGCACTCCGCGGACGTCGACGTCCCGCTGGTGGAACTGCGTGCCGACGAGCTGACGCCGCTGTCGGACGGCGGCTGGGCGGCGTATCCCGCGGGGGTCGTGTGGGCGCTGCGGGAAGCCGGTCACCAGGTGTCCGGCGCCGACCTGCACCTCGCCTCGACGGTCCCCACGGGCGCGGGCCTCTCCTCATCGGCCGCCCTTGAGGTCGTCACCGCGTACGCCCTGAACGACCTGTTCGGGCTCGGCCTCACCGAACCCGAACTCGCGGTCCTGGCCCAGCGCGCCGAGAACGCCTTCGTCGGCGTGCCCTGCGGCGTCATGGACCAGATGGCGTCCGCGTGCTGCACCGACGGCCACGCCCTGCACCTGGACTGCCGCGACCTGTCCATACGCCAGGTCCCCTTCGACCTGGCGGCCCAGGGCATGCGGCTCCTGGTGGTCGACACCCGCGTCAAGCACGCCCTCGGCGACGGCGCCTACGCCGAGCGCCGCGCGGGCTGCGAGGAGGGCGCCCGCATCCTCGGCGTCAGCCACCTGCGCGACGTGCCGTACGAGGATCTCCCGGCGGCTCTGTCGAAGCTCGCGGACGACAGGATCCGCCGCTACGTCCGCCACATCGTCTCCGACGACCACCGCGTGGAGCGGGTCATCGGCCTGCTGGACGCCGGTGACGTCCGCGCCATCGGCCCCGTCCTGACCGAGGGCCACGCCTCGCTCCGCGACGACCTGCGGATCTCCTGCCCGGAGCTGGACCTGGTGGTGAGCACGGCCAACGCCGCGGGCGCGCTCGGGGCCCGCATGACGGGCGGCGGCTTCGGCGGCTCCGCGATCGTCCTGGTGGAGTCGCAGGACGCGGAAGCGGTCACGAAGTCCGTCCTGGACGCCTTCGTGACGGCGGGCTTCACGGCGCCCCGGATCTTCCCCGCGGTGGCGTCGGCGGGGGCGCGCAGGGAGCTCTGAGAGGTTTCTGAGAGGTCCGGAAAACTTTTCTCCCTCGGGCGGTCACAAAGTCCCGGCGGGGTCCGTCATGGCAGTGAACGGCCACCAAGGACCGTCTGCCGGGGCGTGACACCACGCGACCGGCGCCGCCCGCCCGAGAAGGAGCCCCAGATGTCCACCGCTCACATCATCGTCACCCTCCTGGCCGCCGCGATGGTCGGCTTCTCGGCCGTCTCGGTCTTCCAGCGCGCGAAGTGGGTCGTCGAGCCCATGGCCGACTACGGCATCCCGATGTCCTGGCTCCCCTGGCTCGGCACCGCCAAGGCCGCGGGCGCGGCGGGCCTGGTGGCGGGCCTGTTCATCCCGTACGTAGGGGCGGCCGCCGGCATCGCGCTGGTCCTGTACTTCACGGGCGCGGTCGTCTTCGTGGTCCGCGCCCGCTGGTACGCCCACATCCCGTTCCCCCTGGTGTACGCGGCCCCGGTGGCCGCCGCCCTGTGGCTGGCGGCGTGACCGGGCCACTCGGCGAGCAGGACGACGCGGTGTGGGGCGTGGTCCTATGGTCGACGGGCGCTCACAGGTCACCTGCTGCGATCACCTCAGCCCGGGTGCGGGTCACCGTCAGGTGCTTCGGGTCGTCGACCGGCCACTCCATGCCTCCGCGTGCGGGGCGCAGCCAGACGACGCCCTTCCGGACGTCGGTGACGATGGCGCGGTGCGGTCCGTCCCGGACTTCGTCGCCCACGGAGGGCAGGGGCTCGTTCATCCGTCGCTCGCCTTCAGGTCGACCCAGACGCGTTTGCCCCAGGCGCGCGGGCCGGTGCCCAACAGGTCGTAGCCCCACCGGTCGGCGAGCTCGTCCACCAGTAGCAGCCCGCGGCCGTCCACCGCGTCCAGCCTCCGGGGGCGTGGTTCAGGAGTCCGGCCGGGGTCGAGGTCGACCACTGCCAGGTAGACCCGTACCGGGGAGGCACGCCGGACGATGATGCGGACCGAGGGCCCGCGCGTAGCGGACGTCACGTTGTATCCGGGGTGCGTGGTGTGGGGGCGCGTTGCGGCCATGCGTGTCATCGCCAAACCTCGTGTCGGGTGCGTCTCACCGACCGTAGGGGCAGGCGGAGGTGGGGTCAGGTACAGGCTGTACCCCCGTCCGCAGGGGTGCGGCCTGTACCCCTAAGCGGCGACCCCCAGTCGTCGCGCGAGCCCGCGAGCGTCCTCGCGGACCAGCGCACTGTCGTCCTGAGACAACTCCAGCGC
The DNA here is from genome assembly GCF_055587985.1 of Streptomyces sp. NPDC046335. Taxonomy (NCBI): domain Bacteria; kingdom Bacillati; phylum Actinomycetota; class Actinomycetes; order Kitasatosporales; family Streptomycetaceae; genus Streptomyces; species Streptomyces sp. NPDC046335. The sequence goes on along the minus strand of NZ_JBVJFF010000005.1, from coordinate 200,090 downwards.
GGTGCTCCTGGCGAAGAAGTTGAATCGCGCGGTCTCCGGACTCGCCTCGTACGCCTTGCCCACGAGGTGCAGGACGGACAGCACCTCGCCCTTCAGGTGCAGTGCGCGTGCGGTCTCGATGATGTGGAAGCTGCGGCGGGTGGCCGACGGCATGGTGGCGAGGTCGACGTGGGTCGCCGCGTCGACCGCCGCACCGACCCGCACGAGGTCGGTGTTCATGGTGATCGCGTAGGCGTCGACCATGCCCTGCCCGAACATCAGCCACGGATGTACATATCCGGGGAGACGACGCGCCGCTTCATTGGCCTTGTCGAAATGGTGCTCGGCGGATCCCTTGGACCCCACCTTCGCGTACGACAGGGCCGCCGCCAGATGCAGAAGCCCGGAGAGCGCGATGTCCTCGGGGCCTCGATCAGGGTGTAGAAGACCGGCCGCGCGCATCGCCAGATCGACGCGGGCCTCGTGGGCCTCGCCGGCGTCACGGAAGACGTGGTTCAGGTACCAGGCCGCAGCCGCGATCGCGCGCGGGCTGTCGGCGTCCTGAGCTGCCGTCATCGACCGGTCACCGGCCAGCATGATCAGCTCGGGGGCAGGCTGGAAGCTCAGGTAGAGCTGCGCCAGGTGGTAGGCCTGCGCCAGGCAGACCAGGGTGCGCCGCCGCTCGGAGTCTTCGTGTACGCGTGCTCCGTACTGGAGATCCGCAAGGAGCCCGGGCAGGAGTTCCGCGACCCGCGAGCGGTGCTCACCGAATCCGTGCCAGGACCGCCAGGCTTCCCGCACCCTGTCGGCCAGCACCGGCGCGGACACCGGCTCCTGATCACGTGTCAGTTCGTACGAGATCAAGGCGTCCTTCACCCGGACCAACTTCGGGTGCGCGGCTTTGGTGTAGGCGGCGAGCGTCACCCGTTCGTCTCCTGTGAGGGAGGAGAGGTCATCGGTACCCAGCGCTTCCGCCAGCCGCAGCAGGAGCGGATAACGCGGCATGCCCCGCCTACCGGTCTCGATCGACTTCACCCACTCCGTGCTTCGACCGACGAGACCGGCCAGCACCGGCCGGGTCAGTCCCCTACGCTCGCGTGCTTGCTGTATCCGTTGACCGAACGTGCGGGGCGGCGGGCCGTTTTCAGCGTCGTGCGCCATGATGGGCTCCGTTCTGACGTCGCATCCAGAACGCTACCCGCACCCATGGGAGCGGGGGGGACACCTCGGGGTCAGTCTGCGGCCTTCACGCTGTCGACGAAGGTGGTGAAGGCTGCGGCCGATGTGGTCAGACCGGTTCGGTCACGGTCTTTGGAGTCACGTAGCAGGGCCCACGACTGGACGTGAGCGACCTCTACGCATTCGTTGTTCGCCGCGCTGTAACTGCTCCTGCGCCAGTTCGCTGACGCGATCTGCGCGGCAATCGGTGCTTCGTTCATCGGGTGAGCTCCAGTCTGCTGGGGGTAGCAGGGCAAAGCTGATAGCGAGGAGCGGGGTAGTCACTCCGCCGCTTTCACACCGTTCACGAATGCGGCGAAAGCCGTGGTCGACAGGGTCAACCCATTTCGTTGGAGATCCTTGGAGTCGCGTATGCCCACCCTTGAATCGACACGGATGATCTCGACGCATTCGTTGCCTTCTCCGCCGCTGTAACTGCTCTTGATCCACGTGGTGGTTCCCGCACCCGTGGCGAGGGCTGACGCTTCAGTCATGGGGACTGCTCCTGTCGGGCTTCTGCGATGAGCCGAGACGATGTTGTCGTATCTGCTGCCTGTGAACGAAGGTAGTCGAACGTCAATTTATAGGCGCCGACGTCTCCGGGGTCGTCGAGATACAGCCCGCGGCGGCGCATCTCGATGTAGACGACGGCCATGGAGTTGAGTGGCTGCCGGTCGTCGTCGCGACCGAGGATCACGAAGTGTCCGGCTCCCGCCGCATGGGCACCAGCGCTGAACGGCAGCACCTGGATGTCTACGTCGGGGCTCTCGGCCGCCTCTTGCAGATGCCTGAACTGTCGTGCCATGACCTTCGCGTCGCCCACGGTTCTGCGAAGGACTGCCTCATCCAGGATCACCCACAGATGCAGTGAAGGGTCTCGCCGAAGAATCCCCTGGCGCGCAATACGGGCGTCCACCATCCGCTCGATGGCCTCGTTGTCGCTGCGGACTTCGCGCGCTTGATGGATGGCGAGCGCATACTCCCTTGTCTGCAACAGGCCGGGGATCACCGTGTTGGCGTACACATGCTCATAAGCCGCCTCGTGTTCGAAGGACACGAGCGGGTCCATCCACTCGGGCACCGCACTGTTGCCGACCCACCACCCGTCGGACTGCGACTTGGCGATGCGGACGAGGGCCTCCCGTTCTGCGACGGTGGCCTCACACGCATCGGCCAGGGCTTTGACGGTGGCCCACCGGATGCGGGCTCGGTCCTGCCACATCTCGTAACGGCTCACCGTCGTGGTACTGACACCGGCACGCTGCGCGATCTGCGCCTGAGTCACTCCGCAGCGTTCCCGTAGTGCGATCAAACCGCGCGCGATCTGCATCCGGCCTGCCGGACCTGTGTGTATGGCGGTCACGTCTTCACCCTCTTGTTGGTCGTCAACCGGCAGCGCGTAGCAACGAGGCGAATTTATGACCCGTGAGGTGCCCGGAGACACCATGCGGCACGGCCGTCACCCACATCGGTGAACTCGTTGCGAAGGATCTCCTGTCATGGGATTCCCATGGAAGGCTTCCCGTGTTCCTTCCGGCAGTCCTTTTCAGGAGAAGGCATGGCCCTTCACGTTTCGCCCCGCACCCATCGGTGTCCACTCGCCCCCTCGTTCGACGGATCCGTCATCCGAAGAGGGGTACTCAAGCTGCTGACCAGGTGCGCAAAAGCCTTCCGCCCGCCGCGCGGACGTCACCGCGCCGGGGCTCCGGCCCGCCGAGCTCCGAGAGCCGTGCCCCGACTGCCCCCGACAGGCTGGCCCCGTCCCCCCGTGGCCGCGACCGTACGCCGGTGGTACGAACCCCTCGACGGCAGCGCCTCGCGTCTGGTCCGCCCGTACTTGACGGCGTGGGAGGACGAGGAGAGCTCGCGGCTTCAGCGGCTTCGGCGCGACACCCTCTGGTGTGCCACATACGGCGTCGACCTCGACGTCCGCGACATCCATCGCGCGCTGGAGGTGGCGTGATGGGCGGTGCTTTCGACGGGGTCATCGGTGGCGGCACGGCGGAGCGGTGCACGGTCGGGCTGGAGCTTCTCCAACTCGAGCTTGCGCGGCGGCTGTTGGGGCGCGCCCGGCAGGCTCTGGAGGGGGCGGCCGGTGCGACGCGGTGTGACATGGGGCCCCTGGCGTCTCAACTGGCAAGCGCCCTGGGTGACACGCTGCTCATCGCGGAGCGTCAGGCCGGACGCTCCGGGCCGGCCCCGGCCTTGGGGGGCGCCGCACTTCGCACCGCTCCGGAGAGCCTGTCCGTACGTAGGTTCCCCGGCGCGGAGCCCGCCTCGGCTCCGGCCGCTCGCCGATTCGTACGGAGTACGGCCCGCGCCTGGGAGCTGCCGCAGGGCCCGGTGGAGACCCTGGAGGTCATCACCAGCGAACTCGTCACCAATGCTCTGGTGCACGGCGGTGGGGAGACGGTCACTGTCACCTTGGCGTTGACCGACCGGGTGCTGACTCTCAGCGTCACGGACGAGGGGCGCGGCCTCGTGCAGGGGGCACGGACAGGCCTTCCGGGGCCACCGGCCGGGGGCGAGGCCGAGTCAGGGCGGGGTCTGTTGATCGTCTCCGCGCTCGCCGGCCGGTGGGGGTGGTACCGGGCATCCGACGGGGTGACCGTATGGGCCGAGGTGAGCGCGGCCGGTGGGGATGGCCGGTGAGTGAGGGGCGGGGTCCGCTCAGGACGGAGGGCGCAATCGCTTGGTCAGGGTGAACTCCTTTACTCCCTCCGGGTAGTCGGGGATCACGCTCACCAACTCGTAGCCGTGGCTGCGGTAGAAGCCCGGGGCCTGGAAGTCCCAGGTCTCCACGCGGGAGTTGACGCAGGCGCGCTCCTCGTGGGCTATGCGTTCCGCTTCGGCGAGGAGGCGGGCGCCCAGGCCCGCGCCGCGGTGGTGGCCGTCGACCCAGAGGTGGTTCACATGGAGCCAGCGGCCCCAGGTGTGCGCGGCGAGCCCGCCCGCCAGGGCGCCCGACGTGTCCAACACCCAGACCGCCAACGGCACTTCCTGGTCGTCGACCGTGCCGCGCAGGGCGCGCAGCTCCGGGGACGACGCCGTGTTCGCCTCGCCGAGCCGCGCCTGGAGCGCCACCAGCCGTTCCTTGTCGACTCCTGTCTCCATACGAAACATGCGGCCCACCATAAACGCGTCGGCCTATCAGTTCTGCAAATCACCTTCCCCTCCTGGCGTGCGGCCCTACTCTGAAGAACAGTGCCGGTGGGGGCCGGCGCTGATCAGGGGGCGAGACAGTCGGGTACGACGCCCGGCCCGGGGGAGAGCACTCATCGCGCGGCGGCGGCCGAGCGACCGTGGCGACCCCCGGCCCCGGCGTCGTACCCGTACCGGCCGTTCCCGATGGGATCCCCAGCTCCTGCCGGGAGCGTGGGGAAGGGGGTTTCTGTGGTTCGCATTCGAGTACTGGTCGTCGACGACCACCGCATCTTCGCCGAGTCACTGGCCGCCGCGCTCGCGGCCGAACCGGATGTCGACGTGTCAGCGGCCGGCAGCGGCCCCGCCGCGCTGCGCTGCCTGGAGCGGGCGGTCACCGAAGGCCGCAGATACGACGTGCTGCTCGTCGACGCCGACCTCGGCGCCACCGCGAGCGCCCTGCAGGGCATCCGCCCCGCCGTCCCGGTCCAGGAGGGCAACGCCGACGGTCTCGTCGACGGCATCTCCCTGGTCGCGGGCGTCCGCTCAGGACAGCCCGCCGTGCGCACCGTCGTGCTCGCCGAGAAGGACGACCCGCGCCGCGCGGCCCTCGCGCTCCAGGCGGGCGCGTCCGGCTGGGTGGCCAAGGACTGCTCCCTGTCGCGCCTGCTCAGCGTCATACGAGGCGTGCTGCGCGACGAGACGCACCTGCCGCCCGCCCTGCTCACCGGCGTCCTGCGGGAGCTGACCGCGGCCCGCAAGCACCGCACCGAGTCCGAGCGCCTCGTGGAGTCGCTGACCCCCCGCGAGCGCGAGGTGCTGCGCTGCATGGTCGCGGGCCTGGGCAGGAAGGCGGTCGCCGAGCGCCTCTTCCTCTCCCCGCACACCGTGCGTACGCACATGCAGAACGTGCTGGGAAAGCTGGGCGTGCACTCCACACTGGCGGCGGTCGCGCTGGCCAGGCGTGCGGGCGTGGGACCGGTCGACCTAGCCGGGGATGTTGTCGAACGGGGCGGTCAACTGGCGTAGCAGCGCGGCCAGTTCGCCGCGCTGGGCGCGTGACAGCTCGGCGAGGATCGCCCGCTCCTGCTCCAGGAGGCCCGCCAGGGCCTGGTCGGCGCGGTCCTGGCCCTCGGTGGTGAGCCGCACGAGCACCCCGCGCCGGTCGCTCGGGTCGGGCAGGCGCTCGACGAGGCCCTTCTTCGCCAGGCGGTCGATGCGGTTGGTCATCGTGCCGGACGTCACGAGGGTCTGCGTGAGGAGCTGGCCGGGGGAGAGCTGATAGGGGGCGCCCGCGCGGCGCAGTGACGTCAGTACGTCGAACTCCCACGGCTCCAGGCTGTGCTCGGAGAACGCGAGTCTGCGGGCGCGGTCCAGGTGCCGCGCGAGCCTGCTCACGCGGCTGAGCACCTCAAGCGGCTCCACGTCGAGGTCCGGGCGCTCCCTGCGCCACGCCGCGACCAGCCGATCGACCTCGTCCTCCATGACGATCAGTGTAGGGGGTCTGTCGACGTGAAGTCTCTTGACGTCAAGATACTTCTGGGTCGAGTATGGCGGCAGACCAAGCCCCGCACGCCGAGGAGGCCCCCGTGTCCACCGCCGCCACCTGGGATCCGACCCAGTATCTGCGCCACTCCGACCACCGGGCCCGGCCCTTCGTGGACCTCCTGGCCCGCGTGCCCGAGCTGCCCGAGGCGCCCGGCAGGCCCCCGCGCATCGCCGACCTCGGCTGCGGCCCCGGCAACGTCACGCGCCTCCTCGCCGAGCGGTGGCCCGCCGCGCACATCACCGGTTACGACAACTCCCCGCAGATGCTCGCCGAGGCCGAGCGGTTCGCGGGGCCGACGCGCGAGGGCGGGCGCCTCGGCTTCGCCCCCGCCGACGCCACGGACTGGGCCCCCGCCCCGGGCTCGTACGACCTGATCTTCTCCAACGCGACCCTCCAGTGGGTCCCCGGCCATCCGGAGTCCTTCCCTGCCTGGATCGACGCGCTCACCCCGGGCGGTACGTTCGCCTTCCAGGTGCCCGGCAACTTCGACGCCCCCAGCCACGTCCTGATGCGGGAGCTCAGTGAGTCGCCGCGGTGGCGGGACCGGCTCGGCGGGCGGCTGCGGCACGCCGACGCGGTGCTGTCCCCCGGGGCGTACCTGGAGCGGCTCGCGGGACTCGGCTGCGAGGTCGACGCCTGGGAGACCACGTACCAGCATCTCCTGCCGGGCGACGACCCCGTCCTCGACTGGGTCAAGGGGACGGGTCTGCGGCCGGTCCTCACGGCCCTGGCGGACGACCCGGCGGCGACCGACGCCTTCCTCGCCGACTACCGCGACCTGCTCCGCACGGCGTATCCGGCCACGGAACACGGCACGGTCTTCCCCTTCCGCCGCGTCTTCGCGGTGGCCCGCAAGGGCGCGGTGGCCCGCAAGGGCGGCGGCGCCGGATGCTGACCGCCGTCGACCACGTACAACTGGCCGCCCCGCCCGGCAGCGAGGCGCGGCTGCGGGCCTTCTACGGCGATGTGCTCGGCATGACGGAGGAAGCGAAGCCCCCGGCCCTCGCGGCCCGCGGCGGCTGCTGGTTCCGGGCCGGGGCCGTCCGGCTCCACCTGGGCATCGAGGGTGACTTCCGCCCGGCCCGCAAGGCCCACCCGGGCCTGCGCGTCGACGGCATCGAGGCCTTCGCCGAACGGCTCGCCTCCCGAGGCGCCGAGATCACCTGGGACGACGACCTGCCGGGCCACCGGCGCTTCTACGCCCACGACCCCGTGGGGAACCGGCTCGAATTCCTGGAACCCCTGGCCTGAGGGAAGTCAGCTCTTCCTGTGGCCTATCAGCCGCGGCTTCGGCTCCAGGCCGTCCAGGCCGTGCCAGGCCAGGTTGACCAGGTGTGCCGCGACCTCCGCCTTCTTCGGTTTGCGGACGTCCAGCCACCACTGGCCCGTGAGGGCGACCATGCCGACCAGGGCCTGCGCGTACAGCGGGGCCAGTTTCTGGTCGAAGCCGCGGCCCTTGAACTCCTGGCCGAGGATGTCCTCGACCTGCGTGGCGATGTCGGAGATCAGGGAGGCGAAGGTGCCCGTCGACTGGGCGACGGGGGAGTCCCTGACCAGGATGCGGAAGCCGTCCGTGTACTTCTCGATGTAGTCGAGGAGGGCGAAGGCCGCCTGTTCGAGGAGTTCCCGGGGGTGCCCGGCCGTCAGCGCGCTCGTCACCATGTCCAGGAGCTGGCGCATCTCCCGGTCGACCACCACCGCGTAAAGGCCCTCCTTGCCGCCGAAGTGCTCGTACACCACCGGCTTGGAGACCCCGGCCTTCGCGGCGATCTCCTCCACCGACGTGCCCTCGAACCCCTTCGCGGCGAACAGCGTGCGGCCGATGTCCAGCAACTGCTCCCGGCGCTCGGCGCCCGTCATCCGCGTCCGCCGGGCACGACGGGGCTGCTTCTCTTTGCCGGCAGGGCTTGTGTTGCTGGAGTCGGTCGCCACGTCACCCATCATGCCGCGTCGGCGGAGCGCGGCTCGCGGCGGGACTCGGCCGCCGGCGTCCGGCGGGACTCGATGCGCGACTTCGACGGCCACCGCACGTCGTACGCCCAGCCGAGCTGCTCGCACCAGCGGATGATCCGCGCGGAGGAGTCGACCTGGCCCCGCATCACACCGTGCCGCGCCGACGTCGGGTCGGCGTGGTGCAGGTTGTGCCAGGACTCGCCGCAGGACAGCACCGCGAGCCACCACACGTTGCCCGAACGGTCACGGGACTTGAAGGGGCGCTTGCCGACCGCGTGGCAGATGGAGTTGATCGACCAGGTGACGTGGTGCAGCAGCGCCACACGTACCAGCGAGCCCCAGAAGAACGCCGTGAACGCGCCCCACCAGGACATCGTCACCAGACCGCCCACCAGCGGCGGAATGCCCAGCGAGACGACCGTCCAGAGCAGGAACTGACGCGAGACGCGACGGATCGCCGGGTCCTTGATCAGGTCCGGCGCGTACTTCTCCTGCGACGTCTGCTCCTCATCGAACATCCATCCGATGTGCGCCCACCACAGGCCCTTCATCAGCGCGGGCACCGTCTCGCCGAAGCGCCATGGCGAGTGCGGGTCACCCTCGGCGTCGGAGAACTTGTGGTGCTTGCGGTGGTCGGCCACCCAGCGCACCAGCGGACCCTCCACGGCCATCGACCCGGCGACCGCGAGCGCGATCCGCAGCGGCCGCTTCGCCTTGAACGAACCGTGCGTGAAGTAGCGGTGGAAACCGATCGTGATGCCGTGGCACCCCAGGTAGTACATGAAGACCAGCAGGCCGAGATCCAGCCAGCTCACACCCCAGCCCCAGGCCAGCGGCACCGTCGCGAGCAGCGCGAGGAACGGCACGATGATGAACAGCAGCAGGGTGATCTGTTCGAGCGAGCGTTTCCGCTCACCGCCCAGCGTCGCGGACGCGGCGCCGGCATCCGCCCCCGCGCCGGAAGCGTCGTCGATCACATCGGTGTCGGAGGGCGCATTGGAAGTCGTCGTCATGGGCACGTCCCCTGTGGGGTCGAGGGTTCAGGTGGGAGTGAGTGCTCGGGCACGGTTCCGTGGGTTCCCCGGGAGCTGTCGACCGACACACTCCCGTTGCGATTCCTACGTTACCTACGGGTCCGTAACCTACGGCGACGTAAGTATGGCAGCGCGGAGCCCCACGGCAAGAGGCCGCGAGCCCGTGCCCTGGAGTGACACCTATCCTTAGGAACGGTCGGACAGCGCGGTCCGCTCTGTTTATCCCCGGGGTCCCACCCCCGGGACCCCTCCCAGACGTGCTTCAACACTGCAAGGAGCCGCACCTGTGAGCAGTGCCGACGACCAGGGCCGCCAGGCCACCAGTACAGCCAGCACCGAGCTGCGCGCCGACATCCGCCGCCTCGGCGACCTGCTCGGCGAGACCCTCGTACGCCAGGAGGGCCCCGAGCTCCTCGAACTGGTCGAGAAGGTGCGCAGCCTGACCCGCGAGGACGGCGAGGCCGCCGCCAGGCTCCTCGGGGGCACCGAACTGGAGACCGCCGCCAAGCTGGTCCGCGCCTTCTCCACCTACTTCCATCTGGCGAACGTCACCGAGCAGGTCCACCGCGGCCGCGAGCTGCGCGCCCGGCGCGCCGCCGAGGGCGGGCTCCTCGCCCGCACCGCCGACCGCCTCAAGGACGCCGACCCCGAACACCTGCGCCAGACCGTGCAGCACCTCAACGTGCGGCCCGTCTTCACCGCGCACCCCACCGAGGCCGCCCGCCGCTCCGTGCTCAACAAGCTCCGCCGCGTCGCCGAGCTCCTGGAGACCCCGGTCATCGAGTCCGACCGGCGCCGCCACGACACCCGACTGGCCGAGAACATCGACCTCGTCTGGCAGACCGACGAACTGCGCGTCGTGCGCCCCGAGCCCGCCGACGAGGCCCGCAACGCCATCTACTACCTCGACGAGCTGCACGCCGGCGCCGTCGGGGACGTACTGGAAGACCTCACGTCCGAGCTGGAGCGCGTCGGCGTCGAACTGCCCGAAGGCACCCGTCCCCTCAGCTTCGGCACCTGGATCGGCGGCGACCGCGACGGCAACCCCAACGTGACGCCCGCCGTCACCTGGGACGTCCTGATCCTCCAGCACGAGCACGGCATCAACGACGCCCTCGCCCTCGTCGACGAACTCCGCGGCTTCCTCTCCAACTCCATCCGCTACACCGGAGCCACCGACGAGCTGACCGCGTCACTCCAGCGCGACCTGGAGCGGCTGCCCGAGATCAGCCCGCGCTACAAGCGGCTGAACGCCGAGGAGCCCTACCGCCTCAAGGCGACCTGCATCCGGCAGAAGCTGGAGAACACCAAGCAGCGCCTCGCCAACAGCACCGCGCACGAGCCGGGCCGCGACTACCTCGGCACCGCCGAGCTGATCCAGGACCTCACGCTCATCCAGACCTCGCTGCGCGAGCACAAGGGCGGCCTCTTCGCCGAGGGCCGGATGAACCGCACCATCCGCACCCTCGACGCCTTCGGCCTCCAGCTCGCCACCATGGACGTACGCGAGCACGCCGACGCCCACCACCACGCCCTCGGCCAGCTCTTCGACCGCCTCGGCGAGGAATCCTGGCGCTACGCGGACATGCCCCGCGAGTACCGCCAGAAGCTGCTCGCCAAGGAGCTGCGGTCCCGGCGCCCGCTCGGCCCGCAGCCCGCCCCGCTCGACGCCGCGGGAGAGAAGACCCTCGGCGTCTTCCTCACCGTCAAGAAGGCCCTCGAGGTCTTCGGCCCCGAGGTCGTCGAGTCGTACATCATCTCCATGTGCCAGGGCGCCGACGACGTCTTCGCCGCCGCCGTCCTCGCCCGCGAGGCCGGCCTGGTCGACCTGCACGCCGGCTGGGCGAAGATCGGCATCGTGCCGCTCCTGGAGACCACCGACGAGCTGCGCGCCGCCGACGTCATCCTCGACGAGATGCTCGCCGACCCCTCCTACCGCAGGCTGGTGGCCCTGCGCGGTGACGTCCAGGAGGTCATGCTCGGCTACTCCGACTCCTCCAAGTTCGGCGGCATCACCACCTCCCAGTGGGAGATCCACCGCGCCCAGCGCAGGCTCAGGGACGTCGCCCACCGCTACGGGGTCCGGCTCAGGCTGTTCCACGGCCGCGGCGGAACGGTCGGCCGCGGCGGCGGCCCCTCCCACGACGCGATCCTCGCGCAGCCCTGGGGCACCCTGGAGGGCGAGATCAAGGTGACCGAGCAGGGCGAGGTCATCTCCGACAAGTACCTCGTGCCGTCCCTCGCCCGCGAGAACCTCGAACTGACCGTCGCGGCGACCCTCCAGGCATCCGCCCTGCACACCTCCCCGCGCCAGTCCGACGAGGCCCTCGCCCGCTGGGACGCGGCCATGGACGTGGTGAGCGACGCGGCCCACACCGCCTACCGCAAGCTCGTCGAGGACCCGCACCTGCCCGCGTACTTCCTCGCGTCGACGCCGGTGGACCAGCTCGCCGACATGCACCTCGGCTCCCGGCCATCCCGCCGCCCCGGCTCGGGCGTCTCGCTCGACGGCCTCCGCGCCATCCCGTGGGTCTTCGGCTGGACCCAGTCACGGCAGATCGTCCCCGGCTGGTTCGGCGTCGGCTCCGGCCTCAAGGCACTGCGCGAGGCCGGGCTCGACACCGTGCTCGACGAGATGCGCGAGCACTGGCACTTCTTCCGCAACTTCGTCTCCAACGTCGAGATGACGCTGGCCAAGACGGACCTGCGGATCGCCCGCCACTACGTCGACACCCTCGTGCCCGACGAACTCAAGCACGTCTTCGCCGCCATCGAGGCCGAGCACGAACTGACCGTGCGGGAAATCCTCCGCGTCACGGGCGGGACCGAGCTCCTCGGCTCCAACCCGGTCCTCCAGCAGACGTTCGCCATCCGCGACGCCTACCTCGACCCGATCTCGTACCTCCAGGTCGCGCTCCTCAAGCGGCAGCGGGACGCGGCGGAGGCCGGCGCCGAGCCCGACCCGCTGCTGGGGCGCGCGCTGCTCCTGACCGTCAACGGGGTCGCGGCGGGGCTGCGCAACACCGGCTGACGCCCCGACCGGCGCGACAAGGGCCCCGCACCACTTCGGTGATGCGGGGCCCTTGTCGTCGGCTCAGGCTCTCAGGAGTTGTACGTGCTCTGCGCCCGCTCCAGGCCATCCGAGACCAGCGCCTCCACCGCGTCGGCCGCCCGGTCCACGAAGTAGTCGAGCTCCTTGCGCTCCGCGGACGAGAAGTCCTTCAGGACGAAATCCGCCACCTGCATACGGCCCGGCGGACGCCCGATGCCGAACCGCACCCGGTGGTAGTCAGGACCCATGGCCTTCGTCATCGACTTCAGACCGTTGTGCCCGTTGTCGCCACCGCCCAGCTTCAGACGCAGCGTGCCGTAATCGATGTCCAGCTCGTCATGGACCGCCACGACGCGCTCGGTCGGGACCTTGTAGAAGTCCCGCAGAGACGTCACAGGCCCCCCGGAGACGTTCATGTACGACATCGGCTTCACCAGGATGACGCGACGGCTCGCGGGACCCGGCGGCCCGAACCGGCCCTCGACCACCTGGGCCTGCGCCTTCGCGGCCCGCTTGAACGTGCCGCCCATGCGCCGCGCGAGCAGATCCGCCACCATGAAACCCACGTTGTGCCGGTTCATCGCGTAATCGGGCCCGGGATTGCCCAGGCACGCGATCAGCCACGGCGCACTGGCATCGGTCGTCACCTGCATGTCTCCTTCATACGCGGCAGCCGCCGCCCCCCGAGGGAGCGGCGGCCGCCGTGCCGGATGTACGTCGCGAGACTCAGGCCTCGGAGTCGCCCTCGGCACCCTCGGCCGGGGCCTCCTCGGCCTGCGCGGACAGGACCTGGATGACCACGGCGTCCTCGTCGATCGCCAGGGTGGAGCCGGCGGGCAGCGGGATGTCCTTGGCGAGGATGGACGCACCGGCGTCCAGGCCCGCGACGGAGACCGTGACCTCGGTCGGGATGTGCGTGGCCTCGGCCTCGACCGGAAGCGTGTTCAGGACGTGCTCCAGCAGGTTGGAGCCCGGCGCCAGCTCACCCTCGGTGTGGACCGGGATCTCGACCGTGACCTTCTCGCCGCTGCGGACGAGCAGCAGGTCGACGTGCTTCAGGATGCCCTGACGCATGACGTCACGCTGCACGGCCTTCGGGATCGCGAGCTGGGTCTTGCCGTCGACGTCCAGGGAGATCAGGACGTTCGGCGTACGCAGCGCCATCAGCAGGTCGTGGCCCGGCAGCGCCAGGTGGACCGGGTCGGCGCCGTGGCCGTAGAGAACGCCGGGAACCTTGTCCTCACGGCGGATGCGGCGGGCAGCGCCCTTGCCGAACTCGGTGCGGGTCTCCGCGGAGATCTTGACCTCAGGCATGTGCACTCCTCGTACAACAGGTGTCGGATGGGGTTACCCGGCCATACGACTGGCCTGCTACGAAGAGCGCGTCGATAACGGACCGCCACACCAAAAAAGTGCGGCCTCCCTCGCCGAGCAACTCGCCAAGTCTACTCGGCCGGGAGGCCACACCCAAAAGGATCTTCACGGAGCCGGGGCTCCGGGCTCCTACTGCTCCTCGAAGAGGCTCGTCACCGAACCGTCCTCGAAGACCTCACGCACCGCGTTCGCGATGGTCGGGGCGATCGAGAGGACAGTGATCTTGTCCAGCTCCAGCTCACCCGGGGTCGGCAGCGTGTCCGTGAACACGAACTCGCTCACCTTGGAGTTCTTCAGACGGTCCGCGGCGGGACCGGAGAGCACACCGTGCGTGGCCGTCACGATGACGTCCTCCGCGCCGTGCGCGAACAGGGCGTCCGCGGCGGCGCAGATCGTGCCACCCGTGTCGATCATGTCGTCCACCAGCACGCAGACGCGGCCCTTCACCTCACCGACCACCTCGTGCACGGTGACCTGGTTGGCGACGTCCTTGTCACGGCGCTTGTGCACGATCGCCAGCGGAGCGCCGAGACGGTCGCACCAGCGGTCGGCGACCCGGACACGGCCCGCGTCCGGCGACACGACCGTCAGCTTCGAACGGTCGAGCTTCGCACCCACGTAGTCCGCCAGGATCGGCAGCGCGAAGAGATGATCCACCGGGCCGTCGAAGAAGCCCTGGATCTGGTCCGTGTGCAGATCGACCGTGAGGATGCGGTCCGCGCCCGCCGTCTTCATCATGTCCGCGATCAGACGCGCCGAGATCGGTTCACGGCCACGGTGCTTCTTGTCCTGCCGCGCGTAACCGTAGAACGGCACGATCACGGTGATGGAGCGGGCCGACGCGCGCTTCAGCGCGTCGATCATGATGAGCTGCTCCATGATCCACTTGTTGATCGGAGCGGTGTGGCTCTGGATCAAGAAGCAGTCCGCGCCGCGCGCCGACTCCTGGTAACGGACGTAGATCTCACCATTGGCGAAATCGAAGGCCTTCGTCGGCACGATGCCGACACCCAGCTTGTGTGCGACCTCCTCGGCCAACTCGGGGTGGGCGCGGCCGGAGAAGAGCATCAACTTCTTCTCGCCGGTCGTCTTGATCCCGGTCACAGCACTGTCTCCTCAGAGAGTTCTTCCCGCTGCCGTACCCACGCGTCCCGGTGCGTCGAGTCGGCCGAATATGTGCCCTATCACGGTACGCCGTGTCAGACGCAACTGTTTCCGGTCAGCTTGTGCCGTCCGTCTCCCGGGACGCCGCCTCGGCCGCCTTCGCGGCCGCGCTCCCCGGACGCTTACGGGCCACCCAGCCCTCGATATTCCGCTGCTGGCCCCGCGCCACGGCCAGCGAACCGGCCGGCACATCCTTCGTGATCACGGACCCGGCAGCGGTGTAGGCACCGTCCCCGACCGTGACAGGAGCCACAAACATGTTGTCCGAACCCGTACGGACGTGAGACCCCACCGTCGTGTGGTGCTTCGCCTGGCCGTCGTAGTTCACGAAGACGCTCGCCGCACCGATGTTGGACTGCTCACCGATCGTCGCGTCCCCCACGTACGACAGGTGCGGCACCTTCGAGCCGTCACCGATCGCCGCGTTCTTCATCTCGACGAACGTGCCCGCCTTCGACTTCACGCCGAGCCGCGTGCCGGGCCGCAGATACGCGAACGGACCGACGATCGCCTGCTCGCCCACCTCGGCGCCGTTCGCCACACTGTTCTCGACCCGGGCCCCCGCGCCGACCTTCGTGTCCGCAAGCCGCGTGTTCGGCCCGACCTCGGCGCCCTTGCCCAGGCTCGTCGCGCCCTGGAGCTGCGTGCCGGGGTGCACGACCGCGTCACGCTCGAAGGTGACCGTCGCGTCCACCCACGTGGAAGCGGGGTCCACCACCGTGACACCGGCCAGCATGGCCTCCGTCAGGAGCCGGTCGTTCAAGGTCCTGCGGGCCTGGGCCAGTTGCACGCGGTTGTTGATGCCGGCGATCTCCTCGTGGTCGCCGGCCACGGCCGCGCCCACCCGGTGGCCCGCCTCACGCAGGATGCCGAGGACGTCCGTCAGATACTCCTCGCCCTGGCTGTTGTCCGTGCGCACCTTGCCGAGCGCGTCCGCGAGGAGCCGGCCGTCGAAGGCGAACACCCCGGAGTTGATCTCACGGATCGCGCGCTGCGAGTCGGAGGCGTCCTTGTGCTCGACGATCGCGGTGACCGAGCCGTTGGCGCCGTCGCGCACGATGCGGCCGTAGCCCGTGGCGTCCGGCACCTCGGCCGTGAGCACCGTCACGGCGTTGCCGTCGGCGCTGTGCGTCTCGGCCAGCTCGCGCAGCGTCGCGCCGGTGAGCAGGGGGGTGTCGCCGCAGACCACGACGACCGTGCCGTCGACGGAGCCGCCGATCTCCTCCAGGCCGATGCGGACGGCGTGTCCCGTGCCGTTCTGCTCCGCCTGGTAGGCGGTGCGGACCTGCGGGGCGACGGCGGAGAGGTGCGCGCGGACCTGCTCGCTCTGGAAACCGACGACGGTGACGAGCTGTTCGGGGGAGAGCGCGTAGGCGGCTTCCAGGACGTGGCCGATGAGGGAGCGGCCACAGATCTCGTGCAGGACCTTGGGAAGGTCCGACTTCATACGGGTGCCCTCACCCGCTGCGAGGACGACGACGGCGGCCGGGCAAGTTGCGCTCACGGAGGATGCCCTTCGGCTTCGGATGGGTTGGGGTTCCTCTGGGGGGAGGACATCCGCAGGATACCGGGGCGTAGGGAGGTGGAAACGGAGACGGGTCCCGACCTTGGAGGCCGGGACCCGGACGGTGCGGCTCCCCTGCCAGGACTCGAACCCGGACAGATGGCACCAAAAGCCACAGTGCTGCCAATTACACCACAGGGGAATATATCGGCTAAACCGGACATTCAGTCCGCCTGCCGAATGGCACCCAACACTATGCCGTACCAAGCGCCTTCCACGCGACGGTACAGTTCAGCGCTTTGGCGGACGTAAACGATCAGGCAGCCGTGGTACGCCTCCCCGGTGTTCTTCCGCACGGTGCGGGGGTTGTGCTTCTTCAGCGTCGCCCTGCTGAACGCGGCGGTCCCGACTCCGGCGACGTCGGCCCAGAACGCCTCGGCGGCGGGCACGTCGGCACTCTCGTGGATGCTCAGCCGCAGGGTCAGCCGGTCCTTCGTGACACCCAGCGAGGCGAGCCAGCGCAGGTGGAGACGGATCACGTCGGGATCGCTGTTGATGAACTGCAGGGCCTCGCTGCGGCGGTACGTCTTGCTCTTGGTGCCCTCGGCCCAGTAGAGGACCACCCCGGCCATGAAGAGCTCACGCTCCGACAGGCTGCCCACGGCCGGGGTTTGTGGTTCGTCGGGGGTGCGTCGAGGCTCCGGCGCGGGCAGATCGCGTACCCACAGGGAGACCGAACTTTTCGAGCAGGCCAGTTCGGCCTGGATCTCGCTGTACGTCCACCCTTGGCCGCGCAGCTCGCGCGCTCGCCGCCGCAGCCCGTCCTTGGCGCGCGGGCGCTTGGGCGCGCCGAAGCCCTCGCGCTTGTCCGTGATCTCTGTCATGTGAGAACGGTCGTCCGGAATGGGGGCCTCCGGGCTGGAATGGCGCTGGGATCAACAGTTCGAGGGATACCGGCACGTTTCGCTTTCGCTCGAACGGTGGGTGTGCTGGATCACTGGGCCGGAAACTCGCCGGAAAACCGGGGCGGAACGCCCGTACGCTGGAAGGCATGACCACGACGGGGGACGACCGCACCACGGCCATGACCGGGCCGTGGTGGTGGGAGCGGTGGCGCGGGGCCGCGCTGGATGTGGGGCTCGCGGCGGCGTCCGCGACGGAGTGCGGATTCGAGGGGGTGGCGTTCGCGTCGGACGCGGGGCTGCCCCCGCCGGTAGGGGTCGGCTTCGGGGTGCTCGCGGGCTCCGCGCTGCTGATCCGGCGGCGCTGGCCGGTGGCCGTGGTGCTGATATCGATCGCGATCACGCCCGCCCAGATGGGCATGGTCCTGACGATCGTGGGCCTGTACACGCTGGCCGCCTCGGAGCTGCCCCGCCGCATCACGGGCGCCCTCGCGGGCATGTCGATGGCGGGCACGCTCATCGTGGCGCTGGTGCGGGCCAGTCAGGATCTCGGCGGCGAGGGCGCGAATCCGCCGATCGGGAGCGAGTTCCTGCCGTTCTTCGCGGTGGCGGGGTCGATCGGGGTGACGGCGCCGCCGGTGCTGCTCGGTCTGTACGTGGGGGCGCGGCGGCGGCTGATGGAGTCACTGCGCGAGCGTGCGGACGACCTGGAGCGTGAGCTCCAGTTGCTGGCCGAGCGCGCGGAGGAGCGCGCGGAGTGGGCGCGTAACGAGGAGCGGACGCGGATCGCCCGTGAGATGCACGACGTGGTCGCGCACCGGGTGAGTCTGATGGTGGTGCACGCGGCGGCCTTGCAGGCGGTGGCGCGGAAGGACCCGGAGAAGGCCGTGAAGAATGCGGCGCTGGTGGGCGACATGGGCCGGCAGGCGTTGACGGAGCTTCGGGAGATGCTGGGCGTGCTGCGGGCGGGCGACGACGGCGCGAAGGGCGCGGGGGGCGCGAGGCCGGTGGAGCCGGTGCCGTTGGCGGCGGTGGGGCATGCGGCGGCGGTGGCCGCCTCGCGCGCGGTGGACGAGGAGGGTCCGAGCCTCGCGGAGCTGGACGAGCTGGTGGGGCAGTCGCGTGCGGCGGGGATGGCCGTGGACGTGTCGGTGGAGGGTGATCCGCGGGACTACGCCGCGGAGGTGGAGCAGACGGCGTACCGGGTGGTGCAGGAGGCGTTGACCAACGTCCACAAGCACGCGGCGGGCGCGAAGACGTACGTACGGCTGGCGCACCGGGGTGCGGAGATCGCGATGCAGGTGGAGAACGAACCGCCGCCGGAGGCGGGTTCCACGGCGGACGCGCGGCTGCCGAGCGGTGGCAATGGCCTGGTGGGCATGAAGGAGCGCGTCACGGGGCTCGGCGGCGTGTTCGTGTCGGGTCCGACGGACGGCGGCGGTTTCCGTGTCTCGGCGGTGCTGCCGGTGGCGGTTCCGGCGGTGGGTTAGCAGGTCCGTTCGTACGGGTACGGGGGTCAGCTCACCGTAAGGCGGGTCGGGCGGGCGCCGGTGAAGAGTGTCGTCAGGGCGTGGTCGATGTGGGCGCCGAGGAACCAGTCGCCGCTGTGGTCGAGGCTGTAGACGCGGCCCTGGGCGTCGATGGCGAGGAGCGCCTGGGTCTCGGTCTCCTCGCCGATGGGGCTGACCTCGGTGTCGAGGGCGCGGCCGAGGTCGCCGAGGGTGCGGGCGAGGTGGAGTCCGTACATGGGATCGAGGTGGATGGTCGCGGGAGCTATCTCCCGGCCGCTCCCCTGAGGGGTGATGTGGAGCCCGCCGTACTCGGCCCAGGCCTCGACGGCGGCGGGGAAGACGGCGTGCCGGTGTCCGGCGGGCGAGGTGTGGCGGCGCAGGGTGTCGGCCCAGATCTCGGCCTGTTTGATGTCCCAGCGCCCGGGCCGCCAGCCGGCGGCGCGCAGGGCGGCGTCGACGGGGACGGGCAGCGGTGTTCCGCCGGTGTGGGCGGTGCGGCCGGCCGCGGTGGCGGTGGCGGAGTGGTCGGCGTGCATGGGGTTGGCCCTTGTTCGGTCGGGTGGACGGGCGGCTGGACGGTGGGGCGTCGGTCCGGTCGCGGTCCGGTGGTGCGGTGCGGCGCGGTGGCGGTCAGGATTCGGTGGCCGACGGGTCGACGACGCGTACGCCGAAGTGCGCCGTCAGGGCGGTGCAGGAGCGGCACGGCGGGGCGAAGGAGCCGTGCAGGGGGTCGCCGTCCTCGCGGATGCGACGGGTGGTCAGTTTGGCGTGTTTGAGCGCTTTGCGGGCTTCGCCGTTGGTCATGGGCTTGCGCGCGGCGCGCTTGGAGCGGCTCGCGTCGGCGGCGGCGATGTGCCGGGAGACGAGGATCGCCTCGGCGCAGCGGCCGGTGAAGCGTTCGCGCTGGCCGCTGGTGAGGGCGTCGAGGAAGTCCTGGACGAGCGGGTGGAGCGCGGGGGGTTCCTCGCCGCGGCCCGGGGTGCAGGTCAGGGTGGTCTGGCCGCGTACGGAGAGGGCGGCGGCGACGGTGGGCAGGATGCCGTCGCGGCGTTGGCGCAGGACTGGCGCGTGGGCGGCGGTGCTGCTCCAGCCGACGCGCGGGTCGCCGAAGGGCCCGGCCTGCGCGGGGTCGCCCGTGGTGGCGGGCCCCGCCGCCGTGGACCCCGCCGCGGTGGGCCTCGCCGCGGTGGACCCGGCTGCGGACGATCCGGCTGCGGTGGGTCCCGCTGCGGTCGATCTCGCTGCCGTGGGCCCGGCTGCGGTCGGCCCCGCTGCCGGGGGCCCGGCTGCGGGCGATCCCGCCGCGGTGGTTCCGGCTGTGGTGGATCCGGCTGTGGTGGCCACGGTGAGTCCTGCCGTCGGGCCCGTCGTCCTGGGCGTCCTGAGCGCTGCCGTGGGCGCCGTGCCGGGCGCCGTCGTGGACAGCCTGTGGGCGGTCGTGCCGCTCGGTGCCGTCTTCATGATGCTGTGTCCCCTCCCCCTGCTCCGCGGCCGTCACCGCGGGTGCCACGCCCCCGCGTTGCTGGGACAGACTGCCAAATGGGGCGGGTGGTGCGGAAGCTGGGGCTCTGCGACACGCCTGGCTTCTCGCTGGTTTCGTCGCACGGTGACCGTCCGGTGGCTGCTGGTCATGGAACCGGAGGCCCGGTGACCGGTGTCGTCCCAACGCATAGGCTGTGTCGACATCCGCAGTACCGGAACCCGTGGAAACCGAAAGTCCGCGGACCGAACCCCGCGGATCAAGGCAGCAGATAAAGACAGCAGAACCAGACAGCAGAACCAGAATCTTCCACAGTGCCGCAGGGGGCAATCGCCATGACGACAGGTCGGCTGGGGCAGCAGTCCGCGCCGCCGAACGCGGCGTACGCCGGGCAGGTCGTGCACTTCCCGGACCCGGTCCGCGCCGCCCGCCATCCCAGAGGGGTGCGGGTGGACGAGCAGGGCTATCCGGACTTCTCCGCCTACGCGCGTGCCGCGGCCGAGATCGCCGAGCCCCCGGAGGGGTTCGGCGTCGACGAGCTGCGCCTGACGGACTATGTGTCGGCGAACGCGGCGCTGGCGGCGGACGGCCACGAGCTGTGGGACACGATTCCCGCGGTGGCGACCCCGCACGGCTGGACGTGGCATCACGCGCGGGGCGGCCGCCGGCTCGAACTCGTGCCGGTCGAGGTGAAGGCGTTGCTGCGGCACCACGGCGGCATCGCGACGACGGCCGTGGACCACGAGAAGCGGGGGACGCGGCCGTTGCAGGAGACGCGGCCCGCGCACTTCGGGCTGCCGAAGGCCGCGGTCGCGGTGACCGAGCAGCAGGTGCAGGGCGTCGAGGAGGACCTCGGCTACCGCCTGCCGGGCGCCTACCGTTCCTTCCTGAAGGCGGCGGGCGGGTGCGCGCCGGTGGGCGCGGCGCTCGACGCCGAGCTGGGTCTCCTGGTCGACCAGCCGTTCTTCACGGTGCGGGACGAGGCCGCGGTCAACGACCTGGTGTACGTCAACAAGTGTCTGCGCGACCACCTCACCAAGGACTACCTCGGGGTCGGGTTCGTGCAGGGCGGTCTGCTCGCCGTGAAGGTCAGGGGCGACCGGGCCGGTTCGGTGTGGTTCTGCGCGTACGACGACGTGCGTGACCAGGACGCGTGGCCGCCCGCCGAGCGGGTGCGGCGGCTGCTGCTGCCGTGCGGCGACGACTTCGACGCCTTCCTGTCGCGGCTGGCCGGCAATCCGCCGGAGCTGGAGACCGTGGCGAACCTGATGGTGGACGGCGGCTTCGCGCGCGCCGTCCCCGTGTCCTCGGCTGGGGAGTGACGTGGCAATGGTGACCTTCGCGCAGGCGCAGGAGCGCGCCGAGGAATGGATCAACGGCGACGTGCCGGGCTACCAGCACCGTGAGGTGCGGGTCCGGGAGTTCGACCTCGGGTTCGTCGTCTGGGCCGAGGACCGGGAGAGCGGTCCCGTCTCCGACGGCGGTGCCCAGCGGCTCGTCATCGCCCGGGACAGCGGCGAGGCCACGCTGTGGCCGGGGCTCGCCGTGGGCGAGGTGATCCGCCGGTACGAGGAGGAGTACGGCCTGCCGGCCACGGCCCCGCAGGACGCGGCTCCGCCGCCGCCGGAACGGGTCGACCTGAACCAGACGTCGTTCCTGTTGAGCCCGCCGGAGTGGCTCCAGGAGGCGGCGGACAAGCTGGGCATTCCCGACCGGAGGTCGGAAGCGGCGGCGTCCGGCTCCGCGTCTGGCTCCGCGTCTGGCTCCGCTTCGGGGGCGGCTGGTGCCCCGGTACCGGAGGCTCCCGCGGCTCCTGCGGCTTCCGCCGTGCCGGGTGGCGGTACGCCGTGGCCCGCGGCCGGTGGTTCCGCCGACGAGGAGGAGCCCGGGCGCGACGACAGCCTGCCCGCGACGTCGGCGGGCGTGCCCTTGGGGGCCACCCCGTGGGCCGGTACGGACACCAACGCCGACGCGGGCGAGGACCACTCGGTGCCGCTGCCCGCCACGGTGTTCTCGCCGCCGCTGGCAGGGCTGGACCAGGGTGACACCCCGCCGGCGGCCGCGCCGGACGCCAAGACGGCCCTGATGCACGGGGGCAGCCACCTCCCGGCGACGGCGATCGCCCCGGCCCTGGACGGACCGAACACTCCGGGCACCCCGCCACCGGGAACGCCGGAGGCTGCCGCGCACCCGCAGGGCCCCGGCGCCCCGGCGCCGAATGCCCCGCAGCCGCCTGCGGGTTCGGCGACGCCGCCGCCGGGCGCTCCCCCGTACGGCTACCCGCAGGGGCCCGGTGCTTCAGCGCCGAATGCTCCGCAGCCGTCTGCTGGTTCGGCGACGCCGCCGCCGGGTGCGCCGGATGCGTACGGGTTCCCGCAGGGCCCTGGCGCTCCGGCGTCCAACGCCCCGCAGCCGCCCGGTTCGGCGACTCCGCCGCCCGGCGCTCCTCCGTATGGCTACCCGCAGGGCCCTGGTGCCCCGGCGGCGAATGCCGCGCAGCCGTCTGCTGGTTCGGCGACTCCGCCGCCGGGTGCTCCCCCGTACGGCTACCCGCAGGGCCCCGGTGCCCCGGCGCCGAATGCCGCGCAGCCGTCTGCTGGTTCGGCGACTCCGCCGCCGGGTGCGCCGGATGCGTACGGCTACCCGCAGGGTCCCGCGCCCAACGCCCCGCAGCCGCCCGCAGGGGACCACGCCGGGGATATCGCCGATGCTGCCACCAGTAAGGCTCAGGGGCCGCCGCGTGGGGCGCGGGGGAGTGGGAGTGCGGCGCCGCCGCCGCCCAGTCCGCCGGGTGTGCCCGGTGGTGCGCCGCAGGCGTCCGGGCCCGGTGCTCCCGGTACGCCCGCCGGGGGCTACGTGCCGACCCAGCTCGTCTCCTCGCTCGGCCCCGACGGGCCGAAGCCGCCCGCGGCGCCCGGTGCCCCGCAGCCTCCGGGGCCGCCAGGTGCTCCCGGTGCCCCGCAGCCGCCCGGTCCGCCCGGTGCTCCGGGTGCTCCGGGTACGCCTCCCGGTGGTGTGCACCACGCCGCGACGATGCTGGCCGATCCGAGCCTCAGTGGCGGGATCAAGCCGCCGGGTGCTCCCGGTGCGCCGCAGCCGCCCGGTCCGCCCGGTCCGCCCGGTGCTCCGGGTGCTCCGGGTACGCCTCCCGGTGGTGTGCACCATGCCGCGACGATGTTCGCCGATCCGAGCCTCGGCGGCGGGATCAAGCCCCCGGGTGCGCCCGGCGCGCCCCAGCCTCCAGGCGCCCCCGGCGTTCCGGGCACGCCGCCCCCCGGTGACGGTGTGCACCACGCCGCGACGATGCTGGCGGGGCCCGCGGTCGGCGGCCCCGGCATGCCGCCCCCTGCCGCGCCGGGGCAGCCGGTGCCGCAGGGCCCGCCCGGTCAGCCGTACGGCTATCCGCAGCCGCCCACCGGGCAGCCCACCGTCGGCCCCGGCTACCAGGCCGTGCTGCGCTACCGCGCGGCCGACGGTTCCGAGCAGCAGCTCATCCGCCGCTCGGCGCCCGGCACCCCGCACCCGGAGTGGCAGATCCTGCACGAGCTGCGCGGCATGAACGTGCCCCCGCAGCAGGTGCTGGAGCTCCACACCGAGCTGGAGTCCTGCGATCTGCCGGGTGCCTACTGCGCCCGGATGATCCGCGAGACCTGGCCGCAGGCGCGGATCACGTCCATCGCCCCGTACGGCAGGGACCACGCGTCCCGGCAGCAGGGCATGCACCAACTGCTCGCGCACCAGGGCGAGCTGCACCAGGTCGCGGACGGCCCGGCGCGCCCGGCGCCGGTGCGCGCCCCGTTGCAGCAGATGCCGCCGGTCCCGCCGATCCCGCCGGAGGGCATCGCGCAGGAGCTGGCCGCGGCCTTCGGGCCCGGCATCTTCCGCTTCGACCAGCGGGCGGTGTCGCGCCAGGGCGTGCCGGACATCGTGGCGCACACCCTGGTGGTGGCGGGGCTGCCCGTCGACTTCGGGCCGTTCTTCTGGGCGCAGGCCCAGCCGGGGCGCCCGGTGCCGACGCTGGCGGAGCTGGCGCAGGAGCGCGGTGTGCAGCCGGCGTCCGACGCGGGCTCGTACCTGGTCATGGGCAGCGACTTCGGCCGGGCGCTGTGCGTCCAGTACGGCACGGCGAACATCGTGGCCGTGCCGGTGGAGGCGGGGCCGGGCGGGGCGCCCGTGCCGCCGCAGTTCGTGAACACGGGGCTGCCCGAGTTCGCGCGCTGCCTGGCCCTGCTCGGCCGCATGTGGCGGCTGCGCTTCGGCCTCAACCAGGAGCAGGCGGGCCGCTGGACCGTCGACTTCCAGAACCAGCTCGCCGCCCTCGACCCGGCGGCGCTCGGCTCGCCGGAGAGCTGGTGGGCGGTCATGCTCGAACAGATGTGGGACGGACTGCTGTAGCGAGGGAGCCGGGTCCTGGCCCGGACGGGTGAGATCGGGGCGTTCGGCCTGCGTGGCGGGCCGGGCGCCCCCGATCATGCGGTCATGGCGGAGAGCGGTGGGCGGGCAGGACCGTCGGCGGGCCGGCGGCGGGCGAAGCGGGCGGCGCTGGTGCTGCTCGCGCTGGTCGTGGTGGTGGCCGCGTACGGCACGGGCCTGTACTTCTGGGCCGGTCCGCGGCTGCGGACCACGGCGGCGTTCACCGACTACGCCGGCCGGCCGGAGCCGGGCAAGGGCACGAACTGGCTGCTCGTCGGCTCCGACAGCCGCTCCTCGCTCACCCCCGGACAGCGCGAGGCGCTCCACGTCGGCAACGACGAGGTGCTCAACACCGACACGATCATGGTCCTGCACCACGGGGACCACGGGCCGCGCCTGGTCTCGCTGCCGCGTGACTCGTACGTGCCGATCCCCGGGCACGGCAAGGGGAAGATCAACTCGGCCTACGCGGCGGGCGGTGCCCCGCTGCTGACCCGGACCGTCGAGCAGGCCACGGGGCTGCGCTTCGACCACTACGCCGAGGTGGACTTCCTCGGCCTCGTCGACGTCGTCGACGCGCTGGGCGGCGTCTCCCTCTGCGTACCCGGGGACGGTCTGCGCGACGAGCGGTCGGGGGCGGATTTCCGCGGGGGCTGCCAGCGGATGGACGGGGTGCGGGCGCTGCGGTACGTGCGGGCCAGGTACGCCGATCCGCGGGGCGACCTGGGGCGGGTGGAGCGGCAGCGGCAGCTCGTGAGCGCGGTCTCGGCGAAGGCCACGGAGGCTTCCGTGCTGCTCCCGCCGTGGCGGCTGGTGCCGTTCCTGTCGACCACGCTCGACGCCCTCACCCTCGACCGGGCGACCAGTACGGGGACGCTGGCCCGCATGGGCCTTCGGATGGAGGGCCTGGCCGGTCGTCCGGGGGTCGCCACGACCGTGCCGTTGGCGGGGGAGCCGGAGATCGCCGGGGCCGGTGACGTCGTGGTGTGGGACCAGGTCAAGGCCGGACGGCTTTTCGAAGCGCTCAAAAACGACACCCCGATGCGGGCTTCGGGGGTGGATTGACGCATCCTTGGGCTGGTGGAGTGGGCGGAGTGTCGCGTTATGAGCGCTTCGGTTTGATCCATCAGGATGTGCGCCAATCGTGCTCTACGTGCGAGGTACGTCGGAGAGGGGTCCAGGATGAGCAGCAGCGGTGCGCCGTCGTCGCACGGGTTCACCAGCGTGCGCGGGCGCGGCTACCGTCCCGCGCAGGTCGAGGCGTACGCCGACGGACTTTTCCGGGAGCGGGACGATGCGTGGGAGCGTGCCGCACGGCTGACCGTTCTCGCCAGGGACATGCAGGAGCAGGCCGAGCAGTTGCGGGAGGCGGTCTCGCGGCTCGCCCCTCAGACGTACGAGGAACTGGGCGCGCGGGCCCAGCAGCTGCTGGCGCTCGCCGAGGCGGAGGCCGAGGCGGTCCTCGAGTCGGGACGGGCGGACGCGCAGGCCGTGGTCGAGGCGGCCGAGGCCTGGGGCCGCGAGGTGCGGGGGGCCGCTCGTGAGTACGCCGACTCCGTCGGCGCGGAGGCCGACGAGTGGGTCGGGCGGCGGCAGCTCGCCGACCGGGCGACGGCGGACGAGGCCAGGATCTCCGCCCGGCGCGAGGCGAAGGAGGTGCGCGGCGAGGCGCTTGCCGTGCTGCGGGAGGTGCGGCAGCGGTGCGAGGGGCTGCTCGCCGGGCAGGCGAAGGAGCAGGAGGAGCGGCAGGAGGTCCTGGAGGGGGAGATCGCGGAGCGGTTGGCCTCGTCGGACGCCGCGGACGCCGAGCGGATCGCCGCGGCCGAGGCCGGCCTCTCTGCGGCGAAGCGGACCTTCGCCGAGGTGGAGGAGGCAGCGCGGCACGGCCAGGAGGACGCGTCGGCCCGCGCCGCGGAGATCGTCGCGGAGGCGGGGGTCCGGGAGGAGCGGATCGCACGGGAGACGGAGCGGGTGCTGCGGGAGCACGGCGAGGAGTGGGACGAGGTGCGGGCCCACATGGAGCACGTGAAGAGCAGCCTCGCCTCGCTGACCGGGCGGGCTGCGGTGGATTCGTAGCGGCTCCCGGCCGGGGCCCTCGGGCACGCGTCAAGGCCGCAGCTTCCCGGCGGATGCTGCCCCACGGACCCTCCGTGCCCCCGCGTCCGGGCTGCCTGTGGTCCGGCGTCCGGGCTGCCTGTGGCTCCGCATCCGGCCGCCTGTGGTCCGGCGTCCGGGCCGCCCGTGGCTCTGCATCCGGGCCGCCTGTGGCCCCGCACCCGGCCCACCTGTGACTCGGGGCCGCCTGTGGCTCCGCATCCGGCCCACCTGTGACTCGGGGCCGCCTGTGGCTCTGCATCCGGGCCGCCCGTGGCTCCGCATCCGGCCCACCTGTGACTCCGCATCCGGCCCACCCGTGGCCCGTATCCGGGCCGACGTGACCTCGCATCCGGCCCACCCGTGACTCCGCGTTCCGGTCCACCCGCTCAGTCCGCCCCCCGTCGTGACGGGCGTTCGTCCGGCTGTGGGCCCTGCTGTTCCTCCCGTAGGACGGGGAAGCGACGCGGGGCCAGGAGCAGCAGGGTCAGGAGGGCGAGGGCTGCCGCGCAGGCGGCGCCGATGTAGACGGCGTCGACCGCCGCGTCCACCGCTCGGCGCAGACGCTCGGGGTCGGCGACCGAACCGGGGTCGTCCAGGACGCGGGCCACCGCGTCGAGCGAGCCCGAGCCGCCGAGCCGGGCGCTCAGGACGCCGTTGGCCACCGCGCCGAAGAGCGCGGCGCCCAGGGTCTGGCCGATCTGGCGGCAGAAGAGGATGGACGCGGTGGCCGTGCCGCGCTCGGCCCAGCCGACGGTGGACTGGACGCCCACGATCAGCGGCAGTTGGAAGAGGCCGAGGGCCGCGCCGAGGAGCAGCATGATCAGGGCCGGCTGCCAGGCCGCACCGGGGTAGGGCAGCAGGGGGAAGGCCAGCAGGATCAGGCCCGCCGCGCAGATGCCGACGACCGCGGTGTTCCGGAAGCCGATCCTGCGGTAGACGTGCTGGCTGAGCGCGGCGGAGACCGGCCAGCTCAGGGTCATCACGGAGAGCACGAACCCGGCGGCCATGGGTGCGAGGCCGAGCACGGACTGGGCGTAGGTCGGCAGGAAGACCGTGGGGGCGACCATCAGGAGGCCGAGCGCGCCGAGGGCGAGGTTGACCGCGGCGATGGTGGGCCGCCGCCAGACCCAGCCGGGGATGATCGGCTGCTCGGCCCGGCGCTCGACCAGCACGACGACGGCCACCAGGGCGAGGCCGGCGGCGAACAGCGCGAGGGAGGGCGCGGAGAGCCAGGCCCAGGCGACCCCGCCCTGCACGAGTGCGGTCAGGAGTACGCCGCCGCAGGCGAAGACGGCGATCGCCCCGGGCCAGTCGACGCGCCCGCGCGGCACCGTCTCCCGTTCGGGTTCGTGCAGGTGGCGCACGATGAGCCAGAGGGCGAGCGCCCCGATCGGCAGGTTGATGAGGAAGATCCAGCGCCAGTCCGTGTACGAGGTGATCAGGCCGCCCAGCGCGGGCCCGGCGACGGACGACGTGGCCCACACGGTCGACAACCTGGCCTGGATCCTCGGGCGTTGCTTCAGCGGGTAGAGGTCGGCGGCGAGCGTCTGCACGGTGCCCTGGATGGCGCCGCCGCCCAGGCCCTGGACGACGCGGAAGGCGATGAGCGACTCCATGTCCCGGGCGAGGGCGCAGAGCGCGGAGCCGAGAAGGAAGAGGACACAGCCCGCGATGAGGACGGGCTTGCGGCCGAAGGTGTCGGAGAGCTTGCCGTAGAGGGGCAGGGTGACCGTGGCCGCGAGCAGATAGCCGGAGAAGAGCCAGGAGAAGATCGGGAAGCCGCCGAGCGAGCCGACGATCTGCGGGACCGCGGTCGAGACGATGGTGGAGTCGACGGCGGTGAGCGCCATGGACAGCATCAGCGCGGCGACGACCGCGCCCCGGCCGCGGTCCCGGCCCCGTATCGCGTCCTGCCCGCCCTTCCCGCCCCGCCCGTCCACCAATATCCCTTCCCTGTGCACCAGTTGCTGCGGGCCACTTTCTCATCCCCCGAGGGAGGAGGGCAGGGTGTAGTCAACCCTGAGACGATCTCCACCGGCGGGTGGAGTTCCCCTAGGGGATCCTCCGTACTGCGGACCGGGGAGGGCTCGTACCGCCGGAGGATGAGCGGGCCCGTAGTCGGTCCTTAGATTGTTCTTACGACGCACCGCACCACCGGAGGGGCGCCGAACCGCACCTGGGGGGTGGGGTTTACCCCCCCGAAAAGACTGCGCTGAGCACCAGCGCGCCGGAGCCGGTCGTCACACCAGACTTGAGCACGCGGCGGACCCGCCCGACGCATCGCATAACCGACTTAGGAGACTTACCGTGACAACGGCTGTGACCACACCCAGGCACGGGGGCACTGGAGGGCGTACGGCCGTGGCGGCTCGGGCGCGCCAGGTAGTGAAGGCGTACGGGTCCGGGGAGACCCGCGTCGTCGCGCTCGACCACATCGACGTCGACATCGACCGGGGCCGGTTCACCGCGATCATGGGCCCCTCCGGCTCCGGCAAGTCCACCCTGATGCACTGCCTCGCCGGCCTCGACACGGTCAGCGAAGGGCAGATCTACCTCGACGAGACCGAGATCACCGGCCTGAAGGACAAGAAGCTCACCCGGCTCCGCAGGGACCGGATCGGCTTCATATTCCAGGCGTTCAACCTGCTCCCGACGCTCAACGCCATCGAGAACATCACGCTCCCGATGGACATCGCGGGCCGCAAGCCGGACCGCGGCTGGCTCGACCAGGTCGTGGAGACCGTCGGCCTCGCCGAGCGCCTCAAGCACCGCCCGACCGAACTCTCCGGCGGCCAGCAGCAGCGCGTGGCCGTGGCGCGCGCGCTCGCCTCACGGCCCGAGATCATCTTCGGCGACGAGCCGACCGGAAACCTCGACTCCCGCGCGGGCGCCGAAGTCCTCGGCTTCCTGCGCAGGTCGGTGACCGAGCTCGGCCAGACCATCGTGATGGTCACGCACGACCCGGTCGCCGCCTCGTACGCGGACCGCGTGCTGTACCTCGCCGACGGCCGGATCGTCGACGAGATGCACCACCCCACGGCCGACCAGGTCCTGGACCGCATGAAGTCCTTCGACGCGCGGGGGCGCACGTCATGACCGTGCTCAAGACCTCGATGCGCAACTTCTTCGCGCACAAGGGGCGCATGGCGCTCTCCGCCGTGGCCGTGATCCTCTCGGTGGCGTTCGTGTGCGGCACGCTCGTCTTCTCCGACACCATGAGCACCACCTTCGACAAGCTCTTCGCGGCGACCTCCGCCGACGTCACGGTCAGCCCCAAGTCCGCCGAGGACGCGGGCGAGACCCCGCGCAGCGGCAAGCCCGAGTCGATGCCCGCCTCCGCCGTCCGCGAGGCGGCGAAGACCGAGGGCGCCAAGTCCGCCGAAGGCGTGGTCAGCAGCCAGAGCGTGACCGTCGTCGACGCGAAGAACGAGAACGTGGGCCCCACCGGCGGCGGCCCGACCTTCGCCGGCAACTGGACGCGCAACGACCTGCGTTCGATGGACATCACCTCCGGTCACGCGCCCCGCGGCCCCACCGACGTGATGGTCGACGCGGACACCGCCGACAAGCACGACCTCAAGATCGGTGACGAGCTGCGCACCATCGCCGCCACCGGCGACCACACCGCGAAGATCTCCGGCATAGCCACGTTCAAGGTCACCAACCCCGGCGCCGCGATCGTCTACTTCGACACCGAGACCGCCCAGCGCGAACTCCTCGGCGTCACCGGCCGGTTCACGCACGTCAACGTCACCGCCGACGCGGGCGTCAGCGACACCGCGCTGAAGGCGAACGTCGCGACGTCCCTGGACAAGGCCGCGCTCGACATCAAGACGCAGAAGGAGAGCGCCGACGACAACCGCGAGTCCGTCGGCGGTTTCCTGGACATCATGAAGTACGCGATGCTCGGCTTCGCCGGGATCGCCTTCCTCGTCGGCATCTTCCTGATCATCAACACCTTCTCGATGCTGGTCGCCCAGCGCACCCGTGAGATCGGCCTGATGCGGGCCATCGGATCGAGCCGCAAGCAGGTCAACCGCTCGGTGCTCGCCGAGGCGACGATGCTCGGCGTGGCCGGCTCCGTCCTCGGTGTCGGCGCGGGCGTCGGCCTCGCCGTCGGCCTGATGAAGCTCATGTCCGGCATGGGCATGGAACTGTCCACCGCAGACCTCACCGTCAAGTGGACGACGCCCGTCATCGGCATGGTGCTCGGCATCGTCGTCACCGTCCTCGCCGCGTACCTCCCGGCACGCAGGGCGGGCAAGGTCTCCCCGATGGCCGCGCTGCGCGACGCGGGGACCCCGGCCGACGGCCGTGCGAGCGCGGTGCGCGCCGTCATCGGCCTGGTCCTGACCGGCGCGGGCGCCTTCGGCCTCTACCTGGCCTCGCAGGCCGACAAGGCCTCGGAGGGCTCGCTCTTCCTGGGCGGCGGCGTCGTCCTCACCCTCATCGGCTTCGTCGTCATCGGCCCCGTCCTCGCCTCCGGCGTGGTGCGCGTCCTCAGCGCGGTCCTGCTGCGGGCCTTCGGCCCCGTCGGGCGGATGGCCGAACGCAACGCCCTGCGCAACCCGCGCCGCACCGGAGCGACCGGCGCGGCCCTGATGATCGGCCTCGCGCTGGTCGCCTGCCTCTCCGTGGTCGGCTCCTCGATGGTCGCCTCGGCCACCGACGAGCTCGACAAGTCGGTGGGCGCGGACTTCATCGTCCAGTCCGACCAGCCCGGCGTGGCGATCACCGCGAAGGCCGCCGAGTCCATGGCGAAGGCCGAGCACCTCGGCCACATCACCCGCTACAAGCAGATCAACGCGGACATGACGACGCCCGACGGCAAGACCGTGGACGGCGTCGGCATGAGCGCCGCCGACCCGACGTACGCCAAGGACGTGCGCCGCGAGACGCTCGCCGGTGAACTGTCCGCCGCGTACGGGAAGAACGCCATGTCGGTCGGCGACGAGTTCGCCCGGAAGCACGGCCTGAAGGTCGGCGACGAGCTGAAGATCGCCTTCGAGCACGGGAAGACGGCCGAGCTGAGGCTCGCGGCGATCACCTCGGACGAGGGCACGGTCGACAAGGGCGCGATGTACACGAACATCACGACGCTGGAGAGCTACGTCCCGGCCGACCGGATGCCGCAGAACGACATCATGTTCGCCACGGCCGCCAAGGGCCAGGACAAGGCCGCGTACCAGTCCCTCAAGGACTCCCTCGCCGAGTACCCGCAGTACAAGGTCATGGACCAGACCGACTTCAAGCAGACCCTGAAGGACCAGGTCGGCCAGATGCTGAACATGGTCTACGGCCTGCTCGGCCTCGCGATCATCGTCGCGATCCTCGGTGTGGTGAACACCCTGGCCCTCTCGGTGGTCGAGCGCACCAGGGAGATCGGCCTGATGCGGGCGATCGGCCTCTCGCGCCGCCAGCTCCGCCGCATGATCCGCATGGAGTCCGTGGTCATCGCCCTCTTCGGCGCGCTGCTCGGCCTGGGCCTGGGCATGGGCTGGGGGGCCACGGCACAGAAGCTGCTCGCCCTGGAGGGCCTGAAGGTCCTGGAGATCCCGTGGCCGACGATCATCGCGGTCTTCATCGGGTCGGCGTTCGTGGGCCTGTTCGCCGCGCTCGTCCCCGCCTTCCGGGCGGGCCGGATGAACGTACTGAACGCCATCGCCACCGAATAGCCCACTGTGAACGGGGGAACGGGGAAGCCGGCCCCGGCGGGAGCGCACAGCGCCCGCCGGGGCCGGCTGGGTGTCATCGGGATGTCGACGGGGCTGGCCCGGCGCCGTCAGGCCCGGCGGATCAGGACGTAGCCGTGGGCGTCGGCCTCGTGGACGTACCGGACGCCCGGGTGCAGCTTCTGGGCGTACGCGACCGGGTCCTTGGCCCAGCCGGAACGGTTGTCCAGGGCCAGGTACCGGGGGACGACCGGGCGGGCCGTGCCGACCCAGAAGACGCGGGCGCGGGAGGTGAGCCTGCTGATGGGCCCGATGTTCGCCTCGACGGTGGCGCCGTCGGGAATCCGGCCCAGCAGCCGCTCCACGGCGGCGACCTCCCCGCTCTTCTCGTACGTACGGGCCTCGGCGAGGGACGAGATGGGCAGGGAGGTCGTCAGGGCGAGCGCCGCGGCGGCGGCGCAGGCCGGAAGCAGCTCGGCGTACCGCCGCAGCCACGGCCGCTCGCTGCGGCGGGCGGTGGCGACGGCGTCGACGAGGGCGAGCAGGAGCACCGGCATGAGGACGGCGCTGTAGTGCCAGTCGGTGCCCCAGTAGTGGTCGTCGGCGGAGAGGAAGCGCCAGCCGATGGTGGGGAGGATGATCAGGAGCAGCGGCGAGCGCAGGGCGAGCAGCCCGGTGGTGGGGATGAGCAGCCAGGCGAGGGTGCGGACCTTGGTCCAGAAGCCGTCGAAGAGGACGGGGAGCCCGCCGCCGTCACCGACCTTGTCCCAGTAGTCGTAGGCGCCGACGGAGTTGAAGGCGGGGATGATCAGCGTGAGCGTGGCGGCGGTGGCGAGGGCCCCGAAGGCGGCGACGCCGAGCGCGTAGGGCAGGGCCTTGGGGTCGCAGCGGCGGCAGCGGATCGCCACGACGACGGCGATGGCGGCGAGCGTCACCCCCAGGTCCTCCTTGACGAGGACCAGCGGCAGCGCCCAGAGCAGCGCGGCCCGCCAGCGCAGCCGCAGCAGCGCCTCCAGGGAGAAGGCGATCAGCGGTACGGCGAAGCAGATCTCGTGGAAGTCGAAGTCGGCGGCGCGCTGGAGACCCCAGGAGAGCCCGTAGGCGATGCCGACCGCGAGCCCGGGGCCGCGCCCGAGCAGCCGGGTCGCGGCGCGCGTCACGGGGATCGCGGAGACGGCGAAGAGCAGGGCCTGGGCCACGAGGAGCGTGACGGGCGAGGGGAAGAGGCGGTAGGCGGGCGCGAGGAGGGCGGTGACCGGGCTGAAGTGGTCGCCGAGGATGTTCGCGCCGGGCCCCTTGAGGTCGGCGACGGGCACCTGGAGGTGCGCGTAGGCCCGCACGGCCTGCTCGAATATCCCGAGGTCCCAGGAGAGGCTCTCCATCTGCCGGTACCGCCCGACGGACACCATGGCGTACGCGAGGAAGAGACCGGCGGCGAGGACGAGCGGCGCGCGGTCCCAGAGCCCGCGGCTCCCCTTGGCGGGGGCGTCGGCCCGGTCCCGCCCGGATATGAGCTCGTCGGCACGCTCCAGGGCGGGGGCGTCGGTCTGTGCTCCGGGCATGACGTGGCTTCCTGATCGACGACAGTGGTGCGACGGGCTTCGCGGGGGCGGGGCGGCTTTTTCGTACCGGCGTATTCGGGACATTGTGCGGGAAGGCCCCCGCGACACCAGAGCCGGGCACGCCGCATGGCGGGATCGGGTGTGCCGCGTCGCGGGGCGGGGAGAGCCGCGACGTGGGGCTGGCCGCGCTCGGGTGAGGCGGGGCGTGCCGCGTCGCGAGGTGGGGAGAGCGGCGTCGTGGGGCGGGCACGGCGGGATCGGGTGTGCGGCGGCGCGAGGTGGGGGAGCGCCGCATCGTGAGGCGGGGTGTGGCGTGCTCGGGGGTCGGTCGTGCCTCGCTCGGACGTGGGGTGTGCCGCGCTCGGAGGCGGGGTGTGGCGTGCTCGGGGGTGGGGGCGTGGCGATGCGCGCTGTGTGTGTCGGTCTCAAGTCGTACGCTGGGTACCCCCGGCCCGTGCGACGTGCCGGGCGGTTCGCGTTGCCCACCTGAGCTTCGCTCACTCCGTACCTGGACGGAAAAAGCCCACATGAGCCTGCACGGTCTGCTCGATGCCGTCGTCAAGGACGCCGCACTCGCCGAAGCGGTCGAGGCCGCCGGCGACGGCCACCGCATGCACGTCGACCTGGTCGGCCCGCCCGCGGCCCGCCCGTTCGCGGTGGCGGCGCTCGCCCGGGACTCCGGCCGTCCCGTCCTCGCCGTCACGGCCACGGGCCGCGAGGCGGAGGACCTGGCCGCGGCGCTGCGCACGATCCTGCCGCCGGACGGCGTGGTGGACTACCCGTCCTGGGAGACGCTGCCGCACGAGCGCCTCTCGCCCCGCTCCGACACCGTCGGCCGCCGCCTCGCCGTGCTGCGCCGCCTGGCGCACCCGCGGATGGACGACCCCGAGACGGGCCCGGTCTCCGTCATCGTCGCGCCGGTCCGCTCGGTCCTCCAGCCGCAGGTCAAGGGCCTCGGCGACCTGGAGCCGGTGGCGCTGCGCGCCGGACAGACCACCGACCTGAACGACATCGTCGAGGCGCTCGCGGCAGCCGCGTACGCCCGGGTCGAGCTGGTCGAGAAGCGCGGCGAGTTCGCCGTGCGCGGCGGCATCCTCGACGTCTTCCCGCCGACGGAGGAGCACCCGCTCCGCGTCGAGTTCTGGGGCGACGACGTCGAGGAGATCCGCTACTTCAAGGTCGCCGACCAGCGCTCCCTGGAGGTCGCCGAGCACGGCCTGTGGGCGCCGCCCTGCCGCGAGCTGCTGCTCACCGACGACGTGCGCCGGAAGGCCGCGGCCCTCGCCGAGCTCCACCCCGAGCTGGGCGAGCTCCTCGGCAAGATCGCCGAGGGCATCGCGGTCGAGGGCATGGAGTCCCTGGCCCCCGTCCTGGTGGACGACATGGAGCTGCTGATCGACGTCATGCCGAAGGGCTCCATGGCGGTGGTCTGCGACCCGGAGCGGGTGCGCTCGCGCGCGGCCGACCTGGTGGCGACCTCGCAGGAGTTCCTCCAGGCCAGCTGGGCGGCGACGGCGGACGGCGGCGAGGCCCCGATCGACGTGGACGCGGCGTCCCTGTGGGGCATCGCGGACGTCCGCGACCACGCCCGTGAGCTGGGCATGATGTGGTGGTCGGTCAGCCCCTTCGCCGCCGACGCCGAGCTCGACGACGACACCCTGAAGCTCGGCATGCACGCCCCCGAGACCTACCGGGGCGACACCGCGAAGGCCCTCGCGGACACCAAGGGCTGGCTCGCCGACGGCTGGCGCACGGTCTACGTCACCGAGGGCCACGGCCCCGCCGCCCGTACCGTCGAGGTCCTCGGCGGCGAGGGCATCGCGGCCCGCCTCGACGGCGACCTCGGCGAGCTGACGCCGTCGCTCGTGCACGTCTCCTGCGGCTCGATCGACTACGGCTTCATCGACCCCGCGCTCAAGCTCGCCGTCCTCACCGAGACCGACATCTCCGGCCAGAAGGCGGCCGGCAAGGACGGGCAGCGCATGCCCGCGCGCCGCCGCAAGACGATCGACCCGCTGACCCTGGAGGCCGGCGACTACATCGTCCACGAGCAGCACGGCGTCGGCCGCTACATCGAGATGGTCCAGCGCACGGTCCAGGGCGCCACCCGCGAGTACCTCGTCGTGGAGTACGCCCCCGCCAAGCGCGGCCAGCCCGGCGACCGCCTCTACATCCCCACCGACCAGCTGGAGCAGATCACCAAGTACGTGGGCGGCGAGGCCCCCACCATGCACCGGCTCGGCGGCGCCGACTGGACGAAGACGAAGGCGCGCGCGAAGAAGGCGGTCAAGGAGATCGCCGCCGACCTCATCAAGCTGTACTCGGCCCGCATGGCCGCCCCCGGCCACGCCTTCGGCCCCGACACGCCCTGGCAGCGCGAGCTGGAGGACGCCTTCCCGTACGTGGAGACGCCCGACCAGCTCACCACCATCGCCGAGGTCAAGGAGGACATGGAGAAGACGATCCCCATGGACCGCCTGATCTGCGGCGACGTCGGCTACGGCAAGACGGAGATCGCGGTCCGCGCCGCCTTCAAGGCGGTGCAGGACGGCAAGCAGGTCGCGGTCCTCGTCCCGACGACGCTGCTCGTGCAGCAGCACTTCGGCACGTTCGGCGAGCGGTACTCGCAGTTCCCGGTCAGCGTGAAGGCGCTGAGCCGCTTCCAGACGGAGACCGAGTCCAAGGCCACCCTGGAGGGCCTGCGCGACGGCTCGGTGGACATCGTCATCGGCACGCACCGCCTCTTCTCCTCCGAGACCAGGTTCAAGGACCTCGGCCTGGTCATCGTCGACGAGGAGCAGCGCTTCGGCGTCGAGCACAAGGAGCAGCTGAAGAAGCTCCGCGCCAACGTCGACGTGCTGACCATGTCGGCCACCCCCATTCCCCGTACGCTCGAAATGGCCGTGACCGGCATCCGCGAGATGTCGACCATCACCACGCCGCCCGAGGAGCGCCACCCGGTCCTGACCTTCGTCGGGCCGTACGAGGAGAAGCAGATCGGCGCGGCCGTGCGCCGCGAACTGCTCCGTGAGGGCCAGGTCTTCTACATCCACAACCGCGTCGAGTCCATCGACCGCGCGGCGGCCAGGCTCCGCGACATCATCCCCGAGGCCCGTATCGCCACCGCCCACGGCCAGATGTCCGAACAGGCCCTGGAACAGGTCGTGGTGGACTTCTGGGAGAAGAAGTTCGACGTGCTCGTCTCGACGACGATCGTCGAGTCCGGCATCGACATCTCCAACGCCAACACGCTCATCGTCGAGCGCGGCGACAACTTCGGCCTCTCCCAGCTCCACCAGCTCCGCGGCCGTGTCGGCCGTGGCCGCGAGCGCGGCTACGCCTACTTCCTCTACCCGCCGGAGAAGCCCCTCACGGAGACCGCCCACGAGCGCCTCGCCACGATCGCCCAGCACACCGAGATGGGCGCGGGCATGTACGTGGCGATGAAGGACCTGGAGATCCGCGGCGCGGGCAATCTCCTCGGCGGCGAGCAGTCGGGTCACATCGCGGGCGTCGGCTTCGACCTGTACGTCCGCATGGTCGGCGAGGCGGTGGCCGACTACCGCGCCTCGCTGGAGGGCGGTGTCGAGGAGGAGCCGCCCCTGGAGGTCAAGATCGAGCTCCCGGTCGACGCGCACGTCCCGCACGACTACGCCCCCGGCGAGCGCCTCCGTCTCCAGGCCTACCGCGCCATCGCCTCCGCCACCACGGAGGAGGACGTCAAGTCCGTACGCGAGGAACTCACCGACCGCTACGGCAAGCTGCCGGAGCCGGTCGAGAACCTCCTCCTGGTCGCGGGCCTGCGGATGCTCGCGCGCGCCTGCGAGGTCGGCGAGATCGTCCTCCAGGGCAACAACATCCGCTTCGCCCCGGTGGAGCTGCGCGAGTCCCAGGAGCTGCGCCTCAAGCGCCTCTACCCCGGCACGCTCATCAAGGGCAACGCCCACCAGATCCTGGTGCCGCGCCCCAAGACCGCGAAGGTCGGCGGCAAGCCGCTGGTCGGGCGGGAACTGCTCGGCTGGGTGGGGGAGTTCCTCACCTCGATCCTGGGGTCGTAGCGGCAGTAGCGGCGGGGCGGGCGTCAGGGCGTGCACGCCTCGGCGATCGACAGGCTGTTCTCGTAGAGGTGGTGGCGGGTGATCCGCCCCTCCTCGACGGTGAGCCGCAGCGCGAAGGGCCCCTCGAAGGACTTGCCGGTGGCGCGGACGGTTCCCGAGAGGTGGCCCATCAGGACCGCGTCGGCGCCGTCCACGAGGAACGTGTCGAGGGTGGCGCGGGAGTCCTCGGCGACGGTGTGCGCGGCGAGATCGGCGGACTGGGCGGCGCACTCGGGGCCGGTGCGGCGCGGGCGGATCCAGGGCGCGGCGGGGTTCTCGGCGAGGAGCCAGTCGACGTCGTCGGCGAAGAGCTCCACCATCCGTCCGGTGTCGCCGGCCATGCGGGCTTCGAGAAACGCCTGCACGACGGCTCGGGTGGCTTCGGGGGCGGGGCGCTGGGCGGTCATCGTGCTCTCCTCGGCGTGGGCTGGGCCTCGTTGACGTGTCCGATCCTGCCGGGGCGGGGGCGGCCGGTCGATTACCCGGGAGGTCATGCCGGTGGCCGAGGCGGGGCTGCGGTTACCGTGGTGCCCGGGAGAGTCCGCCCAGGGGAGGGGAGAGCGCAGTGACGCTCAAGGTCGTGGGTCTGTACCGGTTCCCGGTGAAGTCGATGCTCGGCGAGGAGCACGAGCGTCTTGAGTGCGACGCGCGCGGCGTCGTCGGCGACCGGTGGTGGGCCCTGCGCTACCCCGACGGCAAGCTCGCCAGCGGCAAGAACCACCAGCGCTTCCGCCGCACCCCCGGCATGCTGGAGCACCATGTGACCTACGACGGGGGCGGCACGCCCGTCATCACCGCGCCGGACGGCGCGGCACTGCGGCCGGGCGACCCGCGCATCGCCGAACGCTTCGGCGAGGGCGTCGAGCTGGTCCGCGAGGGCGAGAGCAGCCACAAGGACGTCTCCGCCGTCTCCGTCATCGGCACCGCCTCGCTCCGCGCCATCGGCGACCTGCTCGGTGACGCCGACCCCGTCGACGTACGGCGGCTGCGCAAGAACGTCGTCGTGGAGACCGACGAGCCGTGGATCGAGGAGGACTGGGTGGGCCGCGAGATCACCATCGGCGCGGACCGGGACGGGGACGGGCACGGGGACGGGCACGGGGACGGGCACGGGGGTGTCGACCGCGGCGCGGGGCCGCTGCGGCTGCGGGTCGTCAAGCGCGTCAAGCGCTGCGTCATGGTCACCCAGGCCCAGCCCGGCCTGCCCGTGGACAGCCGCGTCCTGAAGGCGCTCACCGCCGCCCGCGGCATGTGCGCCGGGGTCCACACGGACGTCGTGACGCCCGCGCCGATCACCCTCGGCGACACGGTGACCGTCCGATGAGCCGACGCACCGCCCCGGCCCTGCTCGCCCTGTTCGCCGTGCCCGCACTGCTGACGGGCTGTGAGACCGGCGGCAAGGCGGAGGGCGGCGCTTCGGGGTCCGATGCCGAGGCGGGCTCCGCGCTCGCCGCCGTGGACACGCTCACCGTCAAGGGCCGCGCCCCGAAGACCGGTTACGACCGGGCCAGGTTCGGCACCGCCTGGGCCGACACGGACTCCAACAGCTGCCCGACCAGGGACGACATCCTCAAGCGGGACCTGAAGGACGTCACGTACGAGGGCGGGGACTGCCGGGTCGCCTCCGGGAAGCTCGCCCCCGACCCGTACACCGGCAAGGAAGTAACGTTCCGGCGCGGGCGCAGCCAGGTCGACATAGACCACCTCGTCGCCCTCTCCGACGCCTGGCAGAAGGGCGCCGCGAAGTGGGAGCCGAGCAAGCGCATCGCCTTCGCCAACGACCCGCTCAATCTCCTCGCCGTCGACGCGGGCCCCAACCGCAGCAAGGGTGACGGCGACACCGCGACCTGGCTGCCGCCGGACAAGGGCTTCCGCTGTACGTACGTGGCCGGGCAGGTCGCGGTGAAGAAGAAGTACGGGGTGTGGGTGACCGGTGCCGAACGCGACGCCATGAAGAAGGTGCTCGCGGCCTGCCCCGGCGAGGAACTGCCGGCGGGTGGCGCGCCGACCGACGCTCCGGGGCGCTTCCGCGCGAGGTGACGCGGGACTGGGCCGGGGAGGAAAACGGGGTGCCGGTGCGGGGCCCCGCCGGTTAGCGTGCGCCGCATGGACCTCAAGATCACGACCCTTGCCGAGCGGCCCGAACTCGCGGGGCCGCTCTGGAACATGGCCGAGGACTGGCCCGAGTTCATCCTGCACGACCCGGTCGGCTGGTCGCTGATCGGACGCCTCCTCAAGGACTTCCCGGAGTACGTCCTGATCGCCACTGACGCCGAAGCCGACGGCAAGGTCGTGGCCCGCGCCTTCAGCGTGCCGCTCGGGCTGCGCGCCCGCGCCGGGGACGGGCTGCCCGACGGCGGCTGGGACCAGGTCATGCTCTGGGCCTTCTCCGACCTGAGGCACGGCAACGCCCCCGACACGGTGAGCGCCATCGAGATAACCGTCGACCGCTCGGCGCAGGGCAAGGGTGTCTCCGGGCAGATGCTGGCGGCCATGCGGGACAACGCCCGCGCCCGCGGCTTCAGCGAGGTCGTCGCGCCGGTACGCCCCAACGCCAAGCATCTCGAACCGGCCGCGCAGATCGACGAGTACGCGTACCGCATGCGCGAGGACGGCCTGCCCCACGATCCCTGGCTGCGGGTCCACGTGCGCGCGGGCGGCGTGATCGAGAAGGTCGCGCACGCCTCCATGACGGTGTCCGGGTCGACCGCGCAGTGGCGCGAATGGACTGGACTGCCCTTCGACGAGGAGGGCCCGGTCGAGGTCCCGGGCGCGCTCGTACCGGTGCACTGCGAGGCGCGGCGCGGCTATGCGGTGTACGTCGAGCCGAACGTGTGGGTACGGCACGCGTTGTGACGGGGGCCCGCGCCACGGCTGTGAACCGAGTCAACGCGGCGGCATGTGTACTCTAAGTTCACGGGTGTGAAGCGTCGCGTGCGAGCAGGCGCTGGGTATGCTCGACGCCGCGACGAGGGGGGATTCACCATGACGCCGCCGGACCGGACGACCGAAGTCACCGCCGCCGGTATCGCCCGGCTCGCCGGGGTGGGACGGGCCGCTGTCAGCAACTGGCGCCGCAGGCACGGCGACTTCCCCAAGCCGGTGGGCGGTACCGACACCAGCCCCGCCTTCGCCCTCGCCGAGGTCGAGCGGTGGCTGCGCGCGCAGGGCAAGCTCGTCGAGGTGCCCCTGCGTGAACGGGTCTGGCAGCAGCTCTCCGGGCACCCCGCGGGCCCCTCCGCCGCCCTCTCGCACACCGGCCTGGCCCTGCTGCTGCTCCGGGACAGGCCCCCCGCCTGGCTCGCGCTGAGCGCCGTCTCCGACGAGCGGCTCGCGGCGCTGCTCCCCGCCGAACTCGACGAGGTGGTGACCGCGCGGTTCGGCGTTCGCCGCAGGCGGGCCGTGCGCATCCCCGAGCCCGCCGAACTCCTGCCCTCCGTACCGCTGTTGCGGGGCGCGGCCGAGCTCGCGGCGGATCTGGGCGCCCACCGGACGTACGAGTTCCTCCTCGGCAGGCAGCTCGACGCCAACCCCCGCCAGTACACCCTCACCCCCGAGGGCCCCGCCGCCCTGATGGCGCAGCTCGCGGGCCCCGCGCGCACCGTCCTCGACCCCGCCTGCGGCACCGGCGCCCTGCTGCGCGCCGTCCCCGCCCGCCCCGACCAGTACCTGTACGGCCAGGACAGCGCGCCCGAACTGGCCGCCCTCACCGCGCTCCGCCTGGCCCTGCACTCGGACGCGACCGTGCGCACCATGCCCGCCGACACCCTGCGCGCCGACGCCTACGACGACCGCAGGGCCGAAGCGGTGCTCTGCCACCCGCCGTTCAACGAGCGCGACTGGGGCCACGACGAACTGGCCTACGACGCCCGCTGGACGTACGGCTTCCCGGCCCGCGCCGAGTCGGAGCTCGCCTGGGTCCAGCACGCGCTCGCCCGTCTCACCGACGGCGGCACGGCCGTGCTCCTGATGCCGCCCGCCGCCGCGTCCCGCCGCTCGGGCCGCCGCATCCGCGCCGATCTGCTGCGCAGGGGCGCGCTCCGGGCGGTCATCGCCCTGCCCGCGGGGGCCGCGCCGCCCTACAACCTGCCGCTGCACGTATGGGTGTTGCGCAGGCCCGGGCCCGTGCCGCCCGCGCCCGAACTGCTCCTCGTGGAGGCTGCCGGGGCCCCGGCCACCGGTAGCCGTGACAAGCTCTGGCCCGCCGTGCAGGACGCCGTGCTCGACGCCTGGCGCCACTTCGAGCGGCACGGCACGGCCGAACGTCCGGGCCTCGCCCGTTCCGTGCCGGTCCTCGAACTCCTCGACGACGAGGTCGACCTGGCCCCCGCGCGCCGTCTGCCGCCCCCGGCCGCCGACGGCACCACCGCGGACCTCACGGCCGTACGCGAGAACCTCCGCGCGGCCCAGCGCCGGGCCGCGGACCTCACGCCGAACCTCCCGCCGGGGGAGACCGGGGCGGCGCCGCGCCCGCCCCTGACCACCGTCGGCGAACTGGCCCGCGCGGGCGCCCTGACCCTGCACAACGGCACGGGCGCGGGGGCCGGCGGCGTCCCCGTCCTCACCGACCACGACGTCCTGACCGGCGGCGCCCCCTCCGCGACCGTGCCCTTCCCGGCCGCGCGGGAGAGCACGGCGGAGGGCACCGACGTACGCACCGAACCCGGCGACGTCGTCGTCCCCGTCTTCGGCGGCGGCGCGGCGGCCCGCGTCATCGACGAGACCACCGCGGGCGCGGCGCTCGGCCGCGGACTCACCCTGCTCCGCCCCGACCCGGCCGCCCTCGACCCGTGGTTCCTCGCGGGCTTCCTGCGCGGCACCGCCAACCACCGCAAAGCCAGCAGCTACGCCTCCACCTCCGCGCGCCTCGACGTCCGCCGCCTGGAGCTGCCCCGGCTGCCGCTCGCCGGACAGCGCGGATACAGCGAGCGCTTCCGCGAACTGGCCGCCTTCGAGGACGCCCTGCGCCTCGCGGGCAGACTCGGCGAGCGGCTGGTGCGCGGCATGCACGACGGACTGACGGACGGCACACTTCCGCCGGGTTGAGGCGACCGGACGGAACCGGCCGGCGGTGCGGCGGCGTGACCAGTACGACAACGGTTCGGTACATCCCGGGACCGGTTCACCGCGTCGGCCTATACGCTCGAAACCGCATTCGTTCGTCCTTCACGTACCAGGAGCAGCCATGCACGGCCCCGGCTACGCGCCGCAAGTCCAGCCGCCCC
The DNA here is from genome assembly GCF_055587985.1 of Streptomyces sp. NPDC046335. Lineage (NCBI taxonomy): Bacteria > Bacillati > Actinomycetota > Actinomycetes > Kitasatosporales > Streptomycetaceae > Streptomyces > Streptomyces sp. NPDC046335. The sequence goes on along the minus strand of NZ_JBVJFF010000005.1, from coordinate 157,163 downwards.
CTTCCGGCGGAAACCATGTGACGTTGCGCGTGGTCCTCGTGGTGCTCGCGGTGATGTCGTGCGGGATGTTCGCGTGGGCGCCGATGCTGCGGCTCGTCATCGTGACGCGCAAGGTCCACGACTGGGTGCTCCTCGCCGTGGTGACCGCGCTCGACATCACGGCGTACATCCTGATCGGGACCGACCCCGGCGAGGACGAGTTCCAGGCCTCCGGCAACACGGGCATGGTGGTGCTGATCTGCACGATGACGGTCACCGTCGCCTACTACCTCTTCGCGGACATACGCCACTTCAACCGGCATCAGCAGCCGCAGTTCACCGGCTACGCGCCGCAGGCGCCCTCCTACGGCTACCCCGGCCCGCACACCCCCGTACCCGCCCCGACGCCGACGCCGACGCCCGCCCCGGCCCCGGTGTACCCGCGGCCGGACCAGCAGGCCGCGCAGCCGCCGACGCGTCCCGCGCCCGCCCGCATCAACCAGGTCAGAGCCGAACTCGACGAACTCAGCGACTATCTGCGCAAGCAGGAAGGCGGCAACTGACCGTGGCAGCGGGCACGCCGCCGGGCGCGGCGGCGGGCGGCCGCGTCGTCGCCGGGCGCTATGAACTCTCCACCCTCATCGGCCAGGGCGGCATGGGCCAGGTCTGGACGGCGTACGACAAGCGCCTCGACCGCCGCGTCGCCGTGAAGCTGCTGCGCCCCGACCGTGTCGCGGGCGCCGAAGCGGAGGAGCTGCGCCGCCGTTTCGTGCGCGAGTGCCGCGTCACCGCGCAGGTCGACCATCCCGGCCTGGTCACCGTGCACGACGCGGGCAGCGAGGCCGAGGACCTCTACCTCGTCATGCAGTACGTCGACGGCGCGGACCTCGGCGACCACCTCGCCGAGCACGACCCCTACCCCTGGCAGTGGGCCGTCGCGGTCGCCGCGCAGCTCTGCGCCGTCCTCTCCGCGGTGCACGCCGTGCCGATCGTGCACCGCGACCTGAAGCCGCGGAACGTGATGGTCAAGCAGGACGGCACCATCAGCATCCTCGACCTCGGCATCGCCTCGGTGATGGACACCGACACCACCCGCCTCACCCACACCGGCTCGCCGATCGGCAGCCCCGCGTACATGGCGCCGGAACAGGCGATGGGCGGCGCGGTCGGCCCGTACACCGACCTGTACGCCCTCGGCGTGCTGCTGCACGAACTGCTCAGCGGCGACGTGCCGTTCTCCGGGGCCACCGCGCTCGGCGTCCTGCACCGCCACCTCTACGAGCCGCCGCTGCCGGTCCGCAGGCTGCGTCCCGAGGTCCCGCAGTCCCTGGAGGCGCTCGTCCTGCGCCTGCTCGCCAAGGACCCCCAGCACCGCCACGCCAGCGCCCAGGAGGTCTACGCCGACCTCGAACCGCTGCTGCCCGCGCGCGGCACCCCCTCGGGCCGGCCGCTCGACCCGACGCGGCCCTTCCTGCGCCCGCACGCCCCGTGGCCCGACCGGGCAGCGACGCCCGCGGCCACGCCCGATATGCCCGCGCAGCCACCGGGGACGCCGCCGCAGCAGGACGTCGCCCGTGCCGTCGAGGACGTCAAGCGGCTCCTCGGCGAGGGCCGCATCACCCAGGCCGTGGACATCCTCGGCTCGATCCTGCCCGCCGCCGCCGCGAAGCACGGCGAGCACTCACCCGTCGTACGCACCCTGCGCAAGCAGTACGCGGCCACGCTCATGGACGACGGCCAGTACCGCCGCGCCCTGCCCGAGCTGCGGCGCCTCGCCGACGAGCGGGCCGCCGAGTCCGGCCAGGCCGACCCGCACTCCCTCCAGTTCCGCTACGAGGCCGCCCAGTGCCTCGAACAGCTCGGCGAACCGGCCGCCGCGCTCGCCGAGTACCGCGCGCTGCTCCCCTATTACGAGAACCAGTACGCGACGGACGACCGCCGCCAGTCCCTGGAGATCCGCCGCCGGGTCGGGCAGCTGCTGCTCGCCCTCGGCGACCGGCCCGCCGCCCACGACACCCTGGCGCGGCTGCTGCACGACGCGGAGATACTGCACGGTCCCGGCCACCCCTTCCCCCAGGAGATCAGGCGGACGCTCCAGTGGCTCGGACAGGTGCGCGGGTAGCACCGGGCGGGGGAGCGGGCCACAGTGCCCGGACTCCCGGCGAATCGTTGGTCGAATGGCTGGCCGAGAAGACGGCCACTGCCTACCATCGATCACTGCCGGACTTTGTGCACCGAAGCACAAACATTCAGCAGGGAGGCCCACCTTGCACCGCCGCAACAGCCGTCGCACCGCGCTCGTCCTCTCCACCGCCGCGCTCGTCGCGGCCCCGCTCCTGACCGCCTGCGGCAGCGAGGCGCATCCCGGCGCCGCCGCCGTCGTCGGCGGCGACCGCATCACGGTCGCGCAACTGGAGAGCCGGGTGAACGAGGTGCGCGACGCGCAGCGGGCCGCCATCCCCGACGACGCGCAGTACTCCCAGGCCATCGCGAAGTCCGGCGGCCTGACCCGCTCCACGCTGCACACGATGGTCCTCGACAAGGTGCTGCACCGCGCCGCGGCCGACGCCGGGGTGAGTGTCACGCGCCGCGACATCCAGACCATGCGGGCGGGCCTTGAGCAGCAGGCGGGCGGCAGCAAGGAGCTGGAACAGGGCTGGCTCCAGCAGTACAGCGTGGCACCGGCCCACCTCGACGACAGCCTGCGCACGGAGATCGAGGCGCAGAAGCTCGCGAAGAAGCTCGGCGCGGACATGAACGCGCCGGAAGGCCAGGCGCTCTTCTGGAAGTCGCTCACCGGGGCCTCCAAGAAGCTCGACATCGACCTCAACCCGCGCTACGGCACCTGGGACGTCGAGAAGAACAAGCGCGCCGACGCCAAGACACCGTGGGTGCGCGAGGTGACCGACGCGAGCGCCGGGGACGCCGACCAGCAGGCATAGCGCGCGGGCCCGGCAGGGCGGCGGCGTCCGGTGGGCCGGCGGGGCGGGTTACGTTCGACGGGTGAACGAGACCGAGACCACGCCCCCGGCCGCCGCCCCCTCCGTCGGCCGCGTCATCCTCCTGACCACCAGCCACCGCGTCGCGCCCGGCCTCCTGTCCTGGCCCGCCTGGCAGGCCCTGCACGGCGCCGACGAGGTGGTCTGCGGCGACGCGCGGCACCCCCAGCTCCCGTACCTGCGTGAGGCGGGCGTGAGCGTCACGCACGCCACGCCCACCGCCGATGAGCTGGTCGAGGCCTGCGCGGGCGGCCGTACGGTCCTGGTCGTCGCCACGGCCGAGGGCGACCGCGGCCTCACCGACGGCCTGGCGCGCCTCGCGGGTTCGGGCCGCGTCGCCATGCCGGACCTGGAGCTGCTCCCCGCCTCGTACGACCTGCCGGGCGCGCGCCTGCTCGACCTGGTCCAGGTGATGGACCGCATCCGCGAGGAGTGCCCCTGGTCCTCGCGGCAGACGCACAAGGGCCTGGTGAAGTACGCGATCGAGGAGGCGTACGAACTGGTCGAGGCGATCGAGGCGGGCGACAGGGAGGAACTGCGCGAGGAGCTCGGCGACGTGCTGCTCCAGGTGGTCTTCCACGCCCGTATCGCCCAGGAGGACCCGGAGAGCCCGTTTTCCGTCGACGACGTCGCGGGCACCATCGTCGAGAAGCTCATCCACCGCCACCCGCACGTCTTCGGCGACGACTCCGCGCAGACGCCGGAGGAGGTCAAGGAGCACTGGCGGCGCACCAAGGCCGAGGAGAAGCAGCGCACGTCGGTGACGGAGGGCGTCCCGCTGGGCCAGCCGAGCCTGGCCCTCGCGGCGAAGCTGGCCTCGCGGGCGCGGACGGCCGGCCTCCGGGTCCAGGTGCCCCAGGGCGAGGGCATCGCCTACGAACTCCTCGCGCTCGCCCTGCGCGCGGAGGCCGAGGGCGTGGACCCCGAGTCGGCACTGCGGGTCGCCGCACGGGCCTACCGGGACGCCGTTCTGGCCGCCGAGGGGGCGGAGCGCCGATGACCGGGCCCAGCGCCGCGAGCGCCCCGCAGCGGGGCGAGCAGGGGCCCGAGCTCTTCACCTGGGAGTTCGCCACCGACCCCTACCCCGCGTACGCCTGGCTGCGGGAGAACTCGCCCGTGCACAGGACCACGCTGCCCAGCGGGGTGGAGGCATGGCTCGTCACGCGGTACGCCGACGCCAAGGACGCCCTCGCCGACCAGCGGCTCAGCAAGAACCCCGCCCATCACGACGAGCCCGCGCACGCCAAGGGCAAGACCGGCATTCCGGGCGAGCGCAAGGCCGAGCTGATGACGCATCTGCTCAACATCGACCCGCCGGACCACACCCGCCTGCGCAGGCTCGTCGCGAAGGCGTTCACGCCGCGCCGCGTGGCGGAGTTCGCCCCGCGGGTGCAGGAGCTGACGGACGCCCTCATCGACGCGATCCTGGAGAAGGCCGGTGAGGGCGGTGAGGCAGGCGAGGACGGCAAGGAGGGCCAGGACGGCGGGGACGGCAAGGACGGCGAGAAGAAGGGGGCGGCCGACCTCATCCACGAGTTCGCCTTCCCGCTCCCCATCTACGCCATCTGCGACCTGCTCGGCGTCCCCCGCGAGGACCAGGACGACTTCCGCGACTGGGCGGGCATGATGATCCGTCACGGCGGGGGCCCGAGGGGCGGCGTGGCCCGGTCGGTGAAGAAGATGCGCGGCTATCTCGCCGAGCTGATCCACCGCAAGCGCCTCGACCCGGGCGACGACCTCATCTCCGGCCTGATCCGCGCCTCCGACCACGGCGAGCACCTCACGGAGAACGAGGCCGCCGCCATGGCCTTCATCCTGCTCTTCGCCGGCTTCGAGACCACCGTCAACCTCATCGGCAACGGCGTGTACGCCCTCCTGACCCACCCCGAGCAGCGCGAACGCCTCCAGAAGGCGCTGGCCGAAGGCGACACCGGGCTCCTGGAGACCGGCGTCGAGGAACTCCTGCGCTTCGACGGGCCCGTGGAGCTCGCCACCTGGCGGTTCGCCACCGAGGCGCTGACCATCGGCGGGCAGCGCATCGCCGCGGGCGACCCCGTCCTCGTCGTCCTCGCCGCCGCCGACCGCGACCCCGAGCGGTTCGAGCACCCGGACACCCTGGACCTGTCGCGCCGCGACAACCAGCACCTCGGATACGGCCACGGAATCCACTACTGCCTGGGCGCACCGCTCGCCCGTCTGGAGGGCAGAACCGCCCTCGCGACGCTGCTCCGACGCCTTCCTGACCTGCAACTGGCGGTCGATCCGTCGGATTTGCGGTGGCGTGGCGGGCTCATCATGCGCGGACTGCGGACGCTGCCGGTGGAGTTCACATCCGCACAGGGGAGGGCCCACAACTGACGGGGCGTCACGATTGTGACTTTCACGTGATCTCCGCTGCATCGACTTGTGACAAGCGTTCGACTGCGGCTACGTTCACGTCGACTCGGGCACCCCGTTGCCCGGTCGCCGCACAAGTCTCCCGAAAGGCAACCGCATGCTCTCCGGCAATGGTCGTCACCGACGCCCCCGCCAGGCCCCGGTCCTCATCGTCGCGGCAGGAGTCACCGGATCCGCCATCGCCATCCCGCTCCTCGGAGCGACCAGCGCGAGCGCCGCTCCCACGGTGACGTGGGACAAGCTCGCCGAGTGCGAGAGCGGCGGCGCGTGGAGCGCCAACCCCGGCAACGGTTACTACGGAGGGCTCCAGCTCTCCCAGGAGACCTGGGAGGCCAACGGCGGCCTCGTCTACGCGCCCAGCGCCGACCAGGCCTCCAAGTCCCAGCAGATAGCCGTGGCCGAGCGCGTCCTGAACGGGCAGGGCCCCGAGGCGTGGCCGAGCTGCGCCCCGATCGCCGGCCTCACGGACGACGGCGCCGAGGCCGACGTGGACCCCGGCAACCCGATCGTCCCCGCGCCCACGGATTCGTCCGGCTCGGAGAAGTCGGAGAAGAAGGAGGAGGACTCCGCGAAGACGGGGGACTCCGAGAAGAAGGACGAGTCGTCCGACGACGCGTCAGAGGGCGAGGAGAAGCCCTCGGACGACGCGTCGGACAGCGCGGAGCCCTCCGACGACGCGAGCGACACGCCGGACTCCGGTTCCGACTCCGGTTCCGACCGAGAGAAGGATCACGACAAGTCCGGCAAGAAGGACAGCGAGGACAGCAAGGACGGCAAGGCCGACGAGGCGGAGCCCGGCGGCAAGGCGGAGAAGGGCGCGCCGGACGGCTCGGACGAGTCCGCGGACGGCGAGAGCACTTCGCCCACGGGCAGGGACGAGGACTCCGCTTCCTCCACCGGCCGGCACCGCGGCGGCAGCGCGCGGGAGAGCGGTTCGGGCGCCGACGGGAGTGCCTCCGGCGACCGTTCGGGCCGGCACGCCTCGCGCGGCCACGAGCGGACGGACAAGCCGGCCGACGGGACGTACACGGTCCGCTCCGGCGACAACCTCTCGGCGATCGCCGACGACCACGGTGTGGACGGCGGTTGGTCCAGGCTCTACACCGAGAACAAGAAGACCGTCGGGGACGACCCGGACCTCATTCTCCCCGGTCAGAGCCTCGATTTGGGCGAAAAATAGGGGTAGTTGACGATGCGTCGGCGGGGTACTTCGCGTCGAATGCCCGTTTTGGCGCGAGTGAGAGATGGGTCTCAGAAGCCCTGATCGTCTTTGAAATTCGGGTGGTCCCCTGTCTACGGTCGTGACCGCTCGCCATTGGTGGGCCCCGCCGGTCGGTACGCCGAATCCTGCCAACGGCCGGACGGGAACAATCGTCGCTTCGAGCGCCGTAGGCAGGAGCGGGGGACCCAAGGTAAGTGCCGGGCCCGGAAGTTCGGCTCCGAACAGGAGCGGGACGTACGGACCGGCTAGGGGTGGAGCCGCACTCGGGAGAGTGCGGCCGGGCAACTTCACTGGCCCGAACCCGACAGCTCACCTCGCAGGCGTCGGTGAGGGGATCAACTCATGCTGTTTTCCAGCAAGGGCAAGCACCGCCGTCCGTCCAAGGCCACCCGTGTCGTCACGCTCGCCGGTGTCACCGGTGCCGCCGTGGCGGCCCCGCTGATGGCCGCCGGTTCGGCCTCGGCCGCCACCGCCTCCGAGTGGGACGCCGTCGCCCAGTGCGAGTCGGGCGGCAACTGGTCCATCAACACCGGCAACGGCTACCAGGGCGGCCTGCAGTTCTCGCCGTCCACCTGGGCCGCGTACGGCGGCACCAAGTACGCGTCCAGCGCCGACAAGGCCTCCAAGGCCCAGCAGATCGAGATCGCCGAGAAGGTCCTCGCGGGCCAGGGCAAGGGTGCCTGGCCGAGCTGTGGTGTCGGCCTCTCCAACGCCTCCGGTGGCGGCGGCGCCCAGCAGCAGGCCCCGCAGCAGCAGACCAAGCCGCAGCCGCAGAAGACGCAGCAGCAGGCCCCGCAGCAGCAGGCCGCCCCGCAGGAGCAGGCCGCGCCGAAGCCGCAGCCCGCGCCGCAGACCCAGACCAAGAAGACCGTCGAGACCCCGACCGGCAAGAAGGTCGAGAAGGGCGACGGCGAGTACAAGGTCAAGACGGGCGACACCCTGTCGAAGATCGCCGAGTCGCACGACGTCAAGGGCGGCTGGCAGAAGGTCTACAAGCTCAACGGCGACATCATCGACAACGCCGACTTCATCTACCCGGGCCAGCAGCTCCACCTGAGCTGACCCGCGCGGCCACGGCCGTGCCTCGGCGGACGCACGGCCGTACCCCCGTCCCCACGGGCTCCCCGCCCCGGTGCGCGTATCCCCCGTACGCACCGGGGCGGGGGTATGTCCGCCCCCGGCCCCCGGCTGGTCGCCCCCGGCTGTTCGCCTTCAGCGAGCTACTGGTCAGTAGAAACGCGGGCTTCCGTCCCGTTTCCCCGGTATTTGGGCGCTCGTGCGTCCCACGGGGCGGGCGGTCGGCTGGCCGAAGGCTCCGGGCCGGTTAGGCTCAGGAGACGCAGGGCCGAAGCGGCCCCGCGTAAACGCGTCACATCCCAGAAGGAGATGCTCGTGCCGTCCATCGACGTCGTCGTAGCCCGGGAAATCCTGGACTCCCGAGGCAACCCCACGGTCGAGGTCGAGGTCGGCCTCGACGACGGCAGCACGGGTCGTGCCGCCGTCCCGTCCGGTGCCTCCACCGGAGCCTTCGAGGCCATCGAACTCCGTGACGGTGACCCCAACCGTTACATGGGCAAGGGCGTGGAGAAGGCCGTCCTCGCCGTCATCGAGCAGATCGGCCCGGAGCTCGTCGGCTACGACGCCACCGAGCAGCGCCTGATCGACCAGGCCATGTTCGACCTGGACGCCACCGACAACAAGGGCTCGCTCGGCGCCAACGCCATCCTCGGCGTCTCGCTCGCCGTCGCGCACGCCGCGTCCGAGGCCAGCGACCTGCCGCTCTTCCGCTACCTCGGCGGTCCGAACGCGCACCTGCTGCCCGTCCCGATGATGAACATCCTGAACGGTGGGTCGCACGCCGACTCCAACGTCGACATCCAGGAGTTCATGATCGCCCCGATCGGCGCGGAGTCCTTCTCCGAGGCCCTGCGCTGGGGCACCGAGGTCTACCACACGCTGAAGAAGGTCCTGAAGAGCAAGGGCCTGGCCACCGGCCTCGGCGACGAGGGCGGCTTCGCGCCGAACCTCGACTCCAACCGCGCCGCCCTGGACCTCATCCTCGAGGCCATCAAGGAGGCCGGCTACGTCCCCGGCGAGCAGATCGCGCTCGCCCTCGACGTCGCCGCGTCCGAGTTCTACAAGGACGGCTCGTACGAGTTCGAGGGCAAGACCCGCTCGGCCGCCGAGATGACCGAGTACTACGCGGAGCTCGTCGCCGCGTACCCGCTCGTCTCCATCGAGGACCCGCTGTTCGAGGACGACTGGGCCGGCTGGAACGCCATCACCGAGCAGCTCGGCGAGAAGGTCCAGCTGGTGGGCGACGACCTGTTCGTCACCAACCCGGAGCGCCTGGCCCGCGGCATCGAGGAGAAGTCCGCGAACGCCCTGCTGGTCAAGGTCAACCAGATCGGTTCGCTGACCGAGACGCTGGACGCCGTCGAGATGGCCCAGCGCAACGGCTTCAAGTGCATGATGTCCCACCGCTCCGGTGAGACCGAGGACGTCACCATCGCCGACCTGGCCGTCGCCACCAACTGCGGCCAGATCAAGACCGGCGCCCCGGCCCGCTCCGAGCGCGTCGCCAAGTACAACCAGCTCCTGCGCATCGAGGAGATCCTCGACGACGCCGCCGTGTACGCGGGCCGCAGCGCCTTCCCGCGCTACAAGGGCTGAGCCGTGCCGCAGGCGTAATGCCCGGTTACCTACGTCCCCGCACCCGGTCCCGTACCGTGTGCGGGGACGTAGTCACGTGCACGCGCTGCTTCGGGGAGGCGGAACCATGGCCAAGGCCGGGACCAGGGACCGGTTCTCCACGGCTACCCGGCTACGGCTGCTCGGCGAGCAGACCGCCGAGCGCGTCTACCGCTCCCAGACCAAGCGCCAGGCCCGCCGCTCCCGGCTCACCGGCCGGGCCGCGCTCCTCGCGCTGGTGCTCTGCTCGCTGGTCGTGGTGCTCGCGTACCCGATAAGGCAGTACGTCTCCCAGCGCACCGAGATCGACAACCTGCGCCGGCAGCAGACCGAGCACCGGGCCGACGTGGAGAAGCTCCGCGACGAGAAGGCCCGCTGGCAGGACGACGCGTACGCCGAGCAGCGCATCCGGCACCGCCTGCACTACGTGATGCCGGGCGAGACCGGCTTCACGGTGATCGACCCGTCGGCGGCGAAGACCCGGCGCGCGGACCAGGGCGCGGCGTCACGCCCCTGGTACTCGAACGTCTGGGACAGCGTGGACAAGGCCGACCGCCCCACCAACTGACCCCACCGCCCCGCCAACCGCCTCCGCTAGCCCGATGCCGCTCGCCCGACGCCCGACTCCGACCATCTCGACGCCCGACCTCTCGCCCGCCCCCGACGGCCGTTTCCGACCGCCCCGACGCCCGACCTCTCGCTCGTCACGACGCCCGGCGTCGACCGCCCTGACGGCCGACTCCCATCGCCCCGGCGAGTAGCCCCCTCGACCGCCCCGACGCACCACCGTCTCGATCGCGCCGGCGATCGACCACCTGATGGAAAGACAGGCATGCACACGCCCCCGCCGACCACCCCGCGCACCGAGCCCACCGACGCCGATGTCGAGGCCTTCAAGGAGCAGCTCGGCCGTCCGCCCCGCGGGCTGCGGGCCATCGCGCACCGTTGTCCCTGCGGGCAGCCGGACGTCGTCGAGACGGCGCCGCGGCTCCCGGACGGGACGCCGTTCCCGACGACGTACTACCTCACCTGCCCGCGGGCCGCGTCCGCGATCGGCACGCTGGAGGCCAACGGCGTCATGAAGGAGATGTCGGAGCGGCTCAAGACGGACCCGGAACTCGCCGCCGCGTACCGCGCCGCGCACGAGGACTACATCGCGCGCCGCGACGCCATCGAGGTCCTGGAGGGCTTCCCCAGCGCGGGCGGCATGCCGGACCGCGTGAAGTGCCTGCACGTCCTGGTCGGCCACTCCCTGGCCGCGGGCCCCGGCGTGAACCCGCTCGGCGACGAGGCGCTCGCGATGCTGCCCGAGTGGTGGGCCAAGGGCCCCTGCGTCACGCCGAGCGCCGCCGAGGACGCTGCCGACGGGGGCGCCGAATGACCCGCGTCGCCGCGATCGACTGCGGCACCAACTCCATCCGGCTGCTCGTCGCCGACGCCGACCCGGCCACCGGCGAACTGGTCGACCTCGACCGCCGGATGACCATCGTCCGCCTCGGCCAGGGCGTGGACAGGACCGGCCGCCTCGCGCCGGAGGCCCTGGAGCGCACCTTCGCGGCCTGCCGCGAGTACGCCGGGATCATCAAGGAGCACGGCGCCGAGCGCCTCCGCTTCGTGGCGACCTCCGCCTCCCGCGACGCCGAGAACCGCGACGACTTCGTACGAGGTGTGCGGGACATCCTCGGCGTCGACCCCGAGGTCATCACCGGCGACCAGGAGGCCGAGTTCTCCTTCACCGGCGCCACCAAGGAGCTGACGGGCCGCGACGACCTCGCCAAGCCCTACCTGGTGGTGGACATCGGCGGCGGCTCGACGGAGTTCGTCGTCGGCACCGACTCCGTCCGTGCGGCCCGCTCGGTCGACGTCGGCTGCGTCCGCATGACCGAGCGGCACCTCGTCCACGACGGCGTGGTCGCCGACCCCCCGGCGCCCGGGCAGTTCGACGCGGTCCGCGCGGACATCGAGGCGGCCCTCGACCTCGCCGAGCGCACCGTGCCGCTCAAGGAGGCCCGCACGCTGGTCGGCCTCGCGGGCTCGGTGACGACGGTCGCCGCGATCGCGCTCGGCCTGGAGGAGTACGACAGCGAGGCGATCCACCACACGCGGCTCCCCTACGAGCAGGTGCGCGCCATCACGCACCGCCTGACGGCCGCCACCCACGCCGAACGCGCCGCGATCCCCGCGATGCACCCGGGCCGCGTCGACGTGATCGCCTCGGGCGCGCTGGTGCTGCTCGCGATCATGGAAAGGATCGGCGCGGAGGAGGTCGTGGTGAGCGAACACGACATCCTCGACGGCATTGCCTACAAAGTGGCAGAAGAGGTCGAGGAAGGTAAGAAAGGCCTCTGACCTGCCAAGACGCTTGTAAGTCGCGGCCCCGTCCCCTACCTGGGGGTCGGGGCCGCGTCCTGTCGTGGAGATGTGCCGGTTGCAATCGAACACGTGAGCGATCTAACGCCCAATCTGCCGCGCCTCCCTGGCAGGCAGCACGGCCCCGGTACCTCGCTGTAGGTACCGGGGCCGTTCTGTTCGGGGATTGACCGTCAGTGCGGAATTCCTTCAATGATGTTGCGGGCCCCCTGCCGCAGCAGTTCAGCGCAGACGCGCGAGCCGAGTACGGCCGGATCGTTCATGGACTCGCCCCAGAAGTGCGCGTGAACGAACTTGGAACCGTCGCGTGAGAAGACCATGCCGCGCAAGCTGAGTTGCCCATCGGGTTCCGTGATGCAGTGCCCCGCAATGGGACTGTTGCAGTGCCCCCGTAGGCCGTGCAGCATCACTCGTTCCGCCGTGATCTCTGTCATGGTGCGTTCGTGGTTGACCTGCTGAAGCAGGTAGGCGACCGCATCGTCATCCTTGCGGCATTCGAGGCCGAGCGCGCCCGCACCGACGGCCGGCAGCATCTCGCCGACCTCGAACACCTGTCGGGCTCGGCCCCCGAGGTCGAGGCGTTCGAGCCCTGCCCGTGCGAGGACCATGGCGTCTAGCTTGTGATCGATGGGTTTGCGTCCGTCGAGCTTTTCGATACGCGTCCCGACCAGCCCGCGGACCCGTACGACGTTGAGATCGGGGCGTACGCGGTTGAGCTGAGCCTTACGGCGCACGGCAGAGGTGGCGACGGAAGCGCCGGGCGGAAGATCAGCGAGCGTCTGCACGTCGGAACCTTCGGGTACGAGCAGCACGTCGCGTACGTCGTCGCGAGGAAGGTACGCGGCGAAGATCAGGCCGCGCGGCATGGGGACGTCTCCAGGCACGTCCTTGATGCAGTGGACGGCCATGTCGACCTGTCCGCGCTGCAACATCTGGTCGATTTCGCGGACGAACAGGCCCTTCCCGCCGAGCTGCGCGAGGTCGCCTTGCCACTTGTCGGCCTCGGTGGTGACAGGCACGACCTCGATATCGAGGTCGTGCTCGATCTTGCGCAGCAGGCCCGACACCTGCTCAACCTGGGCGAGAGCCAGAGGTGAGCTGCGTGTGCCGATGCGCAGCCGTCGGGCGGGGAAGTCGCTTGTGTTCATAACGTCCCTTCGTGTCTGGTTTCACGGTAGACCGTGCTTCCGGGGGCCCGGAGTGGGCGCGCGATTCGCACGGCTATTGCGGGGTGCAGCAGCTCTTGGGCTCCAGTGCGGGTTGTCCAGCACCAGGCGTCGAGTTCTTCGCGCTGCAAGGTGAGGCGGTCGGTGTCGGCCGGGTGGAGCACTGGGCCGGCGAACAGGAACGCGAGCCGGTCGCGGCGGCCGGGGCGGGTGGCTTGTAGCCACTCGACGGCGAGCAGGTCGTGTTCCGTGATGTCGAGATGGAGGCCGAGTTCTTCGTGTGCCTCGCGGCGGGCGGCGTCGACGGGGGATTCGCCCTGTTCGACGATGCCGCCGGGCAACTGCCACGGGGCATCACCCTTGGATGGGTGGACGATGAGCAGGTCGTCACGTGGGTTGGTGATCAGGACGGCAGCAGTCACGGGGTGGCCTGGGGCCGGTGGCGGCATGGCGCTTCCTTCGGCGTCGGTGGGCGTACGCGTTCCTTCACCGGTTTCGGATGGTCGTCGCACCCATGTAGGCGCGGATTGTCGCAGCGACACGCGCGAGGTATACCGAGACGGCGTCCGGACCCGCGCCGGGCGGGATCGGGTCGAGGCCGATCGTCAGGCACACTTGCCCGCCGGCGATCACATGCGCGCGCCATTCGTTGCTGGTGGGCGGTAGCCGCATGGTGTAGGCGGGGTGCCCGTAGTCGAGGGCGACGAACGGCCCGCGGAGTATGAGGCGGGCACCGACGATCGGCACCCGCTCCGAGGCGGGGCGTAAGCGCATCGCGTCGACCATGCCCATAAGGCCAGTTTCGACGGTCTCGGTCGTCTCCCCTGGGCGCCGTGGGGGTGCGTGACCGATCAGGGCGTACGCGATCGGTTCTGAGTCCGTGGGTGTGTGCATCCACGTCGATACGATGCAGCCAGCGACGAAGCCGGGGCCAGGCACGGCCCGGAACGACAGACCTTGCTCGATCATCGCTCTACCTCCGCCCATACGACTTTGCCGAACGGTCGGTCGTCGACGTCCCAGCGCGCGGCGAGAGCGTCGACGATGTGCAGACCGCGTCCGCGGGCCCGCTCCCCGGAGTCGTTTCTCAGGTGCGGGCGCTTGCGCCTGGTGTCGTGTACCTCGACGCGCACGTGTGTGAGTGAGGGCAGCACCGTGACGAGCATGGAGTCGCCGGGCTCGCTTCCGTAGCGGTACGCGTTGGTGGTCAGCTCCGAGACGATGAGTAAGAGGGCATCGAGCTGGTCATCCGCGAGAGGCAAATCGTTGTGTTTCAGGACGTCGCGCACGTAAGCGCGGGCCTGCGAGGGTGCCTCATCAGTCGAGGGCAGCATCGCTTGTGCCGGGGGCTCGCTCGGTGGGTCGGCACAGTGCGCCATGTTCCGCGGTTGCTTGATCATGCGTAACCCCTTCGGGCAGTCACGACGTCCTGTCGTCGCTGCTTCACGAGTGGATGGGTTTACCTGACTAGGCAACATGCGTTACGGACCGGGGGGTACCGTCGTGGGGGGTGTCGAAGGGTGTCGCTTTCGTCGCTCACGGTCGCGGAGGTGCGGGAATGAATTCACCGAATGAGCAGCTTGCGTACTGGCTTGGACGCTCCGGGATCAGCCGGAAGGAATTGGCCCGGCGGGTGCAATCGAAGGCGAAGGAGTGGGGACAACCCAACGTCGCCCCCAACGCAACCCGTGTCCGGGGATGGTTGGAAGGTGAAATGCCTCGCGCGCCGATCCCCGACATTCTCGCCGGCGTGTTCTCCGATCGGTTTGGATGGCGCATCACGACGTACGACCTTGGCCTCGGCGAGGGGAGTTCGGCCGATGCGGCCCTCGCCTACGACCCATCGTTCGCGGCTACCGTGGATGTAGTCGCCGACTTGGGGAGAGCTGACGTGGACCGACGAGCGTTTCTAGCAGCCGCACCGTTCGCCGCAGTGGCCGGCGTCGGTCCCTCGCGGGACTGGCTGTTGGCCACCCTTGACCAGGAACCCGAACCGGGCCCGCGTGTGCGTCTGGAAGACGTGTCCGCAGTGAAGAACATGTTCGGCACGTTCCAGAAGATGGACGTACTACAGGGCGGAGGCTCCGGGCGCCTGATCCTCGCCGAGTACATGAACCATCACGTCTATCCGCTGTTGCGGCGGTCGCACGACGACACCGTGCGGCGAGCACTGTGCGAGGCCGCTGCGGAACAGACTTACCTACTCGGCTGGATGGCGTACGACAACGGCGAACACTCCGTCGCGCAGCGCTACTTGATCCAGTCGCTACGCCTCGCGGAGGAGTCGCGTAACGCTCCCCTCGGCGCACACGTGCTTGCTGGCATGGCCGATCAGGCGACGCTACTTGGTGATCCGGCCGAGGGGCGGCGCCTCGCGCAAGCGGGGCGACAGGGCTTGTCGAAGGCCGACTCTCCGGCCTGCCTCGCCGACCTATGGTGTCTGGAAGCGCGGGCGCATGCCCTGCTCGACGACAAGAAGGCGGCGGCCCGTGCGGTCGTGCAGTCGGAACACGCGTACGAGCGGGCCGACCTTGCGGAAGAGGCGGATTGGGCGGCGTTCATCGATCCGGCCTACCTGCACGGCGAGCACGCGAACACCATGCGGGACTTGGGCGAGGCGAAGGCGGCCGAGGAACACGCGCGTCGGTCGATCGAGCATGCGGAGATGCAGAACCGGGCTCGTCGGGGCGCCATGTCTCAAGCGGCGCTCGCCGTGTCCCACCTGCAACGCCGTGACCTTGACGGGGCGTACGCGGCCGGTCTGCGGACGCTGCGGCTGTCGGGACAGGTGAAGTCGTCGAGGGCGGTTGAGGCCGTGCAGGATCTTCAGCGACGCATGAAACCTTTCGGCGGCCACCGCCTGGTCGCCGACTTCAACGAGCGGGCGCGCGAGCTGGTCGCCGCGGCGTAGGCGCCGGAACGACAGAGCGCCCCCCGCACGGCCTGGAGAGCCGTGCGGGGGGCGTCTTCTCATGTGCGGGTGGCGAACTGCCACAGAGACAGGGCGAGGCCGACCAGGGCGACCAGGGCGACCAGGGAGGGCAGCGGCCACCGGTTGCGTTCGAGGGCGTCGAGGCGGGTTTCGTGGTCGGCGATGGCGCGGTCGGTCTGGTCGCCTCGCTGTACGAGCAAGGCGAGGGCACCATCGACTCGGGCGAAACCCGTTTCCATCGTGCCGCGTAGTCGCTCCAGCTCGACGGCGACGGCGGCCGGGTCGGACGGGGTGGGGATGCTCACCGGGCGGCCTCGTCGGGATCGTCGACCAGGCCGAGGCCGACGCGGTCGAGCAGGGCCTCGACGCTCGGCAGGGCCATGACGCGGGCGAGGCCGCCCGCAACGGCGAGGCCGCCGGCGACCCACGGCAGGGACTCGGGCACGCCGGAGGCGGAAACGATGCCGGGCAGCGCAACGGCGAAGGCGACGACCGCTTGCAGGATGGTGCGGACGGTGCGCTTGGTCTCGGGGGTCATGGGTGGTGCTCCTGTTCGTGTGCGGGCCCGCCCCACGGCGCGGTGACCGTGGCGGCGGGCGAGGAGTGAGGGGGGTTCAGGCGGTGACGGTGAAGCCGTGCGCGCGGCCGAGGGCGGTGAGGGAGACGCGGCCCGGGATGCCGTCGGCAGCGGCGCCGCTGTACCCGCATCGCTGCTGCCACTTGCGGTAGGCCGTGACGGTCGTCGTGCCGAAATGGCCGTCGACGTACCTCCGAGCGAGCAGGCCCTCGGCGGCGAGGGCGTCTTCGACGATGCGCGCGCCCGCGTATGAGACAGGGGTACCGGCCTTGGCCGGGTCCTTCCGTGCGGCGGCGACCAGGAGGGAGAGGTCGACGGACTTTGTGGGCGGCTTCGGCTTGCTCGGGGTGTCGTCGAGCAGCTCGGCGACGCGGGCGCGGATCTTGGCCATGGTGAGCGCGGGCCCGCCCTTGCGGCCGATCGGTCCGCGAGGGTCGACCTTGCCTGGCTGCCACTCCAGGTGTCCGATTACGGACTCGGCGCCCCAGCCGTGGGCGCGGCAGATGCCGGCGGCGGCGCGCGCGATGGCCTCGACCTGTACCTCGGGCCACGGGTCGCGGTTGTCGCCGAGATTGACGCACTCAAAGCCGTAGAAGTAGCGGTTGCCGTCGGTGTTGGCCTCGTTGTCGGCGGGCAGGGTGCGTTCCGCGGTGACGGCGGCGAGTACGTCGTCGTCGCCGAGGCCGGCATGGTTGGCGCGGCCGTAGCCGACCAGGTGCACGCGCCCGCTCTTGTCGATGACGCCGTGGCACAGGGGGCCGGGCAGGGTGGGGTGCCCGTTGCGGCACAGGGCGACCGAGTGTGCGGTGCCGGACGTCACGGTGTGGTGGATCATGACGCCCCGCATGGGCCCCCATGGGCCCTTGTGGTTGCGGTTGTGGCGCGTCCAGTTGCCGACGCCCACGACGTCGACGCCCTCGCCCTCGATGGCGGCGCGGAACTTGGCGGGGGACAGGGGCGGGGCCATAGGAGGTCTCCAGACATGCAAAAAGCCCCGGCGCGAGGCGCGGGGCGTACGAGGTGAGGGGGCGAGATCAGGCGAGGTCGGCGGCGCTGGTGTTGGTGTTGATGCTCGCCGGGTCATCGACCGCGGCCGAGCCGGTCGACGTCCATGTCGAGCCGCGCCAGTCGTTGCCGTACCGGTGGATGAGCGAGCACGTGTTCGTGATCGACAGAGCGTTGATCGCCTCATTGCCCGACCCGTTGGGACGGACCTTGTTGCCGGACAGGGAGACAGACGAGGCGTTGGTCGACAGACGGATGCCGTAGTAGGTGTTGTTCGCCGAGCGGCCGGGCGACTTGATGTAGCTGTCGCGGATGTGGATGTTGTTGCCGTCCTGCACCAACACGCCGTTGCCGCCCGGGTAGAGCACGACGTTGCCCGTCAGGGACGTGTGCGTGCACTTCACTGCGGTGATGCCGTGCGCACCGGAGCCGTAGACGTGGTTGCCGGTCACGGCTCCGTTCTCGGCGTTTTCCATGGAAATGGCGGTCCCGTCGATGTTGCAGACCGAGTTACCGGAGATCGCGAAGCGCTGGACCTGTTGCAGCCGGATGCCGTTTTCTGCGGTGGTGCTGCCGTCGATGGCGTTGTCGCCGAGGGTCAGGTTCAGGATCTGCCCGGACGCTTCGCCGAGAGCGACGATCGGCTCGTCGTAGCCCTGTCCCTGGCGGAAGGTGCAGCCGGTGACGGTCAGATTGCGCATGGCCTGTGAGGCGCTGGTCTGGGTGCCGTCCGGCCGCTTGGTGTCCTCGGTGTCGGCCTCGATCACCGTGCGGAAGCGCACGCCCGATCCGCACTGAGTGAAGTTGCAGCCGGTCACGGCGACGTCTTCCCAGTTGTAGGCACTGACGGCGTACTGGGTGATGCCCTCGAAAGCGCAGTCGGACACGCGTATGCGGCGGTGGTACTTGGTGATCGTCGCCGAGTGCGAGCCGACCCCGCGCGGCCATGCCGTGGTGCCGCTCGTCCCGGACGCTCCGAAGTAGCAGCCGGTCACGAGAATGTCCTCGCACGGCGTGTGATCGTAGGGACCGAAACCGCCGAAGACCCCCGATGACTTGGCGAGGTCGATCTGTATTGCCTCGGAAAAGTCGCGGCCCCCGGGGTCCCGGTAGCCAAGGAAGCGGCAGTTGTCGACGGTCGCGCGCTTCGTCGAGTTGATCTCGATGGCGTGGTACCCGGAGACGTCGCGGATCTCAACGTCGCGGATGGTGAGGTCGTGGGAGTGGCCGACGCTGATACACATCGCCGAGGCTGTGAGGCCCGGCGCGGTGCCCTGGCAGTCCCAGATGCCGCCCTCAATGGTGATGTTGCCGTGGCCGCTGTAGCCGCCCCGGTCCTGCCCGGCGTCGCCGTTGATGAGCACGGTTTCGGCCGCTCCGCGTATGAAGCGGGCGCCCGGCAGCAACGTGAGGCGGGTCGAGTCGTAGATACGCAGAGGCAGAGTGGCGAGCAGGTACCGGCCCGGCGGGACGATGACCCAACCACCGCGAAGTCGGGCCGCGTTCAGCGCGGCTTGGATCGCGGGCGCGTCGTCGACGGTGCCGGTGCCGGTGGCTCCGTACGCGGTGACGGTCAGGGACTCGGAAAGCCGCTCCAGCATGTACTGAAGGCGGCCGGCGGTCAGTTGCATGCCGGGGAGCCACTGAGCTACGGGCGTGGACAAGGGGGGAGCCTCCTTAGAGGGCGACAAGGGCGGGGCGGGCGAGCTGCACGGTGCTGCCCGCGGCGTGGGGGAGGGCAAGGCCGTTCGTGCCGCGCGTGACGGTGAGCGTCTGGCGGCCGGCGCTGGGCGCGGTGGCGGCGGTCAGGAGCAGGTGCTCGCCCCCGACGTCGATGGCGATGGGGAACGCGTCGGGGCTGGTGCTGGCGTCGGGCCATGGCGGGCCCGCATTGACGCGCACTTTGATCGCGGTCGCCTTCTCGTCGACGGCTGCGGCCAGAGTCGTACCGTCGGGGCCGGCGGTTGCGTACTCGGCGTCGTCGAGCACGGCGACCAGCCACGGCCCGCCCGGTGAGCACGAGAATTCGACGTCCCATGTGCGCACGCCAAGCGTTTCGGTGTAGCCCTCGACCAGCAGCTCGACCCGCTCGGGCGGGAGCCATGGCGGCGGGTTAAGGATCTGCGCGCGGGCGCCGATGTCGACGGCGGCGACCTGCTCGGCAAGGTGCGGCGCCTCATGCACGGCGACGGACACGGAGGGATATCGGGCCTCGTTCCACGTGCCGCGGTGCAGTGCCCACCACGCGTGTGGGGCGCACTGGTCGTCGGTGTGCAGGTTGACGGTGCGCTGGTCGGTGTAGCGGCCGATGCCGTCGGGCGGGCCGAGGACGGAAAGCGGGCCGACTTCCAGGACGGCGCGCGCGGACGATCCGCCCGTGCGCTGCACGGTGACGTCGTTGCGTACGGCCTGGTCGTCGTCGACAGGTTCGAGCGGGGCGACGACCTCGCGTGCGGCGTAGTCGAGAGTGAGCGCCGGAGGCTGGGTGTAGTGCATGGCGCGGGTGCGGTAGGCCAGTGACAGGGCGTCGCGCTGCTCGTACAGGATGCCGCCGTCGGCGTCCGCACACTCTTGCAGCAGGTCGAGCAACGTCGCGGCCGACTGCGCGCCCACGGCCGTGGCAATCGTGTTGGCACGGCCGGTGTAGGCCAGCGGCACCGCCTCCTCACGGGTGAGGCGCCGCATGCGGTTACCGACGGACTCGCCGGCCCACGCGTCGATGGAGCCGCCGTACGCGTCGGTCGTTTCGGTCGGCCAGACGCTGATGTGTCCCAGCGCCATGCCGTCGAGCAGGGGACTGTATCCGTCGGGCGGCGAGGCGACGCCGGTCGGTCGGCCGATCTTGCCGGGGAACGTGTTGCTGTAGCCGCCGGCATCGCCCCCGACGTCGCGCCACTCGACGCGCCACTCGACGTCGGGGCCGTTCTGCCGGACCCGGAACAGGACGCGTACCCACTGGTTGAACAGGTCGTTTCCGGTGCCGATGGCTTGGTTGATGACGTCTTTGCCCTGCGCGTCGCGGCCGATGACGCGGGTAAGCAGGTTGGCCGACTGGATGTACCAGGTCGCCACCGTGCCGGTTGAGCGGATGCACAGGAAGGTGCGCAGCTCCGCCGGTATGGAGTCGAGCCGGTACAACCACTGGACGTGCCACCCGTCCAGCGGCGTGGCCGGGGCGGGCACGGCCCCGTACATCATCGGCAGCACGCTGCCCGCAGAGGCGATCGTCGGAAGGCGCCCGCTGCTGGGCAGTGAGTCGGCCTGCGCCCACCGCGCGCCACTCAGGAGCAGGGGCCGCACGTCCTCGATGGGAGAGGCGGCCTGTGTGGCGCTCGCCCCGTCCTCCATCGGCCAGTAGGCCAGCGGCTCATAGGCGGGAATCGCACGGCGCAACGTCGAATCCAAGGGCTTGGAACCCTGGCCCAGGCGGCGCAGGATGCCCGCGGCCGTGACGGATACCCGCACGTTGTACGCGGAGCCCCACGCAACCGGCCACGCCGGTATCTCGCCCATGAACCGCACCAACCGCGGTGCGCTCGGCCCGCCGGGCTGCACGGAGACACGGACGGACGTATTACGGCCGATCTTCCCGTACAGGTCACTGCGGGGGTTGCGGGGTGAGTAGCGGCCAGTGGTGTTGTCCAGGACGAAGCTGCACGTGGCCGCGTCCGTGCGGGCGCCCTCGTCGGGGCGCCCGCGGGTGATGGTGACCGGGTTGTCGGTGAAGACGTCGCCGGTCACGTCGACCCAGGTCGCAGCGATCAGCAGCTCGACGCGGACGCCTAGCGGGTCATCGGGGAATGCCACGAACGGCACCTCCTTGGTGTCAGGTACCGAAAGCGGTTTGTACGTCGCCGCGCCCGTCGACGCGGACCATGCGGCGGATGAGGCGCTTCCACTCGGCGTCGGCGCCGGTCACGTCGAGGACCAGGCGCCCGCCGGCGTCGACCGCGCCGCCCGTGCCCGCGCCTGTGCGGGAGGCCATCGCGGAGGCCGTGGCCTCTCTGGGGGTGGGGGTGGTGACCAGATTGCGCATGGTCCGGTCGACCGCGCCCTGTCCCGACTCGATACCGGCGACGATGCCCGCGGGAATCCAGCGCCCGACCTGGTCGGCCATGACGCGCGAGGGGGAGTTGATGCCGAGGGCCTTAGCCACGGGCCCGGGGATGATGCTCTTGGCCCAGCCGATCAGCGTGTCGCGTAGCCACCCGCCCATGGACTTGATGCCGCGCCACAGACCGGTCACAACGTCGCGGCCCTTGCCGGTGAGCAGGGAGCCGAGAGAACCGATGCCGCTCGCGATACGCCGCGGCATGCCCCGCACCCACGCAATGAAGTCGGCGGCCTTGCGGCCCGCGGCCGTGCGGAACGCCTGAAATCCGGCGGTCGCCGAGCGGCCCAGGCTGCCCGGTAGTCCGGCAAGCGCGGACACGGCACGGCTGGGCAGACCGGTGAGCCATAGGAGCAGTTCAAGAAGCTTGAGAACCGCGGCATCCTTGGCACTGGTGAACCAGCCGCCGAGACGATCAGGCAGACCAGCGAACCAGTTCAGGGCCGTACCGATGCCTGCGACCACGGTGTCGGTGGTCGACTTGATGAAGCCCCACGCAGCCGACCACGCTTGCTGGAACCAGTCCGTTTTGGTGGCGATCAGCACCACGATCGCCACCAGGGCGACGATCGCGGCGACGATCCAGAACACGGGGGAGGCGAACATCGAGGCGTTGAGCTGCCACTGAGTCGCCGTCCAGATACGGTTGCGCGCGGCCACGACCGTTTGCGCCAGGGCCCACGCCTTCATGGCCACGGTGACCGAGCCGACGACCACGGCGAGCACGGTCAGTACCGGCGTCGGCACGGCGCTGATGATCTGCGCAAGGTAGATCGCCAGTTGCGCCGAGGCACCGAGCAGCGGGGACAGGGCGACCAGCAGCTCGACGGCCGCGCCACCGAGACCGGCGAGCGTGCTTGCGCCCTGCGCGGCCAGATCGAGGAAAGACGCGAAGCCTGCGGAGTCGTCCAGCGACGTGCCCCAGTCGGCGAACGCGGCCGACATGGACACCAGACCGCCAGTCACCCCCGCCGAGGCGGGCAGAAAAGCCTGGAGCAGGCCTGCGAAGCCAACGGCGAAGTTCTTGACGACGTCGAGAATGTCGCGCAGTGCGGGCCCGGCGGCGGTGGCCGTCTCGCTCGCCCACTCCTTGAACTCAGCCGACTTGATGCCCGCTGAGACGTCGTCGAAGAACCCCGAAAACGCGCCCGCGGCGGCCTTGACGAAAGGCGTCAGGCTGGGAAGCAGGTCCCGAAGAACCCCAATGCCCTTGGTGACAACGGGCATCGTCGTGGTCGATAGAGAGTCCGACCACGCCTGATAGTCGGACTTCAGGCCGATGAATGCGGTGGCCGCATCCCGCGTCGCCGGCGGAAGCTCGGCGAGGGCGTCGGTGTACGCGGCCTGCTTCTCGGCCGCATCCGCGGCGCCGTCGGCCGCTGCTTTCTCTGCCTCCTCGGCGAGGGCGGCGACCTCGCTTACGGCCTCCATCTGCGGGCCGACCGCAGCGGAGAAAGCTTTGACTGCCAGACCGGCGGCGACCGCGCCCGCGGCCAGACCGCCGAGCGCGGCCGTTCCCGCGGCCACCGCGGGAACCGCGTAGGCGACCAGGGCCAGGCCCTTGGCCGCGCGGACGGCCCCCGTGCGGACGTTATCGCCGAGCGCGCCGCCCATTTCCGCGGACTGGGCGATGAAGCGGCCGCGCAAATCCCGCAAGCGGCCATCGGTCCCGCGGACCAGTTCATCCATTCCCGCGCGGGTGCGGGCGAGGCCCTGCTGTGCGCCGGAATCGTCGAGATCGATATAGCCGGTGAGTTCGCCGACGGTCAGCGCCACCGCGCCCCACCTCCCGTCGTGCTAGGTGGTGGTGCGCGGGCCGCTACAGCAGCGGATTACCGCGGGGGTGTGTCAGGTGGTGCAAAGTGGCGGGACAGACGCGACTCGGCCGACAGAAGGCCGAAGATCCTTACGCGCAGCCACCGCCACGAGCGGGTGCGCATGAGCTGGCGGTCGCCGACATCGACGCCGTACACCTCGTGGAGATCGGCCTCAATCAGAGGCCACTGGGACAGGAGTTGGGGCCAGGTCAGCGACGCTTGCGCCGTGCGCGGGCCGGTGCCGGGCGGCCACTCGTACCACTCGTGGAGCCCTGATTCTTCGTCGTATTCGCCCCGCCCGATCGGCGCTGCTGCCGGTTCTGCGGGGCCAGGCGAGAAGGGTCTCCCCCCGACGTCCACACGTGCTCTGCGGTGGCCTTGTCCTGCGCAATCCACACAATCGCCGTCCGTGCGGCGTGCTTGAGCGCCGGCCACGACACGGCATGGGCGAGCATGTCGTCGTGGGCGGGGCCGAGAACGTCGCGGAAGAGGTCGCCCTCGGCTGCGTCGCTGAGGATTTCGGTATTGACGTCGCCGCCCTGCGCCGCAACGGCAGCGGCCTGCACGATGTTCTGTACGCGCAGACCGAGTTCGGCGGACGGCGGCGGGATGGTGTAGAGGCGCCCGCCGATAGGGAGCACCAACGTTTCGTCGAGCAGGTCGTCGACAGCCTCGAACGCCATTACGCGGCCTCCTTCTGAGTCGTGGTGGCGGCGAGGGCGAGCGTGCCGCTACCCGATGCCGGGGGGGTCGGATTGGCTATCGGCTTTCGGGGGCCCTTACCAGTCAAGGTCACCTTGACGGTGTCGAGGTCATCGGCCGCGCCCCCCTCCGGCTCCCACGTGACCAGGGCGAACCCCTCGTATGCCTCGGGGCGGCCCTCGCGGTCGTAGTAGCGGATGTGGACGCGGGAGGCCGAACCGAAGTTCTCGGAGGCCAACCGCAGCCGCTCCTGTGCGGCGTTGAAAACGCCCGTCGTGGGGTGGCAGCGGTGCGCAAGCTTGGCCTCGATCGACCAGGCAAGTTCCGTCACGGTGCTGTCTGCCCACCCCTCGTCGTCGTAGGTCGTCGACTTCTGCTGGGTCGGTTCGACCTTGGGGGCGAACTCCTGCACCCCAGGGACCAGGCTCCATGCGGGGGTGGTGTCGGTGGCGGTGTTCAGTTCGAGGCGGTACCGGCGCGCGAGGGCGGTCTCGGTCTCCGCCGGGGGTATGGGCGTGCTCATGGGGGCGGGGTCCTCCTATTCGAGGCGGGAGTGTGGGCGGTTGGCGCGCACGCGGTAGTTGCTGGTCCGCTCCTGGCGGCCGTTGGCGTCGGCGCCGAGCGAGCCAGCCGAGAAACGCCAGATAAGGGAGATCCGGGCGGCGCCGAAGGTGTGCGGCCCGGACGCGTGCAGGGCGGCGAATACCGCGTCGTCGAGGGCGGCGACCTCGCGCGGGTCGGGCCCGGCGCGGGTGCGAACCTGCACGGCGAGCACGGTGTCGGTGAGCGCGGCCGACTCGGTTACCGGGTACGCGGTGAGCGCGACCGCCCGGTCGGGCCCGTCAGGCATGACCGTGTCGGTGATCGCGGTCTCACCCGCGGCGTATACGCCGTCGGGCCGGTACGTGCCGACGCCCTGCGCGGCGAGCAGGCGGGCGAGGCCGTCGACCAGGTCGGGGAGGAACGTCACCGGAGCGACCGCCGAACCTGCGCGGCGATGATCTCGGCGACGGTGCCGGCCTCCTCGTTCAACGGCCCTTCGAGGTACTTGGCCGTGCGGCCCGCGTCGTGGCGGTAGGTCATCTCTTCGTGCTGCCGGACCGCGTACGGGGTGTCGTAGGACACGGCGGCGGTGAGGGCGCTCTCGTCGACCGTGGCGGTCCCGGAGCGTTCGAGGGTCGCCTCTTCGATCGGGACGCGGCGGCGCGAGACTTCGAGCACGTGCTCGGCGGCGAGCCGCAGTCCGCGGGTGGCGCCCTGGCGCTCGGCGGCGAGGATGGCGTCGCCGTTCCACCGCAGGCGGATGCGCTGGGTCATTCACACATCACCTCCGTACAGGCAGGCACGGGAAGGCCCGGCGCGGTGTGGGGGGAGACCGTGAGCGCGGTCGTCCTGCGGCCGTCGGGAAGGGTGATGCGCGACCCCGCCGGGCAGTGGAGATCGGGGGCGGCGATGATCTGCGCCGTGGATACGGTCTCGGCGCCCGTGCGGTCGCGCACGCGCTTGACGGTCGCGGACACCAGGGCGGGCGCGGTGGCTGCGGGCCCGTAGCGGGGCCCGTAGGCGGAGGTGCCGAGATAGGGCTCGACGCTCACCTCGTGGCGGAGCAGCCATCCGGGGACGCGGCTCACCAGATCACCCCCGGAAGCAGTCCGGCCCGCGTGAGGGCGCGGTGCGCACGTGGTGCGAGGTCGACGTCGCCGGGTGCCTGTGGGCCGTCCTTGCGGCCGGACAGAGCCACGGGCCCGATGCTCACGGAGTCCCAACGGCCGGCCGCTCCGGTGCCGTCATCGCCCGTGGCGAGCTGGTACTCGACCTGAGCGCAGACGGCATCCCGCAGCGCGGCGGCGATATCCGGGTCGGTGGGCATGCCCGCGTCGTCGGTGAGATAGACGGCTCTGATCAGCGCGTCGTCGATGTCCTCGGACGCGCGGGCGAGCAGCCGCTCGGCGTCGGCCGGGGCCGGTTTCCCGGTCCACGCCGTGAGCTGCTCGGAGGTGGCGTAGACACGGGGCACGGAGCTACTCCTTCTTGGCCTTGCTGCGGGCAGAGATACGCCCCGCGGGCTTGTCTGCCTGCGGGGCGTCGTCGGCGTTGGCCGGCTCTGTGCTGGTGCCGTCCGGCTCGGGGTCCGGCTCGGTCTTGTGGTGGCGGCGCAGCATCATGGGGAAACGTTTCTTCCTGATCAGGGGGCGGCGGCGAGAGTGCCGACGCACACGCCGCGGTCACTCAGGCGCTTGACGGCGTAGTGAAGGGTCGTGGTGACGACGGTGGAGCGGGCGAGGATGTCGCGGTCGTCCTCGACCAGGGGACGCCGCTTGTAGAGCAGGCCGAGCGCGCCCCGCTTCATGATCAGAAACGTTCCCGCGTTGACGCGGTTCGTCAGGAACACGGGCACGCCACCGATACGGCCGATGCTGCCCGCGACGGCCGCGGAAGGGCCGTTGCCCAGCTTGGACGCGTCGACGAACTGCGGGTCGGCGAGCGCGTCGGCGTACTGCGCGCTGTTCAGGAACAGGCCCGCGAAGTCCTCCGGCTCCCACTCGTCGCCGAACTGGGCGATGCCCGGGACCATGGCGCCCAGCCACGTGAACTTGGTGGCGCCCGCGGCGGTGGTGAACTTCAGCGGGTTGCCCCCGCCGAGGGCCGTCTCGTCGGCCTGCGCCTGGGTGATCAGGTCGGCGTCGACCTTGCGCGCGGCCAGTACGCCGAACTGCCGGCGCGCCTCGGCCTCGGGGTCGCCGAGGCTCACGAGCTTGGCCTTGTCGGTGATCTCGACGGCCTTACCGGCCTCCTTGATGACGGCCTTGGCCGAGCTGGTCGACATGGCAACCGGCGTCATCGGCGTTGCCTCGGTCAGCTCGTCCAACTCGCCGAGACTCCCCCACTTGGGGAACTCGATCTCCTGGCCCGGCGCACCCTCAAGGGTGTTGTCCTCGGTGACCGCGGCCGATCCGGCTACGCGGACCTTGCCGAGGAATTGGCCCTGCGCCATATCGCCCCACACCTCGGGGACGATCATCTGTGCGGACGTGGTCTTAGCCATGTGGGGTCTCTCCTTTTCCGGCGCGGCGGCCGGGCGTCATGGGGCCCGGCATGCGGCCGGGGCGGATCAGCTACCGGCGAGACGCCGGTAGGTCTCGGGGTCGGACTGGTAGAGGTCGGCGCGCTCGGCGTAGGACAGGGCGGCGAACTGCTCGGGCGTGATCGCCCCGGGGCCGGGGTCGCTGAAATCGGCGCCCGACTTGGCGGCGGTCTGCGGGACCGCGGCGAGGTAGGGCTGCGCCGTCACGGCGTTCGTGATCGCCTGAGCGACTGCGGTCGTGTCGCTCGGGTCTATCTGCGCCACGGCGGCCGCGAACGAGGCGGAGTCGAGCAAGCGGGCGACGTCGGCGCCCGCGGTCGGCGCGGCCTGGATGACGGCGGCCTGAACGGCGGCCCGCCGGGCGGCGGCGGTGCTGTCGGCGAGGGCCTGCTGTGCCCACTTCGGCAGACGGGTGACATCGCCTTCGCCGGCCTCAACGGGCGGCGCGGCCGGTGTCTGCGGGGCCGTCTGCTGGGCGCGGGTGCGGTAGTCGGCGGCTTCGGCGCGGGTGTCCTTGATGAGCTTCTGGGCCCAGTCGGGGAGCGACGCAACGTCCTGCGGCTCACCCTGCGGCGCGGCCGGGGGCTGCGGCGCGGCGGGCGCCTGCGGGGTCGAGGTGGTGTTCGGCGCGGTCGTTGCCGGGGCCGGCGGGGTGCCGGTCGGTGCCGCGGGCGTGGTGGCCGGGGTCGGGATTGGGGTCGACACGGGGTCCTCCTGGGACGGTGTCCAGGGCCGTGCGCGCCTGGCGCTCGGCCGGAAGCGGGCAAACGAGAAGGGGGCCCGCTCCTGGCGGGCCCCCTTCGGGGTGGTGCTGGTTGTCCAGATGTCAGCGGACGTCGAACGAGTGCGTCTGCCAGCCGTTAGTAGGTCCACAGGCGGCGAGTCGGGCGAAACTGCTGGTGTTTCCGCCGTACGTCTGCATGCACTTGTTGTGTGCTTGGTTCTTCAGCAGGGGCCGATTGGGCTTGCTGGAGTCCTGCAAGCTGAAAATCTGCTCGTCCCATCGGGAATCGCATGGACGCTGCTGGATGGCTTCCGCGTCGCCGCCGCTCACGGCAGTGACGCACATGTCGCTGTGGAGGTTGCGCAGCATGAAGGTCGTGTTGCTTACCGGCTCGACGGCCCACTTTTGGGACAGGGCGTCACTGTCGTCTTGGTACTGGATCGCAGCACCGCCGACCGTCGAGTTACCGGTGACTCCGAGGACATGGCCCATTTGCCAACTGCGGATCTTGGTGCCGCTCAGCGGCGCAGCGTCGGCGGTACCTACGCTGAGGACGGTCGCAGCCAGCGTTACGGCGAGGCTGAGGCAGGCGGAACGAAAGCGCACAGGGAGCTCCTTTGCTCTGGAGCCGATCCGCGGTCGGATCGGCTCCTTACGTTTCGTATGCAAGCAGGAGCGCTGAGTAGTTGGGCAGGGGGTTTGAAGTGCGTCATGCGAACGTGTCACGAACTGCGTCGCAAACCTCGGCATGAAGCATCAGCACGGAAGCTGCGCACCACCAAACGCCCCTTTGCCGCGCTGTTTCTCACCTGCACAGGCAAGAAAAAACATGCAAAGTACCGAATGCGGTGAAGGGCCCGGCCTTAAGGATTCTCACCGGAAGGCGTCCCCAGCCCCCCTGACGTCTTGGTCACCGTCGACGTCGTCGGCGACCGGTCGCGTGGCGGGGCGCTGCTCGGCGTATCCGCGTATCCACGCGGTCCGCAGCGTCGACGTGCTCGGGTACGGGCACGTGGTCGGCTCATCGCCCTTGCGGCCTGCCTCGCGGCCTGCCTCGACGGCCTTCACGATGTCCTCGCGCGTGCCCATGGTCACCTCTTGTTCTGGTGGTCCGCCTCTTGATGGCGGGCGCCTTCGGCCCACCGCTGCGGCTTGCCGGTCACCTGCTCGACGAACTCGGCTTGCGTGAGCCTGCCGTGTTCGGCCCACCACTCTTTCAGCTCGTCACTCGCGCGGGCGTGCGCGATGCGTGCGGGCCCGCTGAACAGGGTTACCGGTGCGTGTCCGGCGGCCTGGGCCTTCTTGGTGAGCAGGTAGCCGCGGCAGTCTGCCTCGGCCTGTAGGTACTGCCGGTATACGTACTCGTCGTACAGGGCGCGGGCCTCGCGGCGGGTGATGAGGTGCCGCTCGTCCTGGTCCTCGTCGTCGCCGCGGTGCAGTGCGGCGGCGGCATCGCCGAGATCGGCCCAGAACGCGTCGTCGTCGACGTGGTCGTCGAGGGTCTGGTCGGCGGCGAGGGCGCCCCATGCGGCGGGTCCGGGCACGTTCTCGCCCATGGCCTCGGCGAGGGCGTCGCGGTCGGCGAGCAGGTCGTCGGCGGCGTTGCCGGTGTCGGCGGGCGGGGGCAGCTCGACGGCGTCGCGGTGGTCCATCTCCGCAGCGATCCGCAGTAGTTCGGCGGTGTCGGCGTACTGCATCGCCCATGCGAGGTCGTCGTCGCCCACGCCCGTCAGATCGGTGAGCAGGCTGCCGCCGGGGTACAGCCTGCCGAGCAGGTCACGGCGGGCGGCCTCGGCGGCTATCGCGGCGCCCTCGGGGCCGCTGCCGGCGTCGCGGTAGCGGGCGGCGAGCTGGCCGTCGGACAGACCGACCAGATCGGGGCGCACGTCGGGGTACTGTCCGGCGCGGTCGCGGCGGTCCGTCTCGGCCATGATGCGCAACTGGTCGTCCTGGTCGACGTGGGCGAACAAGCGGGCGAGGTCGTCGTCGGACAGGGTGAGCAGATCCTCGACCAGGCGCCCGCCGGGGGCGGCGCGGTCGAGCAGGGCGGCGAGGTCGCGGCGGTCGGCCTCGGCCTCGATCCGGCGCCGTGCGCGGTCGTCCAGCGGTGTACGGAGCGCGGCGGCGAGCTGGTCGTCGCTCATCTCCCGCACGGTCGCCTCGTCACCCGACCACACACGGGTCCGCTCGACCTGATCCGGCGCCGGCGGGCGCGGCGTCGCGGGGAGGTTCCCCGCGCCTTCCTGCTCGCGGTGCCGAAGTCGGCGCAAGTCGGGGTGGGCGGCGAGGTGGGCGCGCATGGCGCCCTGCCACACGCGGACCTTGGCGCGGGCGGCGCGCTTCTCCGCCGGGGTGGTGGCGACGGCTTCGCGGCGCTTCCACTTGCGGATGTTCCGCTCGATGGCACGCTGTCGCTGTCCGGCCTCGTACCCGGTGGGGTCCGGCTCGGCGTCCTCGACCGTTGTCAGTCCCGGGGTGTAAGCGCTCACGGAGTGGCGGCAGTTCGGGTGCTGCAACCCGAGGGCGCGCGCTTCGTCGAGCGATCCGGCGATGCGGACGGGCACCATGCGGCCGTCGTCGAGGGCGTGCTCGATCTCGACCGTGCGCGGGCCCGCGGGCCCGCCGATGGTCAGAATCCGGCGCTCCCACGGGCGGCACAGCGGGCACTCGCGCGGAGCGTTGGAGACGATGACCAGGTCGACGCCGTGCTCGGCGAGGGTGCGCATGTGCGCCTCGGTCGCGGCCCGCGCGGTCGCCGTCCGTACGGACATCTCCGCGTATGAGGGGAGCGACCAGCGGCGGCCGGCCTTGTCGACGAACGCCCGTATCCCGCGGTCGGCGAACGCACGCAAGGCGTCTTGCACGGCCTGGCGGCGGGTGCCGGTGCCGAGCAGGGGCGTTGCGGCCACGGACGCCACGATGGCACGGAAGCCGTCGACGACGGCCCGCAGAATGCCGCGGTGTGTCGCGGTGACGACGTCGACGGCTTCCTGTGCGAGGCGGTCGACGGCCTGCGCGTTGGGCGTGCGGTCCTCGACCAGGCGGCGGGCGTCGTCGGACAGGGCGCCCAGCTCGGCGACGGCCGAGCGGTGCCCCACGTTGTACGCCTCGGCGACCGCGTCGAACACTTCGAGCTGAGTCGCGCGCCCCAACTCGTCGACAACGGCCTGTGCGGCTCGGCTGAGCTGCTGCACGGCGGCGAGCTTGGCCTCGACCCATCCGGGCGCGTCGAGGCCCTGGGCGAGCTGACGCGCGATGATGCGGAGCAACCGTTCCTCGGCGCTCGCGTAGGTGTCGCGTGTCGTCGCGGCCAGATCCTCGACCATGCCCGGATGAATCGGCATAGGACACCCCTCATCGGTTACGCGGCGAGGGGGTACGTGCCCCCTGGGTCGGGCACATCCGCGGCGCCGGTCTCGCGCAGGATTGCGGCGGCCTCGGCGGCGACTTCGTCGTCTTCCCACTCGGGGTGCAGCCACCGAACCTTGGTCGCCGTGGACACGGCCCCCGCGCGGCTGAGCAGGTCGAGGGTCGTCGCCGTGCTCTGCTCGCTCTCGGCGACACCATCGCCGAACTCGACGCGGGGACGTTCCGGCTTGATCGGCCGGCCGAAGTGCACGGCGTCTAGCTGCAACAGAACGTGCAGGATGTGCGCGAGGGGCTGACGCCAGTATCCGGCTTTCTTGCGCCGGGTGACCATGGACAGGGCGTCGCGGCTGTCTACCTCCGTCGCGGTGATCGGGGCGCCGTGGGCGTCGAGGCCGAATGACTGGGCGCTGTATCCGGCCGACTGGGCGGCCTGCCGTGTCAGGGCCTCGGTGCTCCTCTGGTGCTCCTCGACCCGGATCTCGAACTGACTCAACGTGATGGCGCTGCCCTCGTTGGGCGGCATCTTCAGCGAATGCCAGACCTCGCGGTCGTCGTCGAATCCCGCGCCCTGTCCGGGACCGTAGTCCCGTAGGTATCCGTCGGGAACAATCAGGCGTGCGCGGGCGAGGCGAATATCGCGCATCCATGACGTCCACACGTCATCGATGGCCTCGAACACGTCCCGGATGCCCTGGAAGTCACTACGCCCCATCGGGCTCGACCGGTGCAGCCGATTGGGCCCGATGTTCGGCACGTAGACGATGGTGAGATCGGTGATGCCGGTGGCGACGGTGACGCCGTCCTCTCCGAGACTGCCCGCAAGATCGGCGGTCTCGGGGTGCTCGGACAGGGGCACGGCGCGGCCGAGGTTGTCGGGGGTGCCCTCGTAGAGGCCGTGCAGGATGCGGCCGGGCTCGTGCCGCTCGACGTGCCGGAACACGGTGGACTGAGTCGAGCCGGAAAGGTCACGCCACAAGGTGGCGGCCCGCAGCATTCCCCACCGGAATTCGGGGGCGATGTTGTCGGGCTGCACGACGGACAGGATCGGCCGGTCGATCAGCTCGCGGTCCCACGTGGCGCGGAGATACACCCCGGACAGGCCTGCGGCCTGCTCGGCGCCTCCGTACAGGATCTGCTGTATGGCGCCTTCGTCGACCAGGGTTTCGAGACGTGCCTGTGTGGCCTTGTCCTCGACGTTCACCGACGGCATGTCACCGAACAGCAGGTGCGCGCTCACGGCGGCGATGTCGGACGGCAACGGCACGTGCAGGCGGCCACGTGGCCGGGCGGGCTGAGCGCGGCGCCGGTTCCACGGGCCGCGACGGGCCGGCGCCTCGTCGTGCTCGCCGCGGATGCGGGCGAGGCGGCGCGTGTCACCGGAGTACCACGCGTCGTCGACGCGCATCTCGGCGTAGTACGGGGCCCACTGCGGGGGCGGCCACGCCGAACCGTTCTCAGGAAGCGGCATCGGCAATCACCTCCTTCTGCCTATTTGATTGGCAGGTCTTCGTGAGAGTCGGTGGTGGAAGATCAGACGATGGACCAAGCAGTTGCGGCGCTCTGCGGGGCGAGCATCGGGGTTATCGGGACCGTGGGGGCCTCCTGGCTGACCTACGTTGGCACTCGGCGGCAGGCCCCAGATCAGGGACGGATAGAGCATGCACGGCAACTCAGAATTGAGCGTCGAGAGGCGTACTTGTCGTTTATGGAGCTGCTTGAGCCCATAGACCACGTACCTTCTGAGCCGCCAGCAGAAGCGGCGCCTGAGCAGTACGCGGACCTGGACTCGCGGCTACAAACAATCCGAACGCGTGGTGAGTCCTTGCTGGCTCGCATTCAGCTTTGCGGTCCCGCGGAGATCACCGACCCGGCATCGGCTCTGTTGGGCACGGCTATACGTGTGGCGCACGTGTTCCTAAGCAGGACTCAGGAACAGGGAGAGATTGATCTCGCGTTCGAGTCGTTCATGGACGCCCAAACGACCTTCATCGTTCGGGCCCGGGAGGTCATGCTGCAACCTCCGGACTGACTCCGCCCCTGAGCAGGTGGCGCCACTCGTGCAAAGAGGAGTGGACGGCGTAGCGCAGGGCGTCGGCTGAGTGGTCGTCGACCTTGATCGGGGCGTCGTCGCCGCGCTCGGTGGCTTTAGGGTCCCAGCTGTAGCCGGGGAGTTCGGCGAGCAGGCCCTCGCATGAGGCGTGCACGAGCAGGCGGTCGGCAGCAAGCAGACTCGATACGGACCGAATGCCGTCAACGACGTCGTTGGTTGCACGGGCGAGACCGGGGTGGCCGTCCTGCCACATCTGCGTGGAGAAGCTGGCGGCGCTCGGGTCGATGAACGTCCACTCAGGGGTGATGCCGAGGCGGTCGAGCCATGCGCGGACGCCGGCGCTGTACTGCGCGTCGGTCATGCTGCGGTGCGCGGTGCGCGAGTCGTGGCGCCACTCGGCGCACACGTACAGGCGACCGTCCGTGCCCTCGCCGAGCAGGACCGCGGCAAACGGGTTGGTGGTGCCATAGTCGACGCCACACCAGTACTGCCGCATCTCGGGGAGCGCGGTCACCACGTGGCGGGACTCGTCCCACATGTCGTAGATGGCGCCCTCGGCGACCACCCACGCGCCGTCGATCATGCGGCGGCGCCACAGGCCGACGTACTCGGCGGCGAGGTCGGCGACGTACTCGGGTGACAGTGACGGGTTGTCGGCGAGGCGGAAGTGCCAGGCGCGCAGGTTCAGGTCGCCTGCGCGGTCGAGATAGCCGGTCTTAAGCCAGTGACGGGGCGAGTCGGGGTTCGTCGTCGCGTACAGGCGCGCGCCGGGCACGGACAGACGCGCCAGAAGCTGGACCCAAAACCCCTCGGGCAGGAGCGTTGCCTCGTCGACGTAGGCGAGTTGCGCGGTGAGGCCACGCAATCGGCCCTCGGCGCGGGCGTCCGCGGCGCCGATTAGGTGGACGGTGCGGCCGAGGATCGTCGCCGTCGTGGCGCCCCTGGTGTGCACGACGTGCCGGGCAAGGGGCCCGAACAACGCGGGGTCTTGCAGGGGTTCGAGAATGTTCCTCTCGATCGTCTGGAGACTGCGCCCGCACACGATGATCAGGCCGGACGGTCCGGCGGTGGCGACGGCGATCACGAACGCCAGTAGCGACGCGATCGTCTTCCCGCTGCGCACACTGCCGTGCCACAGGTTGATACGGGCGGTCGCTTCTCCGATGCTGCGGAGCTGCTTACGAGACAGGGGCAGACGGTCGAGGTCGAGCACAATGGCTCACCCCCCGGCGTCGCCCCCGTCGTCGTGGGCCTGGTCGTCGTTGGCGGCCTGTGTCAGTGCCTCGCCGAGGGCGCCCAACATGCTGCGCACCTGCTCGGCGTTCTCGCCTCCCTCGGCCGGTGCGAGGCGTAGCGAGGTGCCGACGGCGGTCTGTACGGCGGCGACGATGGCGCGCTGGTCGGGAAACCGCGGCTGCGGAAGGTCGACGCTCTGCCAGTCGCCCTCTTTGCCGGCGAACTCGCCGTGCATGGTGGGTGTCCAGAGCTGCGCCCGTAGGCGTTCGGCGTCGCCCTGTAGGTCGAGGGCGAGGGCGGCGCGGCGGGCGGCGAGGTCGGCCGTCCGGGTGCGGGTCGCGGTCTCGACCTGCTCGGCGCGGTCGAACGACAGGGGCGGGTCGAACGATCCGGCGATCTTGGAAACGGTCGAAGGGGAGCGTTTCAGCGTGCGGGCGATCTGGTTGCGGGACCTGCCCGCGGCGTGCAGCTCGCGCACCTTGCGGCGGTCGGCGTCCGTGATGGGGCGTGCCATCGGCGGTCACCTCCTGGTGCTACTCCTGGGCGCGGGTAAGGGCGGCGTTTGCCCAGAACATTGCCTCTTCGGTGGCGGTGATGGCGAGGGACGTCTCGCGGCCGTCCGGGCACGACTCGTTGATGTGGTCGGCGAGGCGTCGACACGCCTGCCGGATACTGCCATGCGCGTCACGCTTCTCGTCGGTGGTGGCTGGGTGGAACGCGAACCGGTGCTCGATCTCGGCGGGTCCATTGCGCGGGCCTTCCGGTCGGGGGCATGAGAAACGCCCCGCGGCGGATGGCCTGCGGGGCGTTGGCGTGTGGTTGTTTCCGGGCACGCCGGGGACGGCCCCAACTCTAGGTCACGAATTGATAACGGCGCAAGCTGGTTCGGCTCGCCTGCACGTGAGCGGGCCCGCGTCCGGTCGGCGCTGATGAGGATCTGCGAATTTCCCCAGGGCCGCTCGCCTTCCTCACGCAGTCAGCAGATGCCCGAATCGCACGCCCGTTTGCGTTCCGACCACCTTCCCACCAAGGGCCTCTTTTGCGTCATTTGGTCGGCTGAAATATGCAAAATCCATCTAGGGCGGCATTGCCGACTCGACCATTGAGTGACAGCTGATCGACACAGACGCACTGCTGAGGCTCCGGTACCTGGCGTCGCTCTACGAGTGGTGCTGAATGCTGGGCAGAAGAGGAGTTGCACGTGTCCCACTTCCAGACCGGCGAGATCCCCCATGGCTTCCTGATCAACGAGGCCGGCGGACTCATCCACCACAAGTACGGGATCCTCCTGGCCATCCCGAACCCGAACCAGGGCAACAACAGCATCTGGCCCGACGGTTTCCTCACACTCGGATCCGACTGGGCGGACGTGCGCATCAGGGTGGCCCTCCACGACGGCAAGATCTGGAGTGCCATTAAGAACTGGGACCTCAACGCGGCAGACGGCCGCATCGGACAGAAGCTGCCTCCGGGTACCCAGAAGGTCAGTATCGGGCGCGTGAAGAAGACAGCCACCGACATGGTCGACAGCGCCCCGGTCAGTTGGTTGCTCGAATACGTGTAGCCCAACGGGCGTCCACGCTTGGCGCCCTGGTCCGGCATCCCGCTGGCCCAGGGCGCCAAGCCATGATGCCGCACCATCCAGCGGGCCAGGGTGAGGAACAAGGAGAGCAGGTCTACAGGACGTCCGAGCAGAGAGGTGGGGAAACTCAAGGAGACCTGCCAGCGCGGCTGCTGACGCGGGCTGGGCGCGCTGCCGACGGCCGGGCGTAGCTGCGCCCCACCTGCCGACGAACGGGCGAGGCGGGGCGGCGTGCTGCTGCGGGTGCGTCGGCTACGGACGGACGGGCGTCCGGCCGGTCTGCTGACGTCGCGGTAGCCGGTGCGGCTGCTGCTGCCGACGGGCGTCATCACTGCTGGTCTGCCTGCTGCTGGGCGCCCACGCGGGGCCGTCATGCGTGACGGTGGGCAGCGTCGACGGACCGGGCACGGGCGGCACCTCGACGAACTTGTACGCCTGCAACGTCGGCGCTGTGCCGACGGGTACCGATTGGTGGTGCCACGCGGTCCGGTACATGTCGGCAACGATGCCGACGGCCGTCCGCATGGCGGCCGTCAGATCGTCGCCGGTCTGCATGAGAACGGCGAGGTCTCGGGCGAACTGCTCGTCGAGTCGGATGGTCGGCCGGGTGCCGGCGATCGGTTGGGCTCGGCGCTGGGTACGCTGAGGGGTAGCCATCTTGGGTCGCTCCTTGGTGGTCAGGGCCCGCCCATACGGTCTGTGAGGGACCGGGCGGGCCCGCTTGCGTGTGCGTGCCTAGTGGTCGCCGTCGGCGCGGCGCTCGCGCTCCTCGCGGAGGAACTGAGCAATGCGGCTCGTGGTGTATCCGGTCTCGTTGGCGATCCGGTCGGGGCTCATGCCGTCCTTTCGGGCAGCGAGGGCAATGCGGCCCATGGCCTCGGCGACGGCGGCGGCGGCCGTGCGCAGTGCCTTGACGTCGGAGAGGTCGAGGTCTTCCGCGAGGTTGTCGAGGAACCGTTCGAGGTCGGCCGGCTCGCTGGTGTTGGCGCTGGCCTGGTCGTACTGCTCGGCGAGGTCGTGAACGTCCGCGAACGGGTCGAGGTCGTACGGGTTCGTGTCGCCCTCGCGGGCGCGCTCGGCGGCCTGTTCGCGCTCAAACTCGTTGAACAGCTTCACCATTTGCGTGAACAGGGCGCCGGCTGCGGTGTTCGTTGGCACTCCTCGGTGGTTCAGGTCGTCGGCCATCCGCTCGAACGTGCCACGCCGGCGGAGCGTGTAGCCATGGGCGGCGGTCATGCTCTCGACGGCGGCCTCTTGCCCGGTCGGCGTCTTGGGGAACGTCGACGCGTCGGCGCGGGTGTACTCCGCGGCGGCGGGCTCGACGTCCTGCTCGTCGCCGTTGGGCGGTTGCTCGTTACTCATCTCGCAGGCTCCTCGGATAGGGGCGGGGCCCGCCCTCGGGCGAGGGCGGGCCGGTCGGGTGGCTACTGGGCGCGGCCGAACAGGGCGCCCTGTTCCTCGGCCTGGTCGACGATGAACAGAACGTCGGCGGCCTGGTGCTCGCCGATCCATGCGCCCCGCCACGTGCCCTCGGTGGCCTCGGCCTCGGTGACCATCTGGGCGCCGTACAGCGCTTCGGCGGCCTCGACGGTGTCGACGCGGGCCTCGACCTGCTCGGCGTGCTCGACGGCGTCGACGGCGCGGGCGACGCAGGCGAACTGCTCGGCCTCCGCGTCGTTGGCGGCGCTGTCGATACCGAGCAGGTCGGCGACGGCCGGGAACTCGCGGGCAATGTAGCGGCGGACGGACAGGCCGGCGGCCTGCTCCTCGGCGGTCGGCTCGGCTTCGGGGGCGTCCGCGGCTACGGCCTGGTCGTCGTCGACCAGGGCGCGGGCGTTGATGCGGGCGGCGTAGGCCGTCAACAGGGCGGCCTCGGCCTTGCGGTCGAAGGCGGCCACCCATCCGCCGCGGGCCTCCGCCTCGCGGCGAGCGGCGGCGCGGTGCTCCGTGATCCCGGCGGCCTGCTCCAATGCCTCGAAACGGCGGCCGTGCGGCTCGCGGGCGGGCTTGCCGGCGCGGGTGATGCAACGGGCACCCGCGGCGACGTGGCACGTCGGGCACGCGACGGTGACGGCGAGGTCTTCGAGGTCGACGGCCGGGGTCGCCTCGGGCGCGTCGGCGGCGGCGGCCTCGGCGAGGGCTTGCTCGGCGTCGGCCTGGTCCTCGGCGCGGGCGAGGGGGGCGCCGATCAGGTGGGCAACGTCCATCGCCATGCGGACGGCCGGGCCGGTGTTGGCGTCGGCCTCGCGGGGGTCGCCCTCGGCGCGGTGGAACTCGCCGTGCGCGGTGGTGATGGCGACGGGGTGCGACTTCCACAGGAATGCGACGGCGGCCTCGGCCTCGACGACTAGGACGTCGCCGTTCCGAACGGTGTCGCTGCTCATGGCGGCGTCGTACGCCTCGCGGGTCGAGGCATAGCGGGTGGTGATGACCTGCGGGGCGCGGCCGGCGGCGGCGAGCCACTGACGCGCGGCGCGCTTCTGCGGCTCGGTGGTGTACGCGC
The DNA here is from genome assembly GCF_055587985.1 of Streptomyces sp. NPDC046335. NCBI lineage: Bacteria > Bacillati > Actinomycetota > Actinomycetes > Kitasatosporales > Streptomycetaceae > Streptomyces > Streptomyces sp. NPDC046335. Next base: position 118,646 of record NZ_JBVJFF010000005.1, on the reverse strand, counting down.
TGGCGAGCAGGTACTCGGCGTTGCGGCTGATGACGTGCAGAACGGCGATCGTCTTCGGGTGGATGACCAGGGTCCGGCCGCGGCCTCGGTGCGCGTCGTCGAGGGCGGCGCGGGTGTCGAGGTCGAGCGGGGGCTCGGCGGTGATGTAGTCGGCGAGGGCGCCCGGGATCACGACGCCACCGGAGCGCGGGGCGGGCGCGGTCTGCTCGACCTGCTCGGCGGGGTACGCCTCGGCGAGGGCGGCGTCGAGGTCGAGCCGGTCGGCGTCGGCCGGGCGAACGGTGCCGTACTGCGCTCGCAGGAACGCCCACGCCTTCGGGGTCAGGAAGTAGCCGGCGCGACCGCGGGCGTCGACTCCGAGGCCGACCAGGCCGCGGCGAACGAGGGCGCCGTGCGTGCCTCCGCCTCGGCCGTTGTTCGTGCGGGCGGTGCTGCCCTGGGGGTTCGTCTTGGCCCAGAAGTGCAGCGCGTCGAGCATGCGCGAGGACAGATCGTCGGCCATGCGGAGTGCGGTGTAGACGTTCACAGTGTCGCTCCTGTGTCTGTGTGTGGGTGCCGGGTGAGGGCCGGCGTTCCTGTCGGGGTGAGGGCCCGTCAGGAATGCCTACAGTAGCGGTTACAGCAACGATTGCAGCAACCATTGCACATAGACGTTATCGAACCGTTACCTAACCGGATACGGCGACGCCCCGGGGGTGAGCTCCCGGGGGCGTGCGGCCTGCTGCGCGCTATGCGGCGGGCGCGGTACGGCGGGCGTCGAGGGCGGTCAACAGGCCGACCAGGGCGGGCCCACGCCACGCCCGGCGGCCTCGCTCGGCCTCGACGGGTGCCGGGCACGTCGGGCCGGTCGAGCAGGTCGCCACGGCCTGTCGCGGGTCGCCTCCCCCGTTGTGCACGGTGATGCGGCCGGCGCGGCAGAACGGGCACGCGTCGTCGAGCGTGATCGTCCGGGCGGTGCGGCCGAGGGCGCCCTCGACGCGGCGGCGCGCGGTGCGGGCGACGTCGACGATCTGGTCGACCAGGGTCGCCGGGGTGGTGGCGAACAGGGCGCGGTCGGCCGGGTCGTCGTCGAGGGCGCGGCCCTCCAGCCATACGGCGGCCCAATGGAGGCCGAACACGCGTGATCCGGTCGAGGCGATCGTCGTCGGGCCCGCGTCGCGGTGCGTGGGCATGTGCCACAAGCGCGGGTCGCTCGGGTCGCTGCCGAGGGTCCATCGGCCGTGGCGGTCGCGGGCGGGGAGCTGCACGCGCTCGGCGACGGCGTCGCACATGTCGAACACCTCGCGCTCGGCGTCGAGGGCGGCGTCGAGGGCGCGGAGGTTGGCGGGCGCGGGGTGCTCGCGGAGGATGAGCGGCAGACGGCCGACGGCGGCCTCGGCGAGGGCCTGGTCGTCGTCGTGGCGGTCGTCGGCGGCGAGCTGGTCGAGGAAACCTCGGCGCTCGTATGGCATCCATTCCGCGGCACGCGGCGGCTCGGCGATGGCGGCGAGCAGGTCGCCCCACTGCTCGCGGACGGCGGCGAGGTCGTCGGCGGCGCGCTGGCCGGGGGTGGTCGTCATGCGTGCTGCTCCTGGTGCTCGTCGAGGGCGAGGGCCTGCTCGATGCGATCGGCGTAGATCCCCGCGGCGCCCCGCGGCGATCCGGCGTGCATGCGGGCGGCGAGGGCGCGCACACGGTCGATGGCCTGCGCGAGGGGCAGCTCAGCGGCCATGGCAGCGCGGTCGGCCTTGCGGTCGCGGCGGGCGGCCATCCACGCGAGGCGGTACCGGCGGGCACGCTGCTCGGCCTGGTCGGCGCGTACGGTCTCGCGGGTGTAGAGGCGTTCGAACCGGGCGCGTTCGTGCTCGGCGAACGCGATGGTGCCAGCGCCGGCCGTTGTGGTCACGCCGAACATGACGGGCCGGTCATCGCCCTTGGCGGCGTTGCGGACGGCGGCGGCGGCGGTGGCGGTGCGGAGGGTGGCGGGTAGGCAGCGTTCCCACACGTCGGCCATGTCGTGGATGCGGGCGAGGCGCTCCTCGGCCTGCTTGGCGGCTGCCTCGGCGAACTTGGCGAACTCCTCGGCCTTCTCGGCGCGCTGCTGCGCCTGGTCGCGTTCGTTCATGACACGCCGGGCGCCGTGGGCGCGGCCCTCGTCGACGGCGCGCAAGAGGCTGTTGTCGTGCTCGGTGCGCTCGGCTCGCTGCTCAGCCTCGGTGGCGGCCCGCTGGACGGTGGCGAGGGCGATGTCGTGCTCGCGCTGCTGCTCGGCGAGGCGGGCGTCGGTCGAGTCGGCGCGGTCGAGGATGCGGGCATGCAGACGGGCAGCGGTCGGCGACACCCCGTCGTGCTCGGCGACGGCGGCGAGAGCGTCGCCGAGGGTCTGGGCGTTGCGTACCCGGGCGAGGACGGCGAGGGCCTGGTCGACGCGGGCGTGCTGCTCGTCGAGGGCCTGGCGGTGCAGTCGGCGCGCGGCGACCGCCTCGCGGGTGGTGGCGTTGATGCCGTCATGCATGGCTTCAACGTCGCGGGCGAGACGTTCGCGGATGGCCTCGACGTGGGCGAGCTGCTCCTCGGCACGTTCGGTGCGCTGCAACAGGCGGTGTCCCAGGGTCTCGGAGTCCGACAGCTTGCGCTCGGCGGCCTCGGCGCGCTGCTCGGCCTCAACGATCGCGGCGTCGGCGGCCTCGCGGTGTCGGGCGAGGGCGCGCGTCGTTCCTGCCATGGCGCGACGGCTCTCGTCGGCGAGGCGCTGCTCCTCGCGTACGTGCTCGGCGAGTAGGGCGCCCTCGGTCGGGGACAGGGCGCCGCGGTGGGCGCGGGCGAGCAGGACGTCGACGACGGCCCGCCGGTCGGCGCGGTCGCGGTCGCGGCCCTTGGGGGCGCGCTGCTGGGGGCGGGGGCTCATGCGGTCTGCTGCTCCTTGGCGGCGGCCTCGGCCTTGGCGACGTCGGCGATCGTCTGCAAACGGGCGATGAACTGGTCGAGGTGGTCGAGGGGGATCGATGCGCCGGCCGGGCTGGTGCGGAAGTAGAGCCCGGGGCCCTGCTCGGGGATGAGCGACGCGGCGGCGAGGAACTGGTCGCCGTCAGGGTCGGTGTGCCGGTAACAGGGCGTGCCGTATGCGTCGGTGGCGTACTGCTCGGGCGCGGGCGCGGTGCTCACTGGGCGGGCTCCGTGTCGTCGAGGGTGGGGTGTCCGGGCGGGGCTGGGCGCGGTTGGCGGGCGAGGGTGACCAGGTCGCCCCCGTGGGCCCGGACGTCGGGCGGCTGCTGCTTGCGTCGGCACGTGGGCCCGTATCCGTCGGGCGAGGGTGCGCGGAGCGGGCGGCGGCACGCCCGACACGTCCGGGCGGGGGTCACGGCTGGGCCTGCTCGCGCTCGGCGGTCTCGGCGAGGGCCTGCTCGTCGGCGAGGCCGTCGGCGTAGGCGGTGATCGTCTTCCGGGCGATGCTGAAGCCGGTGAGCAGGCCACGAGTCGAGCGGGTGAGTCCGGCCCGGCGTTCGGTGGTGTTGCGCTGCGCCTCGACCAGGGCGGCGACCTGCCGGGCGTGGGCTTCGAGCAGGATGCGGGCGGCGGCGAGGGCCTGCTCGGGGGTGCGCGTGGCGGTGGTGTCGAGCAGGACGTCGCGGAGCGTGGCGAGCACCTGGTCGCGGTCGTCGGCGTTGAAGTCGAGGGCGTCGCGCACGTCGTCGGCGGTGAGCGTGTCGGGCTCCTCGACGGCCTGGTCGTCGGTGGCCGGGGACATGGCGGCGGCGACGTGGGCGAGCAGGGCGTCGAGTCCGGCCGGGCGCGGCATGGGTGTGTCCGTGTCGACGAACTCGCGGTCGGGGTGGATGTAGTCGGCGGCCCATGTCGACCAGCCGCGGGCCTTGCCAAGGGTGGTGACGGCGTCGGCGAGCTGGCGGGCGTGCTCGTCGAGTAGGGCGGCCTCTCGGTCGGCGGCGAGCGTGGCCTCGGATAGGAAGGCGGGGGCGTCGTGCACGGGGCACGGGCGGCCCGTGGAGAGGGCGCGCCCGCACGTTCCGGCGCGGCGCTCGTACCCGCGGGCGATCTGGCGCAGTACGTCGGCGGCGTCACGGGGGGCGAGGTTGGATGACACGTCGGCGTGTCCGTCGTTGCGTACGGCGACGATCAGGCGGTGGGTGTCGAGTGAGGCGACGTCGACGGCGACGGGGGTACGGGTCATGGCGGATCGCTCCTGTGTCAGTGGTGGGATGTAGTCGCGTGCGCGCCCGCGCGTGGGCGGGCCCGCGTCCGGTCGCGGCGAGGGTCTAGAACGGCGGCTCGTCCGTGTATCCCTGGCGGGTCTGCTGGGTGCTCCACTGGTCGGCCTGGGGCGCTCCGTAGCCCTGGTGGGGGGCCTGCTGGCCGTATCCCTGGGTGGTCGACTGCTGGCCGTTCTGGGCGCCGTTCTTAGTGACCTTGGCGGTCGCGTTCTTGAGCGCGGGGGCGACCTCGTCGGCCTGGATCTCGTACGAGGACTTGCGCTCGCCGTTCTTCTCGTACTGGCGCTGTCCGAGGCGGCCAACGACGATCACGCGCATGCCGCGGGTGATGGACTCGGCGACGTTCTCGGCCTGCTGGCGCCACACGGACACGGACAGGAAGAGTGCTTCGCCGTCTTTCCACTCGTTCGTGATGCGGTCGAACGTGCGGGGGGTCGAGGCGACGCGGAAGTTCGCTACGGCGGCGCCGGACGGGGTGAATCGCAACTCAGGGTCGGCAACGACGTTGCCAATCAGGGTGATGGGGGTCTCTCCAGCCATTACGCGGCGGTCCTCTCGGGGGTGCGGGTGGTGATCGGGGCGACGGGGGCGAGCTGGGGCTCGCGGGTGCGGCGGGCGCGGTCGCGGGCGCATGCGCGGCACTTGCGCATCCCGTTGCGGTGCGACGGGGGGTAGCTCACGCGGACGTTGGTGGGGTCGGTGAGGTCGTGGCCGTTCACGCATCGGGTGCGGCGGGCGTTGATCGCCGAGGGGCCGGTCGAGCGGAGCACGTTGGTTCGGTGGTCGACGGGGTCGAGGTGGTCGTCGGCGACGCATCGGCGCACTGAACAGAGGTGGTCGAGTTCGAGGCCGGCCGGTATGGGTCCGCGGGCCTGCTCGTACGACCAGCGGTGGGCGGGGACGACTCGGCCGTCGACCCAAAAGCGGCCGTAACCGTCGCGGTCGAGGGACGTCTCGGGCCACAACTGGCACGGGGTGTCGAGGTTGGCGGGGACAGGCCCGGGGGTCGTCTTGGCGGCGAACCGCTCGGCCGGTGACGTGATGCGAGCCATCGGGACGTACCTCCGCGGGGATGTGGTCAACAACCGGGCGTGCTTTCTTGGGTGGTTTGAACCATCCATGGATGGAAGATACAGCACGGGGGCGACCCTTGTTCGATCGGTTTTCGCCCCCGTGTGCTGCGGCGTCAGGCTGCGCGGTGCTCGGCCTGGTCAAGCGGGGCGAGTGTCCACCCCTGGTCGCGTAGCTCCGCGATGATCCGGGCGACGACGGCAGTCGGCTGTTCGACGTGATCGCGCTGGGCGTCCTCGACGGCGGCCCGGACGACGGCGAGGGCGGCCGGGGTCATCGCTGCGCCCCGGTGATGTGCCGGGCGCGCTGCCGGTTCTCGGGCCGGACGATCGCGGGCGGTGACATGAGGGTGCGGGCGTCGCGGTGCGCCTCGGCGGCGAGGCGGCGGCGACGGGCGCCGGCCTCGGCCTGGTCGCGGGCGGCCTGCTCGGCGGCGCGGCGGTCGGCCTCGGCGCGGGCGCTCATCCATGCCAGCCACGTGCGGTGTCGGTCGTCGGCGTCCGGGCGGTATCCCGCGGGGGTCGGTGGATGGCCCGCGGCGGCGAGCTGCTGCTCGGCGGCGCGCTCGGCAAGCAGGGCGGCGCCGTCAACCTCGCGGAGCGTGCGCCACCGGTCCCACCCTTCGTGTTCCTGAAAGATCACGTACGCGCCTTTGTCGGCGAGTTCGGTCACCTTGCGGCGGGCCTGCTTGCGGTCCGACGTACGGATGATGACCGGTGCATCGGGCCGGTGGTCCCAACTGGCCTCGACCCGATACGCGTTGACGTTCTTCGTCCGGTCGCCGGTCGCGGCCTTGCGGCGGTGGGTGCGGGCCTGCTTCGGGGTCGGGCTCATGCGGCGGTCTCCTGCTCCTGGCGGCGGGCGTGGTGGGCCTGGGCGTCCTCGACGCGGGACGGGTGGGGGGCGTGGCGGGCGCGGGCCCGCTGCTGCGGGTCCTTGCCGGGGCGGATGTTGCGGGCACGGCACGGCTGGCCGACGGTCGCCCCGCACCACGTGCACTCGACGTCGAGGACGTCGGGGAGGTTGGCGGCGGCGAGGCGTTCGCGCTGGGCGCGGTGCGGCCGGTACTGGGCGAGCTGCTGGGCGACGGTCCTGGGCAGGTAGTCGCCGAGTGCGGCGAGGCGGCGGGCGGCCTCGGCGTCACGCTCGGCCCGTATCGGGCTCGGGCGGCCCTCGATGGCGTGCTGAGGCGCCGGGGGGAGCGCACCGACGGCGACGGCCTGTCGGGTGCTGCGGAGTGCGGCGCGGTAGGCGGTGACGTTGTCGGGGTCGACGGCCGGGGCGGGGTCCCAGTGCCGGCCGACAACGTCGGCGCGGTAGGTCTCCCACGGGGCGCCCACGTCCGACGGCTTGATCGGGTACGGCGAGGTAGCGATGTGCCGGGCGGCCACCCGCGAGGCGTCCCACGACCGCTCGGGGCCGTCGGGGTGCTGGGCGGTCGCCGGGACGCGTTCGAGCAGGGTCGCCCACTGCTCCAGCCGTTCGCCGGCGGCGGACTTCGACTGGGGGGCCCGGGTGGGGTCGAGGCGGTCGACGTGGGCGAGCAGGGCGGCAATCTCGCGACGGTTCATGGGGGTCACTGCTCCTCGGCGAGTAGGTCGGCGTACCAGTCGGCGGCCTGGGCGGCGCGGCCGGGGCGGTCGGCGGCGGCAGTCGGGAAGGGAACGACGTTCGAGCGGGCGGGCGCGGCCGGGGCGGCGGCCGGAACGGTGCCGGGGGCTGGGGCGGGCGGCAGGGACTGCCACGTCCGCAGGAAGTACCGGGCGTGCGCGATGCCCTTGCGGTTGCGGGCGGCGGCCTGCACGGCAGCCGTGGCGAGCATGTCGACGCCGGAACGTTTCATCAGGGCGTCGACGACAAACCACTCGGCCTCGGCAAGGTTCCACGCGACCAAGACCCCGGCGGCGGTGATCTGGTCGACCAGAGGGCGGGCGAACTTGGGGATCACTGCGACTGCGTCGCGCCCGCGCTCCCTCACTCCTTCACTCATTCCTTCTATGGGTGAGTGATGGGGGCCGGAATCCGGTCCCCAAAGGGGCCGAGATTCGGCCCGGTAACCGGTCTCCGGGGCATCTGCGGGGGGACCGGACTCCGGCCCGGTAGAGGGGCCGAGATTCGGTCCGGTAGCGGCTAGAGGGCCGGATTCCGGCCCGGGGGTTTTCCCGGCTATGGGGCCGGATTCCGGCCCGGTAGCGCGGGTGGTCCGGCGGTATCCGACGGCTCCGGGGATCTTGTACCGGGTCGCGCGGCTGCCCTTGGCGGGCTCGTCCTCAACCAGTTCGCCACTGGCGAGGGCGGCGTCGACGGCGGCCCGCGCGGTCGAGCGCGACGCGGCGAGCCGGCGCATGAACTCGGCAGTGCCCATGGGGGCGGTGGCCTCGGGGCCGGTGGTGGCGTCGGCGACGGCGAGCAGGACCAGGCGGGCGTTCCCGCGCGACTTCGCACGGGTCCACACCCAATCCATGGCGTCGAGGGTCACGGGGTGTCGCTCCTGTCAGGGGTGGGGCGCCCGGGGCGAGGGCGCGGTCGTCTCCTCGCCCCGGGGCCGATCACAAGGCCGTGCGGCGGTGGGTACGGGCGGGCTGGTGCGTGTCGCATCTCCAGCCGCACGGGTAGAGCCGGGCGGGGTAGGCATGGCACTGGGGGCGGCCGTACTCGCACTGCGGCGGCGGCTTGTCCTCGCCTCGCAGGGCCCTCACTGCTCGGCCTTGGCGGTGGCCGCGGGGGCGAGGGCGGGCAGGTGGTCGGCGAGGGCGCCCGCGCGCCACGCGGCGGAGACCAGGCCCCGCCCGTCGATCGGTTGGGCCTTGCTGCCTCGGGTGTAGGTGAGGCGGTGCGAGGCGGCCCGCGACGGCCTCAATTCGACGCCGGGCACGTCGTGCACCTCGGCCGTGGTGGAGTCGACGAACTTTGCGGTACCGGCTGCGGTCGCCTCGGCAAGCACCTTGCCGGCGAATCCGGGACGTACGGCGGTCACCACCTGCGCGGGCACGAACTCGACGACGTGCTCGGTGGGGTAGTGGTCGCGTACCCACGCGCGGAACGCCTCGGCGTCGACGACTTGGGCCTCGCGCTCGCCGCCCTGCCGGGACACAGAACCGACCTTCGTTCCGTCAGGGAGGGTCGCGTCAGTCTTGGTGGTGCCACCTGCTCGGTACGCGCGGTCGAGCAGGTCGTCGGCGGCCTTCTTGGCGTCCTTGTACGCGTTCTTGACCTCATCGAGCAGGGCGCCGAGGACGGCCTGTCGGGTGACGGCATCGCGTACGGCGGCCGGTTCCGGCGCGGTGGGGCCCGTGGCGGCCGGGGGTGGGCCTGGGCGGTCGAGCGGGTCCTCGCCGTGGGCGGCGCGTTCCTCGGGCTCGATCCGGTTCAGCCCTATGCGCTCGGTGATCGTGTCGAGGTGGTGCTGTTCGGCCTCGGTCAACGGCTGCTCAGTCGTCGTCACTTCGTGCCCCCGGTGTTCTCGATCATGGCGCGGAACGCGTCGAGCTGGGCGGCGCCGGCCTGCTCAATCGGCAAGCCGTAAACGCGCTCGAAATCAGCGTCGACGGTGGGGAGATTTGCGCGGCTCGCGGCGAGCCTGAGCAGGTTCTCGGCCTGGGCGGCGGCCTCCTCGGCGGTGGCGACGTTGGCGGGTATGGCGCCCTCTGCGGCGACCGCGTCAGAAACCGAGTGCGGCGCGGGTCCGGCGGGGGTGGCCTGCTCGCCGGTCGGTCGCTCCTCGCCCTCGCCGGTCTGCTGCTTGGCGCCCGGCTTGGTGGCGCCGATCGCGGCGAGGCGGGCGAGGTGGTCGGGGTGTGCGCCCCGGGCCTGTGCAGTGCTGTGCAGCTCGCGGACGGGGTTGACGGTCTCGGCGGCGTGCGCGTCGCGGAGATCGGCGAGACACGCCATGTAGTCCGCGGGGGCGCCTGCTGCCTCGGCGTCGGCGAGGATCGCGGCGAGCTGGTCGGCCTCGGCGGTGGCGGTGGCCTCGGCGAGGTAGTCACGCGGCGGTGCGGTCGCCTCGGCCTCGGCCGGCGGCGGGGTGTTCGGCGTCGACTGCACGACGGTCGCCGCGGTCGTCTGCGGGGCGTCGGTGCGCTCGACGACGACGGGATTACCTTCCTGGTCGACGACGGCGCCGAGTTCTTCGGGGGTGTAGATCGCCCCGTGCAGCACCTCGGGGCACGCGATACGTACGCTCTCGGCGATGCAACGGGCCCGCAGCATGGCGCGCGGGAACTTCTCCCACGGCGTGGGGTCGCCGTGCTTGTCGCGGGAGTACGGCCGGTTGTCCCGCAGCGTGCACAGACCTGCGGTCACGGCGTCATCGAGGGTCCACTCGACGACCGTTTCGTCGTCCGGGTCGTCGTGGCGCATGATGCGCACCTCGCACCGGGTGCGCTCCGATGTGATCCGTACGCGGTGCCCGGCACTGCGGGCGCGGCCGAGCATGAGGTCGGCGGACTGGCACGGCTTGCCCTTGATCACGTGAATGGTCGTGATGGTGGTGACGACGTCGAGGCCGAGGGCGCGGCCGTACTCCATCGCCCACAGGACGGACGCGGGCTGACGGCGGTAGGCGTCGGGCAGTAGAGGCGTGTTGGCCAGGGACTCGCAGAACTGCCACGCCTCATACGGGGTCATGTGCGAGAGGGACAGGGCGCCCCCGCGGGCGACGGCGACGGCGGCCGGGGCGTGGGCGGTGGGCAGGGTGGTGACGGTCACTGGGGGGCGTTCCTCTTCTGTGCGGTGTGGCGGATGTGTCCGGCGTGCCTGGTGATGCGTCCGGCGAGGCTGATTGCGTCGTCGGGGTCGAGCAGGGGGTCGAGGACGGCGGCGGCCGGGCAGTCGTCGAGCAGGGCCTCTCGGGTGGCGTCGGCCTCGGCGGCGCGCATGGCGCGGCCGTAATCGGTGGCGTCCTGGCTGCACATCGCGACGTCGAGGGCGACGACGCGCGCGGCGTGCGCGTTGAGCAGGCGACCGACTGCGTCGGGGTCTTGGGCGTACGCGAGGGCGAGGTCGTCGAGCACAGGGTCGACGTGTCCGGCGAGGGGGAGGCGCACGGCGAGGCCGTCGGCGCTGAGCTGGGGGCGGATCACTGGTGCAGCTCCTCGGGCATGCTCGGCTCGTCGACGGCGAGGGCTCCCGCGATGACGTCGTAGACCTGCGGGCGGGCCCAGTCGGCGGCGGGGAACATGCGGCGCAACAGGGCGAGGGCGGCGCGGTGGGCGTCACGGGCGGCGGTGAGGGGGAGGCCGAGGGCGTCGTCGAGGGCGACGGCCGTAGCGGGGCGCTGTTCGCCGTCGCGGTCGGCCGTCACGGGGACGGTCCGCACGCGGGCGGTGCCGGGCGCAATGATGTCCAACTGCCGGGCGAGCACGTCGCGGCGGGTGAGGTCCATACGGACGCGGCGGGCTCCCTGTATGGCCTCGACGGCGCGGAGGGGGCGGCGGGTAATCTCGGGGCTGTTCACGATCGGTGCCTCTCGGGGTTCGGTCGGAAGGGCCGTTCGGGTGCATCCGGGCGGCCCTTCGTCGTGTTCAGGCGGCGGCGCGGTCCTCGTCGGCAGGCGCCTGCTGGCGCTGTCGGCGTTCGAGGCGGCGCAAGATGAGTTCGACTTCGGGGGCCAGGCGGCCGGCGGCGCGGTCGTGGTCCCGGCGGTGCCGGGCGGCGTCGAGGACTCGCCGGGCGTTCGCGATGGCCTGCTCGCGGGGGATGACGTCGCCGTTCATGCGGCGGCCCGCTTAACCAACTGACCAGCGGTTACGCCGTAGTGCTCCTCAACGGCCGCGGCGAGGACGGCGCTTGGGGCGGTGCGTCCTTTCCACAGACGCCATGCGGTGTTACGTGCAACCTTCAACCGTCTTGCCGTGTCTGACGGGTTGCGGTCGCCTGCGGCTTGAGCGGCGGCGACCAGGGCGGCGCGGTCGTACATAAGGGCATCGTCCTTCCGTGGATGGTTTGATCTATCCACGGATGGAACGCTAGCACGTAGGGCAGGCGTTCGACGCGGCATATGCCGAGCGGAAGTTCAACGTCCAAAGTTCGTTGACAGACGGCATATGCCCGGCAACAATCGGTCACTAGTTCGACTGCGACGTCGCAGCTCAGGGGGGTGGACCGTGGCAAACGCGCATATTCCGGGCGGGTTCAAACGATCACGTGTTAGCCATGCGTCACGCGCGGTATGTTCCATCCATGGATCGAACGAACCCCCCGCGGAACAACCGGGCCACGCCCGAAGAGTTCGCCGACTGGCTAAGAGCACAGCTCGAACGCCGCGGCTACGACCTCCGACCTAGGGGCGGCGGCCAAACGCGTTTCGCCGCCGCATCAGGCATCGGACAGGCGTCCATCAGTCGCATGCTTCGCGGCCAAGGAACCCCAGACACGCGCAACCTCGAAGCGCTCGCCGACACCCTTGGCCTCCCGCTCGCCGAGGTCCTGGTCGCCGCCGGCATCCTCACCCGCGACGTACTGGACGCCATTCGGCAACAGACCTCGCGAAACAACCCACTGACACCAGAGACAGCAGCCGAAGAACTGGGAATCACCGACCCCGGAAAAATCGAGCTGTTCGTCTCCATGACCGAGACCCTGCGCAAGCAGCGAGCCGAGAACGGCGAGGACCACATCGCCGAAAAATGACGCACGGAGGCACCACAAGTGACGCACCGGTACATTCCCGTCTTCGCATTCGCCCTGCTCCTGGTGGGACTGTCCTCCGGCGTCCTCGGACATCTCGGCCGCAACGATGACTTGTGGCGAGCAGGACTGTTCGCGGTCCTGACCGCCGTACCGCTGCTCATCATCCGCACCGTGCACAACTCTCAACGCGTCAGCGCCGAACAGCTCATCGCCGCTGACCAGGTCGGTTACATGCGCGCGCTCGATCACGTCGCGCGCGGCCTGCTCGACGTACCCGCACCGCGCCGCGGTGGCCACCGGGACCGCGCCGAGCAGGTCGCGGGCAACGTGATCACACTGCGCCCGCATCACCTCGACCGACCCGAACGGAAGGCACAGTGACCACAGCGCAGATACCTGCAACGTTCCAAGGGCTCGACGCCGAACTCGAACCCTTCATCGGCTACATCCGCGTATCCACATGGCGAGAGGAGAAGATCAGCCCCGAAATCCAGCGCCACGCCATTGAGGAGTGGGCCCGCCGCAACCGCAAACGCATCGTTGAGTGGGTTCCCGACCTCGATGCATCCGGCCGCAACTTCCACCGCAAGATCATGCGGGCCATCGAGGGAGTCGAGGCCCGCAAGGCCCGAGGCATCGCTGTGTGGCGGTACTCCCGGTTCGGGCGCGACCGTGTCGGCAACGCCGTCAATCTCGCCCGTGTCGAAAACGTCGGCGGCCGGCTGGAGTCCGCAACCGAGCCCATCGACGCCGCAACAGCCATCGGCCGATTCCAACGCGGCATGATGCTCGAATTCGCAGCGTTCGAGAGTGATCGCATCGGCGAGCAGTGGAAGGAAATTCACGCCCACAGGCTCGGCCTGCTCCTGCCGTCCGGCGGCCGCAAACGGTTCGGCTACGTCTGGCACCCGCGACGCGTGCCGGACCCGAACGAACCGACCGGCTTCCGCCTTCAGGTCGAGCGCTACGAGCCCCGCACCGTCGAGGCGACAGCCCTCGGGTACTGCTATTACGCCTACATAGAGAAGGGGACAGGGTTCGTCGACCTCTCACGGCTTCTGAACGAGCAGGGATTCAGGACCACCCGTGGGCGCGCATGGAGGCAAGACAGTCTGCTCAAGTACATGGACTCCGGCTTTGCCGCGGGGTACCTCCAAGTACGTGACTCGTGCGACTGCCCCAAGAGCCGGGCATCGTCGTGCCGCCACTGGCGACGCTTCCGCGGCGCTCACGACGCTGTGATCAACTTCGACCTCCCCGACCTCGACGACTCCGAGGCAATGTGGCAGGCGTACCAAGAGCGCCGGCAGTCCAAAGCCAAAATGCCGCCCCGCGAACGCTCGGCCACCTACGACACCACCGGGCTCATGCGGTGCATCCGATGCCGTGGCGCCATGTCCGGGCGACCCAAGCCGGACGAGACCTATTGGCGGTGCGCGAAAAGGGACGCAGGCGGGGACTGCGAGGGCGCCGTCGCAACGCACTCCGATGTGCTCGCCGAGGTGCGCCGTTTCCTCGTGAAGATCGCGAATGGCGTTGACGAAGCACCCGCGGCGTCGGCCATCGTGCCGCCAGAGGGCGTGAAGGCCGAACCCGTCGAGGACCGCGCCAAGCTCACCACCGAACTCGCACAGTGGGATGCGGCGCTGACTCGGCTCGTCACGGACTACGCAGTCCACCCGGACCGCTACCCCGCGAAGGCGTACGACGAGGCACGCCGCAACCTCGAACACGACCGGAACGCGGTTGCCGAGAAGTTGGAGAAGCTCAAGGAGAAGGAAGAGGAAGTCAAGCCCAAGCTGGACGACTTCCGCCCTCTTGTGGTGGGGTTGCTCCCCGAGTGGGACTCGTTCAGCACCGTGGAACGCAACCTGTTCCTACGGAAGGTGATCCGCCACATCCTCGTATCGCCCCGCCCCTCGCGCTTCGAGACCCGGGTGCGCATCGTTCCGGTGTGGGAGGACAAGGCGACTGAGTGGCAGGCAGAAAAGAACAGTACGACCGGCGAGGTACCAGGCGTTCCCATCGAGCATGAGCCGAGTGCCCATACAGAGGACATGCTCGACGGCATCGGCTGGTCCATCGCCTGAGCGCGTCGCATGGCGTCTGAGCGGGCCGAAGAGGGGTCCGGAGGGCCTCCGGCGACAGTCCGTCGGGAAACTTCGTGAAGTTCTTCACAAGAGATTGGGTCCCGATGGGCCAGGTTTTCTGGCTCCAGGCCCCCGAAAGGGACGATCAAAGGCTCTCGCGGCCTTCGGTCCAGGGGGTCCGGCGGTCGGCCGGGAGGGGGCGCCGCACGGTGGTTCGGTCCGCGCCGGGCGGTGGACGAGCAGCTCACGAGGGGTGAGCAACGACTCGCGTGATGCCGTGGTTCCCCTCGGGCGACATGACCTCGGTCACGTGGGCGGCGAAGTGTAGCAGAGCCCCCACCCATGCTTGTGAAGGGGCGCACGAGCGACCCCCCTGAGACAGGTGGATACTCGATGGCATGAGCACCACGGAGCGTCCCAGGATCCTCGTAGTAGGCGGTGGGTACGTAGGCCTGTACGCAGCTCGGCGCATCCTCAAGAAGATGCGCTACGGAGAGGCGACCGTCACGGTCGTCGACCCCCGGTCGTACATGACCTACCAGCCCTTCCTCCCCGAAGCCGCCGCCGGCAGCATCTCGCCGCGGCACGTCGTCGTCCCGCTGCGACGCGTGCTGCCCAAGGCTGAGGTTCTCACCGGCCGGGTCACCACCATCGACCAGGACCGGAAGGTAGCCACCATCGCCCCGCTCGTCGGCGAGGCGTACGAGCTGCCCTTCGACTACCTCGTCATCGCGATGGGCGCGGTCTCCCGCACCTTCCCGATCCCCGGCCTCGCCGAGCAGGGCATTGGCATGAAGGGCATCGAGGAGGCCATCGGCCTGCGCAACCACGTCCTCGAACAGCTCGACAAGGCCGACTCCACGACCGACGAGGAAGTCCGCCGCAAGGCGCTGACCTTCGTCTTCGTCGGCGGTGGCTTCGCGGGAGCGGAGACCATCGGCGAGGTCGAGGACATGGCCCGCGACGCGGCCAAGTACTACAACAACGTGAAGCGCGAGGACATGCGCTTCGTGCTGGTGGACGCCGCCGACAAGATCCTGCCGGAGGTCGGCCCGAAGCTCGGCCAGTACGGCAAGGAGCACCTGGAGGGCCGCGGTGTCGAGGTCTACCTCTCGACGTCCATGGACTCCTGCGTCGACGGCCACGTGGTCCTGAAGAACGGCCTCGAGGTCGACTCCAACACCATCGTGTGGACCGCGGGCGTCAAGCCGAACCCGGCGCTCTCCCGCCTCGGTCTGCCGCTCGGCCCCCGCGGCCACGTGGACACCCAGACCACGCTCCAGGTGCAGGGCACCGACTACATCTGGGCCGCGGGCGACAACGCCCAGGTCCCGGACGTCGTCGGCCGCAAGGCGGGCAACGAGAACGCCTGGTGCCCGCCGAACGCCCAGCACGCGCTGCGTCAGGCGAAGGTCCTCGGCGACAACGTCATCTCCGGCATGCGGGGCTTCCCGCAGAAGGAGTACAGCCACGCCAACAAGGGTGCGGTCGCCGGTCTCGGCCTGCACAAGGGCGTCGCGATGATCGTCATGGGCAAGATGAAGATCAAGCTCAAGGGCCGTCTCGCCTGGTACATGCACCGCGGGTACCACGGCATGGCGATGCCGACGTTCAACCGCAAGATCCGCGTCTTCGCGGACTGGACGCTCGGCATGTTCCTCAAGCGCGAGGTCGTCTCCCTCGGTGCTCTGGAAGCCCCGCGCGAGGAGTTCTACGAGGCCGCCAAGCCGGCCCCGAAGCCGCAGGCCGCGGCCGAGCCCGCCCCGGCGGTCAAGGCCGAGGAGAAGGCCAAGGCCTCCTGACCCGGCGTCACTGATCCACCCCGAAGGGGGCCGCCCGCCATCCGTGGTGCGGGCGGCCCCCTTCGGCGTGCCCGGGCCGGCGCGCTCCCGGCCGAAGCCGACCCGACAGGTAGGTGCCCCGGGCATCTATTTTGCCGTTCCGTGACGTGATTACGGGACTGCGCACCGTGCCTTTCGGTGTTTACGTGGTGTTGGACCGTTCCGGGACACGTCCCCCGCGCGCGTGTGCGAGGGACTCCCCTTCCACGGAGGTGTGCGCCATGCAGGACGCCGCACTGCGGCTGAAGAACCTCGCCGAGCAGCTCATGGGAGCCCCACTGCCGGTGCGTATCCGCGCCTGGGACGGGTCGGAGACGGGCCCGCCGGACGCCCCCGTCCTCGTCGTGCGCAACCGCCGCGCCCTGCGCCACCTGCTGTGGAAGCCGGGCGAACTGGGCCTGGCCCGCGCCTGGGTGGCCGGAGACCTGGACGTCGACGGCGACCTCTACACGGTCCTGGACCGGATGGCCGAATTCATCTGGGAGCGGGACGAGGACGCCCGGAGCCTGCGCCAGTCGCTGCGCGATCCCGCGGTCCGGTCCGCGGTCCGCTCGCTGATCGCCCTCTCCGCGCCGTTCCTGCCGCCCGCGCCGCCCCCGGAGGAGATGCGCAGACACGGCCGTCTCCACCTGCACACCAAGGGCAGCGACCGGAAGGCCATCAGCCACCACTACGACGTGGGCAACGACTTCTACGAGCTGGTCCTCGGCCCCTCGATGGTCTACTCCTGCGCCTACTGGGAGTCGCCGCGGAGCACCCTGGAGGACGCCCAGCGCGACAAGCTGGAGCTCATCTCCCGAAAGCTCGGCCTGAAGCCCGGCATGCGCCTGCTGGACGTCGGCTGCGGCTGGGGCTCCATGGCGATCCACGCGGCCCGCGAGCACGGCGTCACCGTCGTCGGCGTCACGCTCTCCCAGGAGCAGGCCGCGTACGCCAGGAAGCGGATCGCCGAGGAAGGCCTGACCGACCGGATCGAGATCCGCGTCCAGGACTACCGCGACGTGCGCGACGGTCCGTACGAGGCCATCTCGTCCATCGGCATGGCCGAACACGTCGGCTCCGAGCGCTATTTGGAGTACGCCCAGAACCTGTACGCCCTCCTCAAGCCGGGCGGGCGGCTGCTCAACCACCAGATCGCGCGCCGCCCGCAGGCCGACGAGTCCACGTACTCGGTGGACGAGTTCATCGACGCCTACGTCTTCCCCGACGGGGAGCTCGCGCCGCTGGGGACCACCGTCGGGCTTCTGGAGCGCGCCGGGTTCGAGGTCCGCGACGTGGAGGCCATCCGCGAGCACTACGCCTTGACCCTGCGCGGCTGGGTCGCCGATCTGGAGGCGAGGTGGCCCGAGGGCAAGCGGCTCACCTCGCCGGGGCGCGCCCGCGTCTGGCGGCTCTACATGGCCGCCTCCGCGCTCGCCTTCGAACACAACCGCATCGGCGTCAACCAGGTCCTCGCGGTGAAGACGCCCACGAGCGGCGCCTCGGGGATGCCGCTGCGGGCCCGCGACTGGCGCGCGTAGCAAGGCGTACGCGGAAGGGGCCCCGGGCGGTGATCTCGCGATCCTCCGCCCGGGGCCCCTTTCCCCTGCCGCTGCTGTTCCCCGTACCGCTACTCGCTCTTGATGGCCATCAGCGGGTTGAGCCTGGCCGCGCTGCGGGCCGGCCACACCGCGGCGAGGACGCCGACCACGGCCGCGATGGCGAGGAAGACGGCGATCCGGCCGAACGGGATCTCCATCGTGTACGTGGCCACCGCGTCGGCGACGCTGTTGCCGACGGCCCAGCCCATGAAGACGCCGAGGCCGATGCCGAGCACCGCGCCGAACAGGGAGATCACGACCGACTCCAGGCGCACCATCTGCTTGACCTTCGAGCGGTCGAGGCCGATGGCCCGCAACATGCCGATCTCGTGCTTCCGCTCGAAGACCGACATGGCCAGGGTGTTGATGACGCCGAGCACCGCGATCAGGATGGCCATCGCCAGGAGGCCGTAGAGCATGTTCAGCATCATGTTGATCATGCCTCCGATCTCGTTGCTGATGGCGTCCTTGTCCTGGATCTTGATGGCGGGGTTGTCGCCGAGAGCCTTGACGATGGCGTCCTCGGCCTTGTCGGAGGTGCCGCCCGCCATCTTCACCAGGACCTGCTCGTCGGTGATCTTCGACAGGTGCGGGTTCACGACGGAGAGCGGCGTGAACAGCCCGTTGATCATCTCGTTCTGCTCGTAGACGCCGGCGATCCGCAGCTTCGCCGTCTTGCCGTCGTCGAACTTCACCGGGACGGTGTCGCCCGCCTTCAGGTCCTGGTCGTCGGCGGTCTGCTTGTCCACCAGGGTGGAGTCACCCTTCAGACCGGCCAGTGAGCCGCTGGTGAAGTCCAGGCTCGCCAGCTCGCCGAAGGCCTTCTCGTCGATGCCGGAGACCTGGCTGGAGGAGCCGCCGATCTCGGCGTAGGCGGTGCGCAGCGGGCTGCTCGCCACGACGTCGGGGAGCTTGGCCAGCTTCTCGCCGACCTCGGGGGCCAGCGGCTCGTAGTTGGCCATGGAGACGGTGTAGTCGGCCTTCAGGGAGTCCGCGGCCATCTTGTTGATGGCGCTGCTCATGGAGGTGGCGACCACGGTCATCGCGGTGATGAGGGTCAGGCCGATCATCAGGGCCGCCGCGGTGGAGGCCGTACGGCGCGGGTTGCGCACCGAGTTGAGGCGGGCCAGCCTGCCCGTGACGCCGAACGGCCGCAGGAGCGGGGCCGAGGCGGCGATGAAGGGCCGCGAGAGCAGCGGCGTGAGGACGATGACGCCGACGAGGATGACCGCGGCGCCGCCGGCCATCACGTAGTTGTCCTCGTTGAGGAGCAGGACGATGCCGATGGCGACGATGATCGAACCGATGGTGTTGCGCACGACCAGGCCACGTGTGGTCGGCGTCGCGTGGACGCTGTTCATCGCGGCGATCGGCGGGATCCTCGCCGCGCGGCGGCCCGGCAGCCAGGCGGCCAGCATGGTCACGACCACGCCGATCAGCAGGGCGACGCCGATCGTGGTCGGGGCGATGACGAGAGGCCCGTCGGGCAGGGAGGCGCCCGCGGAGTTCATCAGGGACTCCAGGCCCACGGCCACGCCGATGCCGAGTGCGAAGCCCGTCACGGCGGCGACCAGGCCCACAAGGAACGCCTCGATGAGCACCGAGCGCGTCACCTGGCGGCGTGAGGCGCCGATGGCCCGCATCAGGGCCAGCTCCTTGGTGCGCTGGGCGACCAGCATGGTGAAGGTGTTGGCGATGATGAAGATGCCGACGAACAGCGCGATGCCGGCGAAGATCAGCAGGACCTGGCTCATCGAGCTGGTCTCCCGCTCGATCATGTCGGCCTGGTCGTCGGAGAGCTGCGTGCCGGTGAGGGCGTCCGTGTCCTTGGGCAGGATCTTCTCGATGGAGCTCTTCAGCGCCGTCTCGGAGGTGCCCGCGGCGGCCTTCACGTCGATCTCGTCGTACTCGCTCTTGCCGAGGAGCTTCTGCGCGGTGTCGTTGTCGAACACCACCAGGCTGCCGCCCGCGAGGACGTTGCCGTCCTCGGTGTCGAAGACGCCGCTGATCCTGGCGGTCTTCACGGGGCCGTCGGTGGAGTAGCGGACGGTGTCGCCGATCTCGTAGCCGGTGCGCTCGGCGGTACGGGAGTCCAGCGCGACGTCGGAGGCGGACTTCGGGGCGGAGCCCTCGGTGAAGTCGTACCGGGGGTCCTTGCCGTCCTTGCCGGGGTAGTAGTTGGCCCCGGTGGTGCCCCAGTCGCCGCCGACCAGCTTGCCGTCCTTGTCGGCGACGGCGGTGAAGCCGGAGACGGATCCGATGGCGGAGTCGGCGCCGGGCAGACCCTGCGTCTTCTTGAGGAAGGCGTCGGTCAGCGCCGGCGGCGTCTTGGCCTCGCCTTCCGCACCGTCGTCGTAGGGGGAGGAGCCGTAGCCCTGGATGGCGACGGAGACGTGGTCGAAGCTCTTGGCCGACTTGTTCTTGTAGGCGTTGCCGAAGGTATCGGTGAAGACCAGGGTGCCGGAGACGAAGGCGACGCCGAGCATGACGGCGAGCACGGTCATCAGCAGCCGGGCCTTGTGCGCGAGCACATTGCGCAGGGCGGTACGGAACATGGGAGTCAGTCCTGGTGAGGGGGGCGGGAGAAGTGCCCCGAAGGGGCCTTCTCAGGGGCACGGGGAACTGCGCGGCAAGCCACGACGTACGCGCGGGGAAGACCCGCGGACGTCGCCCGGAGCGCTAGCTCGTCCGCCCCTTGGCGTCGAAGTGCTTCATCCGGTCGAGCACGCCCTCGGCGGTCGGCCGGAGCATCTCGTCGACGATCCGCCCGTCCGCGAGGAAGATCACGCGGTCCGCGTACGAGGCGGCGACCGGGTCGTGCGTGACCATGACGACGGTCTGCCCGAGGTCCCGTACGGAGTTGCGGAGGAAGCCGAGGACTTCGGCGCCCGAGCGCGAGTCGAGGTTTCCGGTCGGCTCGTCACCGAAGATGATTTCCGGCTGGGAGGCGAGCGCCCGCGCCACGGCGACCCGCTGCTGCTGGCCGCCGGAGAGCTCCGTGGGCCGGTGGCTGAGCCGCCCGGAGAGCCCGACCATCTCGATGACCTGCTCCAGCCACCGCTTGTCGGGCTTGCGCCCGGCGATGTCCATGGGGAGCGTGATGTTCTCCAGGGCTGTCAGCGTGGGCAGCAGGTTGAAGGCCTGGAAGATGAAGCCGATCTTGTCTCGGCGGAGCTTCGTGAGCTGCTTGTCCTTGAGCGTGGACAGCTCGGTCTCGCCGAGCCGCACCGAGCCGGAGCTGAAGCTGTCCAGGCCCGCGACGCAGTGCATCAGGGTGGACTTGCCGGAGCCCGAGGGGCCCATGATCGCGGTGAACTCGCCCTGGCCGAAGTCGACGGAGACGTGGTCCAGGGCGACCACCTGGGTCTCACCCTGTCCGTACACCTTGGAGAGATCCGTGGCACGCGCGGCCACGGCGGTGGCGCGGGCGGCGAAGGGGGTGGTGGTCACGGGACGGTGCTCCTGTCGGGACGACGAGTGGGGACGTACTCCATCGTCCTGTCCGATCGGCGCCGTGTAGTCAGCCGCTGTTCCGGTTCCGAGGGCCCTCTCCGGTCGGACTTGAGAGCGGTGTGTCATACCTGGGGATGAGGGATGTCCCTGAGTCCGTGGGCGGCGGGGGGAACGGAAGGAGGGTGAAATTCCGTCATTCCGTGCAGAGGCCCATGAGACCGGCGGAGAGCATGGAAAGGCCTCCGGCATGTACCGATGGGTCGTGCCTGTGGCTGATGCACCCTCAGACGTCAATAAAATAAGACAACATCGGGATCTCCTTCCGCTGTTCGGGGGACGCCTCCCGATAAGGTCGAATCCTTGATGCGGGGCCCACGGCCTGCCCGGATGGTGGAATGCAGACACGGCGAGCTTAAACCTCGCTGCCCCTCGGGGGCGTGCCGGTTCGAGTCCGGCTCCGGGCACCTCCGCCACTGTGTGCGGAGATCCTTCACCACACACCTCGGTCCGGCCCTTGTGGGCCCCTCGTGCCTGATGGCACATCACCAAGCGTGTCCTGCGGCCGTGTTGGCCGCCGCGCCCCCGGTCTTCGCCTGTTCGGCCCGGCGGGGTTCAGGGCAGCCGCACCGCCTGGAAGCGGGCGGCGGTGTGCAGATCCGTCTCGATCGCCGCCGCCGTCTCGCGCAACGCGGGCAGCAGGGCGTCCCGGGTGTCGGCCAGGGGCGCCGTGCCCGCGTGCCGGGCGACGTTCAGGGCGGCGACGACCCGGCCCGCCGCGTCCCTGACGGGTACGGCCACCGAGCGCAGCCCCTCCTCCAGCTCCTGGTCGGCCGTGGCGTACCCGTCGGCGGCGACGCGCTCCAGGACGCGCGCGAGCTCGCCCGTGTCCGTCACGGTCAGCGGGGTCAGGGCGCGCGGCGGAGCCTCGCGCAGCAGCCGCTCGCGCTCCGGCACGGGCAGTCCGGCGAGCAGGACGCGGCCCATGGCGGTGGCGTACGCGGGGAAACGCGTGCCGAGGGTGATGCGGACGCTCATGACGCGGACCGTGGCGGCGCGTGCCACGTAGAGGATGTCCGTGCCGTCGAGGACGGTGACCGACGCCGACTGGTGGACCCGCTCGGTCAGCTCCCGCACGTGCGGCTCGGCGATGTCGGCGAAGGTGAGCCGGGAGAGCGCGGCGTGCCCGAGCTCCAGGATGCGGGGGAGCGGGCGGTACAGGCGCCCGTCGTGGGCCGCGTACCCCGCCAGCTCCAGTGTGCGCAGGCAGCGCCGCGCGGTGGCCCTCGTGAGGCCGGTGGCCGCGGCGAGCGCGGTCAGCGGCAGCCCGTCGCCGCGCGCCCCGCCGAGCGCCCGCAGGACGGCAAGGCCCCGCGCCAGTGACTGGAGGAACTCCGGGCCGAGCTCCGCCTTGGCCGCCGCCGGGTCGGTGGCGTGCACGGGCGCCGACGCGGCGCCGGGCGGCCCGGGGTCGGCCGCCGCGAGGACCTCGAGGCGCCCGGCCTCCGCGCGCAGCCGCGGCAGCACCGCCGCCGCGAGGCCCCGCGCCGTGTGCCTGCTGGTGTGGCTCACCGCGGAGAGGGCGTAACGCGCCCTGCCCGCCCGGTCGCGCACGGGGACCGCCACCGCGATCAGGCCCGGCTCGATCAACTGGTCGTCCAGGGCCCAGCCGGTCTCCCGTGAGCGGGCCACCCGGGCGGCCAGGTCCGGGATGTCCGCGGGCGCGGGGCCCGGCGGCAGCGCGGGGAACGCGGACTCCGCGGGGCCCGCCGCCACCCGGGCCCGCCAGGCGGCCCACCGCTCCTCGTCCCAGGCGTCCGCGAAGAGCGCGCCGGGCGCGCAGCGCTCCGGCGGCAGCAGGTCCCCGATGCGGAAGGCCACCGACATCGCGCGGCGCCGCGCCGCCTGCGTGACGAAGCGGACGCCGTCGCCGTCGGGCACCGCGAGCGACACGGACTCGTCCAGCTCGTCGGCGAGCCGGACCGTCCGCTCGGCCACCTCGCCGGTCAGGCCGCTGGCCGCGAGGTAGGCGTTGCCGAGCTCCATCAGGCGCGGCGTGAGGCGCAGCTCCTGACCGTCCGCGCGGACGTAGCCGAGCCTGACCAGGGTCGCCACGACCCGGTCGACCGTGGAGCGGGCCAGGCCCGTGGCCCGTACGAGGTCGCCCGCGCGCACATGGCCGGGGTCCGCCGCGGCCAGGGCGCGCAGGACGGCCAGGCCGCGCTCCAGGGGCCGTACGGACTCGCCCGCGGGCTCTTCGGGCATGCGGGACGCCTTCCTCGTACGTCGGAAAAACGGGTGCCGCACAACCGTTGACAGCGTGCGGGCGCGGTCGGAGACTCCCGTCAGCACATTATGAACGAAAGTTCACCAGGCGAACAAGTCTCACCAGGCGAACGAGTCTCGTCCGGCGACGAAGGGGATCCATCGATGCGCACGACCGTCGGAATCATCGGCGCGGGACCGGCCGGGCTGCTGCTCGCCCGGCTCCTCGACAACGCCGGCGTCGAGAACGTCGTCCTGGAGAGCCGCGACCGCGCCTACGTGGAACAGCGCCAGCGCGCCGGAATCCTGGAGCACGGCACCGCCGAGGTCCTGCGCGCCGCGGGCGCGGGCGGGCGCATGGACCGCGAGGGGCTCCCGCACGACGGCATCGAACTGCGCTTCGACCGCCGCAGGCACCGCGTCGACTTCCCCGCTCTCACCGGCGGCAGGAACGTCACCGTCTACGCCCAGACCGAGGTCTGCAAGGACCTCATCGCGCTGCGCCTCGACGGCGGCGGACCCCTGCTCTTCGAGGCCGAGGCGCTCGCGGTCGAGGGCGCGGACACCGCGGACCCGCGGGTCCGCTTCCGCCACCAGGGGCGGGAGTCCGTCCTGGAGTGCGACTACGTAGTGGGCTGCGACGGCTTCTGGGGCGTGGCCCGCAAGGCGGTGCCCGAAGCGCTCTCCCGGGTCTACGAGCGGACGTACCCCTTCGCCTGGCTCGGCATCCTCGCCGATGTGCCGCCCTCCCACGACGAGCTGGTCTACGCCCGCCACGACCGCGGCTTCGCGCTCCTGTCCATGCGGTCGCCGACCGTCACGCGCGCGTACCTCCAGGTCCCCGACAGCACCGACGCCGCCGAGTGGACCGGGAAGGAGATCTGGGACGAGCTGGACCGCCGCCTGGAGACCGACGACCCGGCCTGGACGCTGGAGCGCGGGCCCATCACCTCCACGTCCGTCACGCCCATGCGCAGCTACGTCCACGAGCCGATGCGCCACGGACGCCTCTTCCTCGCCGGGGACGCCGCGCACATCGTTCCGCCGACCGGCGCCAAGGGCCTCAACCTCGCCGTCGGCGACGTCGTCACCTTCGCCCGCGCGCTGACACTGCTGCGCGACAAGGGCGACGCGAGCCTCCTCGACGCGTACTCGCAGACCTGCCTGCGCCGCGTCTGGCAGGCCGAGCGCTTCTCGTACGCGATGACGACGCTGCTCCACCGCGCGCCCGACGCCACGCCCTTCGACGACCGCGTCCAGCTCGCCGGTCTTGACCGCATCACCACCGCGCGCTCGGCCGAGACCGACCTCGCCGAGAGCTACACGGGCTTCCCCCTCGACTGAGCCCGCCGTCCGCTCCGAAAGACCCCCGTCCCCACCAGGTCCCACAAAGAAGTGAGAACCCCGTGACCGCTCCCCGAGGCGTCGCGCCCCCGCGCACCTTCAGATCCGTCGCCCCCGTCATAGCCCTGTGCTGGCTCGTCGTCTTCTTCGACGGCATGGACGTCAACATCTACGGCGCCGTCATGCCCCACCTCCTGGACGACGAGGGCTTCGGCTTCACCGCGGCGACCGCGGGCACCATCGGCTCCTGGACCACCTTCGGCATGCTGATCGGGGCGCTCGGCTGCGGCACCCTCACCGACTGGGCCGGGCGCAAGCCGATGGTCATCGGCAGCGTCGTCCTCTTCTCGCTGGGCTCCGCCCTCTGCGCGCTCGCGCCGAGCGCCGCCTTCTTCGGCGCGGGACGCTTCGTCTCGGGGCTCGGCCTCGGCGGGCTCATGCCGATCGGTCTCGCGATCGTCGCCGAGTTCGCGCCGCCGCGCAGGGCCGCGCTGGCCACCGGCCTCATGATGACCTCGTACCACGCGGGCGGCATGGCGGCCACGGGCCTCGGCCTCGCGCTCGGGCCCGACCACGGCTGGCGTGTCGTCTTCTGGGCCGGTGTGATCCCCGCG
This sequence comes from Streptomyces sp. NPDC046335, assembly GCF_055587985.1. NCBI lineage: Bacteria > Bacillati > Actinomycetota > Actinomycetes > Kitasatosporales > Streptomycetaceae > Streptomyces > Streptomyces sp. NPDC046335. Next base: position 93,553 of record NZ_JBVJFF010000005.1, on the reverse strand, counting down.
GTCGTCGCCGTGCCGCTGGTCGTCAGGTGGCTGCCGGAGTCGCCCGGCGTGCTGCTCGCCAAGGGCCGCGCGCGGGAGGCGGAGACGGTCGCCGCCCGCTACCTCCTGCCGGTCCCGACCCTCGCCGAAGCCCCCGGGGCCGGGGCCAAGGGGCGGTTCTCGGCGGTCGCCTCGCTCTTCGCACCGGGGCGGCGGCTCGCCACCCCGCTGCTCTGGATCGCCTCCTTCGCCGGGCTCCTCCTGGTCTACGGCGTCTCCACCTGGCTGCCCGAGCTGATGCGGGCCTCGGGCTACTCGCTCTCCTCCTCCGTGACGTTCCTCATGGTGATCAACGCGGGCGGCATCGTCGGCATGCTCGTCGCCGGGCGGACCGCGGACCGCTTCGGGGCCGTCAAGGTCTCCGCCGTCTGGTTCGTGCTCACGGCGGGCGGCGCCTTCCTGCTCAGGGCCGAGCTGCCGCTCGGCGTCGCCTACGCCGTCGTCTTCGTCACCGGCATCTGGCTCTTCTCCGCCCAGGTCATGGTGTACGCGGCCACGCCCACGGTGTACGGGCCCGCGGAGCGCGCCACGGGCCTCGGCTGGGTCACCGGCGTCGGGCGCACGGGCGCGGTCGTGGGGCCCTGGCTGGGCGGCGCGGTCGTCGCGGGCGGCAACGCCTCGCTGGGCTTCACGACCTTCGCCGTGGCCGCCGTCCTCGGGGCCGTGGCCATCTCGCTGGTACCACTCGTACGGGGTAACGGTTCCGATCCGGGAACAGTGCGGGCACTCCCGCGCGTTCTCGGTCACAGAGAGGGAAAGATCCTCCCCAAGCACTAGGGTCATCCCTTTGCCTACGCATTACTCTTGAGGCAAAGCCACACACGGTGGCCATGGAGGAGTGAAATGAGGAGCAGTAACCCGGTCTTCTCGCGACGGGGGTTCAGCCGCGACAACGGCCACGCCGGCTTCGGCGCGCAGCCGCAGGCCGGGGGACCCGCAGCCGCGACCCAGACCCAGCAGGGCAACCCGTACGCGCAGGGCAATCCGTACGCCGGCCAGCAGGCCCCCGCGGCCAACCCCTACGCCACGAACCCGTACGCCCAGCAGGACGTCCAGCACGGTGCCCCCGCGCCGATGACGTCCGCCGGCCGCATGACGATGGACGACGTCGTCATGCGTACGGCGACCACGCTCGGCACGCTCGTCGTCACGGCAGCGATCGCCTGGGCACTGCTGCCGGTGGACGACGCCAACATCAGCAAGTCGTACGGCATCGCCATCGGCGCCGGTCTGATCGCGATGGTCCTCGGCCTCGTGCAGGCCTTCAAGCGCAAGGCCTCGCCCGCGCTGATCCTGACGTACGCCGCGCTGGAAGGCGTCTTCCTCGGCGTCATCTCCAGCGTCGTCGACAACCGCATCGCGAGCGGCGCGGCCATGCAGGCCGTCCTCGGCACGATGGCCGTCTTCATCGGCGTCCTCGTGGCGTACAAGGCGGGCTGGATCCGCGTCAACCGTCGCTTCTACGGCTTCGTGATGGCCGCGGCGATGGGCTTCCTGCTGCTGACCGCCGTGAACCTGCTCTTCATGGTCTTCGGCGGCGGTGACGGCCTCGGCTTCCGCAGCGGTGGCCTCGGCATCGTCTTCGGCATCGTCGGCATCCTGCTCGGCGCCTGCTTCCTGGCCCTCGACTTCAAGCAGGTCGAGGACGGCATCGCCTACGGCGCGCCGAAGGAAGAGGCCTGGCTGGCGGCGTTCGGCCTGACGATGACGCTCGTCTGGATCTACATGGAGTTCCTGCGCCTGATCGCGATCTTCTCGGGCAACGACTGACGGTGATCGCCGGGTGACCGGCAGTCGAAGGGCCCGCGGACCGTTCCGGTCCGCGGGCCCTTCGTCGTGTGGGTGAGGGAGAGTCGGTTCAGAGCAGGTTGCGGGCGGCCCGCCGCAGGTCGTACTCATGGATGATCGCCTTCGCATGGCCGTATGCGAGGTTGTGCTCGGCGCGGAGCCAGCTCACCTTCTCCTCGAAGCGGCAGAGAGAAGGGCCTTCGTCCACGGCGCGGAGCCAGTCGGACACTTCTCGACCGGTGCAGTGGGGGATTCGGGCGATCAGGTTGCGGTGGGTCTCCTCGGAGAAGACTTGTGACATCGGCGCCTCCGGACGCGTCGCGATGTGTTCCGTCCTTCACGACACCGTGCCTGAGCGTTGGTGCGTTGGCAACAGTCCCGCAGCGGCGCATAAGGTCGCGGGGTGCTCGATACGACGCCTTTGACGGCCGCAGTGGACCATTTCGCCGACCGGCTGCGGGCCGCGCCGCAGAGCCGCCTCCAGCGCGGGGCGGCGACCGAGGCGCTCGCCCTGGCCAGGGAGTTGGCCGTGCGCACGCAGGCCATCGAGGAACCGGGGGCGCCGCCGCGGGAGATGCCGGACGCGGGGATGTTCGCCGCCGCCGACCAGATCACCGTCGCGGGGCACGACCTGGCCCTCGTGCTCGACGACCCCGAAGAGCTGGCGCGGGCGCTCGAACTCGTGGCGCGGGCACAGAAGAAGGCCGGGGTGTAGGGAGCCCGTCCCCGCACCCCGGCCTTCCCCGGATGCCGTCAGACCGAGGCGATGACGCGGTCCGCGAGGATGTAGACGTTCTCGGTGCCGCACTCGAAGGTCAGGGCGTACGCGCCCGAGATGCCCGAGCCGCCGAGCAGCACCGGGGTCTGGCCCTCGCGCAGGGCGTGGGCGAGCAGTTCCGCGGTCTCGCGGTGGCCCGGCGTCATGCAGAGCGTCGTGCCGTCCGCGAAGACGTACACGTCCAGGGTGCCCAGCGGGCCGGGACGGACGTCGGCAAGGGCGGTGCGGGCGTCGGCCAGCTCCTCCAGGCACGCGACCGTGCGCTCATGGTCGCCGTAGCCCTCGGCGGGGGGCGTCTGCACCGGCACGAAGTCGGGGTGCGAGGGGTGGCGGCGGCGGGCCGCGGCCAGCTCGGGCGAGTCCCCGGCGAACTCGTCGGCCGCCGGTTCGGCGAAGGGCTCGGTCACCGGCTCCAGGCTGTCCGCCTCCAGGCCCGCGAAGTCCGTCTGACGGGGCAGGAACAGCTCGTCGGCGATGCCGTCGGGCAGGCCCGGCAGACCGTGCAGGAGGGACGGCGTGTCCGTGCCGTCGCGGGTCTCCTGGGCGGCCCAGAAGGCACGGGCCTCGGCGAGCTCGCGCTCCCGCTCCTCGGCGAGCGCCTCGGCCACGGCCGCGCGTATCTCGTCGGTGTCCACGGCGGTACGGGCGGCCGGCACCGCTGGGTGCGGGACGCTCGCGGCGCGGCTCTCGGCCAGCTCGGCCTGGAGGGTTCTGATTTCAGCGAGCTGCTTCCGGAGCCCGTACACGGCGTGCAGGGCGGCGGCGCCCACGGCCGTGGCAGCGGCCGCGGAGAGCAGCAGGGCAAGAGGCATGGCGCTCACTGACGTACTCCCGGTTTCAAGTCGACCCCCGACTTCCTACATCAGCTTGAAGCCTGCACGATCCACCTGTCAGTGCATTACGTCACGAAGTGGACAGGACTTTGGCCCCGGTGTTTACCCACAGATGGGCTCTGAGCTGGGCATATGTATCTCCCCCAGGAGATAGGTCACATCCTGGGGGAGATTGGGTCACGAAAAGATGCAGAGACTGAGCGTCAGTCAAGCGAACTCTGCGTCAACGAAAACGTGCGTTTTCCGGTCGATCGGCCGTCGGGTCAGCTGAGGCGCTCGATGACCATCGCCATGCCCTGGCCGCCGCCGACGCACATCGTCTCCAGGCCGAACTGCTTGTCGTGGAACTGGAGGGAGTTGATGAGCGTGCCGGTGATGCGGGCGCCCGTCATGCCGAAGGGGTGGCCGACGGCGATGGCGCCGCCGTTGACGTTCAGCTTGTCGAGGGGGATGTCCAGGTCGCGGTAGCTGGGGATCACCTGGGCGGCGAAGGCCTCGTTGATCTCGACCAGGTCGATGTCGTCGATGGTGAGACCGGCGCGCCGGAGGGCCTGCTTGCTGGCCTCGACCGGGCCCAGGCCCATGATCTCGGGGGAGAGGCCGGTGACGCCGGTGGAGACGATGCGGGCGAGCGGGGTCAGGCCGAGCTCGCGGGCCTTGGTGTCGCTCATGATCACGAGGGCGGCGGCGCCGTCGTTCAGCGGGCAGCAGTTGCCGGCGGTGACCAGGCCGTCGGGGCGGAAGACGGGCTTCAGGCCCTGTACGCCCTCCATGGTGACGCCCGCGCGGGGGCCGTCGTCCTTGCTGACGACCGTGCCGTCGGGGGTGGTCACCGGGGTGATCTCGCGCTCCCAGAAGCCGTTCTTGATGGCTTCCTCGGCGAGGTTCTGTGAGCGGACGCCGAACTCGTCCATGTCCTGGCGGGTGACGCCCTTGCTGCGGGCGAGGTTCTCCGCGGTCTGGCCCATCGCGATGTAGGCGTCCGGGACCAGGCCGTCCTCGCGCGGGTCGTGCCAGCTGGAGCCCTCGGTCTGGGCGACGGCCGCGGTGCGGGCCTCGGCGTCGGCGAAGAGGGGGTTGTGGGTGTCGGGGAGGCCGTCGCTGGTGCCCTTCACGCTCCGGGACACCATCTCGACACCGGCGGAGATGAAGACGTCGCCCTCGCCCGCCTTGATGGCGTGCAGGGCCATACGGGACGTCTGGAGGGAGGAGGAGCAGTACCGGGTGACGGTGCAGCCCGGCAGGTGGTCCATGCCCATCTGCACGGCGACGATGCGGCCGAGGTTGTGCCCCTGCTCGCCGCCCGGCAGGCCGCAGCCGAGCATCAGGTCGTCGATGTCCTTCGGGTCGAGCTCCGGGACCTTGGCGAGGGCGGCCCCGATGATCGTGGCGGTCAGGTCGTCCGGGCGCAGGTCCTTCAGCGAGCCCTTGAAGGCGCGGCCGATCGGGGTGCGGGCGGCAGAGACGATCACGGCTTCGGGCATCTCGGGCTCTCCTCTGGCGGGGGCGCCCCTGGCGGTGGGGCTTCCGGCTTGCTTCGGCTGGACTCTCTGGGAAGTTACCTGCACGTAGTGGTGACCGTCACGGGGGCGGGGCTGTGATGCGGGACGCATTTCTAAGCGAGCGCTCAGGCCTGCGGGGCTTGGGCGGTTTCCCCGTGGCGGGGCCGTGTTGCCGCTGCGCGGCGGCTTCTCGGTTTCGTGCGTCCCCGCAGGCCGTCCCGGGTTGCTCGCGCAGTTCCCCGCGCCCCTTCGGGCGCGGGGCCGCGGATGTCGACGACAGGTGATGGCCTAGCGCGCCGCAGGTGACGGTTCCGGGGTCTGGATGCGTCGGCGGCGGCGGCGCTTGAGGAGGGCCCAGGGGCCCCGCGGGCCCGTGGGCATGGCGGCCGTGACCTCCGTGCCCCCCTCGGCCGCCGCCTGAGCCGCGGCACGGGCCACCGGCAGGAAGCCCTCGTCCCGCGAGACATCGGGGTGCTCCTCCTCCGGCCACACCCCGAGCGCGGCGCAGAGCGTGGGAAGCACCGCCATGGCGGCGGTGGCGTACCCCTCGGCCGAGGGGTGGTAATTGTCGGGACCGAACAGTTCCCGGGGGTTCGCCGCGAACTCGGGGCCGAGCAGGTCGCCGAGGGAGACCGTCCGGCCGCCCTGCTCGACCACACCGATCGTCTGCGCCGCGGCCAGCTGCCGCGAGACCCGCCGGGCCAGCCAACGTAGCGGCTGGTAGACGTTCTCGACGGAGCTGAGGTCGGGGCACGTACCCACGACGACCTCCGCCCCCGCGGTCCGCAGCCGCCGCACGGCCGCGGAAAGGCACCGCACCGAGCGGGTCGCCGGCATCCGGTGCGTCACGTCATTGGCGCCGATCATGATGACGCAGACGTCCGGCACCCAGGACGGGTCCGAGAGGATCAGCGTCACCTGCCGGTCCAGGTCGTCCGACTGGGCGCCCGGCAGCGCAACGTTCCGCAGGTCGACGGGCCGCTCCGCGACCGCCGCGAGCCCCGAGGCGAGCAGCGCCGCCGGGGTCTGCCTGGCCCGGTGCACGCCCTGCCCCGCGGCCGTGGAGTCACCGAGCATGGCGAACCGCAACGGCTCCCAGCTGGGCGGACGCTCCGTATCGTCCGGGAACGCCCGGCCGTAGCGGCCGTCCGCCCGCGGTGGGTCCGCGTGGGCCCCGCCGCCCACGTACCGCTTCGCGAGCTGTAGCTCGGCGAGCACCACACCCACCGCGGCGGCGCCGATGAGCCCGATGCCTCCGCCGCCGTACGCCGCGCCCGCTGCGATCCGTCGTGCCACCCTCGCCCTCGACATGCCTCGCAGCCACCTCCTCGTCGCCGATTCGCCGTACATCCACTCATTGCCCCGTAAGCACGGTCGGCCAATCGCGTGCGGAGGTGAACGGATGAGGTGGAGCCTTAGGCTGACCGCACCAAACCCGTCGCACTACATCGCAGCCCGGAGACAACGGTGCAATTCCACGATTCGATGATCAGCCTCGTCGGCAACACCCCGCTGGTGAGGCTCAACAACGTGACCGCGGGCATCCAGGCGACCGTCCTGGCCAAGGTCGAGTACTTCAACCCCGGCGGATCCGTGAAGGACCGCATCGCGCTGCGCATGATCGAGGCGGCCGAGCAGAGCGGGGAACTGAAGCCCGGCGGCACCATCGTCGAGCCGACGTCCGGCAACACCGGGGTGGGCCTCGCCATCGTGGCCCAGCAGAAGGGCTACAAGTGCATCTTCGTCTGCCCCGACAAGGTGTCGCTCGACAAGATCAACGTGCTGCGGGCGTACGGCGCCGACGTCGTCGTCTGCCCCACCGCCGTTGATCCCGAGCACCCGGACTCGTACTACAACGTCTCCGACCGCCTCGTGCGCGAGACGCCCGGCGCCTGGAAGCCCGACCAGTACAGCAACCCGAACAACCCGCTCTCCCACTACCACTCCACGGGCCCCGAGCTCTGGGAGCAGACGGAGGGCAGGATCACCCACTTCGTGACGGGCATCGGCACCGGCGGCACCATCTCCGGCACGGGCGGCTATCTGAAGGAGATCTCCAAGGGCGCGGTCACCGTCGTGGGCGCCGACCCCGAGGGGTCCGTGTACTCCGGCGGCTCCGGGCGGCCCTACCTCGTCGAGGGCGTCGGCGAGGACTTCTGGCCGACGGCGTACGACCGTACCGTCACCGACGAGATCATCGCGGTGTCCGACAAGGACTCCTTCCAGATGACGCGGCGCCTGGCCAAGGAGGAGGGGCTGCTCGTCGGCGGCTCCTGCGGCATGGCCGTCGTGGCGGCGCTGCGGGTCGCCGAGCGGCTGGGCCCGGACGACGTCGTGGTCGTGCTCCTGCCCGACTCCGGGCGCGGCTACATGAGCAAGATCTTCAGCGACGAGTGGATGAACGACTACGGGTTCCTGGAGCAGCCCGGCGACGCGCCCCGCGTCGGCGACGTGCTGAGCCGCAAGGAGGGCGGGGCGCTGCCCTCGCTGGTGCACATGCACCCCGAGGAGACGGTCGGCGAGGCCATCGACGTACTGCGGGAGTACGGCGTCTCGCAGATGCCCATCGTGAAGCCGGGCGCGGGTCACCCCGACGTGATGGCCGCGGAGGTCATCGGCTCGGTCGTGGAGCGGGAGCTCCTGGACGCCCTGTTCGCGCGGCGCGCCTCGCTCTCCGACCCGCTGGAGAAGCACATGTCGGACCCGCTGCCGCAGGTCGGCTCCGGTGAGCCGGTGGCCGACCTCATGTCGGTGCTCGGCGGCGCGGACGCGGCGATCGTCCTGGTCGAGGGCAAGCCGACCGGCGTCGTGAGCCGCCAGGACCTGCTCGCGTTCCTCGCGGAGCAGCAGGGTCAGTAAGGACTTCGCGGAAGCGGTACGCGCACGACATGTGTACGCAGCACCCGCTTAACACTGCTCCGGCACATTGGTGGAGGTCGGCGTCAGGAACTCCGGAGCGGCTCCCGGACTCCATCGGCGCCGGGGCGTGGCCTGGCCTGACCCGGCACGCGCCCCTCGCGGGGACCGCCGTCGTCCCGCCCCCTGGTTCCACCGGGGGTGCGGCGGTCCCCGCGCATCACCTCTCGTACGGCCGCTCGGGTACCCCGTGGGCGAGGACCAGCTTCAGGAGCAGTACGGCCGGTAGCCAGTCGAGCCCGGGAGGGGCCTCGACGCAGGGCGCCACCATGATTCCGGCGACCACGACGCCGAGGGCGACCGGGCGTTTCAGGCGCTCGGTGGACCGGTCGACGGCGACCGCGCCGGCCAGTGTCCACCCGTACCAGAGCAGCCCCCACCACCAGGCGCCGCCAGGTATCACCAGGGCGATGAGCACCGGCTGGAAGTGGATCGCGGTGAAGCCCACGGGGTGGTGGACGAAATGGGCGAACGCCGAGTCGGTGGAGGTCAGCGGGGAGTGGTAGAAGAGCTTGGCGCTGTCCAGGCCGTTGGCGACGACACCGCCGGCCAGGTCGTGCACGAGCAGGATGCCGATGAGCCACTGCCACCAGGTCCAGCCGAGGCCGTGGCCGCCGACCAGCAGTGCGCAGATGGCGAAGGCCGAGACCGCGTGGGCGAGCCCCTTCTCCGTGCGCGTGGCACCGGCGCCGAAGGCCCAACTCGTCTTGGCCGCTTCCACTGTGCGTCCTTCCTGGCCGGGGGTGCACGGGGGCCCGGGTCGCGCCGTCAAGGGGTCGCTTCCCCGGTGGGGCCGGAAGCCGGGCCGCCCGGCAGGAACCGCGAGAGGGCCGAGAGCGCCTCGCCGTTGTCGAGGTCCGGGTCGAGCATCCGGTGCAGCAGCATGCCGTCGAGCAGGGCGATGAGCACGGTCTCGCTGCCGTCGGGCGCGGAGGGGTGCACCTTCTTGATCCAGGCGCGCAACCGCGCCCTCGTCTCCGCGAGCGCCTCACGGAGCACTTCGCCGAGCAGCGGCTCGCGGGCCGCGCCCGCGATGACCTCCACGGTCAGCCGGGCGGTCCTGCTGTCGTGCGGGGCGGCGAGCAGTTCGATCAGCCTGGCGTGTGCCTGCTCGACCGTCGTGGTGCTGCTGAGCGCCAGGGTCAGCGGGTCGAAGACCTCCGCGCCGACCCGGCGTGCGATGGCGATCCTCAGGTTGGGCAGGCCGCCCCAGTAGTAGTGGATCAGGCCGAGGTTGGCGTTGGCGCGCTCGGCGACGGACCGGGTGGTGACACCGGGCCACCCGCTCTCCGCGAGCAGTTCCACGCCGGCGTCGACCAGCTGGTCGCGTCGGCGCTGCCCCCGCGGCGAAGTTGGCCGATCGACTAAGTCAGTCATGTGAGCAACTTACGGTCAGGCCACCGGGTTTGTCACCCTCACCCTTCGCTCACGCCCCCGACGCTCGCTCAGTCGTCCCAGTCCGAGTCGCGTTCCTTGCGGCGGTCTCCGAAGGGGATTCCGCGGGCCGCCTGTGCGATGTTCACGGCGGCGATGCCCGCCCAGGTGGTCAGGAGGCCCGGCATGCCGGCGTTGACCACGCCGATCGCGGAGAGCGGGACGGCCAGGATCAGGGAGATCACGCCGAAGCCGAAGCGCTCGGCCCAGGAGTCCGTCACCGGGTTCGGTGAGCGGGCGCCGCGGGCGACGACCATCTGCTGCTCGGCCATGTGACGGCGCAGCCTGCGGTCGATCGTGCCGTCGAGGCGCTGCTCGACCTTCCCGAGGAAGGAGTCGACCAGTGCGGAGTCGTACTCTTCGCCGAGCTCTCTGCGGGCGTGCAGAGTGGCGTCGAGTTCCTTCTTGAGTTCGGCGTCACGGGCTTCCATACCGCTTTACGTTACGGCGCCGGAGCGCTGCCCGCGGTGGGGCTAACCCCCCTCTCCGCCCGGGGTTCATCCCCAGGGACGGGCGGGTTCCGCCGGGCCAGCGTCCAGTACAGCACCGCGGGCACGGCGAGGCCCACGATCCACGAGACGTCCGCGCCGCCCAGCGGCTCGACGAGCGGGCCGGTGAAGAAGTGCGTGGCGAGGAACGGGAGCTGGGCGAGGACCCCGACGCCGTAGACGACGAGGGCGTCCCAGCGCCAGGCACCGTAGCGGCCGTGCGGGTCGAAGAGGGCGGGGATGTCGTACCGCTCGCGGGAGATCAGGTAGTAGTCGACCAGGTTGATGGCCGACCACGGCGTGAAGAAGGTCAGCAGGAACAGCAGGAAGTCCTTGAACGACGTCAGGAAGCTGTCCTTGCCGAGCAGCGCCACCGCCGTGCCCGCGACCATGATCAGCGCGATGTACGCGGCCCTGCCGCGCTGGGTCAGGACCTTCTGGCCGCGGAAGCCGCTGATGCTCGTGACCATCGACATGAAGCCGCCGTAGGTGTTGAGCACGTTGATCGTCAGCTTGCCCAGCGCGATCACGAAGTACAGGAAGGAGGCGATCAGGCCGGTGCCGCCGAGGCCCACGACGTAGCCGACCTGATTGGCGAGGAAGGCGTCCCCCGCGCTCGCCGCCACGAGCACCCCGAACGTCATCGACCACTGCGAGCCGATCGCGGAGCCCGACAGGGTCCACCAGAAGGTGGCCTTCGCCGAGGTCGTGCGCGGCAGGTAGCGCGAGTAGTCCGCCACGTAGGGACCGAAGGCGAGCTGCCAGGACGCCGAGAGCGAGATGGCGAGCAGGAACATCGGCAGGTCGAAGTGGGCGTCGTCGAGCAGCGCGGAGAGGTCCACGCGGTCGAGCAGCCGCACCCCCAGATAGACGAACGCGACCGCGCAGATGACGCTCGCCACCCGGCCGAGCGCGTGGATGACGCGGTAGCCGACCACCGCCATGACCGCGGTGACGACGGCGAAGAGCACGATGCCGGTGGTGTCGTTCGTGTGCGTCAGCTCGGCCGTGGCCTGTCCGGCGAGGACGCTGCCGCTCGCGAAGAACCCGACGTACATCAGGATGACGAGGAGCAGCGGGACGACCGCGCCCTTCACGCCGAACTGGGCCCGTGACTGGATCATCTGCGGCAGGCCGAGCTTCGGGCCCTGCGCCGAGTGCAGCGCCATCACCGCGCCGCCCAGCAGGTTGCCGAGGACGAGGCCGGCCAGCGACCAGACCACGTCGCCGCCGAAGACGACGGCGAGGGCGCCCGTGACGACCGCGGTGATCTGGAGGTTGGCGCCGAGCCAGAGCGTGAACTGGTTGAACGCCGTTCCGTGCCGTTCGTCGTCGGGGACGACGTCGATGGAGCGCCGCTCCACCAGTTCTTCGGCTGCCATTCCGATCAACTCCTGTCGTGCTGCTGTCTGTTCGTCGTGCCGGCTACTTCTTCGTGAGTCCGTGCTTGGCCGCCCAGTCGTCCGCGACGTCCTGCGGGTCCTTCTTGTCCTTGTCCACCAGGCGGTTCAACTCGGTGAGCTGCTCGGTCGTCAGGAGGGCGCCGAGCCGGGCGAGCGCCTTGCGGACCGTCGAGTCGGCCTTGCGGTCGGCGATGAGCGGCACGACGTGCTGGCCGGGGACGAGGTTCTTGGGGTCGGTGAGGACGACCCAGCGCTCGGCGGCGATGTCGGTGTCGGTGGTGAAGAGGTTCGCCACGTCGACGTCGCCCTTGCGCAGGGCGCCCTTCACCAGCGGTCCGGAGGAGTCGAGGGACTTGAACTCCTTGAACTCCACGCCGTACACGTCCTGGAGGCCGACCACGCCCACCGTGCGCTTCTTCACCTCGGGGGCCGCGCCGATGACGAGCTTGCCGTTGTGCCTGGCCAGGTCGGCGAGGGTCTTGAGGCCGTACTTCTTCGCGGTGTCGCGCGTGACGACGAACGCGTCGGAGTCCTCGGCCCGCCCGTACGGGAGGATCTGAAGACCTCGGGGGAGCGCTACGGCGAGGGCGTTCTGCATCTCGCCCTCCTCGGTGGCCTTCGCCTCGGGGTCGAGGTAGTGCAGGAGGGCGCCCTGGTATTCGGGCAGCAGGTCGATGTCGCCGCCCCTGAGCGCGGGGATGAGGATCTCCCGGGTGCCGAGGTTGGGGCGGACCTTGGTCTTCACGCCCGCGGCTTCGAGCGCGGCGGCGTAGAGGTATCCGAGGACCTGGTTCTCGGTGAAGTTGGCGGTGCCGATGGTGACGCCGTTCTTGCTGGAGCCGCCTCCGCCGCCGCCACCGCCCCCGCCGTCCAGGGAGGTGATGCCGCCGCCGCACGCGGCGAGTGCGGGGACGGACGCGGTGGCGAGGAGTCCGCCGAGGAGGGTTCTGCGGTTCATGGGGATCGCTCCTAGGCCTGCTTGGCCGGACGGTGGCGGAAGAGGGCGCGCTGTAGGCCGGAGAGCGCGAGGTCGAGTACGACGGCGACGACCGCCACGAGCACGGCACCGCCGAGCACCTGGACCAGGTCGCGCTGGGCGAGGCCGTCGAACACGTACCGCCCGAGCCCGCCGAAGGAGACGTACGCGGCGATGGTCGCCGTCGCGACGACCTGGATCAGGGCGAGCCGGAGCCCGGTCATGATCAGCGGCAGCGCGAGCGGCAGCTCCACCTGGAAGAGGACCTGGTGGGCGCGCATGCCCTGGCCGCGCGCCGCGTCCTTCACTTCCGGGTCGACGGCGGTCATGCCCGCGTAAGTGTTGGTGACGATGGACGGGACGGCGAGCGCGACGAGCGCGATGTAGACGGGCCACATGGACAGGCCGCTGGCCAGGAAGACCAGCACGACGAGTCCGACGGTGGGCAGCGCCCGGCCGAAGGAGGAGAGGTTGATGGCGACGAAGGCGCCGCGTCCTGTGTGGCCGATGAGCAGGCCGAGCGGCAGCGCGATGGCCGCCGCGATGAGCGTGGCGAGCAGCGAGTACTGGAGGTGCTCGGCGAGGCGGTGGCCGATGCCGTCCGGGCCGGTCCACTGCTCGCCGCTGACCAGCCAGGCGCCGAGGTCCTTGAAGAGTTCGTACATGTCACGCGCTCCTCTGGCGGCGGGTCCAGGGCGTCAGGACGTACTGGACGGTGACGAGCAGCGCGTCCGCGACGAGCGCCAGGAGCAGGGTGAGGACGACGCCGACGATCACGGGGGTGGGGAAGTTGCGCTGGAAGCCGTCGGTGAAGAGCTGGCCGAGGCCGCCGTCGCCGATGTACGTCGCCACGGAGACGAGGGAGATCGACATGACCGTCGCGATCCGTACGCCGGCCATGATCACCGGCAGGGCGAGCGGGAGCTCGACGGTGAGCAGCGTCCGCAGGGGGCGGGAGCCCATGGCCTTGGCGGCTTCCTTGGTCTTGGCGGGGACGGAGTCCAGGCCCTCGACGGTGTTCCGCAGGAGCACGACGAGGGTGTAGATCGTCAGGCCGATGACGGTGGTGGTGCGGGTCAGCCCGCTGACCGGCAGGAGCAGCACGAAGACGGCGATGGACGGGATGGTGAACAGGACGTTCGAGAGGCCGAGCAGAAGCCCGCGCAGTGGCCGCACGCGGTGCGCGAGGACGGCCAGCGGCAGTGAGATCAGCAGGCCCAGGGCCACGGCGGAGAGGGCTGCCTGGAGGTGGGAGAGGGTGAGGGTGGTGAGGTCGTCGGTGTGGTCGGCTATCCACGACCAGTCGACGGTCATACCTGCCCCTTGACGTCCGTCGGCGGGTGCGGGCCGTCCTGGGTTGCTCGCGCAGTTCCCCGCGCCCCTGGGGAAGCGTCGTCATCCGGCGTCGAGCCGGCCCCGTCAGGGGCGCGGGGAACTGCGCGGTCGGCCCCCACTGGCCCGCGGTTCCTCCGGTGGGCCGCGCCCGCGCCTCCGTGGATGTCGTCCCGTGACGACACCCCCGTCAGGCGGCCCTCCGCGTCCACGCGGGCCACGAGCCCCGTCGGGGACGACAGGGACTCGTCGAGGGCGGCAAGGAGCGAGTCGCCGTCCCGCAGCGGACGTACGGGGAGGTCGGGCTCCGCGGCGTCCTTGTGCCGCCAGGCCAGCGGGGACCCCGCCTCGTCCAGCCGCAGCGTCCAGTCGCCGCCCTGCGGCGCAGGGCCCTGGGGGACGTCGGTCAGGGAGATCAGGGAGAGCAGCTTCAGGCCGCGCTCGGCGCCGAGGAAGTCCGCGACGAAGTCGTCCGCGGGGCGGGCGAGCAGCTCGGCGGGCTCGGCGCACTGCACGAGGTGGCCGCCGGTGCGGAAGACGGCTATGCGGTCGCCGAGCCGCACGGCCTCGTCGATGTCGTGCGTGACGAAGACGATGGTCTTCGACAGCTCACGCTGGAGACGGAGGAGTTCGTCCTGGAGCTGGGTGCGGACCACCGGGTCCACCGCGCCGAACGGCTCGTCCATGAGCAGCACCGGCGGGTCCGCGGCGAGCGCCCGCGCCACGCCGACGCGCTGCTGCTGGCCGCCGGAGAGCTGGTGCGGGTAGCGCTTGCCGGCGTCGGCGGTGAGGCCGACGGTCTCCAGGAGCTCGGCGGCCCGCGCCCTGGCCTTCCTGCGGCCCCAGCCGAGCAGCAGCGGCACCGTGGCGATGTTGTCGAGGACCGTGCGGTGGGGGAAGAGCCCGGACTGCTGGATGACGTAGCCGATGGAGCGGCGCAGGTCGGCCGCGTCCTGCTCCAGGACGTCGCGGCCGCCGACCCGGATGGTGCCCGAGGTCGGGTCGACCATGCGGTTGATCATGCGGAGGGTCGTCGTCTTGCCGCAACCGGAAGATCCGACGAGAACGGTCACGCCGCCTTCCGGCATGTCGAGCGTGAGGTCGTGGACCGCAGTCGTGCCGTTCGGGAAGCGTTTGTGGACCGTGTCGAACTGGATCATGAGGAGTCCCTTGCCCGGCTGTATATCGTCATGCAGAGTTCTCGCTGTCTGAATAATTTGTCAATGGTTCGGCGCGCATCGCCGACAACAAGTGGTCGCCGAGCAGGACAAGACGTCCGATTGAGGAGGGAATGCGCGTGAAGTCGTCTCGTATCGCGGACACCGCGACCGGCGACGGGGGAGCGGTCGTCGTCCTCGACGGCCGGGGAATGATGGTCGCAGACGTCGTACGCCTGGCCGAATCCGACGCCCGGCCCGTGCCCGCCACCGACGGCATGAAGCGCGCGGAGCGGTCGTGGAACGCCGCCCGCGAGATCGCCGCCTGGGGCCGCGTCTACGGCCGCTCCACCGGCGTCGGCGCCAACCGGAACGAAGACGTGCCCACCGACGCGGCCGCCGACCACGGCCTGCGGCTGCTGCGCTCGCACGCCGGGGCGATCGGCGCCGAGCTGCCCGCCCGGCAGGTCCGCGCCATGCTCGCCGTCCGCGCCAACCAGCTCCTCGCGGGCGGCGCCGGGCTGCGCCCCAGCGTCGTCGTCGCGCTGTGCCGGGCCCTGGAGACGGGCGCGTACCCGAGGGTCAACGAGTTCGGCTCGGTCGGCACCGGCGACATCGCCGCCCTCGCCCAGATGGGCCTCGCCCTCGCAGGCGAGCACCCCTGGCAGGGTCCGGGCGCCGCCCCCGAGCCGCAGCCCCTGGACAACAACGACGCCCTCGCCCTGATCAGCAGCAACGCCCTCACCCTCGGCCAGGCCGCGCTCGCCCTGCACGAACTGCGGGGCCTGATCGGCGCCACCCAGGTGGTCGCCGCGCTCTCGCTGATGGCGGTCGACGGTTCCTACGAGGCGTACGCGCTGCCCGTGCACGAGGCGCGCCGCCACCCCGGCTCCTACGCGGTCGCCGAACGCATGCGCCACCTCCTGGGCGCCCCCGACCGCCCCACCCCGCCGCTGGGCCGCATCCAGGACCCCTACGGCTTCCGCTGTGTGCCGCAGATCCACGGCCCCGCCCACGACGCGGCGAACGCCCTGGAGGACGTCCTCACCGTCGAGATCAACGCGGCGGCCGAGAACCCGCTGATCTCACCCGACGACATGGCCGCCTACCACCACGGCGGCTTCTACCTCGCCCAACTCGCGCTCGCCCTCGACCACTTCAGGCTCGCCGTGACCCAGGCGGCCAGGCTCTCCACCTCCCGCCTCTCCACCCTCAACGAACCGGCCTTCACCCGCCTGCGGCCCTTCCTCGCCGACGGCGAGGCCGCCTCGTCGGGCGTGATGATCCTCGAATACGCGGCCGGGGCCGCCCTCGGTGACCTGCGCGCCTTCTCCGCCCCTGCCTCCCTCGGCCACGCGGTGCTCTCCCGCGGCGTCGAGGAGCAGGCGAGCTTCGCCTCGCTCGCCGCCCGCCAGACGCTGCGCGCCTGCGAGGCGTACCGCATGGTCGTCGGGTGTGAACTGGTCGCCGCCGTAAGGGCGTTGAGGCAGCGCGACATGCGCCTCGACCCCGAGACGCCGCTCGCCGCGGCCTTCGCGCTCGCCGACTCCGTGCTGGAGCCGGAGCTCGCCGACCGGCCGTTGACGGATGATGTGACGGCGGCGGCCGGACTGCTGAGCCGTTTCACCCGGCTCTGGGCGGAGTCCGGCGCCGGCACGACCGTGGGAACAGACATCCTGAGGGGGACGGCATGAGCGACAGCCCTGCCGCGCGACTGCAAGTGCTCTTCGAGGGCCACCGGCTCACACCGACCCAGCGGCGCATCGCCCACTGCATGGTGCGCAGGGCCGCCGACGCGCCCTTCCTCTCCAGCGTCGAACTGGCCGAGCTCGCCGGGGTGAGCCAGCCCTCCGTCACCCGGTTCGCCGTGGCGCTCGGCTTCGACGGCTATCCGGCGCTGCGCAGGCACCTGCGGGACGTGGCGCCCCCGGAGTCCTCCGCCAAGGCCCTGGCGAACGAGTACCAGCAGGCGGTCGAGGCGGAGATCGAGAACCTCCGGCACCTCGCCGAACTGCTGGCCGACCCCGCTCCCGTCGAGCGCGCGGGACGGCTCCTCGCCGCCTCGCGCCCGCTGCCGGTGCTCGGGCTGCGGGCCGCGGCCTCCCAGGCGTACGGCTTCTCGTACTTCGCCGCGAAGGTCCACCCGGACGTCCGGCTGCTCGACGAGGGCGGCACGATGCTCGCCGACCGCGTCGACGCCGCGGTCCGCGCCGGCGCCACCGCCCTCCTCTGCTTCGCCCTGCCCCGCCACCCCCGCGAGGTCGTCGACGCCCTCGCCTACGCGCGGTCGGCGGGCCTGACCGTGGTCACGGTCGCCGACTCGGCGTTCGCCCCCGTGGCCGCCCACTCGGACCTGCTGCTGCCGGCGGCGGTCGGCACCGGCCTCGCCTTCGACACGGTCTGCGCCCCGATGCTGCTCGGCCGCGTCCTCCTTGAGGCCATGTGCGACGGCCTGCCGGACGCCCAGGCCCGCCTGGAGGAGTTCGACGTACGGGCGGCGGAGCGGGGCCTGTTCGTCGAGTAGCCGGACCGCCGCTCGCCGGCCGGAGGTCACTCCTCGGGGCGCGCCTTGAGCACCGCCTTGTTCACGCCCCACAGGGCGATGCCGATGGCGATCAGCACCCCGGCCCGGATGTAGACCTCCGCGGGCCGGTCCGCCAGCGGGCTCGCGAGGATCAGGGCGGTGACGGCACCCAGTACCGGCAGGACGGTCGGCGTACGGAAGTGATCGTGCCCGACGCGGTCCTTGCGCAGTACGAGCACGGCCACGTTGACCACCGCGAAGACGCAGAGCAGCAGGAACGCCGTGGTGTCCCCGAGCCCCTCGATCTCGCCCGTCGACACCAGGCCGATGGCGAGCAGGGAGACGAAGACGATGCCGACGACGGGCGTGCGGCGCTTGGCCAGGACCCGCCCCATGGCGCGCGGCAGGATGCGCTCGTTGGCCATGCCGTAGCAGAGCCGCGAGGCCATCATGATGTTGATCAGCGCCGAGTTGGTGACCGCGAACAGCGCGATCAGGGCGAAGAGTTTGTGCGGGAAGTCGACGCCGCCCGCCTTGACGACTTCCAGCAGCGGCCCGCTCGACCCCTCCAGTGTCTTGGAGTCGACGAGCAGGGACGAGACGAGGGCCACGAGCACGTAGATCGTGCCCGTCACGGCCACGCCGATGAAGATCGCGCGCGGGAAGGTGCGGACGGGGTCCTTGGTCTCCTCGGCCATGTTCACCGAGTCCTCGAAGCCGACGAAGGCGAAGAAGCCGAGCGCGGTGGCGCCGAGCACGCCGGTCATCAGCGCGTACCCGCTGCCGCCGGACTCGAACTCGGTGAGCCGCGAGGGCTCCCCGTCCCCGCTGAGCACCGCGTACGCCCCGATCGCGAGGATGATCGCGAGCCCGGTGACCTCGACGAGCGTGAGGACCACGTTGGTCTTCACCGACTCCGAGACGCCCCGCATGTTGAGCGCGGCGAGCAGCACGACGAAGACGATCGCGATGAGGGTCGGCGGCAGCGCGTCCCCCGTCAGCTCGCCGAGGTAGTCACCGCTGAAGGCGCGGGCCGCGGCGCTCGCCGACGACAGGCCCGAGCACATCACCATGAAGGCGATGATGAAGGTGAGGAACGGCGTCTTGAACGCCTTCTGGGTGTAGAGCGCGGCACCGGCCGCCTTCGGGTACTTGCCGACCAGTTCGACGTACGAGGCGGCCGTCAGGATCGCCACGACGAAGCCGATCGCGAACGGTACCCAGAGCGCGCCGCCGACCTTCCCCGCGACCTTGCCCGTGGTGGCGTAGATGCCGGTGCCGAGGATGTCGCCGATCACGAAGAGGATCAGCAGCTTGGGGCCGATGGCGCGGTGCAGCGCACCGTCATTGGCGGGTGGTGGTGCGGTGGTGGGTGTGCCGGATGCCGTCACAGGAGCCTCCCCCGAGCCCGAGAACATGTCTGGGGAGGGGTTTGCCCGTGACGCACGTCACTATGCGCGAATTGAGCAAGTGCAGAGCCTTCGCGGGCGGCTTCCGACGGACGGCGGCGGCTTTCGGCCGACGTCGGCTCAGAGGTGCCGCAGGGCGTCCCGCTCCGACCCGCCGCCGGCCTCCGCCACGATCTCGTCGAGCGTCTGCGGCTCCCGCGCGGCGGCGAAGCGGACCTCGCCGTCGTACGTGGTGAAGCCGTGGATGCCGGGCCTGATGAGGCTGTTGTACGAATAGTGCTGCGCGAAGTAGTAGGCGCCGGTGTCCAGGGCGGCGATGTGGTCGCCCTGCCCGAGCAGCGGCAGCGGCCGGTTCTCGGCGAGCAGGTCACCCGCGAAGCAGGCCGGGCCCGCGATGTCCTGGCCGACGGCGGGCCCGCTCTTGGGGCGCCCCTCGCCGTCGTACGCGGCGATCCGCAGCGGCCACGACACGGGCGCGTACACCGTCCTGGTCGCCACCTGCACGCCCGCGTGCGTCACCGCGATGGGCCTGCCGCCCGCCTTCTTCGTGTACTCGACGCGGGCGAGGAGCGTGCCGTGCTTGGCGAGCAGCGACCGGCCGAACTCGGTGACCAGGCCGTACCGCCCGTCGAGCAGCCCAGGCACCCGGGCCTTGAGGCGGCGCGCGTACTGCGCGTGGGTCGGGGTCTCCTCGTCCGAGCCGAAGTTGACGGCGAGGCCGCCGCCGATGTCGAGGGTGTCGATCTGCCGCCGCCCGGCGCGTTCGTTGATCTCCTCGGCCAGTTCGTATGTGGTGCCGACGCCGCGCACCATCATCTCCAGAGGCATGCCCTGGGAACCGGAGTGCGCGTGCAGCCGCGTCAGCCACGGCCGGTCCAGATACGCCTGGATCACCCACTCCCGGGCGCCCTCGTCCAGCAGCGGCACACCGAACTTGGAGGTGGCCGTCGCCGTCGAGAGGGCCCCGATCGAGCCGCCGCCGATCTGCGAGTTGACGCGCAGTCCGATGGGGGAAGAGGTCGGCGCCGACTGGATCATGGCGTCCACGCGGGCCAGTTCCTGCGGGTTGTCGGCGTTGACGGCGATGCCGAGCGCGAGCGCCTGGCGCAGCTCGGCCGGGGTCTTGGCGGGCGAGTCGAGCACGGTCTCGGAGGGCGCGATCCCCGCGGCCCGCGCGAGCGCCAGCTCACCGGGGCTCGCCACCTCGGCGCCGATCCCCGCCGAGCGCAGCAGCCGCAGGACCGGCACGAGCGGCGTCGCCTTGACGGCGAAGGCGTGCAGGACGGGCGTCCCGGGCGGGGTGACCGCCTCGAAGGCGGAGCGCAGGGCGGCGGCGCTCGCGCGGATGCCGGCGATGTCGAGGAGTCCCACGACGGGGGCGGCGGGCGAGACGAGGCCCCGCTCGACGGCGGCGCGGACGGCGAGGTCGCGCCGGGCCGCGGCGGCGGCACCCGAACGGAGGTCCTGCGTCTCGTCCTCGGACCGGCCCCCGCCTCGGCCGGCCCCCTGCTCCCGTTCCCGCTGTTCCACGTGATCCATGCGATCCAGCCAATCATCAAGACCGCGGCCCCGCTGCCGTACTCGCTCATTCGTTCGCTATTGACTAGCTCTATTCAGCGCATCAGGATGTGAATAACAAGGTTGCAGCGGCATTACGCGAGGAGGCACCGCCCCATGTCAGGACCCCGCCCCGTACGGGCACCGCGCGGCACGGAACTGAGCGCCCTGGGATGGCAGCAGGAAGCCGCCCTCCGGATGCTCCAGAACAACCTCGACCCCGAGGTCGCCGAACACCCCGACAAGCTCGTCGTCTACGGCGGCACCGGCAAGGCGGCCCGCGACTGGCGCTCCTTCGACGCGATGGTGCGCACGCTGCGGACCCTGAAGCAGGACGAGACGATGCTCGTCCAGTCGGGCCGCCCCGTCGGCGTGATGCAGACCCACGAGTGGGCGCCGCGCGTCCTGATCGCCAACTCCAACCTGGTCGGCGACTGGGCGAACTGGGAGGAGTTCCGCCGCCTGGAGCAGCTCGGCCTCACGATGTACGGCCAGATGACCGCGGGCTCCTGGATCTACATCGGCACGCAGGGCATCCTCCAGGGCACGTACGAGACGTTCGCGGCGGTGGCCGCCAAGAAGTTCAACGGCACCCTGGCGGGGACCATCACCCTGACCGCCGGTCTCGGCGGCATGGGCGGCGCCCAGCCCCTCGCGGTGACGATGAACGACGGCGTCGCGATCTGCGTCGACGTCGACCCGCGCGCCATCGAGCGCCGCATCGAGCACAAGTACCTGGACGTGAAGGCCGACTCCCTGGAGCACGCGCTCCAGCTGGCGGTGGAAGCCAGGGACGCGAGGAAGCCCCTCTCCATCGGCCTCCTCGGCAACGCGGCGGACCTGCTCCCGCGGATGCTCGCCGAGGGCGCGCCGATCGACATCGTCACCGACCAGACCTCCGCGCACGACCCGCTCGCCTACCTCCCCACCGGCGTCGGCTTCGACGAGATGGCGTCGTACGCGGCGAAGGACCCGGCGGGCTTCACGACCCGCGCCCGCGAGTCCATGGCCAGGCACGTGGAGGCCATGGTCGGCTTCATGGACGCGGGCGCCGAGGTCTTCGACTACGGCAACTCGATCCGCGGCGAGGCGCAACTGGCGGGCTACAGCCGCGCGTTCGACTTCCCCGGCTTCGTCCCCGCGTACATCCGGCCGCTCTTCTGCGAGGGCAAGGGCCCGTTCCGCTGGGCGGCGCTCTCGGGCGAGGCCTCGGACATCCACAAGACGGACAAGGCGCTCCTCGACCTCTTCCCCGAGAACGAGTCGCTGCACCGCTGGATCAAGATGGCCGGCGAGCGGGTCCACTTCCAGGGCCTCCCGGCGCGCATCTGCTGGCTCGGCCAGGGTGAGCGCGACAAGGCGGGCGACATGTTCAACGACATGGTCGGCAACGGCACCCTCGCCGCCCCGCTCGCGATCGGCCGCGACCACCTGGACTGCGGCTCGGTGGCCTCCCCGTACCGCGAGACGGAGGCCATGCTCGACGGCTCCGACGCGATCGCCGACTGGCCGCTCCTGAACGCCATGGTCAACGTCGCCTCCGGCGCCTCCTGGGTCTCCATCCACCACGGCGGCGGCGTCGGCATGGGCCGCTCCCTCCACGCGGGCCAGGTCTCGGTCGCCGACGGCACGAAGCTGGCGGGCGAGAAGATCCGCCGGGTCCTGACGAACGACCCCGGGATGGGCGTGATCCGGCACGTCGACGCGGGCTACGACATCGCGGAGACCGTCGCGCACGACCGCGGCGTACGGGTCCCCATGCGGGAGGGCGACGAGGCGTGACGGACCAGCACCCTCCGGCGCAGGCTTCCCCCGCAGCCGGGAACGCCTCCCCGCCCCCCACGTTCCAGCAGATGTGGCGGGACCTGGCCCCGCTGGGCCGGGACGCGGGATCCGGCGGGTACCGCAGGTATGCCTGGACGGGCGCGGACGCCGAGTGCCGGGCATGGTTCACGCAGCAGGCCGAGTCCCGGGGCCTGACCTGTGAACTGGACCGCAACGGCAACCAGTGGGCCTGGCAGGGCGACCCGGCGGCGGGCGACGCCGTGGTCACAGGATCCCACCTGGACTCCGTCCCCGACGGCGGCGCGTACGACGGCCCCCTCGGCGTCGTGTCGTCCTTCGCGGCCCTGGACGAACTCCGCGACCGGGGCGCGGAGTTCACGCGCCCCCTGGCGATCGTCAACTTCGCCGACGAGGAGGGCGCCCGCTTCGGCCTGGCCTGCGTGGGCTCCCGGCTGACGGCGGGCCAACTGACCGTCGAGGCCGCGCACAAGCTGACGGACGGCAGCGGCGTCACCCTCCCGCGGGCGATGGAAGCGGCGGGCCACGACCCGTACGGCATCGGCCCGGACCCGGAGCGCCTGTCCCGCATCGGCGCCTTCGTGGAGCTGCACGTCGAGCAGGGCCGGGCCCTGGACCTCACCGGCGACCCCGTGGGCATCGCGTCCGCCATCTGGCCCCACGGCCGCTGGCGCTACGACTTCCGGGGCGAGGCCAACCACGCGGGCACGACCCGCCTGGCCGACCGCAGGGACCCGATGCTGACGTACGCGGAGACGGTCCTCGCGGCCCGCCGCGAGGCCGAGCTGGCGGGCGCGGTCGCCACCTTCGGCAAGATCTCCGTGGAGCCGAACGGCGTCAACGCCATCCCGTCCCTGGTGCGCGGCTGGCTGGACTCCCGCGCGGCCGACCAGGAGACGCTGGACACGGTGGTCACCGGCATCGAGAAGGCGGCACGCGCGTACGCGGACCGCCACGGCATCGACCTGGACGTCGTACGGGAGTCCTTCACGCCGATCGTCGAGTTCGGCCACGCGCTCCGCGACGAGCTGGGCGCCATCCTGGGCGGCGACCGGCAGATCCCCGTGCTCGGCACGGGCGCGGGACACGACGCGGGTATTTTGTCCGCCTCCATCCCCACCGCCATGCTGTTCGTACGGAACCCCACGGGCGTCTCGCACTCCCCGGCGGAGTTCGCCGCCGAGGACGACTGCGTGGCCGGGGTGACCGCACTCGCCGACGTACTGGAAGGGCTCGCGTGCAGGTGAAGACGGACACGTACTGGCTGGAACACGCCTGGCTCGGCACCCACGTGGAGCCGGACGTGGCGGTGGACGTGGCGGCCGGGAGGATCACGGCGGTCCGCAGGGACGTCGAGGCGCCGCCACCCGGCGCGACGGTCCTGCGCGGCCTGACCATCCCCGGCCTCGCGAACGCGCACAGCCACGCGTTCCACCGGGCGCTGCGCGGCACCGTCCAGGTCGGCTCGGGCACGTTCTGGACCTGGCGGGAGGTCATGTACGGGGTGGCGGACCGCCTGACCCCGGAGACGTACCACGCGCTGGCACGCGCGGTGTACGCGGAGATGGCGCTGGCCGGCATCACGGCGGTCGGCGAGTTCCACTACCTGCACCACGCCCCCGGCGGCACCCCGTACGAGGACCCCAACGCGATGGGCGAGGCGCTGATCCAGGCCGCGTCGGACGCGGGCATCCGCATCACGCTCCTGGACACGGCGTACGTGGCGTCGGGGCTGCTCAGCGCGGAGCGCGGCAAGGCCCCCGACCGGCACCAGCTGCGCTTCTCCGACGGCACGACGCAGGCGTGGGCGGAGCGGGTCGCGTCCCTCAAGGACCGTGGACACGCCCGTATCGGCGCGGCGATCCACTCGGTGAGGGCCGTCCCGGCGCGCCAGTTGGGCACGGTGGCGCAGTGGGCGTCGGACCGCCGGGCCCCGCTCCACGTGCACCTCTCCGAGCAGAAGGCCGAGAACGAGGCGTGCCTGGCGGTGCACGGCCGCACACCGACGCGGCTGCTCGCGGACCACGGCGTCCTCGGCCCGCGCACGACGGGCGTCCACAACACCCACCTCACGCCCGAGGACATCGGACTGCTCGGCCGCTCCACGACGGGCACGTGCATGTGCCCGACGACGGAACGCGACCTGGCGGACGGCATCGGCCCCGCCGTCGACCTCCAGCGGGAGGGCAGCCCGCTCTCCCTGGGCAGCGACAGCCACGCGGTCATCGACCTCCTGGAGGAGGCGCGGGCCATGGAGCTGAACGAACGCCTCCGTTCGCATACGCGGGGCCACTGGACGGCGGCGGCGCTGCTGCGCGCGGCCTCGGCGGGCGGCCACGCGGCGCTGGGCTGGCCGGACGCGGGGTCCATCGAGCCGGGTGCCCTCGCGGACCTCACCACGATCGCCCTGGACTCCGTCCGCACGGCGGGGCCCGTTCCCCGCCTCGGCGCCGAGGCGGCCGTCTTCGCGGCGACGGCGGCGGATGTGCGGGACGTGCTGGTCGGCGGCCGCCGGGTGGTCAGGGACGGCTCCCACGTCCTCGTCCCCGACGTCGCGTCGGCCCTGACGGAGGCGATCGCGGCGCTGAGAGACTGAACCTCTCCCCGACTCGATCCCGACCCCGCCCCTACCCGAGACAGCCCGTCCGGCGATTGAGGACTGGGCCAGGAGCAGCCATGACGACACCCACCACCACCCTCATCACGAACATCTCCAGCCTCGTCACCAACGACCCCGCACAGGGCGACGGAAGCCCCCTGGGCCTGGTGACGGACGCGGCCGTCGTCCTGGACGGCGAGCGGATCGCCTGGGTGGGCCCGGCCGCCGAGGCCCCGGCGGCCGACGCACGGCACGACGCCGAGGGCCGCGCGGCCGTCCCCGGCTTCGTGGACAGCCACAGCCACCTGGTCTTCGCGGGCGACCGCACCCAGGAGTTCAACGCCCGGATGTCGGGCCGCGCCTACTCCGCCGGCGGCATCCGCACCACGGTCGCGGCGACCCGCGCGGCGACGGACGCCGAGCTTGAGGCGAACGTCGAGCACTACCTCGCCGAAGCGCTCCGCCAGGGCACCACGACGTTCGAGACGAAGTCCGGCTACGGCCTCACGACCCAGGACGAGGCCCGCGCCCTCCGCATCGCCGCGCGCCACACGGACGAGGTCACGTTCCTGGGCGCGCACATCGTCTCGCCCGACTACGCCGACGACCCGGCCGCGTACGTGGAACTGGTCACCGGCGAGATGCTGGACGCCTGCGCCCCGCACGCCCGCTGGATCGACGTCTTCTGCGAGAAGGGCGCCTTCGACGGCGACCAGGCCCGCGCGATCCTGACGGCGGGCAAGGCGAAGGGCCTGCACCCCCGCATCCACGCGAACCAACTGTCGTACGGCCCCGGCGTGCAGCTCGCCGTGGAACTGGACGCGGCGAGCGCCGACCACTGCACGCACCTCACGGACGCGGACGTGGACGCCCTGGCGCAGGGCAATACGGTGGCGACGCTGCTCCCCGGCGCCGAGTTCTCGACGCGGGCCCAGTGGCCCGACGCCCGCCGCCTCCTGGACGCGGGCGCGACGGTCGCCCTCTCCACGGACTGCAACCCGGGCTCGTCCTTCACGTCCTCGGTGCCGTTCTGCATCGCCCTGGCCGTACGGGACATGGGCATGACCCCCGACGAGGCGATCTGGTCGGCCACGGCGGGCGGCGCGGCGGCCCTGCGCCGCACGGACATCGGCACCCTGCGCGAGGGCGCCCGCGCCGACCTGACCTTCCTGGACGCACCGAGCCACGTCCACCTGGCGTACCGGCCGGGGGTGCCGCTGGTCAGCGAGGTCTGGCGCCGGGGCACACGCGTGAGCTGACGGGCGAGTCCCGGGCCCGGACACCCCGGGGGCCCCGGGGCCCCCGGGGTCCGGGAATCAGGCCCACAGCCCGCCGTCGACCCGAAGCACCGTGCCGGTGACGTACGAGGCGCGGTCGCTCAGGAGCCAGGCGGCGGCCTGCGCGATCTCCAGCGGGTCGGCGGCGCGCCCCAGCGGCGTCTGGGAGTTGAGGTGGTCGATCGTCCCGGGCGACTCGTCGTCCCACTCCTTCAGCATCTCGGTGAGCGTGGTGCCGGGCGCCACGGCGTTGACGCGGATGCCCTCCGGGCCGTACGTGACGGCGGCCGACGCGGTGAGGCTGTTGACCGCACGCTTCGCCGCCCCGTACACGGGCAGCGCGGGGTTGGCCAGCATGCTGCCGACGCTGGAGGTGTTGACGATGGCGCCGCGCCCCGCCGTGGCGCGGATGGCGGCGACCTCGGCGGTCATGGCCAGCCACGGCCCCTTGAAGTCGACGGCGCAGACGTGGTCGAAGTCGGCCTCCGAAAGCTGGTCCATGGGGCCGGGCGGCTGGCCCGTCGCGCCGTTGTTGAAGGCGACGTCGAGCCGCCCGTAGTGCTCCACGGCCCGGCCGACGGCGGCCCGGACACTGTCGCCGTCGGCCAGATCGCACACGGCGTACTCCGCGGTGCCGCCCGCCGCCCGGATCTCCTCGGTCACGGCCTTCAGCCGCTCCTCCGTCCGGGCCGCGAGCAGCACCCGTGCGCCCTCCGCGGCGAACAGCCGCGCCGCCGCCGCGCCGATCCCGCGGCTGGCCCCGGCGACGAAGGCGACCTTGCCGCCGAGCAGCCCCGCAGCGGGTTCGTGTGATGTCACGGTCTCGTTGTTCATGCCGCTGAGCCTGCGCCCGGACGGCCGGGGCAGCCAGGCACCACCAGTACCTGGATACGGCCAGCGGCCCCCGCGCAGACTGGAGCGGTGAACCGACGACAACTGGCCGACTTCCTCCGCAGCAGACGCGAGCGCATCCGGCCCACGGACGTGGGGCTGCCCGTGGGGCCGCGCCGCCGCACGCCGGGCCTGCGACGCGAGGAGGTGGCGCAGTTGGCGTTCATCTCAACCGAGTACTACGCGCGCCTCGAACAGGCCCGCGCCCCGCACCCCTCCCGCGAGGTCCTCGCCCAACTGGCCCGCGCCCTGCGCCTGTCGGACGCCGAGCGCGACCACCTGCACCATCTGGCCGGTGCGCCGCCGGGGCCCCCGCCGGGCCCGTCACGCGAGGTCCGGCCGAGCATCGCCGCTCTACTGAACCGGCTGCCGGACGCGGCGGCGGTCGTGGTGTCGGCGACGTACGAGGTCATCGCCTGGAACCCGCTGGCCGCCGCGCTCCTGGAGGACTTCTCCGCGCTGCCGCGCCGCGACCGGAACCTCGTCCGCCGCCACTTCCTGGACGGCTCTCCGCTGTACGGGGCGTCGGACGCCGCCGCCTTTTCCCGCAGCGCGGCCCAGCATTTGCGCGCGGTGGCGGCCCGCTACCCGGATGCCGCGGAGGTGACGGCCCTGGTGGACGAACTGCTCCGGGGCAGCGAGGAATTCGCCCGCCTCTGGGCCGCCCACGAGGTGGCCGCCTGCCCCATCCTCTGCCGCACCTTCGACCACCCGCAGGTCGGCCCGGTGGCGGTGAACTGCGACGTCCTGGACATCACGGACCGCGACCAGCGCGTCTTCCTCTACACGGCCACCCCGGGCTCCCCCTCCGAGGAGGCCATGCGGCTCCTGTCGGTCCTGGGCACGCAGCGCATGGACGTACCGGGCTGAGGGCCGCCACTGGATTGCGGAAAAGTCCCGGAAGTGGGGATGTTATGTCCTACTTCGTCCGGGACTTTTCTGTACCGCGCTTGGGGCCCGTCCCCCCTCAGGGGGCGGGCCCCACTGGGGCGTTCGTGCGGGGGGTGGGGGTGGCGGTCACTCCTCGACCGTCAGTCCCTTGCGGAGCTTGACGAGAGTGCGCGACAGCAGGCGCGAGACGTGCATCTGCGAGATGCCGAGCTCCTCACCGATCTCCGACTGCGTCATGTTCGCGACGAAGCGGAGAGAGAGGATCTTCCGGTCGCGCGGCGGCAGTTCGGCGATCAGGGGCTTCAGCGACTCGACGAACTCGATCCCTTCGAGGCCGTGGTCCTCGTAGCCGATGCGGTCCGCGAGCGCGCCCTCGGAGTCGTCCTCCTCGGGCTGGGCGTCCAGGGAGCTCGCCGTGTAGGCGTTGGACGCGGCCATGCCCTCGATGACCTCGTCGTTGGTGATGCCGAGGCGGGTGGCGAGTTCGCTCACCGTGGGGGCGCGGTCGAGCTGCTGGGACAGCTCGTCGCCCGCCTTGGCGAGGTCGAGCCGGAGTTCCTGGAGCCGGCGCGGGACACGTACCGACCAGCTCGTGTCGCGGAAGAAGCGCTTGACCTCACCGACGATCGTCGGCATCGCGAACGTGGGGAACTCCACGCCGCGGCTGAGCTCGAAGCGGTCGATGGCCTTGATGAGGCCGATCGTGCCGACCTGGATGATGTCCTCCATCGGCTCGCTGCGGGAGCGGAACCGGGAGGCGGCGAACTTCACCAGGGCGAGGTTGAGTTCGACCAGGGTGTTGCGGACGTACGCGTATTCGTGCGTCCCTTCTTCGAGCGTCTCGAGGCGCTCGAAGAGGGTTTTGGACAGGGCCCTCGCGTCCAGCGGCGCCACTTCGTCGTACGGCGGGATCTCGGGAAGGTCGTGAAGCCCTTCGAGGGCGTCCTGAGCCTGGGCGGACTCAGGGGCGGGGCCCGGGATCGCGGTGGCGGAGCGGTGCGGCAGGGGTGTCGACGTCGCTTGGTCAGTATGCGATTCGTCGAGCCGGGGTGACATGGTGTCCTCCATCGTTCTCGGCATATGGCTGCCGATGCCAATACGTGCACTGCGGTGTGCGGCGCCTCCAAAGCCGTCCGTGTCGATTGATGTCTCTTCTACCCCTACCCGCTTCCACGCTCCGGTCGCAAGTGCGGTCTGAGGGCAAATGTCCGAATTCTGGAGGATGTTCGGGTACCCCGGAGCGCGGTGAGGGCGTAATGTTCGGGGACGTCATTCAACAGGCACGACGGGTCGGAAGAGAGTTTCGGATGGACCGCGGCACGGTCGGCAGTGCGCACATGGGCCGGCTTCTGGTCGAAGTGCGGAAGACGGGTGCGAGCGCCGTCGTGACTCCGGCGGGTGAGCTGGATCACCACACCGCCGATGTTCTCCGGGAACCGCTGGAAAGCTGCCTGGACAGCGGGGTCAGCAAGGTCGTGGTGGACTGCTCGCGGCTTGAGTTCTGCGACTCCACCGGGCTCAACGTACTGCTCGGGGCGCGGCTCAAGGCCGAGGCCGCGGGGGGCGGAATCCACCTGGCGGGGATGCTGCCGGTGGTGGCGCGGGTCTTCGAGATCACCGGCGCGGAGGCCGTCTTCACGGTCCACGAGTCGCTCGCCGCGGCCCTGGCGGACTGACCCCATGCAGGTCCCGCGCGAAAGTTACGCGTCAGTTGTCCCCGTGTGATCAACGCGTTACCGGTGTCACACGTGCCGACCGGAATAAGTGGGTGTTCTCACGGTCCGGCCGGGCAGGAGAGACCTGAATCCGTCATCTGTGAGAACGGCAAGCAGCCGATGTCCCTACTCGTCCAGAGTCCTCTGCGTGGCCAGAGTCCTCAGTCCTCTTGTCGGTGAGGTGAAGCGCTGATGAGCACCACCCGGCCTTACTCGCCGGGCGACCGTGGCCCGGAGTCCGAGGCCACCGTCGCGGACGCTCCCGCGGACCGCGCCTCCGGGGAGCCAGGCGCTCGCCAGGTCCGCAGATTGAGCCTGAACGGGGCGAGCGGCATCGTCCCGCTGGCCCGTGACTACACCCGTGAGGCGCTGCACGCCTGGGGCTGGCTGCCCGCGGCGAGCGCCGAGCGGCGTGCCGCCGCCGAGGACGTGCTCCTCGTCGTCTCCGAACTGGTCACCAACGCCTGTCTGCACGCCGAGGGCCCCGACGAGCTCTGGCTCGCCACCGATGGCAAAGTGCTGCGCATCGAGGTCTCCGACCGCGGCACGGGCCAGCCCGCCCCGCGGACCCCGCACCGCGCGGGGCGGCCCGGCGGACACGGCATGTTCATCGTCCAGCGGCTCTGCCTCGACTGGGGCGTCGTCCGTACGCCCGGAGCGTCGGGCAAGAAGGTCTGGGCGGAGATGGGCGCTCCCGCCTGAGCCTCCGCCCGTAGAGAGAGACCGAGCCTCCGCCCGTAGAGAGAGCCTGAGTCTCCGCTCGCAGAGAGACCGAGCCTCCGCTCGCAGAGAGGCGGACGCGGTGCCTCGGGCGCCGCGCCGCGAGCCGCGCCGCCCGAGGCCCGCGGCTGTTACCGAAGGTTCGTATGCGCGTCGGATCCCCCGGATCCGGCGCGTCCTTTGTCTTCCCTCGGCAAGGCCTCGGGCGTACCTTGAGCGCCCAATCTGATGTGCCGTCAGTAATTCAGCGTTACTCCGCACCGCGGCACGCCACGACGACCGGCATGAGGGGTATTCGAGGTGTCGTACAAGAAAACGGCCGCGCTCGCGCTCGCCACCGCCCTGGCCGGCGGCTCAGCGGTGCTGATGGCCGCCCCCGCCGCGCAGGCAACCGTCCAGGACGTCGACTACCAGTGCAAGACACCGATCGGCGACAAGAGCGCCGTGTCGCCGATCGACATCAAGAGCGTCAAGAGCGGCAGCGGCTACAAACTCACGATGTCCTTCCAGAAGGGCGTCTCCTCCAGCCCCGTGGAGCTCGGCAAGGGCGCGATGAAGCCCAGTGCCGTGATCAAGCTGGGCGGCGCCGAGAGCGGCACGGTGGCGGTGTCCGGGTCGACGAACCCCGAGGCGATCCCCGCCAACACCCCCATCAAGATCACTGATCTGTCGGGTACGTACACGCCGAAGAAGAGCGGCAAGGTCACCTTCACGGCCGGGGTCCTCACGATCAAGGCGCTCGGCACGACCACGACGTGTACGCCGTCCAACAACCCGAAGCCGTCCCTCGAACTCACCGTCAAGGGCGCGGGCGGCTCCGGCTCGGGCGGCTCCGACCCGGGCTCCGACACCGGTTCGGGCGGGACGACCGGCGGCACCGACGCATCCGGCGGCTCCGAGAGCGCCCCCTCCGGCGGCGAAGAGCTCCCGCAGACCGGACCCGCGGACTCCGCCATCGCGCTCGGCACCCTCGGCGGCACCGTGCTGCTCGCGGGCGCGGCCGGCGCGCTCTGGCTGACCCGCAGGAACCAGGCGGCGCGCTCGCGGTAGCCCCCGGCGCACCGCCGCAAGCACCCAGCGAGCAGACGCCAGCGAGCAGACGCCAGCGAGCAGACCAGGAGCCGCCGATGCCGCCGAAGCCGTCCACGCCGTCCCTCGCGCGGGCCGCGCTGTGCGCCGCCGCCCTCGTCGCGGCGGGCGCGGTCCCCGCGTCCGCGGACGGCGGCGGCTCCGCTCCCTGGTCCGCCGCGCCGTCCGCCGGGGGAGGCACCCGCCAGGCCGAGGACGGGCGGCCCTACTTCTACGCGGAGGGCGCCCCCGGCACCGTCCTCCAGGACACCGTGACCGTCACCAATCCGGGGCCGCGGCCCCGCACGGTGTCGCTGCGGGGCGCGGACGCGGGCAACACCGGCTCGGGCGCCCTCTCGGTCACGCCCGCCAAGGGCGAGCCGAAGGACACCGGCGCCTGGCTCACCTTCGCCGAGCGGCGGGTGAAGGTGCCGCCGCGGACCCGCGCCGAGGTGCCGTTCACCGTGACGGTCCCCGCGGGCGCGGTGCCCGGGGACCACCCCGGGGCGATCGTCGTGAGCGGCGGCGGCCGGACGGTCGGCATACGGCTGCATCTACGGGTCGGCGGCCCGACGCTCCCGGCGCTCACCGTCGAGCGCGTCGAGGTCGACAAGGACGCGGGCCGCATCACGTACGACCTGGTCAACCGCGGCAACACCGTCCTCGCCCCGAAGCTCGCCGTGCACGCGGAGGGGGTCTTCGGCACGCTCGTCGACCGCCCCGCCCGCGCGCTGCCGGTCGAGCTCCTGCCCGGCCGCCGCGTCTCCCTGACCGAGCCCTGGGCGGACACGCCCGCCTTTGACGCGGCGGACGTACGGCTGACGGCCACGGCTCCGGGCGGCGCCCGCGACACCGCCACGGCGTCGGCCCGCTTCGTGCCGTGGGGCGCGCTCGGGGGCGCGGCCGCCGCGCTGCTCGCCGTGGCCGCCGGGACGGTTCATCTCGTACGGGGACGCAGGCGCGGCACGGGGGCGCCGGAGCCGGTGGCGGAGGCCGAGGCGGAGGGCCGGCGGGAGCTGGCGGGCGCGGGGAGGGGAGAGGGATCGTGAACGGGAAGAGGGCCGGGAAGCGCACCGGGGAGCGGAACGGGGCAGGTGGCAGGTCGGACTGGTCCGGCAGGTCCTTGACGGCTCTCGTCGTCCTCGTCGTCCTCGGGCTGCTCGGCCTCGGCTGCGTGGTGCTGTCCGGTTCCGATGCCTCGGCGGCGGAGAAGCCCACCGTGCGGCTCTCCGACCGGGAGGCGGGCAAGGGCGGTTCGGTCACCGTCAAGGGCACGGGGTGGCGGCCCAAGGCGCTGCTGATGATGCTCGTCTGCGGGCAGTCGGAGCCCGGCAGGGGCGTCGTCGGCGGCACCAACTCCTGCGCCAACGCCGAAGGCCTCGCCGTCACCACCGACAAGGACGGGGCGTTCAGCAAGAAGCTCCCGGTGGCCGAGCCGCCCGAGCCCTGCCCCTGCGTGGTCCACGTGGCGACGGTGACGGGCGAGACGGCGCAGGCCGACACCGCGTTCAAGGTCGCGGGCCACCCCGTGAAGCCGCTGCCGAAGGAGGCCACCGGCGGCAGGCTCTCGGTCCTCGCCGACACCCGCCTCGAAGGCTCCAGCGGGCTTCTGACCTGGTTCGGGGCCCCGCCGCAGCGCAAACTGGTCTTCACGGTCGGCAACGTCGGCTCGGCACCCGTCAAGAACCCCGTCTTCCGGATCGGCACCTCGCACGGCGTGTTCGCCCCGCAGTGGGAGGAACAGCAGTGGCGCGGCACCATAGCGCCGGGCAAGAAGGCGCAGATCAAACTGCCGGTGCAGCTCACGGGGGGTGCGCACGGCGACTACCTGGTCTCGCTGCGGTTCGGCGGGAAGGTCCTCGCCGAGCAGCCGTGGGGGGTGGGGCGGCCCTGGGGCGTCGCCGTCTTCTGGCTGCTGCTGTGTGTGGTCGTGCCGACGGCCGTCTTCCGCCTGGGCATGGTGCTCGTCGACCGCCTCCGCCCGAAGCGGCGCGGGTCTTCCCGTACGGGACGACACAGGCCCACCCCGGGGGGAACGGTTGGAGGCGGCTCCGGTGCCCGAAAGGCAGCGGGAGTGCTCCCTTGGTTCACCCCCGACGCCGAGCCCCAGCCCCCGGCAAGGGGCGCGGGGAACTGCGCGACAAGCCCCCACGACCCGCAGGAGACGACGAACCCGGCAGGCGGCTAGGCAATGCGGCTAGGCAAAGCGGCTGGGCAAGGCGGGCCGCTAGGCCCGGCCCCGTAGCCACTGGAGGACGTTCTTGGCCACCCCGGGGGACTTCAGCAGATAGCCCCCGTGGGCCCCGCCCGGGACCGTCTTCGTGAGGACGTCCCGCAGGCCCGCCCGCCGCTCGGCCGCCGCCAGGCCCGCGGAGTGCGACCGCGGCACGAAGTCCCGGGCCGAGTGGAGCAGCAGCATGGGGGCGTCGTCGCGCCCCGAGGCATGGGACGCCGCCGTGAGGTCCTTCCAGCGGGCCCAGCAGCGCGGAACCGCGCGGTCCGGACGGCAGCCCGCGAGGCGCTGAGCGGCCCCACGCAGCGCCCGGCGGTCCGCGGGCGCCCCGGAGGCGCCGCCGTCCACCCACGCGCGGTACGGGGACGCCACAGGCGAGAGCGCGGCGACCGCGCGGACCCGCGAGGCGCCCGCCTTGTACGTGGCCGCCTGCACGGCCAGGTGACCGCCCGCCGACGAACCGAGCACGAGGGGCCGCTCGCCGCCCTCCCTGCCGCGCACCCACCGCAGGGCGGCGAGGACGTCCTGGCGCTGCGCGGGCCAGACCGCGTCGGAGGTCAGCCGGTAGTCGGTGTCGTAGACGTTGAAGCCGCGGGCCGCGAACCACCGCGCCCGGCCGCTCCAGTCGGTGTCCCGCGCCCACGAGCCGCCGTGCAGGATCACCAGGGCGGGCCGCCGCTCCGGCCTGCCGCCGTACACGGTGATCTGCTGGCGGGCGTGCTGACCGTACGAGAAGACGCGCCCGGACGGCGGCGCGGGGGCGGGCCCGGAGGCCGCCTCGGCGGTGACGCCGGAGGACAGCAGGGCCCCGCAGAGGGCGGCGGCGTACAGGGTGCGGCGCATGGGCCAGATGTTCCACCGCGGACGGCGGCGACCGACCCGGAAACGCCCCGGCGTCACCGCCGCGGGTGAGCACCCGGGCTGACGTTCGCACGAATGGACCTCCCGCCGAACCGCCCGTCCCCCGGCTCCCGTCTCCCGGGCCCCCGGCCTCCGGCTCCCGGCCCCCGGGCCCCCGGCTCCCGGGCTCCGGCTCCCGGCCCCCGGGCCCCCGGCTCCCGGGCCCCCGGCCTCCGGCTCCCGGCCACCGGGCCCCCGGCCCCCAGGCCTCCGGCACCGGCCCCCCGGCCCCCCGGCTCCCGAGAACTCACCGTGGAACATCCCGATGCCCCGGCGGCCAGGTGGCGCACGAACGGCGGAGGGGCCGCCGCACCCCAAGGTGTGGCGGCCCCTCCGTCGTGTCCGGGCCCCTAGGGGGCCCCGGTGGGCTAGGTCAGTTGACCGAGCCCATCAGTTCCTTGACCTTCTTGCGGGACGTCCAGATGCCGAAGCCCGCGATGACCGCGATGATCGCCTCGACGGCGACCGCCCCGCTGTTGTTCAGATCCACGTTGAGCTGTGGGGACGTCAGCAGACCCGTCACCGAGTCGCCCGCCGTGACCGCGAGGAACCAGACACCCATCATCTGGGCGCTGTACTTCTCCGGAGCCATCTTCGTGGTGAGCGACAGGCCGACCGGGGAGAGGCAGAGCTCACCGACGGTCTGGATGAAGTAGATCGCGACCAGCCACATCGGGCTGACCCTGCCGCCGTTGCTGGCGGTGTCGATCAGCGGGATGAGGAAGACGGCGAAGGAGATGCCGATCAGCGTCAGGCTGGAGGCGAACTTGACGGCCGTGCTCGGCTCCTTGCCCCGCTTGTTCAGCCACAGCCACGCCGACGCGACCACGGGGGCGAGCGCCATGATGAAGATCGGGTTCAGCGACTGGTACCAGGAGGTCGGGAAGTCGAACCCGAGCAGGTTGTTCGTCGTCGAGCCCTTGCCGAAGATCGACAGGGTGGAGCCGTTCTGGTCGTAGATCATCCAGAAGACGGCGGCGACCACGAAGAACCAGATGTAGCCGGACAGCTTCGACTGCTCAAGCGTCGAGAGGTCCTTGTCGCGCTTCATGCGGGCGAGGACGGCGACGGGGATGACCAGACCGGCGACGATCAGCGGCATCAGCGCCCAGTCGGCGAAGTTCCCGGTGGCGCCCATCAGCGTGTAGAGCGCGGCGGCGACGATCAGCCAGATCAGGCCGGTCCGCAGGGCGGAGCGGCGCTGCTCGGCCGTGGCGGGCTGGGAGACCACGCTGGACTGCTCGCTGAGGTGGCGCGAGCCGAGCAGGAACTGGGCGAGGCCGAGCGCCATGCCGATCGCGGCGAGCGCGAAGCCGAAGTGCCAGTTCACGCTCTCGCCGACGGTGCCGATGGTCAGCGGGGCGAGGAAGGCACCGAGGTTGATGCCGATGTAGAAGAGCGTGAAGCCACCGTCACGGCGCGGGTCCTGCGGGCCCTTGTAGAGGTGGCCGACCATCACGGAGATGTTCGCCTTCAGCAGGCCGGAGCCGAGCGCGACGAGCGCGAGGCCGGCGAAGAAGGAGACCGAGCTCGGCAGCGCGAGCGTGATGTGGCCGAGGATGACGACGGAGGCACCGATGACGACCGTCTTGCGCGGGCCCCAGAAGCGGTCCGCCATCCAGCCGCCGGGCATGGCGAGCAGGTAGACCATCGACATGTAGACGGAGTAGATCGCCGTCGCGGTGGTGGCACTCATGTCCATGCCGCCGGGCGCGATCAGGTAAAGCGGGAGCAGTGCCTTCATGCCGTAGAAGCTGTAACGCTCCCACATCTCGGTCATGAAGAGTGTGGCCAGTCCGCGGGGGTGGCCGAAGAAGGTCTTCTCGGAGCCAGGGGTACTGGCGGAGTCCTTCGTCAGGCTGGACGCCATGGGTCGATCCTCGTGGGTTCGGGACGCGCGACGGAGCGTGAGCGCGCCCGGTGGGGGGCGGTCGGCACCGGTTCCGCACACCCCGTCCCCACGCCCGGGGGAGGGTTCACCCCCGCATGACGGGGGAGGGGATGGGCAGACTCCGGGATCCACACCCTGGCGCTTCATCACGCGCAGGGCCCGACCACAGGTCATTCCTTTCGAGGCCGGCGGAGCCGGCCCGCACACAAAAGGACCCAAGGCCGCACAGTGGGCCAAAGGTCCTTGAGTAGTGCATCAGGCGTTGGGTCACCATACGACACGCCAGGGGTGCATATGGAAGGACTTGAGAGATGGATCACAGGTTTTGGCGCAACCATCGGCGCACAATCAAAGGTAATTCTTGGAATCGCGCCCCATAGCCACAGGGTCCGATCTCCACTGTGCGATCACCGCACGACCGTTGTCCGCCGCGGACTACCATCACCCCATGACCCGTGTACTGCTCGCCGAGGACGACGCGTCCATCTCGGAGCCGCTGGCCCGTGCCCTGCGCCGGGAGGGTTACGAGGTCGAAGTGCGCGAGGACGGCCCGACCGCCCTCGACGCCGGGCTCCAGGGGAGCGTCGACCTGGTCGTACTCGACCTGGGGCTGCCCGGTATGGACGGCCTTGAGGTCGCCCGCCGCCTGCGCGCCGACGGGCTCACGGTGCCGGTCCTCATCCTGACCGCGCGCGCCGACGAGGTGGACACCGTCGTCGGTCTCGACGCGGGCGCCGACGACTACGTGACCAAGCCCTTCCGCCTCGCCGAGCTGCTGGCCCGCGTCCGGGCGCTCCTTCGGCGCGGTTCCAGCGAGCCGAAGGAGGCGCCCGCCACGCACGGCGTGCGCATCGACGTCGAGTCGCACCGCGCCTGGATGGGCGACGACGAACTCCAGCTCACGGCCAAGGAGTTCGACCTCCTCCGGGTCCTCGTACGGGACGCGGGACGCGTCGTCACGCGGGACCAGTTGATGCGGGAGGTCTGGGACACGACGTGGTGGTCCTCCACGAAGACCCTGGACATGCACATCTCCTGGCTCCGCAAGAAGCTGGGCGACGACGCGGCGAACCCGCGGTACATCGCCACGGTGCGGGGCGTGGGCTTCCGCTTCGAGAAGAGCTGACCCGGGCCCCGTAAGGGGCGCGGGGAACCGCGCGAGCAACCACGGACGACCCGCACCGTCAGGTGGTTCCCCGCGCCCCCCCCCCGCGGCGGCTTCGATCCGCGACACTGGGACCATGCGCCGCCGACTGATCAACAGCACCCTCGCCGTAGTCCTCGTGGTCATCGCGGTCTTCGGCGTAAGCCTGGTCATCGTGGAGACCCGCACGATCAGCAGCAGCGCCCAGGAGCGCGTCGACTCCGAGGCGCTCCGGCTCGCCGGCATCGTGGACAGCCGCCTCATCAGCGACGAGCGCATCACCGCCGCGATCCTCCGCGACCAGATCGCCACCGAGCGCTACGCCCGCATCGACATCCCCGGCCGCGAGCCCATCGAGATCGGCAGCCGCCCCAAGGGCGACGTGATCAGCTCCAGCGCCCCCGGCGAGCAGGGCGAGAAGGTCACCGTCCAGGAGCCCCGCGCCGCCATCACCCGCGAGGTCGGCCGCACGCTGCTGATCATCGCCGCCGTGGCGCTGCTCGCCATCGTCGCGGCGATCCTGCTCGCCGTGCGCCAGGCCAACCGCCTGGCCTCCCCGCTCACCGACCTCGCCGAGACCGCCGAGCGCCTCGGCTCCGGCGACTCCCGGCCGCGCCACAAGCGGTACGGCGTGCCGGAGCTGGACCGCGTCGCGGACGTCCTGGACTCCTCCGCCGACCGGATCGGCCGGATGCTGACCGCCGAGCGGCGCCTCGCCGCCGACGCCTCGCACCAGCTGCGGACGCCGCTCACCGCGCTGTCCATGCGCCTGGAGGAGATCACCGTCACCGACGAGCTGGACACGGTCAGGGAGGAGGCCACGATCGCGCTGGCCCAGGTCGAGCGGCTCACCGACGTCGTGGAGCGGCTGCTCACCAACAGCCGCGACCCCCGTACCGGCTCCGCCGTCGCCTTCGACCTGGACGAGGTGATCAAGCAGCAGCTCGAGGAGTGGCGGCCCGCCTACCGCAGCTCGGGCCGCGCCATCGTCAGCTCCGGCAAGCGGCACCTGGAGGCCGTGGGCACGCCGGGCGCGGTCGCCCAGGTCCTGGCGGCGCTGATCGAGAACTCCCTGATGCACGGTGGCGGCACGGTCGCCCTGCGCACCCGCGTCACCGGCAACCAGGCGGTCATCGAGGTCACGGACGAGGGGCCGGGCGTCCCGCACGACCTCGGGGCGCGGATCTTCGAGCGGACCATCAGCGGCCGCAACTCGACGGGCATCGGCCTCGCGGTGGCCAGGGACCTGGCCGAGGCGGACGGCGGCCGCCTGGAGATGCTCCAGACGAAACCGCCGGTCTTCGGCCTCTTCCTGTCGCGTACGCCGCTGTCGAAGAACGACGCGTCGGGCGACACCGTCAGGTGAGGGCCGGCGGCGGTCACGCGGCCAGGGCGGCCACGGACGGCACGGCCTCAGCTCGCGCGGCGCACCACGGGCCGCTCGTCCTGCCGCTCCTCCAGGAACGATTCCGCATGCGCGACCGTCTCGCGCGCGGGCAGCGTCCTGAAGACCCAGGTGCGGTACGACCAGAAGCGGAAGAGGGTCGCGATGCCCATGCCGAGGAACTTGAAGAAGTTGGCCTGGAGCCTGCCGTCCCAGCCGAACCAGTACGTCGCCGCGTAGAGCACGCCGTTCTCGATCACCAGGCCGACCCCGCTGAACAGCAGGAACAGCGTGAGTTCCTTGGTGCGGCCGGTCTTGTCACGGTCCTTGTACGTGAAGTAACGGAACCCCACGTAGTTGAAGACGATCGCGACGAGCGTGGCGATCACGCTCGCGCGGACCACGTGCAGGTCGGTGACGTGCCGCACGAGGTTGAAGACGCCGAAATTGACCAGCGTCCCGACCGCCCCCACGGCCCCGAACTTGGCGATCTCGCGCGTGAGCCGGTCCACGCGCTCCCGCAGTATGCCCCGGTCCGTCATGGTCGTCGCCCCAGCCCCCGTCGGTCGCACCGCACGTTTTCGTGCCGGTCTCGTACGCGCCGACGGATTGGTTTTCGGTCGTGTCGACCAAGCCATGCTAACCAGCGGCCGATCCCGGCGCGCGAGGTGGCCGATACCGGCCGATACCCTGGGGGTGTGACGTTCCCGGTAGTCGGCATGGTCGGCGGCGGTCAGCTCGCCCGCATGACCCACGAGGCGGGCATCCCCCTCGGCCTGAAATTCAAGCTCCTCAGTGACACCCCGCAGGATTCCGCGGCCCAGGTGGTGGGTGAAGTCGTCATCGGCGACTATCGCGACCTGGATACGCTGCGTGACTTCGCGCGGGGCTGCGACGTGATCACCTTCGATCACGAACATGTACCCACCGAGCACCTCAGGGCCCTGGAGGCGGACGGCATCCCCGTCCGCCCGGGGCCCGACGCGTTGGTGCACGCCCAGGACAAGGGCGTGATGCGCGAGCGGCTCACGGCGATCGGCGTGCCGTGCCCGCGCCACCGGATCGTGGAGGACCCGGCCGACGTGGCCGCCTTCGCGGCCGAGGGCGCGACGGACGGCGGCGACGGCTTCCCCGTGATCCTCAAGACGGTGCGTGGCGGATATGACGGGAAGGGGGTGTGGTTCGTCCGTTCCGCCGAGGACGCCGAAGAACCCTTCCGGGCCGGTGTCCCGGTGCTCGCCGAGGAGAAGGTCGACTTCGTGCGCGAACTGGCGGCGAACGTCGTCCGTTCCCCGCACGGCCAGGCCGTCGCCTACCCCGTCGTCGAGTCCCAGCAGGTCGACGGCGTGTGCGACACGGTGATCGCCCCGGCGCCCGGCCTCGGCGAGGACCTCGCGGGCCGGGCCCAGGAGTTGGCGCTGCGCATCGCCAAGGAGCTCGGCGTGGTCGGCCACCTCGCGGTCGAGCTCTTCGAGACGCCCGACGGGCGCATCCTCGTCAACGAACTGGCGATGCGGCCGCACAACTCCGGCCACTGGACGCAGGACGGCGCCATCACCTCGCAGTTCGCCAACCACGTACGCGCGGTGCTCGACCTGCCGCTCGGCGACCCGCGCCCGCGTGCGAAGTGGACCGTGATGGCCAACGTGCTCGGCGGTGACTACCCCGACATGTACTCCGCGTACCTGCACTGCATGGCACGCGACCCGCAGCTCAAGATCCACATGTACGGCAAGGACGTGAAGCCCGGCCGCAAGGTCGGACACGTCAACACCTACGGCGACGATCTGGACGAGGTCCTCGACCGCGCCCGTCACGCAGCCGGCTACCTCAGAGGAACGATCACCGAATGACCTCCCCTGTCATTGGCATCGTCATGGGCTCCGACTCGGACTGGCCCGTCATGGAGAACGCGGCGAAGGCCCTCGACGAGTTCGAGATCCCCTACGAGGTCGACGTCGTCTCCGCGCACCGCATGCCGCGCGAGATGATCGCGTACGGCGAGCAGGCGGCGGACCGCGGCCTGAAGGCGATCATCGCGGGCGCGGGCGGCGCCGCCCACCTGCCCGGCATGCTGGCGTCGGTGACCCCGCTGCCCGTGATCGGCGTGCCCGTACCGCTGAAGTACCTCGACGGCATGGACAGCCTCCTGTCCATCGTGCAGATGCCGGCGGGCGTCCCGGTGGCGACCGTCTCGGTCGGCGGCGCGCGCAACGCGGGCCTGCTCGCGGCCCGCATGCTCGCCGCGCACGACGCCGAACTCCTCGACCGTATGCGGGAGTTCCAGCAGGAGCTGAACGACCAGGCCACGGAGAAGGGCAAGCGGCTGCGGACCAAGGTCGAGGGCGCGGGTTCCGGATTCGGCTTCGGTTCCGGTTCTGGTTCCGGTTCCGGTTCCGGTTCCGGTTCCGGTTCCGGAACCGGCTTCGGTTCGGGAAGGTGATCGCATGACTTCCCTCGACGAAGCCCGGACACTCCTCGCCGACTTCCCCGTGGTCGACGGCCACAACGACCTGCCGTGGGCCCTGCGCGAGAAGGCGGGCTACGACATCGACCGCCTCGACATCGCCGCCGACCAGACGGGCGCCCTGCACACGGACATCGCACGGCTGCGCGCGGGCGGCGTCGGCGCGCAGTTCTGGTCGGTGTACGTGCGCACCGACCTCACCGGCGACGCGGCGGTGAGCGCCACCCTGGAGCAGATCGACTGCGTCGAACAGCTCCTCACCCGTTACCCCGCCGACCTGGCCCGCGCGCTGACCGCCGCGGACATGGAGAAGGCCCGCTCCGAGGGCCGCATCGCCTCCCTCATGGGCGCCGAGGGCGGCCACTCCATCAACAACTCCCTGGCCACCCTGAGGGCGCTGCACACGCTCGGCGTGCGCTACATGACGCTCACGCACAACGACAACATCGCGTGGGCGGACTCGGCGACGGACGAGCCGGGCGTCGGCGGTCTCTCGCCCTTCGGCCACGAGGTCGTACGCGAGATGAACCGCGCGGGCATGCTGGTCGACCTCTCCCACGTGGCGGCCACGACGATGCGGGCGGCCCTGGACACGTCGGTGGCCCCGGTGATCTTCTCGCACTCGTCCTCGCGCGCGGTCTGCGACCACCCGCGCAACATCCCGGACGACGTCCTGGAGCGCCTGCCCGCCAACGGCGGCGTCGCGATGGCGACCTTCGTCCCGAAGTTCGTCCTCCAGGCGGCGGTCGACTGGACCCTGGCCGCCGACGAGAACATGCGCGCCCACGGCTTCCACCACCTCGACACCACCCCCGAGGCCATGAAGGTCCACGCGGCCTTCGAGGAGTCGCACCCGCGCCCGGTCGCCACGGCGGCCACGGTCGCCGACCACCTGGACCACATGCGCGAGGTCGCCGGCATCGACCACATAGGCATCGGCGGCGACTACGACGGCACGGCCTTCACGCCGGACGGCCTCGACGACGTGGCGGGCTACCCCAACCTGATCGCGGAACTCCTGGACCGCAACTGGTCGAAGCCGGACCTGGCGAAGCTGACGTGGCAGAACACGGTCCGCGTCCTGGCCGCGGCCGAGGCCGTGTCCCGCGAGGAGCAGACCCGCAGGGGTCCGTCCGTGGCCACGCTGGAGCAGCTGGACGGCTAGCTCACCGCTCACACCGATGGGGTGCCACCCGGCCGGGCGGCACCCCATCGGCGTGTGGTCCGCTGCCGGCTACGGCAGGTTCCGCGCCATGACGATGCGCTGGACCTGGTTCGTGCCCTCGTAGATCTGGGTGCTTTACGGCACACACGCCTGTGACCTGCGTAAACAGCCTCTGCAAAGAAGGCTCCCCAGCATTTCCCCATGATCACTACTCAAGTTCCCTGGTCCGGCACCGTGCGAGGCTGCCGCGACCTAGGTTCCGGGCTCGGAGCCTTCACCAACCCCCTTGACGAGACAGGTTCCGCAAGGTGAGGGTCGTGCAACCAGGCGCAACGCGCTCGACAGCGGAGGTTGTCATGGCACTACGGTTCGTCGGTAAAGATCCAGAGTCCGGAGATCACGGCTCACCGGCCGTATGGGTGGACGAGGAGACGAAGGATCTCCTCTTCCAGGGATGGAAGGCGGACGAGCAGACGACGAGCGAAAGCTCGACGGATGTTCCGATCCCCGGGCACGAAGCAGTGATCCGGGTACCGAAGCGGATGATCCCGCTTCTCAGGGAGGCGCTTGATGTCGCAGAGCTTGACTAGCTTTGCTGACCTGCTCCGCTCCGTGCAGCACTCCGCCGTCCACCTGGAACTGCGCGATCGCTACGGGGCGGAGAACGAGAACGAGAGGTTCCAGGAGTGGAAGGCTGGCCACCGACTCGATCCGGAAGATCGGGCGTCCTGGTGGCGGCCTTGGCTGGACCTCGTCCAGGAGGTGACGGCTAAGGGAGTCGTGGTGCGCCGCGCACGCATCGTCTCCGAGCCGGTCAGCGACTACATCCGCTTCGAGCACTCCTTCACCTTCACCAACATCGCCGCTGGTGAACAGGTCCGGTGGCTTCCTCGACGTCAGGCATCTGACCTCGCTGTGCCGGGGAACGACTTCTGGCTGTTCGATGGCCGGTTGGTCCAATTCAATATCTTTGATGGGGAAGGCCGGTGGGTCCACACCGACCAGACCGAGGATGCTGCGGTCGCTCAGTTCTGCGCCTCGGCCTTCGATGCAGTCTGGGAGCGCGCGATTCCCCACGAGAAGTACAACGTCTGACGCAGGCCGGCCAGCTCATGCCCTCATCCCCGTTCTCCAGCGCGCAAGCAGCTCGCGCGGCCGTGGCAGCACGCTTGCAGAGCATCATGAAGGATGCCGGGCTCACCGGGCACGAGCTGGCCATCCGTTGCGGGTGGCACAAGTCGAAGTCCTCACGAATCGCCCGAGGTAAGACTCCGCCCTCGGACGCTGATATCCGTGCTTGGTGTGCGGCTTGCGGCGCTGACGACCAAATCCCGGATCTCATAGCGGCCTCGCGCAACGCTGAGTCCATGTATGTGGAGTGGCGGCAGATCCACCGCGATGGGATGCGTCGCGTCCACGAGCAGACAGTGCCGCTCTACCAACGAACCCGTCACTTCCGCGTCTACGCCTCCAACCTCGTTCCCGGAATGCTCCAGACGGCCGAGTACGCAACGGGCCTTCTGCGATCCATCACAGACTTTCAAGGCACCCCTGACGACGTCCCGGAAGCCGTACAAGCCCGTTTGGACCGCTCCCGGGTCGTCCGGGAGGGAGACCATCGCTTTGCACTGCTGCTTGAAGAAGCGGTTTTGCATTACCGGGTCAGTGACGATGCGGCGATGGCGGGTCAGCTCGGCTACCTGCTGTCCGTGATGGCCCAGCCGAACGTGTCCCTCGGAATCATCCCGTTCGGGGCACGTCGCACGGTCTGGCCCCTCGAAGCGTTCTATGCCTTCGATGACACCCAAGTGGCGGTCGAGACACTGACAGCAGAGATCAACGTCACGGCACCGGGCGAGATCCGAACCTACCTGAGAGCCTTCGGGGAGCTGTCGAAGATCGCAGTACGTGGCCCCCAGGCTCGTGCCTGCATCACAAGGGCAATCGAATCGCTCGGATGAATCCATGCAACCGCGTGCAACTTGCTGGGAGTTGAGGCACCCCACTTTCTAGCGTTGTCACCACACGGACGACGCGAAGGGGTGTCGGCATGAACCAGCCGAGGACCTACCCGAGTGAGCCGGTAGAGCTGCCGCTCAACGTGGCCCAGGAACCGCAACCGATACAGGGCTGCGCCGGTTGCATGGAACTGGCCAACGTCCGGGATCGTGCGCGTGCTGGGGGCGACACGACCACGGTGACCCACTGCAACGCCTTCCTACGACGGCACCCGGAGGGGCACTAGTGGTCACGGCAGAGAACAT
Organism: Streptomyces sp. NPDC046335; assembly: GCF_055587985.1. NCBI lineage: Bacteria > Bacillati > Actinomycetota > Actinomycetes > Kitasatosporales > Streptomycetaceae > Streptomyces > Streptomyces sp. NPDC046335. The sequence continues at coordinate 49,005 of NZ_JBVJFF010000005.1, read as the reverse complement.
CGGTAAGCGGGTCCAAGATGCTTCCGGACGGGTCGGCATCCTCTGCGACGTGATCCAGGACTACGAAGACCCCACAGCACCACGAGAGGGCCCCACAGCCTTCCTTCGACCGGAAGGCGGAGGTATCGAGTGGCTGGCACCGCCGGACACCGTTCGCCTGATCTAAGAGCTTCCGGCGTGCCCGCGTTCCCGCCAGAACGGCCTCCGGTGGACGAGCCTTGAGTACAGGCGAGGTGGCCCAGCGGACGGAGGACGCGAAGAACACTGCCGCGCTGGTGCAGGCAGCCTTGAAGGCATGCACACCGCAGTGGCAGGACATTTGAGGCGTGAGGGTACGTCTCGGGTTGAGAGAGATGGTTTGTCCACATCAAGTGGTCATACCAATAAAGGGCCTTCGGTCTCCCTTCACGAGAGACCGAAGGCCCTTTTCTTATTTCAGGGGCCGCAGTTACTCGTCCCTTCCTCCGGGATTTCTTCGAACAACTTCCCAGGGATGTCCCGGACAAGCCGATACCTCTTCGGTTTCGGCTTCGGCCATCCACCCGCCTTACCCTTGGCTACTGCGCTCTCCAGCCAAGCACGCATCAGATCTGGAGTGAAAAACCCACCCCTGCGCGTATGCCACGTTCGCTCGAAAAACCACTCCGAGCGATCTCTATCGGCGATCTCAGATATTACGGCGTCCACGCGATTAAGCATCGCCAACGTCTCCTCGTGAGCCCACTGGTAATGCTCACGCAGCGTCACCCCTGGACCACGTGGGCTACCACCCTCCGCCCAACGTTCCGACAGGATCTTTTCCATGTACCAAGCGGGCGCGGGCTTACGCCACTTAGACTGATTGCAGATTTTGCAGGCTGGCACCAAGTTACTTGTGTAGTCACTGCCTCCGTCTACGAACGCTATGAAGTGGTCCATCACCTCCGACTTCTTACCGCAATAGACACAGCAGCCATCGTTAGCGAACAGGACTTCCATGCACGTCCACATCTCGTGACGTGACCGTATTCGCTGCTCCCCCACCTGTCAGTCCTTCCCGTACTCCGTCGCTCCACTCCCGCTACTAGCGCGACGTAGCGTCCCTGCACGACCCCGGCAGGGGCGTTCATCGGTTCGTTCGAGCGGTTCAGAGTAGAGCCAGGAAGGGGTTGGCAGTGTCGAGCGGCTCCGGGCGCTTCTCCGTTATCGACTCAAGGTCCTTCTTCGAGGTCGAGCGGTAAGCGTCGAGTCGGACAACCGTTGCGCGCTTCTCCTCACGCTCCGCGCTGGCCGGCCGCGCCTTTGCGTGACGGGAAGTGTCGCGGTTCCTGTCGCTGTCCGTGCTGGCCGGCTGCGGCCCAGAGTCACCAGAACTGTCACCGCGGAGTGTGAAAACGGTGGCCGGGCGACCGGTCTTGCCCGACCGTTCCACCGTGGCGACGATTCCGGGCAGTGCCTTCACCTCTGCTGCGGTGGCGCCCACGTACGGGAGCACCTGAGAGGAGGTGGCCCGGCCGCCGTGCATCTCGATCCGGGCTCGGACTTTGTCGGCGAGGGTGAGCGGCTGCCGCTTCACCTTGTGGGCGGTCGCCCCCTTGGTGATCCGGACGGCGTCCTGGACAGAGCGGCGAACGAGCGAGAACGCCGCCGACAACATCTCTTCGGTGATTGTCTCGGAGCACTCAGAGGCGGCCAGACAGGCCGCGACCCTGAGCGTCTGCTCTGCGGTCCGTTCGATGAACACGGCCTGCCCCTCGGGCAGGGTCTCACCCAGGATGCGCGCGTACCGCCGCGCAATCCGCCACAGCGGCCGGGCATCCTCGGCAAGCGTGATCACACGGCGGCGGGCGGTAGCCCATCCGTAGGCATCGGACAGGTCACTGCCGTCCACCACGGGCGGAGTCACGCGGTCGTCGTCCAGCATGGGCACTGATCCCAGAAGGAAGGGCAGGATGCGGTTGTACGAGCCTCCGGCCGCTTCCGACTCCCCCACGTACTTGGTCCAGTCGGACGGCGTCACGTGGCAGTGCAGGACCATCGCAGGGTCGCGCACTTCTTGCGCTTCTTCCTTGGTGGTGTTCCGGAGCGTAGCCCCGTCCCACGCGGCTCGGAGCTTGGTCGTGAACGACGCATCCAGCTTGACCCTGCGGAGAACTTCCGACCACTCTTCCTCCACCACCAGAGCCCGCACGTCCCGCCCATGCTCGGTCTCAGTCGTGGCTTCCTGCTGCTCCCACAGGTGATTGACCATGCTCGCCCCGGAGGTGATCCCGGAGGTGATGTGCGTTGCCAGGAAGCGTCCCAGGGACTCGTCCAGGACATGATGGGCGGCCCGTAGCGCGGTTCCCTTGCCTCTGCCTGTCCCGGCCACCAGGGCTGACCACAGCAGCACCGGCCGGTTGCTGCCACGGGACGAGACCTTGACCGTTCCGCCGATCGCGGCCGACCACATCGACAGAGCGGCCACGTACACCCCCAAGGGGTCCGCCTCCAGGAACGGGCCGATCCTGCGGACCGCGCGACCGATGGGACCGTACAGCACGGTTGCGCTCCCGCTCGGACATGGCCTTGGGGCCGACCTTGGCAGGCTCGGGAAGCGGGTCACCACCGATCAACTCACCGGCCCGGATCGCATCCCGGAACCGGCCCGGAGCCCGCACGTCCATCACGGGGATGCCACGCTCTGACGCGTCCCCCAGCTTCGTCCCGTTGCGGTCGCCACCCTCCCCCAGGATCAGCAGCGTCGTGCTGTCGTCAGCACGGCCGACCACCTCATAGCCCAGGTTGCGGACAGCTTCCCGCGCGTCGTTCCACTCGTAGCCCGGCACTTCCCCCGCGATCACCACGGATCGCACATGCTCAGGCTCGTTCGCTTCCTCGCTCACGTCCTCTGCCTCGCACTCCGCCACCACAGGCGACGGCTCGTCCACAGGCACGGGCTCAGGTTCAGTCGTTACCGCCGCTCCCTCGGACGGTGTCCCCAAGGCATCGCAGAGGTAGCGGCCGAAGATGACGTTGTGTTCCAGGCACAGGTCCCAGGAATGTCGCCCCAGCATCAGGGTGTCCGTCGCCTCTACCTCGGAACCGTCACGCGCTATGTGGGCGTCGCACAGGACCTTTTCAACGGGCATGAGAACGGTCTTACGCATGGCGCAGCAATCCTTTGATTCGGACTTGGCAGGTGAATAAACCCAACTACGAGGTTTGGCCAGGTAGTCGGCCACGTCATCCACAGTCATGAGCTTGGTCAATCGGCCCTCCGGAAATAACAAACCCCCGAGTCGCCTCGGGGGCATGTGGGATATGAAGTTGGAAGAGACTGGCTATCTGGTCGTATCAGCCATGGCATCCAGTACAGCTAGAGACTTCTCCGTCAGTTCACCTCCGGCCTTTCCGGCCAGCGTGCTCAGGAAACCGTCCCGTCGAGCCTTCTTCAAGTGGTCCTTGACGGTCTCGGGACGACGCCCGGTCAATCGGGCCAGCCACGGGACAGGTGCCGGAGCGCCGCTGTCCGCCATGCCGGTATAGGTGGCGGACAGCATCGCCAAGTAGCGCTCGGACACGCCCTCATTGGCGAGGAGCAGCCCGGCTGCCTGCCCTGACTCATCGAGCTTCCGGGCAACGTCCTCCAACGTGCGCTGAGCCTCTGGGGCCGCCTTGGCCACGTTCATCGCTGCCGCGATGTCCAGCCTGCGGAGCACCGTCGTGGAGATGCCTCGCACAACATCACGGGGGGTCGCATCGTCGGCGGGCTCCACCGTCATGCGCTGCGGCCCCCCCGTCACGGGCCCGGCCGGCCACCACATCCGGACCACCCAGCTTCCTTGCTGCTGGCTGATCTCGAACCCGCTCTCATCTGCTTCCATGCCTCCCACTGTACACCACCCAGGGTGGACCACCCTAGGTTGACAACCCAGGGTGGTACATGCTCAGACTGGCGCTCAGAGCCCACGACGGGCTCGCCAGTCAGAAGGGGCGGGAAGCAATGGCAAGGGCTTGGGTGGCGAAATCGAAGGACGATCCGAAGAAGTGGACGACATTTTGGTACGACCCTGACGGTAAGCAGCGGCAGAAGAGCTTCGACACAAAGAAGCGCGCGGATGACCACCGGAAGCGGAAGGAACAAGAACTAGACGCGGGAACGTACCTGGATGACCGCCTGGGAAAGCAGCCAGTAACCGCAGTCTGGGACCAGTGGACGAATCAACGGAAGCTGACTAACAGCACCAAGAAGCAGTACCGATCCATTCTCAACACGACCATCGAACCGTTCTTCAAGGCTCGCTCCATCGTTTCTCTGAAGGTGGCGGACATTGAGCAGTGGTTGTTGTGGATGGAACAGGACCGGAAGCTGTCAGCCCGTACGCGGCGTCAACGGTTCTCGTTCTTCTCCGGAATGATGGACTGGGCCGTGATCAACGAGATCATCGGCCGCAACCCGTGCAAGAAGATCCGACACGCGGGTAGCCGCGCCAAGGAAATCCGCGAGCACAAGAGCAAGGCTCGTCGGCTCACGACGCGAGAAGTGTTGGCGATGCTCGACGGCGCTCCGGCCCGGTACAGAGCGATGCTGTGGCTCATGGCTGGGTGTGGGTTGCGGATCGGCGAAGCCATGGCCGTCTCACGTGACCAGATCGACTTCAAGGCCGAGGTCCTGCGCGTTGACTTCCAGATCGCGGAGGACGGCGAGTCCGAGTCGGGGAAGAACAGTGCCGTTCAGCGACGCCACATCAAGGCGCGTGAGGAAGAGGAGCCGGGCCGCACCGTCCCTCTACCGCCGAACGTCGCGTTCGAGCTGCGTCGCCACATCAAGAACCATGGCGTCTGGGGACCTGAACGCCTGCTGTTCCCCAACGTCACCCGTAAGGGATACCTGTACGCCTCGTACTTCTACCGGCAGATCTGGTTGGAAGCCCTGACGAAGGGCGGGGTGGAGTACTGCAAGCCGCATTCCTTCCGGCACTACTACGGGTCCCGCCTGCTGTACGCGGGCGTGCCCGAGAACGACGTGGCGGACTGGATGGGGCACGGCAGCACTGACGTACTGCGCGAGCACTACCACTACATCTTCGAGGGCGCGGAGCAGCGAGGCCGGGCGGCCATTGCCACCATGCTCACCCCTGGGGCGGACGAGCCCGAAGAGCGGTCGGACGTAGCCTGACCCCAGCCAGACGAATGGCCCCCGGCAGCACGCCGGGGGCCTTCTCGTTTGTGCAGGTCAGGGGGCGTTCCAGGCCCAGTGCCAGCCCAGGATTTCCCCAGCATGACGCCCATGATCAGCCCGAAACGGACTCGAACGGACCGGAAGCCGATCACGGCCCGCGAGCCATCAAAAATGGCCGATGACCTGCGAAAACCCAGTTACGGCAGGTTCCTGGCCATCACGATCCGCTGCACCTGATTCGTACCCTCATAAATCTGGGTGATCTTCGCGTCGCGCATCATCCGCTCGACGGGGTAGTCGCGGGTGTAGCCGTAGCCGCCGAGGAGCTGGACGGCGTCCGTCGTGACCTCCATGGCCACGTCGGAGGCGAAGCACTTGGCGGCCGCGCCCTGGAAGGTGAGGTCCTTGTCGCCGCGCTCGGACTTGGCCGCGGCGGCGTACGTGAGCTGGCGCGCGGCCTCGATCTTCATCGCCATGTCGGCCAGCATGAACTGGATGCCCTGGAAGTCCGCGATCGGCTTCCCGAACTGCTTGCGCTCCTGGACGTACCCCTTGGCGTAGTCGAGCGCGCCCTGGGCGATGCCGAGGGCCTGCGCCGCGATGGTGATGCGGGTGTGGTCCAGGGTCTTCATGGCGGTCGCGAAGCCCGTGCCCTCGTCGCCGATCATGCGGTCGGCGGGGATGCGGACGTTGTCGAGGTAGACCTCGCGCGTGGGGGAGCCCTTGATGCCGAGCTTCCTCTCCGGCGCGCCGAAGGAGACGCCCTCGTCGCCCTTCTCCACGACGAACGCGGAGATGCCCTTCGAGCGCTTGGCCGGGTCGGTGACGGCCATGACCGTGTAGTACTCGGAGACGCCCGCGTTGGTGATCCAGCGCTTCACGCCGTTCAGGACGTACGAGTCGCCGTCGCGGACCGCCTTGGTCTTCATGCCGGCGGCGTCCGAACCGGCGTCGGGCTCCGAGAGGCAGTACGAGAACATGCCCTCGCCCTTGGCGAGCGGCGTCATGTACTTCTTCTTCAGCTCCTCGGAGCCGGAGAGGATGACGGGCAGCGAGCCCAGCTTGTTCACGGCGGGGATGAGCGAGGAGCTGGCGCAGGCGCGCGCGACTTCCTCGATCACGATGACGGTGGCCAGGGCGTCGGCGCCCGCGCCGCCGTAGCTCTCCGGTACGTGCACCGCGTGCAGGTCGTTGGCGACCAGCGCGTCGAGGGCCTCCTGCGGGAAGCGGGCCTCCTCGTCCACGGCGGCGGCGAACGGCGCGATCTTCGCATCGGCCAGCGAGCGGATCGCGTCCCGGAGCATGTCGTGCTCCTCGGACGGGCGGTACAGGTCGAAATCAGCCGATCCGGCCAAGGTCTCTCACGCTCCAAGGATGCTAATTACCGTTAAGTAACCCGAATTTTAGTGGTGCGCCCGCGCGAACGGATACGTGAGCTTGGCGACAGCCGGGCACCCGCCTGGTGAAGCCCCGGGAATCATGCCCCGTGAGGCTCCGGCGCACGCCCGACTATGCTCGGTCGCGCACCGCAGCCCGCACACCTCTGGAGCACCGCATGGCCCTCAAGATCACTGTGATCGGCACCGGCTATCTCGGCGCCACGCACGCCGCGGCCATGGCCGAACTGGGCTTCGAGGTGCTCGGCCTTGACGTCGTACCCGACAAGATCGAGATGCTCCAGCGGGGCGAGGTCCCGATGTACGAGCCCGGCCTGGAGGAGCTGCTGCGCAAGCACGTCGCCGGGATCGAGGGCGCCAGCGGGCGGCTGCGCTTCACGATGGACCCCGCGGAGGCCGCGGACTTCGGCGACGTCCACTTCATCTGCGTGAACACCCCGCAGAAGCACGGTGAGTACGCCTGCGACATGTCCTACGTGGACACCGCCCTGGAGTCCCTCGCCAAGCACCTCACCAAGCCTGCGCTCGTCGTGGGCAAGTCCACCGTGCCGGTGGGCAGCGCGGACCGGCTCGCGGCGCGCCTGACGGAGCTGGCCCCGGCGGGCGACCAGGTCGAGCTGGCCTGGAACCCGGAGTTCCTGCGGGAGGGCTTCGCCGTCAAGGACACGCTGCACCCCGACCGCATCGTGGTCGGCGTACGCAGTGAGCGTGCGGAGAAGCTGCTCCGCGAGGTGTACGCGACGCCGATCGCGGAGGGCTCGCCCTTCGTCGTCACGGACTTCCCGACCTCCGAGCTGGTGAAGACCTCGGCGAACTCCTTCCTCGCCACGAAGATCTCCTTCATCAACGCCATGGCAGAGGTGTGCGAGGCCGCGGGCGGTGACGTCATGAAGCTGGCCGAGGCGCTGGGGCACGACGACCGGATCGGGAAGAAGTTCCTGCGGGCCGGGATCGGCTTCGGCGGCGGCTGCCTGCCGAAGGACATCCGGGCGTTCATGGCGCGCGCCGGTGAGCTCGGCGCCGACCAGGCGCTGACCTTCCTCCGCGAGATCGACTCCATCAACATGCGGCGGCGCGGCCAGATGGTCGAGATGGCGCGCGAGGCGCTCGGCGGCGGTGCCTTCCTCGGCAAGCGGGTCGCGGTGCTCGGCGCCACGTTCAAGCCGGACTCCGACGACGTCCGCGACTCGCCCGCCCTCAACGTCGCCGGCCAGATCCACCTCCAGGGCGGCCAGGTCACGGTGTACGACCCGAAGGGCATGGTCAACGCCCGCCGCCTCTTCCCCACCCTCGGCTACGCGGACACGGCGATGGAGGCGGTACGCGGCGCGGACGTCGTCCTGCACCTCACGGAGTGGCGCGAGTTCCGCGACCTGGACCCGGCGGAGCTCGCCTCGGCGGCGACGACCCCGGTCATCCTCGACGGCCGCAACGCCCTCGACCCCGAGACCTGGCGCGCCGCAGGCTGGACCTACCGAGCGATGGGCAGGCCCACGGCCTGACCAGCCCCGGCCACGGCTGCGGGACCTGCCTTCGACCGCGGGCCCGTATCTCCGCCGGGTAGCGGTGTGGCGTCAGCCGCCGCCCCCCGTAGCCGCGGCCCCCGCGCCCTTCCGGGCCCGGTATGCCCGCATTTTCGCGCGGGCTCCGCAGACGGACATGTCGCACCAGCGGCCGCGGCCCGCCGGGCTGCGGTCGTAGTAGGCCCAGAGGCAGTCCGCCGCCTCGCAGGCCTTGAGGCGCTGCCAGGTGCCCTCCGTGATGCCTTCGGCGATCGCCGACGCCACCCGTGCCGTGAGGGTGGACGCGTCGGCGGGGCCGAGTGACGCGGCGCCCGTCCCGTCGTCGACCCGTACCACCAGCGGCCCCGCCGCGAGCAGCTCCGTCAGGTCACGCACCGGCCCGTGCGGCGGATGCCCGGCGTGGGCGAGGCAGGCCGCCCGCAGGGACTCCCGCAGCTCCCGCGCCGCCGCCACGTCCCCGGGAGCGAGGCCGAAGGCGTTCCGCCCCGCCGCCGTGTCCAGCGAGTCCGCGCCCGACTCCACGTCCAGCGTGTTGACCAGCTCCTGGACCAGCGAGAGCCCTCCCGGAGCGGGCGTTCTGGCATTCATGGTTGCGACGTTACCGCCATTGCGGGACTATCAAGTAACCGTTACCGGCTGAGGCCGGGCAAGTGGTAATGCTCTCCCTGGAGGAATCATGGCTTTCGCCAAGCTCGGCGCCGTCGTCCTCGACTGTCCCGACCCCCTGGCCCTCGCGGAGTTCTACGCCGCCGTCATCGGCGGCACCCCCAGCAAGGGCGACGAGGGGTGGTACGACCTCGAAGGCCACGGCGGCACGGCCCTGGCCTTCCAGGAGGCCCCCGGACACGTACCGCCCGTGTGGCCGCGCCCCGACGGCTCGCAGCAGTTCCACCTGGACCTCACCGTGGAGGACATGGACGCCGCCGAGAAGGAGGTCCTGAAGCTCGGCGCCACCGTCCTCGAAGCCGACGACCGCGCCCGCACCTGGCGGGTCTACGCCGACCCCGCGGGACACCCGTTCTGCCTCTGCGCCTGCTGAGGAGGACGGAGGTCAGCCGTCCAGGTGCTCCATGCGCGCCGTGGACGCCGCCCTGCGCAGCCGCGCGGCACGCGCCGTGAAGTCCGCGCCGCGCAGGGCGCGTTGCATGTTGCCCCAGGTCAGCAGCGCGATGTCGGCCTCGGGCCAGCCCCGTTCAAGGAGTTCGGCGATCAGCCGCGGGTACCCGGCGGTGTCGGCGAGCCCCTCGGGGTGCGGGTACGGAGTGTCGTACGTACCGGAGAGCCCCACGCACTCCGCGCCCGCGAGGCGGCGCACATGGTCGAGATGGTCCGCGACGTCGCCCACCGAGCCGCCCGTCCGCTCGACGGCCAGCGGCACCAGGCACAGCCCCTTGGCGGCGCCCACCGCGGCGAGCAGCTCGTCCGGGAGGTTCGCCGGGTGCTCGCGCACGGCCCGCGCGCCGGAGCGGGTGAAGAGCACCGGAGCCTTGGAGACCGCGAGGGCCCGCCGCGCCGTCGCATCGGAGGCGCCGGAGAGGTCCGCGAGCACCCCGAGCCGGTTCATCTCCCGTACGACCTCCTCGCCGAAGGCGGTGAGACCGCCCGGGCCCGCCCACGGCGTACCGGAGAGCGTGACCGCGCACACTCCGAGGCTGCGCAGCGCGCGCAGCGTGCCGAGCGAGCCGCCGAGCGCGGCACCGCGGGCCGGACCGATCAGCGTCGCGATGCGCCCGCAGTTGCGCGCGTCGGCGGCCTCCGAGGCGTCGCGGGCGAGCCGCAGCGCCTCGGGGTGGGCGCGGACGACGCGCTGGACGAAGTCGATCTGTTCGAGGGTCTCCGCGACGGCCCGGTCACCGCTCAGCCCCGCGGGCACGTGCACCGACCAGAGCTGCGCGCCGACGCCGCCCGCGCGCAGCCGGGGGATGTCGCTCTGAAGGCCTTGGTCGCCCGTCTCGAAGTCGTGCCAGGGCAGCTCGCGCAGCGTCCACGGCAGACCGCTGTAGCCGTCGGCGACGGGGTGCGCGTCAAGCAGGGCACGCGCGCGTGCCTCCGTTCCGGGCCCGGCGGCCGGCGCGGAGTCGCAGTCCGGTGCGGAATCGAGGTCCGGTGCGGGGAGCGGCTCGGGAATCTCGGGGAGGAGCTCGGCCGGGTCAGGGAGCGGGACCCGCTCCCCGGCCTCGGCGGTGGTGTTGAGTTCGTCCTGTAGATCCGCCATGACTAGAGGCTCCGGAGATCGCGGTGGCAGGTCTGCACCACCGTGGCACGCCGGAGCCGGGGGTTCGCGGCGGGCGGGGCGTTCGGGGTACACCGGCACACCGGCCCCGGGCACACCGGCCCCCGGGAGGGCCCCAGTTGTACCCGGGGCGGCCCAGTCGCCCGGCGGCGGCCTCAGTCGCCCGAGACGGTCACCTTGTCGTCGTTGTTGAGCTCCTTGACGAGCTGCTTGACCTTCGTCTTGTCCCAGAGGAGGTTGCCGCCGGCCGAGCCCGCGAGCGGCATGTTCATGGACTTGCCGTCGCCGCCGGTGACGCCCTTCATCGCCCAGAACATGGAGGCCACGTCGGTGAGTCCCATGTCCTTGTCGACGATCAGCGTGTCCAGGCCCGCGCCCATCGTCGGGTAGAGCTTGAACGGGTTCATGACCGTGCCGGGCGTCGCCGCCTGATTGGCGAGGGCCGCGAGGAACTTCTGCTGGTTCTTCGTGCGGTCCAGGTCGCTGCCGGGCAGCGCGTACCGCGTACGGACGAAGGCGAGCGCCTGCTCGCCGTCGAGGGTCTGCTTGCCCGCCTCGAAGTCGGCGCCCGACTTCTTGTCCTTGAAGCCCTTGGGGATGTCCATCTCGACACCGCCGACCGCGTCCACGATCTTCGCGAAGCCGCCGAAGCCGATCTCGGCGTAGTGGTCGATCTTGAGGCCGGTGTTGTACTCGACGGTCCTTACGAGGAGCTCGGGACCGTCCTCCGCGTACGCGGCGTTGAGCTTCACCTGGCGGCCCTGGTTCGGGTAGAGCTTGCCGGACTCCGCGCCCTTGAAGGAGGGGATCGTGACGTTCGAGTCGCGGGGCAGCGAGATCATCGTGTTCCCGCCGTCGTCCGCGACGTGCAGGATCATCATCGAGTCCGTGCGCTTGCCGTCGGCCGAGCCCGTGTGGAGCTGCTTCTTCTCCTCGTCGGACATGCCCTCGCGGCTGTCGGAGCCCACGATCAGGTAGTTCGTGCCCGCGCCGCCGTCGGGACGCTCGATGACCTTGGAGAGGTCGACCTCGCGCTTGAGCTTGCCGTCCGCCCAGAAGTACGTGGCGACCGTCGTCACGACGAGCACCGAGACCAGCGTGATCGACCCGATCTTGATGCGGCGGCGCCAGTTCGGCGCGGGGCGCGGGGCGCGCGGCGGCTGTCCCGCACCGCCGTCACCGCCGCCCTGACCGCCCTGCCCGCCGTAGACCTGGCCGGTGTTGTAGCCGCTGTCGTAGCCCTGGGCGTGCTCCCGCTGGTTCGGGGTGCGCGGCTCGAAGACGTCGTCGCGGGCGTCGCCGTACGACCCGCCGTCGCCGTCGCCGTACCCGGACTGCTGCGGGACGCCGCCGGGCGGCGGGCCCGCGGGCTGCGAGGGCCGGCCGCGCTGGACGTGCCGCATCACGCGGGCACCGTCGGGCCGGGGATTGCCGCTGCCGCGGCCGTACCCGCGGCCGCCCGCCTGATCGTCTGGCCAATCGCTCATGTGGCCCAGTGTGCAGTGCCGGGCCGCGCCACTTACAGGGCGGTCGGGATTTCGGGCCAGGGCTGTTGCAGAGCTGATGCACAGAGGCCCGGGCATGGGCCGAGACAGGTCCGGCATAGGGTGGAGGGCATGACAGATCAGGCCACCGGTCCGGCAGCGTCCATTTCGGGGGAAAACCCCCAGGACCCCGGGGCGGTCCCCGGCAAGCCGACCTCGGCGTCCCGCACCACGCTCAGCCACATCATGACCCACGGCGACACCAACCTCCTCGGGACGGTGCACGGCGGTGTGATCATGAAACTGGTGGACGACGCGGCAGGAGCCGTCGCGGGACGGCACTCGGGCGGCCCCGCGGTCACCGCGTCCATGGACGAGATGGCCTTTCTCGAACCGGTCCGCGTCGGTGACCTGGTGCATGTGAAGGCCCAGGTCAACTGGACCGGACGCAGCTCCATGGAGGTCGGCGTCCGGGTCCTCGCCGAGCGCTGGAACGAGTCGACGCCCGCCCAGCAGGTCGGCTCCGCCTACCTCGTCTTCGCCGCCGTCGACGCGGACGGCAAGCCCCGTACGGTCCCTCCGGTCATCGCGGAGACCGACCGCGACCGCCGCCGCTACCAGGAGGCCCAGATCCGCCGGACGCACCGCCTCGCGCGCCGCCGGGCGATCAAGGAGCTCCGGGAGGCGCGGGCCGCCGAGGGCTTCGACGACTGAGGGCGGAGCTGATCAGACGACTGAGGGCGGACCTGATCAGGGGCAGGCGACCTGGTCCCCGGTGACCACGCCGAACTCGCCCTGAAGCGTGTCCTCCGCCCGTACCGGTCGCACCCCCTTGTAGTCCCGCCCCGCGATCACCTTCAGGACCGGGCCCTGGCCCTCGACCTTCCGCAGCTCGCACCCCGGCAGGGCCGTCGCGAGGGTCTTGGCCGAGCGGTCCCAGCGGGGGTCGAAGGCGACGACGGTGCGCGGGGCCGGAGCCTCAGCGGCGTTCGGCACGTCGGTCGGCGTCCCCGTGGTGAGGAACCCGGAGGACCGCAGCGCCGAGTCGACGCGCTTGCCGAGCCCGGGCATCGCCGCCCCGTTCTCCACCTGCACCTGGATCTGCTGCGGCGAGACGCTGACCAGCGTCGCCTTGGGCCCGTTGTGCGCGGCGAGCGGCCGGTCCTCGCGCAGCGCGTCGAACAGCTTCGCGGCCTTCGACGGGTGCCACTTCAGGGTCGATCCGATGCCCGGCAGCTCCGCCTCCGCGTCCGCCGCGAGCGGCACGGTCGTGAACTCCGACGACGACGGCGAGAAGCTCCGCATCGCCCGCCCGAGGTCCAGCATCTCGCCCGTACCGAAGCCCTTGTCCGCACGGACCGAGCCCAGCAGGGTCCGGGTGACGTCGCGGAACTTGACCGGATTCAGCAGTACGCCGCTGCTGGTCGCCTTCGCGATGAGCGCCGCGAGGAACTTCTGCTGGCGCTGCATCCGGCCGAGGTCGGAGGCCCCGTCCACGTACCGCGAACGCACGTACTGGAGGGCTTGGCCGCCGTTCAGCGCGTGGGTGCCGACCGGCAGGTCGAGGCCGGTGTGGGAGTCGTTGAGCGCCTTGGCCGTGCAGATCTCCACCCCGCCGAGCACGTCCACCGTCTTCATGAAGCTGAGGAAGTCGACCTCCAGATAGTGGTCGATCTTCACCTTCGTCATGCTCTCCACGGTCCGCACCGTCAGATTCGGCCCGCCCTCCGCGAACGCCGCGTTGAGCTTGTTGGGGTGCGGGTCGTGCCGCTTGCCGGTGTTCCGGTCGGTGTGCGCGGGCAGCTCGGCGTACGAGTCCCTGGGCAGGCTGACGACGCTCGCGCGGTCCCTGTTCTCCGAGATGTGCACGATCATGACCGTGTCCGTGCAGTGGCAGGGCGCGCCCCCGAGGCGGTACTTCGCCTTCTCCGCGGACGTGATCTTGTCGCGGCCGTCGGTGCCGACCAGCAGGACGTTCATGCCGTTGCCCGCGGGCGGCCGGTTCTTCATGTCCTTGAAGGCGTCGATCCGCTTGATCCCGGTGTCCAGCGTCGTGACCACGGAGTGCCCGATCCCGGCCGCGGCGAGCACGAGTACGGAACTCGCGACCGCCGCCCGCATCCCCCACCGCGGCCGCTTCCGGCGCCCCACGTGCCTCCGCGGGGCGGGCCCGTGCTCCTGCTGCGGCGGCCGGGGGCGGCGCGGTGGGAAGGCGGGGCGGCGGGGCGGTGCGGGCACGTGAAGGACACCTCCGCGGATAACGGACCTGGGCCGGGAGTGGTCGACGGCCGGGGGACCCGAGAAACGTAATGCCATACGAAATGCGGCCCGCGGTAGCGACCCGGACGGCGCGCGCCCGTGTCCCCCATTCGCGGTAACGTGACGCGTGATGAACGCGAAGTCCGAGGCGCAGCCTCCAGCCGTATCCGTGATCATGCCCGTCCTCAACGAGGAACGGCACCTGCGCGAGGCAGTCCACGCGATCCTGCGTCAGGAGTACGCGGGTGAGATGGAGGTCGTCGTCGCGCTCGGCCCCTCCACCGACCGCACGGACGAGATCGCCGCCGAGCTGGTCGCCGAAGACCCCCGGGTGCACACGGTGCCGAACCCGACGGGGCGCACCCCCGCGGCGCTGAACGCCGCCATCAAGGCGTCCCGGTACCCGGTGGTGGTGCGCGTGGACGGCCACGCCGCGCTCTCGCCGGGGTACATCACGACCGCGGTCCGCCTCCTGGCGGAGACCGGCGCGATGAACGTCGGCGGCATCATGCACGCCGAGGGCCAGAACGACTGGGAGCACGCGGTCGCCGCCGCCATGACGTCGAAGATCGGCGTGGGCAACGCCGCCTTCCACACCGGCGGCGAGGCCCAGCAGGCCGACACGGTCTACCTCGGCGTCTTCCGCCGCGAGGCCCTGGAGCGGCAGGGCGGCTACAACGTGGAGTTCATCCGCGCCCAGGACTGGGAGCTGAACTTCCGCATCCGCGAGGCCGGCGGCCTCATCTGGTTCTCGCCCGAGCTGAAGGTCTCCTACCGCCCGCGGCCGAGCGTGAAGGCCCTCGCCAAGCAGTACAAGGACTACGGCCGCTGGCGCCACGTCGTCGCGCGCTACCACGAGGGCTCCATCAACCTCCGCTACCTCGCGCCGCCGACCGCGGTCTGCGCGATAGCGGCGGGCATCGTGGTCGGCGCGGCCCTGACGCCGTGGGGCTTCGTGATCCCCGGCGGCTACCTCGCGGCGATCGTGGCGGGCTCCGTCCCCGCGGGCAAGGGGCTGCCGCTGAAGGCCCGCCTCCAGATCCCGGTGGCGCTCGCGACGATGCACATGTCGTGGGGCTGGGGCTTCCTCACCAGCCCGCGCGCGCTGGCCAAGAAGGTCATCGCCTCGCGCCGCCCCGCGGTCCTGGGGGAGACGCAGGGGACACACGGGACACAGGAGACACAGGAGACACAGGGGGCCTGAGCGCCTGTGGTGAGTGCCCTCACCGAACGCGGCCGCGGGGGGGGGGGGGGGGGGGTAGGGGGGGGGGGGGGGGGGGGGGGGGGGGGGGGGGGTAGTAGCCGAACAGGTGTACGAGCCCGCTCTTGTCGATGACGCCGTGGCACAGGGGGCTGGGTAGGGTGGGGTGCACGTT